>DASRJL010000155.1:0-120909 GCA_035649495.1 Burkholderiales bacterium | reverse complement strand
CGCTCTTCAGGAGCGGGGCGGTCTCGTCGTAGATGCGACCCCTGGACAGGGCGATGGTGATCACGGGGAACCCAAGAAAAACAACATCTTACCGCCAAGACGCCCAGAACACCAAGAAGAGTTAAACCCGGACGCCACGCGCCGGTTTAACTCCGCGCGTTGGAACGGACGAGTCGTTCGCCGCTCAACGCGCGGACGAACATCTGAATCCTGACTCCCGAATCCAGAATCCCGAATCCTTGATCCTGCTGTTGAAGCCGCCGCTGAACGCCGATCGGTAACTCTGGGCGGTTCAGTTCTTAAATGTCAACGCGAGCGGCGGATCCGCGCGCCCAGCCGCGAGAGCTTCTCCTCGATCCGTTCGTAGCCCCGGTCGAGGTGGTACACCCGGTCCACGGTGGTCGTGCCGCGCGCAACCAGTCCCGCGAGCACGAGACTCGCCGAGGCGCGCAGGTCCGTCGCCATCACGCTTGCCCCGTCGAGGTGGGCGACGCCCTTCACGATTGCCGTGTTGCCTTCCACCTCGATGTCCGCGCCGAGACGCTTCAGCTCCTGCACGTGCATGAAGCGATTCTCGAATATCGTTTCCGTGACGATGCCCGTGCCCCGGGCGATCGTGTCGAGCGCCATGAACTGGGCCTGCATGTCGGTAGGAAACGCCGGATAGGGCGCGGTGCGCAGGTTGACCGCATTCAGCGCGCCGTTCGATGCGAGGCTGATCCAGTCAGCTCCAGTGGTCACGTGCGCGCCGGCCTCGCGCAGCTTGTCCAGCACGGCGTCCAGTATCTGCGGCCGGACATTGCGCAAGGTCACGCTCCCCCCGGTCGCCGCCGCCGCCACGAGGAAAGTCCCGGTCTCGATGCGGTCGGGCATCACCGTGTGCTGCGCGCCGTGCAACCGTTCCACGCCTTCCACCGTGACGGTATCGGTGCCCGCGCCGTCGATCTTCGCCCCCATCGCGGTGAGACACAGCGCAAGGTCCGCCACTTCCGGCTCGCGCGCCGCGTTCTCGATCACCGTCGTCCCGCGCGCGAGGGTCGCGGCCATCATGATGTTCTCGGTACCGGTCACCGTCACGAGGTCCATGCAGATCCGCGCACCGGTCAGGCGGGGCGCACGCACGATCATGTACCCGTGCTCGGTGACGATCTCCGCGCCCATCGCCTGAAGCCCCTTCACGTGCTGGTCGACAGGCCGCAGCCCGATCGCGCATCCGCCCGGAAGCGAGACGCGCGCTTCGCCGCAGCGCGCTGCGAGCGGCCCCAGCGCGAGCACCGATGCGCGCATGGTCTTCACGAGGTCGTAGGGCGCGACCGGGCTCGAGATGCGGGCGGCGGTCAGCTCCACGCCGAGCCTTTCGTCGAGCGCGACGGCGACACCCATCTGCGCGAGCAGGTTGAGCATCGTCGTCACGTCCTTCAAGTGCGGAACGTTCGTGACGGTAAGCGGGTCTTCCGTCAGGAGCGCGGCCGCGAGTATCGGCAGGGCCGCGTTCTTGGCGCCGGATACCCCGATCTCGCCGGCGAGCGGTACGCCGCCTTCGATCAGCAGCCTGTCCACGCCGCGCTCACGGTCTTTGCGCCGCCCAGTCTTCCGGCGTCAACGTCTTCATCGAGAGCGCGTGTATCTCCGCGCGCATGCGCTCCCCCAGCGCCCCGTACACCAGCTGATGCTGCTGCACCCGCGACTTGCCGCGGAACGCCGGGCTCACGATCACCGCCTCGAAGTGCTGGCCGTCGCCGGCCACCTCGACGTGCTCGCACTCGAGTCCGGCCTTGATGTACTGCTCGATTTGTTCCGGGGCGACCATAAAGTAGGGGCTAGGGGCTATAGCTGGGGGCTAGGGGAAGACCTCCGGCGTGCCAGAAGGTTCTGCCGCCTACGCCTCACCGAGCAGTTCGGTGACGCCATACAGCTCGGCGAGGCTGCGGAGATTCGCGGGCAGATTGACGTAGCGGACGGTGCGGCTGGCGGCCGCAGCCTGACGGCGCCACTCCAGGAGCAGGCTCACGGCGGTCGAATCGACCTCGGTGACCCCCGCGAGATCGATCGTGGCCTCCGCAGCGGTGATATTGCGCGCGCCTTCCTCGAGCAGGGACTCGACGCTGGCGATGGTCACCGGCCCCTGCAAGGTGCACCGGCCGTCCGAGCACGCAATCATTTCGCTCATTTCGCCGCTGGAGCCTGGGAGCTCTTGTTCTTGTCCGCCAGCGACTTGATCAGTCCGTCGATGCCGCTCCTCTGGACCTCGGAATTGAAGGTGTTGCGATAGTTCTCAACGAGGCTGATGCCCTCGATCTTGACGTCGTAGACCTTCCATCCCGTATCCGTCTTCTCCATGCGGTAGTCGACCGACACCGGCTGGCCGCTCGGCTGCTTGATGAGCGATTTCACCACCACGTCGTTCTCGCCGGGCGCGAGCTTCACCGGGCGGTACTCGATCGTCTGGTCCTTGTACTGGGTGAACGCCGTGGTATACGTGCGCACCAGCAGCGTGCGGAACTCCTGCGAGAGCGCCTTGTGCTGATCGGGCGTCGCCTGCTTCCAGTTGCGCCCCATCGCGAGCCGGGCCATCGAGGTGAACTCGAAATGCGGGGCCACCTTGGTCTCGATTATCTCCGCGACCTTCTTCTGGTTGCCGGCCGCGAGCTCCTTGTCGGTCCGCAGTATCTTGACGACCTCGTCGGTGACGCTGCGCGCCAGCGCATCCGGAGCCAGCATTTCCGCGGCACGGGCAGGCGCCGCGCATGCACCCAAAGCAACTAGAAACACGAGGATTCTTGTCATCTTCCGTTCCCCTGCCAACAAATGGTTATTTGGAGGACCCGCCGCCTTCCGCAGCCTTGTCGTACAGAAACTTGCTGATCAGCTCTTCGAGCACCACCGCCGACTGCGTGAACTTGAACGCCTCCCCGTTCTGCAGCGTCTTCTCGTCACCGCCTCCCTTCAACCCTATGTACTGCTCGCCGAGCAGCCCCGAGGTCAGTATGGAGGCGAAGGTATCCCGCGGAAACTTGTAGCGCTGGTCGACCGTGATGGTAACGCGGGCCACGAACCTGTCGTTGTCGAACTGGATGTCGGCCACGCGCCCGACGACGACCCCCGCGCTCTTCACGGGGGCGCGGCGCTTCAATCCGCCGATGTTCTCGAAATTGGCGATGAGGCCGTAGGTCTGGCCCACGTTGTAGGTCTCGCTCGCGTTGCCGACCTTCAACGCCAGGAACATGAGCGCCAGGATGCCCGCGACGACGAAAACGCCGACCCACAAGTCCAGCACGGTCCGGTTCATCTAAACCCCCGTAAACATGAATGCCGTCAGCACGAAATCGAGCCCCAGGATCGCCAGCGACGAAGTGACCACCGTGCGCGTGGTCGCGCCGGAAACACCCTCGGCCGTCGGGGGCGCGTCGTAGCCTTCGAAGAGCGCGATCGCCGTCACCGCGACGCCGAACACCACGCTCTTGATCACGCCGTTCAGGATGTCCTGCCGGAAATCCACCGCGCCCTGCATCTGCGACCAGAACGCCCCGGCGTCGACGCCGATCACCACGACCGTGATGAGGTAGCCGCCGAACACGCCCACCGCGCTGAACATCGCGGCCAGCAGCGGCATCGAGATGATGCCGCCCCAGAGGCGCGGCCCGATGACGCGTGCGATCGGATCCACCGCCATCATCTCCATCGCCGAGATCTGCTCGGTCGCCTTCATGAGCCCGATCTCCGCGGTCATCGCGGAGCCGGCGCGGCTCGCGAAGAGCAGCGCCGCCACGACCGGGCCCAGCTCGCGCGTGAGCGAAAGCGCGACGAGCGTGCCGACCGCTTCGGCCGAGCCGTATTTCTGGAGCGTCTCGTAACCCTGCAGTCCCAGCACCATGCCCACGAAGAGGCCGGACACGCCGATGATGATAAGGGACAGCACGCCAGCGAAGTAGATCTCCCGCATCGTCAGCCGGAAGCGCCGGAAGCTCGTGCCGGAGCGTATCAGAGCGAGCGCGAAGAACCGGCTGGCGTAGCCCAGCCGCCATACGCCGTTCACGACCCGGTTCCCGACGAGGCGCAGGCCGCTGGTGATGGCACTAAGCATGCGCCGGCTCGACCGCGAGGTCCCGATAGTACGCCTCGCCCGGATAGTGGAAGGGCATCGGGCCGTCCATCTCGCCCCACACGAACTGGTGCACGAAAGGCGTCCCGGAGTTGCGGATCTCGTCCGGCGTGCCCTTTGCCACCACGACACCGTCCGACATGAAATACACGTAATCCACGATACGCAGCGTCTCCTGGACGTCGTGGGTGACGATGATCGAGGTTGCGCCGAGGGCGGCGTTCAGCCGCCGTATCAGGTTGCTGATCACGCCCATCGAGATCGGGTCGAGCCCGGTAAAGGGCTCGTCGTACATGATGAGCATGGGATCGAGCGCAATGGTCCGGGCGAGCGCCACGCGCCGCGCCATGCCGCCCGAAAGCTCCGAAGGCATCAGCTCCTGGGCGCCGCGCAGCCCGACCGCGTTCAGCTTCATCAGCACCAGGTCCCGGATCATGGTTTCGGGCAGGCTCGTGTTCTCACGCATTGGAAAGGCGACGTTGTCGAACACCGGGAGATCGGTGTAGAGCGCGCCGAACTGGAACAGCATGCCCATCCGGCGGCGCATGGCGTAGAGCTCTGCCTGGCCGAGCTCGTTCATCAGCCGCCCGGCGACCCGGACTTCGCCGCTCTTCGCCCTCAATGCCCCACCTATCAGCCGCAGCAGCGTCGTCTTGCCGCAGCCGGAGAGCCCCATGATCGTCACGACAGACCCGCGCGGCACCGTCATGTTGATGCCCTTCAGTACCGGTTGGCGGAGGTACGCGAAGTTGACGTCCCGGATTTCGACCAGGTTCTCCATGAAGATGGGGGCGGGAAAAGCGGTCATTTTAGCAGCAGCAGGCGGGATTCAGGACCCGGGATTCGGGATTCGGGGCGCGAAACGGCGCGACCAGTCGTAACGCGCCTGGCGTTAAGATAGCCGCATGGGCGAACTCGCGCTGCGCTTCGACCGGGTCGGCAAGGCCTACGCGGGGATGAGCGCCCTCGACGAGTTCTCCCTGGAGGTCCGGCGCGGGGAGTTCATCGCCCTCGTCGGGGTGAACGGCGCCGGCAAGACGACGCTTCTGAAGTGCCTGCTCGATTTCTGCGATGCCGACCGCGGCACGATCGAGATCTTCGGGATCCAGCACCGCCAGACCGCGGCCCGGGCGCGGCTCGCATACCTGCCCGAGCGGTTCAATCCTCCGTTCTTCCTGACGGGACGGGACTTTCTGCAATACATGCTCCGGCTCTACGGCGAGCCCTACGACGAAGGCCGGGCGGTGCGGATGTTCGCCGCGCTCGATCTCGACCCGGCCGCCCTGGCCCGTTCCGCGCGCACCTATTCGAAAGGCATGACGCAGAAGCTAGGCATCGCGGCGTGCCTCCTCTCCGGCAAGGCGCTGTACGTCCTCGACGAGCCGGCCGGGGGCCTCGATCCCAAGGCGCGCGCCATGTTCAAGAACGAGCTGCGCGCCCTCCGCGCGAACGGGAGGACGGTGTTCTTCACCTCCCACTCGCTCGCCGACGTCGCCGAGCTGTGCGATCGCATGGTGGTACTGCATGGCGGGAGGCTCCGCTATGCCGGCACGCCCGACGAGCTCAACCGGCGCTACGGGGGCACGGACCTGGAAGGCGCCTTTCTGACCTGCATCGAGGGCGCCCCGGCAAATTCCTAGCGTGGGAAAACCATTGCGGTACAATGCCCGGAGGTGAACCAGGAGTTGCAGGACAATAAATCCCCCGGCGTTCGGCGCCAGGCCGTGTGCGCCTCGTGCCTGCCCCCTTTGTCAAAGGGGGCGGCGAGCGGTCGTAGACCGCCAGCGGGGGATTTCACGGGACCGGGGGTCTTAAGTGAAGCAAGCTGATAGCAAGCCCGATCTGCTGATCGTCGACGACGATCCGCTGATCACCGACACGCTCAATTTCGTCCTGAGCCGTGATTTCTCCGTTTACGTCGCCGATTCGCGCGCCCAGGTGAAGAGCCTGCTGCGGCAGCTCGAGCGCGCCCCGCAGCTGGCGCTGATCGACCTGGGACTGCCGCCCACCCCGCACCGGCCCGACGAGGGCTTCAAGCTGATCAGCGAGCTGATCGCCTACTCGGCGGGCATCAAGATCGTCGTGCTGTCGGGCCAGAGCGATGAGGCCAACGCGCGCCACGCGCGCACGCTGGGGGCGATCGAGTTCGTCGCCAAGCCGGCGGAGCCCGAAACGCTGAAAACGCTCCTCAAGCGCTCGCTCGAGATCCGTGACGCGGAGCTGGGAGCGGCCTCCGACGCCGGCATGGTCGGCAAGAGCCCACCGATCGACAAGCTGCGCCAGCAGATCGCCCAGTTCGCCGATGCGCCCTTCCCCGTGCTGATCGAGGGAGAGTCCGGCAGCGGCAAGGAGCTGGTGGCGAAGTCGCTGCACCTGATGAGCGCGCGCGCCTCGCGTCCCTTCCTGGCGCTGAATTGCGCCGCGATCTCGCCCAACCTGGTCGAGCCCACGCTTTTCGGCTATGCCAAGGGAGCTTTCACCGGCGCAACGAGCTCGCGGTCGGGTTATTTCGAGGATGCCAAGGATTCGACCCTGTTCCTGGACGAGATCGGCGAGCTGCCGCACGAGCTGCAGGCGAAGCTCCTGCGCGTGCTGGAGAACGGGGAGTACCAACGCGTCGGCGAGACCCAGAGCCGCGTTTCCAACGCCCGCGTCATCGCCGCCACCAACCGCGACCTGCGCCAGGAGGTGCGCGCCAGCCGCTTCCGCCAGGACCTGTACCACCGGCTCTCGGTTTTCACCATCGACGTGCCGCCGCTGCGCGAATTGGGCGACGACAAGCGGCTGCTGCTCGATCACTTCCGCGAGTTCTACGCGCGCCAGGCGCGCCTGGACCCCTTCGAGCTGGACACCGTGGCCATGCAGCTGTGGCTGGAATACGGCTTCCCGGGCAACGCGCGCGAGTTGCGCAATATCGTGATCCGCCTGACGACCAAGCATTCCGGCAAGAACGTGAATCCGGACCAGTTGCGCACCGAGCTCGACATGGAGAACCTCGATGTCGACCTGCCCGGCCTCGCCGTGGGCCAGGACTTCAAGTCGGTGCTGGAGGCGGCGCGGCGCCACCTGCAGATCCAGAAGAGCTTCAATCTCGACGAGACGCTCGCCCAGTGGGAGCGCGGCTACGTCGAAGCGGCGCTCATGATCACGCAGGGCAACCTCACCCAGGCGGCGAAGTTGCTCGGCATCCATCGCACCACTCTTTACAGCCGCATGCAGAACTACGGGGATGCAGCGGAAGCGAACAAGGCGGCGCCACGCTCGACCTCCAAGTGAAACGGGGCGCCCGCTACGGGCGTCCCGCCTCCCCGCGCGTGATGGCACGCGGCGGGGTCATCCCCGCCCCTCCCTCTGCAGCTCCCGCTTCACCGCCGCTCCCGCAGCACGGGGAGACCTGCGCCCCGCAAACTTTCCTACCATTTTCAACTGGAGCCGGTCATGTATTACAGCCACTTCGGACTGAATCAGGCACCGTTCAAGATCACGCCGAACACTGAATTTTTCTTCGCCGGGGGCAATCGCGGCCCGGTGCTGGAGGCGCTCGTCTACGCGATCACCCATGGCGAGGGCATCGTGAAGGTGACAGGCGAGGTGGGCAGCGGCAAGACCATGCTGTGCCACATGCTGCAGGCGCGGCTGCCGGCGCACATCGAGTCGGTCTACATCGCCAATCCCAGCGTCACTCCCGAGGAGATCCTGCGCGCCATAGCCTTCGAGCTGCAGATCTCCGCCGCGCGCGACGCGCCCCGGCTGGAGGTGATGCAGTTGATCCAGGAATTCCTGCTGAAGCGCTACGCAACGGGAAAGCGCGTCGTGGTCTTCGTGGAGGAGTCGCAGAGCATGCCGCTCGCGACACTGGAGGAGATACGGCTCCTCTCCAACCTGGAGACGCGCAACGACAAGCTGATGCAGATCGTGCTGTTCGGCCAGCCCGAGCTCGACGAGAACCTGCGCCAGTCCAACATCCGGCAGTTGCGCGAGCGGATCACCCACAGCTTCCGGCTGGAGCCGCTCAACCCGGCGGAGATCCACGAATACCTGATGTTCCGCATGCGGGCGGCCGGCTACCGGGGGCCCGACATGTTTTCGCCGGCCGTAGTGAAGCAAATCGCCAGCGCCTCGCAGGGCTTGTCCCGGCGCGTCAATCTCATCGCGGACAAGGCTCTGCTCGTGGCTTTTTCCGAGAACACCCACACCATACGGCCGAAGCACGTCGAGGCCGCCGTGCGCGATAGCGAATTCAGCCAGCGGCCTCCGCGCCACGCCGAGCTGCGTTATGCATGGGGTGCCGGACTGGTTGCAGCAGGCGCTCTCGCCGGAGTGGGTGCTTACATGTTGTTTGAGCGCAACACCTATCCCCGCGCCATGCCGGCTGCTGAAATAAGCCCTTATACAGAAAAGGAAATTCTTAAGGCCATCGCCCCTGCGCCATCTGCGCGCCCTGAGATACCCAAGGAGCCCACCCCGACCGCAAGCCTTGCCACCCCCGCGGCCAAGGCGTCGGCTGCAACTGGACCCACAACCGCAGCCGCTCCCGTTTCTCCGCCGACAGCAGCACTGGCTGCCGCACCCACAACGAGCCCGGCAGCCGTACCCGCAGCGCCGACGGCGGCGCCCGCCAAAAGCGATACGCCCCCTGCCGCTCCTGCCGAAACCAGGGGCGAAGCGGCCGCTACGAGACAACTGGAAAACGCGCTGGAAGCACGTATCACCGCCACCCGGCAATGGCTCGCCAGCGAGCCGCCCGGCACCTACAGCATCCAGCTCCTGGGGTCGGAAGATTCGGAACAGCTAAAGCGACACCTTAAGGTTATATCAAAAAGCGTTGAAATAAATAAGATTTTTGTGTATCGTACAGTCGCAAGGCAAAAACCGTCGCTCACCGTTTTGTACGGCAGTTTCAACGATCACGGTGCGGCGAAGGAGGCACTGCAGACGCTGCCCGCGTCGCTCAGGGCGTTTAAGCCCATTCTGCGCACGGTGCAGGGGATACAGGGCGAGATCAAGCGGCACGAGAGTGCCGAGCGGCAGCAGGGAAACGCGAATTCGTAGCGCGAGTGGAATGAACGTGAACCGGAGGGGATACAACCGATGCGAACGATAGCGACTGGTGGCGGCTCTGCCGCTAGCGCGTTTCAGGTCGCGCTGCTGTTCGCGGTAGCGCTCGCCGGCTGCACCCCGTTCCGTGCCTTCGTTCCAACCTCCGAAGGTCACATCGATTCGCGGCAGGCGAAAGTCGAGCCGGACCAGGCGATCCCGGCGCCCGTGCGCGTGACGCCTTTCGTACCGCCGCCCAAGCCGGCGGCGGCGCCGCAAACCTACAGCGTGGTGGTGAACGAAGTGCCGGTGAAGGAATTGCTGTTGGCGCTCGCGCGTGACACCAAGCAGAACATCGACATCCACCCCACGCTGAGCGGGCTGGTGAGCTTGAACGCGATCAACGAAACGCTCCCGGCGATCCTCGAGCGCGTGTCCAAGCAGGTCAACATGCGCTATCGCACGGAGGGCAACACGATCGTGGTGTCGCCCGATACGCCCTATGTAAAGACCTACCGCATCGGGTACGTGAACATGGTCCGCGACATGACCTCGACCGTCGGGGTATCGGGTGAAATCGTCGCCAGCGGCGGGGCCGGAGGAAGCGGCGGGACCGGCGGTGCAGGCGGTGGCGGCGGAGCCGCCGGCAGCAGCGGGTCGAGCACAGTCGTACGGACGACAGCCAAGAATGACTTCTGGGTGGACTTGCGTGACAACCTCCGCGGCATCCTCAATTCGACGCGGCTGCAGAGCCTGACCGCCGACGCCAAGGCGGAGCGTCTGGCGCTGGTCAAGCAGGAGCAGGAGCTGCGCGTCAAGCAAATGGAAGCAGCGAGCCGCGCGGGCCAGGGTGCACAGAATCTCGCGACGTCCGTGATGACCGGCCCCGCCGGCGCGCCACAGCAATCCTCGTTGCTGCCCGACGATGTGGTGGTCAATGGAGCGTCGGGCACGGTGACGGTGAATGCCACGGAGCGGCAGCACCAGCTGGTTCAGAGCCACATCGACAGCATCGTCAATTCGATCCAGCGGCAGGTCCTGATCGAGGCCACCATCGTCGAAGTGCAGCTTTCCAACAACTACCAGGCGGGTATCGACTGGACGCGCGTGTCGCAAAGCGGAGGTATTGCATTCACTCAGGCCCTACTCGGCAACAATCTCGCCGTCGCGCCGTTCTTCGCGCTGTTCTTCAACCAGAACAACCAGCGCCAGGGCGACATCAATCTCACGGTGCGGTTGCTGGAACAGTTCGGCAATACGCGGGTGCTGTCGAGCCCGAAGCTGATGGCGCTGAACAATCAGACGGCGTTGCTCAAGGTCGTGGACAACATCGTCTACTTCGAGGTCAAGGCGCAAACCACCCAGGCTCAGACGACTGCGGTCACGACTGTCGATACCACCGCCAAGACGGTCGCGGTGGGCGTCGTCATGGGCGTCACGCCGCAGATCAACGAGGACGGTCGCGTCTCGCTGACGGTGCGCCCGACGATCACGCGCCTCAATCCAACCACACCCTTCGTGAACGATCCCAACCCGAGCCTGTGCGACAATAACCGCGCCAACTGCCTGCAGAACCGGGTACCGCAGGTACAGGTGCGGGAAATGGAATCGGTACTGCAGATTGGCAACGGGCAGACGGTGATACTGGGCGGCCTCATGCAGGATGACGTGCGGCGTAACCGCGATCAGGTGCCGTTCGCGGGCAATATACCCAATCTGGGTGATCTCTTCTCCCTGCGGACGGAGCAGGTGACGAAGAGCGAGCTGGTGATCTTTCTCAAGACCACCGTGGTCAACAACCCCTCGCTCAACAGCGATGAGCTGAAATTCTTCCAGCGTTTCCTGCCGCAGCCTGAAACGCCGCCCGACGTTTCCACGATTCCGCCTCCCCTCCGGGCGCCGGACCGGCAATAACCGCAACAACAACCTGGATACACCCGCAGCCGCGCGATGAGTCTCTTGATGAAGGCCTTGGAAAAGGCCGCCAAAGACCGGGACGAAGCCCGCGCCGAGACCGCTGAAGCGACACCGCTTGCGGAACCCACTTTGCCCGGTGGGCCTGCCGCGCCCGCCGGGCCCTCTACGGTCCCAGCGACGCCGGCCCCGGCGGCGGCGTCCTTCTCGCCGGGACCCAGGAGCGAGCTCAGCCTGGAGCCGATGCCGGCGCCCATGGAGCCGTCGTCTCCCCCTCCTCCCCTCCGGCCGGAAACGCCGGCGCGGCCCGCGGCGGCGCCGCGCACGGGCAGAGGGGCCGCCGCTTCACGCGAGCAGCGGGCGAAGGCGGCCACCGTCGTGCAGGCGACAGGCGCTGCGAAAGGCGGCGGCGCAGTTGCCTGGCTCATGGCGCGCCCGGTCTGGATAATCGGCATCATCGCCACGTTGATCGGGATCGCGTACGGGACCTACGTCTATCTCCAGTTGTTCCACCCAGCCCTGTTCCTGAAGCAGGCACCCATTGCACCCACGACCCCGGTGGGGCAGGCGCCTTCATCCGTCCCGGGGACCGGCACAGGGCCTGCTGCAGTCCCGGGCGTCGCAGCAGGCGCGATTCCGGGTGCAGCACCGGCGGCACCGGGAACACCGGGAGCACCGGGGGCGCCCCTGCCGTCGGCGGCCGTAGTTCAGGCCGAAGCGCCGGACCTCGCTCCGCCGCCACCACCGCCGCCTGCGCCCGCGCCGCCGCGCGCCCAGGTAAAGCCGGTCGTGGAAGCACCGCCGCCGGCACCGGCACCGGCAGCTGCACCGCGCGACACCATCAAGGTCAGCCGCGGCAGCGCGGTGACCGCGGTGAGCCCGGTCCTGACCGACGCCTACGCGGCACTGCAGGCCGACCGCCGCGACGACGCCCAGCGCAGCTACGAGCAGTTGCTCCGCGCCGAGCCGCGCAACATAGATGCCCTGCTCGGGCTGGCGGCGATCGCCACCACCGAAGGCAGGAGCGAGGAGGCGACGCGCCGCTACCTGCAGATCCTGGAGCTCGACCCGCGAAACACGCTCGCGCAAAGCGGGCTGATCGGGCTGCTCGGCCGGGCCGATCCGCTGGCGGCGGAGTCGCGGTTGAAGCAGCTGATCGCGCGCGAGCCCTCGGCCCATCTGCATTTCACGCTGGGCAATCTCTACGCCGATCAATCCCAATGGGCGGCGGCGCAACACGCGTATTTCCAGGCCCATAACCTCGAGCCCAGCAATCCCGACTACGCCTACAACCTGGCCGTGGGGCTCGAGCACGTGAGCCAGGGGAAGCTCGCCCTCGGCTTCTATCGCCGTGCGGTTGAACTCGCCGGCGCCACCGGGCGCGCGCGCTTCAACGTGGCGCAGGCACAACAACGCATCAGCAAGCTTGCCTCGCAGGTAGAATAGCCGGCCGGGGACCCTGCCTGGACAGGTCCCCTTCAGTTTCCATATTGGGTTCCATATCGGGTCCCTTCAGGGGTTCCCTTTTGATCCATGGCCGAAACACGGAAAAAACTCCGCCTGGGGGAGCTGCTGGTGCAGCAGGGGCTGATCACGACCGATCAGCTCTCCATCGCGCTCGCCGAGCAGCGCCACAACAACGTGCCGATCGGGCGCCTGCTGGTGCGCCTGGGGTTCGTCACCGAGAGCGCCATCCGCGACATCATGGCGCGCACCATAGGGCAGGAGTCGATAGACCTCGCCCAGGTGGTTGCCGATTCGGAGGCGCTCAAGCTCGTGCCGCAGGATTTCGCGCGGCGGAACCGGGTGCTGCCCATCGCATTCGATCCCGCGGAAAGCGTGCTGACGATCGCCACCACGCAGATTTTCAACGTAGTCGCGATGGACCAGCTGCGCGGGATCATAGGCCCGCAGGTCGAGATCAAGACGGCGCTCGCGAGCGAGGCGCAGCTCGAGGACTACATCGACCAGTTCTACGGCTACGAGCTGTCGGTGGACGGCATACTCACGGAGATCGAGACCGGGGAGATCGACTACGACAGCCTGCAGGCGGGCGGCGACGAGTACACGCAGCCGATGGTGCGGCTCGTGAACGCGCTGCTCGTGGACGCGGTGAAGCGCGGCGCCTCCGACATCCATTTCGAGCCCGAGTACGCGTTCCTGCGCATCCGTTACCGCATCGACGGGGTGCTGGAGACGGTGAGGTCCCTCCACAAGACCTACCTGCCGGGCATCACCGTCCGGGTGAAGGTCGTGAGCGGCATGAATATCGCGGAGGCGCGCTCGCCGCAGGACGGGCGGCTCTCGCTCACCCTCAACGGCCGCCCGGTGGATTTCCGCGTCTCCACGCAGCCCACGATCTACGGCGAGAACATCGTGCTGCGCGTGCTGGACCGGGAAAAATCCATCATCAGCCTGGACCGCATGAACCTGACGAAGGACACGCTCGGCAAGCTCGACGTCATGCTGTCGCGGCCCGAAGGCATCCTGATCGTCACCGGGCCCACCGGCAGCGGCAAGACGACGACGCTCTACTCGCTGCTCGCCCAGGTCAACGACGAGACGGTCAACATCATGACCCTCGAGGACCCGGTGGAGTATCCCCTGACGCTGATGCGCCAGACATCGGTGAACGAAGTGGCGCGCATGGACTTCGCGGACGGCATCCGTTCGATCATGCGCCAGGACCCGGACATCATCCTGGTAGGCGAAGTGCGCGACAAGGAGACGGCGGAGATGGCCTTCCGCGCCGCGATGACCGGCCACCAGGTCTTCACCACGCTGCACACCAACTCGGCGCTCGGCGCCTTCCCGCGCCTGACCGACATCGGCATACAGCCCGACATCATGGCCGGCAACATCATCGGCGTGATTGCCCAGCGGCTGGTCCGCGTGTTGTGCCCGCATTGCAAGGAAGCCTACGCGCCCGCGCGGGAGGAGCGCCTGCTCCTCGGCCCCGCCGGCCAGAAGCTCTCCTACGTCTACCGCCCGGTGGGATGCAAGCAATGCGAGAACAAGGGCTACAAGGGCCGCACCGCGATCATGGAAATGCTGGTGATGGACAGCGACCTGGACGAGCTAGTCGCGCGGCGCGCCACGCTCAAGGAGCTGCGCACGGCCGCGCTCACCAGGGGCTTCCGGTCGCTGGCGGACGAGGGCCTGCAGCGGGTGATCGACGGCACGACGAGCCTCGGCGAGGTCTCGCGGTCAGTCGACCTGACCGGTCGCTACGGCTGATGCTTACGCACGGCGACTGGTGACCCGTGACTCGTGACTCGTAACGGCCGGAAACCATGGCCTCATACCAGTACAAGGCAATAGACAAGACCGGCCGGCCCGCGCGCGGTGGGCTCGACGCGGTGAACGAGGTCGATCTCGAGCTGCGCCTGCGGCGCATGGGGCTCGACCTCATCACCTTCAAGGAAATCGACCGCCAGGCGGCCGCGTTTGCCGCGGGCGGGCAAATCACCCGCCAGGACCTCGTCAACTTCTGCTTCGACATGGAGCAGATGGTGCGCTCCGGCATCCCGCTCATCGACGGGCTGCGCGACATGCGCGACACCATGGACAGTCCCCGTTTTCGCGAAGTGCTCACCGTGATGACCGAGGACATGGAAGGCGGCAGGATGCTCTCGCAGTGCATGGCGACCCATCCGGCGGTTTTCGACACCATATTCGTGAGCCTGGTGCGCGCCGGCGAGCAGTCCGGACAGCTCCCGCAGGTATTCCAGAACCTGGCCGAGACGCTGAAATGGGAGGACGAGTTGATCTCCCAGACGCGCCGGCTCCTGATGTACCCGGCGCTCACGCTGGTGGTCGTGGTCGGCGTGCTGATCGCGCTCCTCGTGTTCCTGGTGCCGCAGATCGCGACGCTCTTCAAGTCCATGGGCATGGCCCTGCCCGGTCAGACGCGGGCGCTGCTCGCCGTATCGGGATTCATGGCGCAGTACTGGCTCATCGTGCTCGCCGTGCCGGTGGTCGCGGCGGTGGCGCTCATCGTTGCGGTCCGGTCCAATTCGAAGATCGCCTACCTGTGGGACTACACGAAGCTGCGGCTGCCGGTCGTAGGGCCGATATTGCAGAAGATCATCATGTCGCGCTTCACCAACGTGTTTTCGCTAATGTACCGCTCCGGCATCACCGTCCTGGATGCGATCAAAACCAGCGAGGACGTGGTCGGCAACCGGGTAATCTCCGACGGCCTGAATCGGGCCGGACAGCAGGTGGCTGCCGGCGAAGGCCTGACCGAGACCTTCCAGAACCTCGGGATGTTTCCCCCGCTGGTGATCCGGATGCTGCGCGTGGGCGAGACTACTGGCGCGCTCGACACGGCGCTCGCCAACGTCACCTACTTCTACAACCGCGATGTGAAGGATGCCGTGGACAAGGGGCTCAAGATGCTCGGGCCGACCCTGACGCTGATCCTGGGCGGGATGATCGCGTTCGTCATCTGGGCGGTACTGGGCCCGGTATATGATATTCTTGGCAAGTTGAAGTTTTAGGTGAGAAGTGACCGGTAAACAGTGAACGGTAAACGGCAATGCGTACTGTTGCTGACACTTCGCCGGTCACTGGTCACCGGTCTCCGGTCACTGGTTTGCCGGGTTTGAATGGCTGAGAAACTCCTGCTCGCGATTGCCGCGCATGGCGCCACAGCGGCGCGGTGGCGGGGCTCGCGCCTCGCCGACTGCCAGGCATTCGCGAACGACGCCGGCGGGCTCGCCGTCTTCAAGGAATACCTCGCTGCGCTCCCCGACGTCCCCGCCCACGTCATGGTGGACGCGGTCGAGGAGGACTATCGCTTCGAAACGCTGCCTCACGCCTACGGGTCGGACCGCGTGCAGATGGCCACGCGCAAGCTGAAGCAGCACTATCGCAACACGCCGTACATGACGGCGTGGCGGCTCGGCCGCGAAACCGGCAAGCGCCGCGACGACCGGTATCTCTTTTCCGCGCTCACCAATCCCGATCTCGTTACCGACTGGCTGGAGGCGATCGTCGCCCGCGGACTGCCCGTGTCGGGCGTCTACCTGCTGCCCCTGGTAACCGCGTCCCTGCCCGAGAAGTTGGGCGCCACGGCCACGAGCCTCCTCGTCGTGGCCCAGCACAGCGGCGGCCTGCGGCTCACGTTCTTCCGCGACCGGCAGTTCCGCCTTTCCCGTCTGACGCGTGGAGAAAGCGGCAGGGCCGACAGCCGCTCGCGCTATTTCGCCGAGGAAATCTCGAACACGCGGCTCTACCTGCACGCCTTGCGCACCCTGACGCTCGACGAGCACCTGTCGGTGCTGCTGCTCGACCGCAGCGACGAGCTGGGCGAGGTCGCCCAGGGCATCGCGCGCGAGAATCCGAGCCTGGACTGCGTGCGGGTTGGGCGGCGCGACCTTGCCGCGAAGCTCGGAATCGCCGAGCCGCTGCTCGACGTCTCGCCCTACGTCCTCTACCTGCAGCTCCTCGGACTCAAGCTGCCGGAGAGCAACCTGGCGCCGGAAACGGTCACGGTGGGATACCGGCGCTACCAGACCCGGCGCGGCCTCTACGCGGCGTGCGCGGGGGTCGCGACGATCGGCGCCCTGTGGATCGGCTCGAATCTCTCCCAGATGTTCGGCTACCAGGGCGACAAAGAGAACGTGGTTCGCCAGACGGCCCAGTTGACAAGGCAGTACCAGGAAGTCACCCGCCAGTTCCCGGCGGCGCCCGCCTCCGCGGACAATCTCAGGAAGACGGTGGAGCTTGCGCAGGAGCTGCGCAAGACCGTGCGCACGCCCGGAACCGTAATGGCGCTGGTGAGCCGCGCTCTGGAGACAAATCCCAACATCGTGGTCAAGGAACTGGACTGGAAGTACGGAGTTACCGAGATCTCGGCCGAGCGCGGCAGCGCGTCCGCCCCCGGCGCCACAGCGCCTCCCGCCTCCACTCCGCTTCCGGGGTCGCCGGCGCCGGCCGGCGCGCGCCGGCAGAGCGCACTCATCGACGGCGAGATTCGACCCTTCGACGGGGATTTCCGGCGGGCGATAACGACGATCAACGATTTTGCCGCGCGGCTCGGCAAGGACCCGCAGGTGGCCGAGGTGCGGGTCATCAAGCTGCCGCTGAACGTCAATCCGACCCAGCCCCTCGTCGGCAACACGCTCGACAGTCCGGATCAGAACGCGACGGCGGACTTCAAGCTGGTGCTGGTGTTGAAGCCCGACGCATGACGCGCGCCGATTTCGAAGCCGTCCGCAACCCGCTGCTGGCGCTCGGCGCCATTCTGCTGGGCGTGGCTGCGGGCGTCTACTACACGGACCAGCTCGCGATAGGAGCAGGCCGGGATCTCAAGCAGCACGAAATACAATTGAAGGATGCGCGCACGCGTCTGCACCGCTCCGGCGATGAGAAGGACCTCATCGTGCGCTACCTCGGCAGCTACCAGCAGCTGCAGAAGCGGGGATTCGCCGGCGACGAGCAGCGCATCAACTGGCTCGACGCGCTGCGCACGACCAACCAGCAGGTGGATCTGTTCGGCGTGGACTACGACATCGGCAGCCAGAAGCCTTACCCCTTCGCCGCCGCGCTTAACCCGGGGTCGATACAGCTCCGCCAATCGGTGATGAAGCTCCGCTTCCGGCTCCTTCACGAGGAAGACCTGCTGCGGTTCCTGGACGTGCTTGCGCGCCAGGGCACGGGCATATACACGGTGGATCAGTGCTCGCTGAAGCGCCTGGACACGCGCGGGGTCATCCGCTACCAGCCCAATCTCGCCGCGGAGTGCGAGCTCGCGTGGATCACTGCCAGCACCTCCGCGACGCCGGAGAAGAAACCGTGAAGCAGCTGCTGCCCGTTCTCGTCCTGATGCCGCTCCTCGCGCCGCTCGCGCCGCTCGCGCCGCCGGCCGTCGCCGCGGAGCCGATCGGGCGTCTCTTCTACACGCCGGACCAGCGTTCGTCGCTCGACGTCGCGCGCGGCAAGCGCGGGCGCAACGCAGTCGCCACGGAGAAGGTCGAGGAGCCGGCTCCGCCGACACCCGAAGTCGTCACCTACGGCGGCATGGTACGGCGCAGCGACGGCCAGACTACGGTCTGGCTCAACAACAAAGCCGTCACGGGGAAGGAATCGCCCAACGCGAAAATGGTGGGGAAGATCCGTCCCGACGGCACCGTGACGCTCCAGTCCCCGCAAACCGGCCGGAACGTGGATCTGAGAGTTGGCCAGCGCGCCGAGCTGCTCTCCGGACGCGTCGAGGAAGGCTACCGGGCGGCCCCGGCCCGGAAGCCCGAGCCCAAAGGGGACCTTGGGGGAGCGAAGCCTGCGCCGGAAACCACTGCCGCGGCTGAAGCCGAGCGGAAGAAGGAAGAGCGCGAACGCCAGGAAAGTCTCGACGATGCAATTCGCGCAATGCGGGAAGCCACCACGTCGGCCAGCGCACCGCTGCCGCCTTACGTCCCCGCCCCGCTCCAGGAGACCGGCACCCCGCCCCTGCGCCCGCCCGCCCCGGCGCAACTACCCACCGGCAAGTAGCTCCGCCAGGCCGCCGCCATGAGCGCCCATCCCCCGCGCCGCGCGCCGCAGTCCGCACGCCAGCGCGGGCAGGCGATGCTGCTCACGGTGCTCCTGCTGGGCGTGGGCGTGAGCGCGGTGGTCTACAACTTCGTCGCGCCGGCGAAGCAGTCGATAGAGAGAGACCGGATCACCGTTCAGGCATTGGCACAGGCAAAGGATGCGTTGATTGGATACGCCGCAGCAGATAATCGTCCAGGCTCACTTCCTTGCCCCGACGGCACCAATAGCGGCGTTGCAGGCTCGCCCATTCCGACGGACTGCCCGGGTTATGTTTCAGGTAATGTGTATGTAGGGCGGTTGCCTTGGCGCAGCCTCCGTCTACCGGACCTCCGCGACGGATACGGCGAACGGCTGTGGTACGCGGTATCTCGGGAGTACGCAAGAAATTCTTCCACATGCGGTTCCTGTCCCTTGAATAGCGACACCCCGGGACAATTGACAATAACCGGTGGCCCTTCCGGTGTTATTGCGATCGTTTTTTCACCTGGCGCGGTAGTTGGCTCCCAGGTCCGGGACACACCCAACGAAAATAATGTCAGCCACTATCTCGAGGGGGGAAATCAGCTTGGTATTACGACCAACACATTTGTCAACGCACTGGCAACGGCCACCTTCAACGACAAGCTGCTTCCGATCACCCGCGAAGCACTCTTTCCGGTGGTGGAAATGCGAGTCGCCCGCGAACTGCGGTTGACCCTCCGCAGCTATTACACCGCGAACGGTTACTATCCCTATGCAGCATCTTTTCCCGGCTATGCGTCCACGCCGAATACTTATCGCGGATACATACCGGCCACGATATCGACTTGCGTGCCTGCGCCGGGAATCGCGGATCCGCTCACCGCAGTACCCGGGGGAGCTGCGGGGTGGTTCATCGCCAACAACTGGCACCAGGTGATGGTGTATGCGGTGGCGCCGCGCTGCACGCCAAAGATAACTTCCATATCGGAGATCCACGCCACGCCTCCCGCATGCGCTCTGTCATGCGGGTCTGGCCCCCCGTATACCTGCGATATGCCTTCTACGATGACCATCGACGCCTCCGTTCTCAATTGTGTCGACGTGAGCCGTGCATTCCTTACCGTCACGGGCATCTCCAGTACCATCGAATCCCTCGTATTGCCTGCCAGCTACAGGCTCGGCGCCCAGCCGGCGCGCCCGTGCAGTTCGATCAGCGATTGCCTCGAGTCGGTCGGCGCCGACAACCAGAACATCGACTCACCGGACAACTACCAGTACGTAAAGCCGGTCCGGTCATCCGGGAACAATGACAGCTTGGTAATCGTCAGCCCCTAGCCGATGAAACATCGCCAGCAGGGATTCACACTCATCGAGATGGCGGTGGCGGTATTCATCATCGCCCTGCTGCTGGGGAGCATACTTGTACCGCTAACTACGCAGGTCGAGCAGCGACAGATAAGCGACGCGCAAAAGGCCATGGAGGAAATCAAGGAGGCGCTCGTAGGATTCGCCATCACGCGAGGCTACCTACCATGTCCGGACCGCGTAAACGCTGCTGCCAGCACTGGTCCCAATGACTTGCTGCCCAACGACGGTATCGAGGACTTCAACCCAGCCGGAAACTGCATCACCACTGAAGGGAATGTCCCATGGGTAACTCTCGGCATAGTGAATGCCGATCCTTGGGGCAATCGTTTTCGTTACCGGGTCGCGCAAAATTTCGCTCAGCACCTCACGCCATTCACGCTTTCCACGATGAGCACGACCATCGACGTCTGCACGACGGTGGTCCCGGTGCCTCCTGGCGCATGCGGCGGGAGACTTACGACCAGCGGTGACGGACCGCCCGCATTAATAATGTCTCACGGCAAGAACGGATACCTCGCAATCAGCGCCGGTACAGGCGCTGCAAATCCGTGCCCCGCCGGAGGTTGCAGCCCCGATGAAATCGCGAACGGCGACGGAATCGGCAACTCGTTTGTCAGCCGGCCCCATGCCCCCAGCGGGGCCGTCGCAGGGGAATTCGACGATATCGTGACTTGGCTGTCGAAGAACATTCTGATCAACCGCATGGTTACCGCCGGCAAGCTGCCCTAGAGAGAATCGGTTATGGGCCGTGGGCCGTAATCCGAAAGAGCTGGCGACCGCCTTGAGGGCGGAAGAGGAGCGCGCGGCAATCGCCGACGAAGACACCATGCGCGAGCACACCTGGGACGGTGACAAAGCCTATCAGACCGACTTGCCTGCGGAAGAACTGGAGCGAAGGATCAAGGATGCGCTGGCGGCCCGCGCCAATCAGGGCAAGCTGCCACCCATCGTCTAGCCGGCCATCGGAAAAACCTTATCCAGCCTGCTGCTTGCTCTCCGCCCGCGCGAGCGCGAAGCACACGATCCCCGGCTCGTTGGCAGCGAGCGTCAAGCGATAACCGAGGTCCGTCGCCTGCTTGGCCGCGTGGTAGAGCCCCACGCCGAGCCCGGTGCGCGAGCTGACGGGCGCCTCGAACAGTTGCAGTGCGATCGCCTTCGGCACCGCCGCGCCGTTGTCGCACACCGTGAGCCCCCCCACCGCCGGCGCGAACGTCACCCGCACCTGGTAGCCCTCGGTATCCGACGCCTTGTTGAGCGCGTTCTCGATGAGATTGTCGGCGACGCTGTCGAAAAGCTCCGCCGGCAGCTTCTTCGCCTCCCGCGCGGCGCCGTCCACTTCGAAGCGGACGTTGCGGTGGCCGTAGCGCTGTCTCAGGGCATCCCACCAGATCGCGGGCTCCACCTGGCTCGTGTCCACCTGCTGCGGCGCGTGCAGCTTGTCGAGCGTCACGTTGAGCCGCTGCGTGATCTGCGGCAGCTGGCGCTGCATCAGCGCCTGCAGCGCGCGCGCCTCGGCCTCGCTGCTCGTCTCGACCGCCGCGCACAGCGAGCGCAGCGATTGCAGGAGATTCTTGACGTCGTGCGTCAGCCGCGCGCCGGTCTCGTAGATCGCCTGGGTGTACGCGCGCTGGCGCTGCGCCTCCTCGCGCCGCTTGGCGTCGTAGAAATGACCCACCATCTGGGTGAGAAGCTTGAGATGCAGCAGCATCGCCGGCGACAGCGACCAGCCGGTGTAGATTTTGAGCCGCAGGTCCTGGAACGACATCTCCGCGGAGAACTGCGAACGCGTGCCGTACTCGCCCTCGCCCTGCCGCGATTCCCATTCGACGCCGCTCACCCACGGCAGGTCCTGCATGTGCTGCAGCGCGAGCTCGAGAAAGCGCTGCGGCTGCGCCTCCTGCCCGGCGAGCTCGGCGAGGTGCTGCACCCAGCGCTCGAAGGGCAGGCCCAGCGTCATCAGGTAACGCGAAAGCATGTGTCCCAGGCCGAGAAACCCGCTGTGCGGACTCCACAGCCACGACAGCCCTATCAGGAGGACCGCGATCACGAACAGCGTCTGCGCGAGCGCGATGGGGTAGTTGCTCAAGCTCACCTGCTTTATCACGAAGCTGCCCAGCACCAGCGCCGCCACCGCCAGGAACAGGATCACGCTGTAGAAGAGGTCCACGGCGATCCGCGCCGCGGTCTGCGGGGAATCCACGCGGATCAGGATGATCGCAACCGGCAGGACAGCGAGGCCGTATTGCACGAGCACGGTCAGGGCGATCTCGAACGTCTGGCCGACGAAGAGATGCGGGACCACCCAGATCAGGAGCAGCGAGAGCAGGTACAGCGCCGCGAGCATCGAGACCGTGCGCTGGCGGCGGTCCGTGATGCCGGGCACCGAGCCGCCGATCAGGCCGAACAGGACCGCCAGCCAGACCGCCATCAGCCACCAGTTGTTCCACGCGGAGAACACGAAACCGATCACCACCACGAGGATCGCGTAGCGCGTTGGTATGTTGCGCTCGCCGCGCCACACCGGCTGCCAGGCCAGGAACAATCCGAAATGCGCCAGCAGGAAGGCCCGCGACCACCAGTCGGTGATGCCCCATGCCACCGCCGCATGCAGCGACAGCAGCATAAGCCCGAGCCACAGCTGGGGCCGGTTCGCCATCCAGTGGGCGGGCGCGGCTGCCGCCGGATCGGGCACAAGCTCCATGTCCGATACGGCCGGGAAGGCGCCTTCGTTATACTGTCCCATGGGGAATCATCCCGGCTTCGCGCTCGATGATTTCGTTAAGGTACCACACACCATGAAATCCCGCGCCGCGACCATCGCACGCTACACGCTGCTGGAGGCCCTGAGGACGCGGCTGCCGGCAATCGTTCTCATCGTGCTGGCGCTCACCGTCGCCGCCGGTTTTTTCGTGGAGCAGATCGCGGTCACCGAGGGCGTGCGGTTCCGCACCGGGTTCTACGCCGCCGCTGCGCGCTGGGCCACGGTCTTCATCGTGGCATTGCACGTCATCGCGGCAGTGGCGCGCGAGTTCGACGACAAGGTTCTCGACGTGCTGCTCGCGCTCGACCTGCCGCGCTCGCACTACGTCCTCGGCCGGCTGGCGGGATTTGCCGCCGTGGCGGCAATTATTGCCGCCGTTGCCTGCGTGCCGCTCGCGTGGTCGGTCTCCGCCGGCGCGCTCGCACAGTGGGGCACCTCGCTCGCCGTCGAGCTCGCGATCGTGGCAGCGCTCGCGCTCTTCTGCGCGATCACGTTCACGCAGCTCGTCCCGGCCGCGGGTTTCGTCGCGGCGTTCTACATACTGGCGCGCGCGCTGACCGCTATGCGCCTGATCAGTGCGAACCCCATTTCGGGCGCCGATGTACTGAGCCATCAGGTAATGGGAGTGGTCGTGGAGGGGCTGGCCCTCATCCTTCCGGGCCTGGAAAGCTGGACGAAGACGGACTGGCTCGTGAATCAACCGGCAGCGTGGGCTACGCTCGCGGTCATCGTGGCGCAGGGCGCGCTGTACATCGCGCTGCTGGCGGGGGCGGCGATGTTCGACCTGCACAGGAAGAATTTCTGAGCACCTGTCACCCGTCACCTGTCGCGTATCACGCAGTTCCAGCATGAAGAACGAACGCCCTATCAGCCAGGTGCCGCGGCCCGTTCTGGCGCTGCTGGCGCTGACCCTGTGCCTGCAGATCGGGTGGCAGGCGTCGCAAAGCCGGCCCGTCGCGCGGGCCGACGCGCTGGAGGCCCCGCCCGCCCCTCCGGTCCTGAGGGCGCTCTCGCTCGGAGAGCCCATAGCGCTGGCGCAGTTGATGACGCTCTATCTCCAGGCGTTCGACAACCAGCCAGGGATCAGCATCCCGTTCATGGAGCTCGACTATGCGCAGGTCACGCAATGGCTGGATGCCATCCTCGAATTGAACCCGGCAGGGCAGTACCCGTTGCTCATGGCCTCACAACTCTACGGCCAGGTACCGGACGAGGCCAAGGCGCGCCAGATGTGCGATTTCGTGTATCGCCAGTTCCTGCGCGACCCGGACCGGCGCTGGCGCTGGCTCGCCCACTGCGCCATCATCGTCAAGCATCGCCTGAAGGATCCGCAGCTCGCCCTCTCATACGCCGAAGCGATCACCCGCGAGGCACGCCACGCGTCCAATTGGGCCCGCCAGATGCGGATCTTCATGCTGGAGGACCTGGGGGAGCGCGAGGCGGCCACCGTGCTGCTGGGGGGGCTGCTGGCAACTGGAGAAGTCACCGACCCGAAGGAATTGCATTTCCTGACGGAGCGGCTGAAAAAACTGCAGGGCGATGAAAAACCGTCGCCCGCGACGAGAAACTGACAGTCATGTCTCGGGAACGTGCGCCAATTCATTGTTTTTTCACTCACAAACGCCCCCGCTCTACCGCATTACGGCGGCTTCGTCCCAAGTATATGAAAACCGCATAATTACAATGGGATGTGGCCTTGATTACCAGGTCCGTGAGATATTTCACGTTGCTGGCATTAACCGCGTTGCCGCTTTATTACGGGACTGGTACGGAATTTGCAGAGTACCGGCCGTTTCAGTCTCCTTGAGGGATGACCGTCATGCGTAGACAACGCGGCTTCACTTTGATCGAAATCGCGATCGTGCTCGTCATAATCGGGCTACTGCTGGGCGGGGTACTCAAGGGCCAGGAGCTGATCACCAGCGCCCGGGTGCGTAACCTGATCTCGCAGCAGGACGGCATCAAGGCGGCCTACTTTGGCTTCCTCGATCGCTTCCGTGCCCTGCCCGGAGACTACACCCAAGCCTCGGCCAACATAAATTGCACCCCCGCGTGCTCCAATGGCAACGGTAACGGTCAGATCACCCAAGCCGGGGTGTCGGGTGCAACGATCGACGAGCATATTGCGGTGTGGGAGCATCTCTCGAAAGCGGGTTTCGTCAACGGCAGCTATACGTACGTAGCGGGCGCCGAGACTGCCACCTCCGCGGCGGCCAATCCCTACATTCGCTACATCCGGGTGATATACGATACCAACTACGGCGGGGCGGGATCGAACATACGTCACAACGTGAAAACCGGCAACCAGGTTCCGTCAGACATCATGGCCGAGATCGATCGCAAGATCGACGACGGCAATCCGCTGGGCGGCAACTTCCAGTTTTCCACCTACGACGGCGGCGGAACGGGTGGCACCCCGCCGGACCCTGCCACGTGCTATACCGCCGGCACGCCCCCGCTCTGGTCAGCCGCAACAGTCGTCACCAACTGCGGCGGAGCGAGCTTGCTCTAACCGTATAGGAACACCCCGGGCCGGATTAGCCAGATTCTGCATGTCAACGCCCGCTTCTGCGGGCGTTTTGTTTTGGCGTTCACGATAAAGCCTTGAGTCTACGGTGCGTAAACAACGCGGTTTCACGCTTAACGAAATCGCGATCATGCTCGTGATCATCGGCCTGTTGCTCGGCGGCGTGCTGAAGGGCCAGGAATTGCTGACCGGCGCCCGCGTGCGTAACCTGATCTCACAGCAGGAGGGCGTCAAGGCCGCCTACTACGGCTTCATCGACCGCTTTCGCGCCCTGCCCGGGGACTACAGCCTGGCTTCCGCCAACATTTCGAACGTCGCGGCGACCGCCAACGGCAACGACAACGGTCAGATCCGCTCCATCGGCGGAGGCGACTCGATTAACGAGGACATCGCCGTGTGGGACCATCTGTCGAAGGCCGGCTTCATCGAGGGTAGCTACACCTACGCCGCCGGCGCCGAGACGGCCAAATCCGCGCCGACCAACCTGTACGGACGCTTCATCAAGCTGATCTACGACAATGTCTATGGGACGGGCACGCTGACTGTGCGCCACAACATCAAGAGCGGCAACCAGGTTCCTTCCGCCATCCTAGGCGAAATCGACCGCAAGATCGACGACGGTAATCCGGCGGGCGGCAACTTCCAGTTTTCCACCTACGACGGCGGTGGAACCGGGGGCACTTCGCCGACGGGCGGCGCCGCCGGCCAGTGCTACGTCGGCACCACATGGTCCGCCGAGACGGTCGTCACCAACTGCGGCGGAGCGAGCTTGCTCTAAGCCGGTTCGGAGTTTCCAGGTTCCAAGATTTGTCGGCTAGCTACCCGCTGCGGAAGTCGTGTTTCTCTCCGCGATGCCGTTAAGAGTGTGCCGGACTTTTGTTTTGTACTCGGAAGCTCCTCACCCCTGCATGAGTTTCAGCTCCGCGGCCGCGAGATCCTCTGCGAGCCCGAGCAACACGATCACGTCGCCATCCTCGATCCGGGTCTGATCGTCCGGCGTCAGCGTCCGAACGTGTCGCCTGCGCACGGCTGTGACCTCGACGCCCAACGCCGCCAGGCCGATTTCTCCCAGCGTGCTTCCGACCGCCGCCGCGCCCGCCAGGATCACGACCGAATGCAGGCGCGGCTGTTCCTCGTCGCTCTCGGTCTCGTCGGTGACGCCGCGGAAGAACCCGCGAAAGAGGCTGTAGCGCTGCTCCCGCGTCTCGCGGATGCGCGCGAGCACGCGGTTGAACGGCACGCCGATCAGCGCCAGCGCCGTCGAGGCGAGCATGAGGCTCCCCTCCATGATTTCGGCGACGACCTCCGCGGCGCCCGCCGCCTTCAGGCGCTCGATGTCGGTGTCGTCCACCGTGCGCACGACCACCGGGAGGCCGGGCCGCATCTCCTGGACGTGCGCGAGTATCTTGAGCGCGGAGGCGGTATCCGAATAGGTCACCGCCACGGCCTTCGCGCGCTGGAGCCCCGCGGCGACGAGCACCTCGCGGCGCGCCGCGTCGCCGAACACCACGCTCTCCCCCGCCGCCACCGCCTCGCGGATGCGCTGCGGATCGATGTCGAGCGCGATGAAAGGGATGGCCTCCTTCTCGAGCAGGCGCGCGAGGTTCTGGCCGCTCCTGCCGTAGCCGCAGACAACGACGTGCTCGTCGGCGCCCATGGAGCGCACCGCGATGTTGTGGATCTCCATGGCGCGATGCATCCAGTCCGAGCCGACCCAGCGGCGCGCCAGCGCCGCGCTGCGCTCCACGAGAAAGGGCGCCGCCAGCATCGAAAGCACCATGGCCGCCAGCACCACCTGCACCGCTTCGCGGCTCATCACCTCGAGTCCGGCGGCGCGCGCAAGCAGCACGAAACCGAACTCGCCGCACGCGGCGAGGGCGAGGCCCGCCCGCAGCGCAACGGCGGTCGGCGAGCCAAAGAGCGCGGTGAGCCCGAAGACGAGCGCTGCTTTCACAACGAGGAGCAATGCGAGGAGCAGCGCGACCCACGCGCCTTCGGTCGTGACCACCCGCCAATCGAGCAGCATGCCGATGGAGATGAAGAAGAGTCCCAGCAGGATGTCGCGGAAGGGCTTGATGTCCACTTCCACCTGGTGGCGGTACTCGGTCTCCGAGATCAGCGCGCCGGCCACGAAAGCGCCGAGCGCCAGCGAGAGCCCGGCGATCTCGGTGACATAGGCGAGCCCCAACGTGATGAGCAGCACGTTCAGGACGAAAAGCTCGGAGGATTTCTGCCGGGCGACGAGGTGAAACCAGCCGCGCATCAGGCGCTGGCCGATGAAGAGCATGAGCGAGAGCACGACGGCGGCCTTGACGAGCGCCCAGGCGATGTTGGCGGCGAGGTTCTCGATGCCCGCCGCGAGCGCGGGGAGCAGGATGAGCAGCGGCACGACCGCGAGGTCCTGGAACAGCAGGATGCCGATGATCTGCCGTCCATGCGGCGAGTCGAGCTCGTTGCGCTCGGCGAGCATCTTGCCGAGGATGGCGGTCGAGGACATGGCGAGGACCCCGCCGAGCGCGAGTCCGGCGCGCCAGTCGAGGCCGGCGAACGCGGCCACGCCCCACACGATCGCCATGGTGGCGACGACCTGCGCTGCGCCGAGTCCGAAGACGAGGCGGCGCATCGTCACCAGCTTGGGCAGGCTGAATTCCAGCCCGATCGTGAACATCAGGAACACGATGCCGATCTCCGCGAGCCGGCGCGCGCCCGCCGGATCCGGTATCCATGCGAGCGCATGCGGCCCGATCACGATGCCGACGATGAGATAGCCCGGCATGGGCGGCAGCGCGAGCGAGCGGAACAGCACGACCACCAGAACCGCGGCGGCGAGCAGTATCAGCACTGATTCGAACGTCGTCGGCATGGAAGGAACGGAATTCGGTCGGGACCGGTCTGACTACCCAGCGGGACGAGGCTCCGGGCGCAGCGGCCGCTCACGGCTCACCGCTCGCCGGTATCCGCCCGATAATGCCTTAACTCGCATGAATTGCAAGCAAGCTACGGGCAGAAAGAGCCCCCCCTTCTGCTATACTTTTGTCCCGATATGCAAGATCTTCACGCGCGGGCCGGGCGGATACGCCTCGCGATATTCGATGTCGACGGCGTGCTGACCGACGGGGCACTCGTCTTTTCCGGTTCGGGCGACGAATTGAAGGCCTTCAACGTGCTGGATGGTCACGGGATGAAGCTGCTCCAGGATACCGGCGTGGCGCTCGCCGTTATTACCAGCCGCACTTCGCGCGCGGTGGAAGAGCGCATGCGCAACCTCGGCGTCGATCTGCTGTTCCAGGGCGCCCAGGAGAAGCTCCCGGCCTTCAATCAGCTGATCGAGCGGCAGGGAATCACGGCGGAGGCCGCATCGTACATCGGTGACGACCTGCAGGACCTGCCCTTGCTCAAGCGATGCGGGCTCGCCGCGACCGTTCCCGATGCCCCGGCTCTCGTGCGCCGCCACGCGCACTACGTGACGCGCGCGCGCGGCGGGCGCGGAGCCGTCCGGGAGCTTTGCGAGCTGATCATGTACGCGCAGGGCACGCTCGGGGCGCGCCATGCCGCATTCCAGGGCTGAGGGCTGAGGGATGAGTGCGCGCTATTCGGTCTATCATGGGTGGCTGCGATGCTCGAGCGATTGACGGCGTTGTTTCCCTTCGCGCTGCTCGCGAGCCTCGCGGTGCTCACCTTCTGGCTCGACCGGTTGGTAGAACCGGCGCAGCCCGTGTCGCAGACGGCGGGCCGCCACGACCCCGACTATATGGTGGACAAGCTGAAGGCGGTGCGCACGAACGAGGCCGGCGCCGTCGTCTACACTCTCGCCGCCGAGCGGATGGTGCACTACCCGGATGACGACACCACGGTCCTGACGCTCCCGCGGTTCGTGAGCCTGCGCTCCAAGCAGGCGCCGGTGACGATCACGGCACGCGAGGGCCTCCTGTCGGGCAACGGGGATAACGTCTATTTCAAGGAGGACGTGACGGTCACGCGCGCGGCGTATGCCGATCGCAGCGAAATGGTGATGCGGACGACTTACCTCCACGTCATTCCGGACGACAACATCGCGAAGACCGACCGGCCCGTCACCATCACCGACGCCGCCACGGTCGTCAATGCCGTCGGGCTGGAAATGAACAGCGACACCCGGATTCTCAAGCTCCATTCGAGAGTCCAGGGAACTTATGACCCGAACCTGGCTCCGAAGAAATCCGCGGGAAAGTGAGCGCGCGGCGCGCCGCTTGGCGGCGCCCGCGTTCGCGCTTCTCGCCGGCGTGCTGCTCGCCGTGGCACTGCCTTGGTCCGGCCCGCTCGCCCGCGCGGAGAAGGCGGATCGCGACAAGCCTGTCAACCTGGAGGCCGACCGCGTCACCGTCGACGACGCGAAGCAGCTGGCGACCTTCGAGGGCAACGTGGTGCTGACCCAGGGCACGCTGCAGATCCGCGGCGACCGCATGGAAATCCGCCAGGACAAGGAAGGATTCAAGTACGGCACGACGTGGGGCAACCTCGCCTACTTCCGGCAGAAGCGCGAGGGCCTGGACGAGTATATCGAGGGATGGGCCGAGCGCATCGAGTACGACGGGCGGGCGGACAAGATGCAGATGTTCAACCGGGCCATGATGAAGCGGACCGAGGACGAGGTGCGGGGAAACTACATCTCCTACGACGGTCAGACCGAGTTCTACCAGGTGACAGGCGGCGGCTCCAAGGCCGCCACCGCGAACAATCCCGACGGGCGCGTGCGGGCGATCATGCAGCCCAAGGGCAAGGAAAAGCCGCCTTCCCCGGGAGCGCCGCTCGCGCTGAAGCCCGCCGAGACCGTCTCCGCCCCCCGCGAAGACGCGCCGTCTTCCCCGCGTAAATAGCTCGCCACGACCCACGTGAACGATACGGGCCAGATTCCGGTTCCGTTGCCCGGGCAGGAGCGCCCTGCCGCGGCACAGAAGAGCGAATTGCGCGCCGAGCGCCTGAACAAGCGCTACCGGAAGCGGGTCGTGGTAAAGGAGGTCTCGCTGGAGGTGAGAAGCGGCGAGGTGATCGGGCTCCTCGGCCCGAACGGCGCGGGCAAGACCACCTGCTTCTACATGATGGTCGGCCTGGTGCCCATGGATGGGGGCGACCTGTTTCTCGACGGCAGGAGGCTGACGCATACCCCCATGCACCGGCGCGCCCGCCTGGGCCTTTCGTACCTGCCGCAGGAGCCGTCGATTTTCCGGCGCCTGACGGTCGCCGAAAACGTGCAGGCCGTCCTGGAACTCTATCAAGATAATCCGCAAACTATCCGTAATAGGCTCGATGGCCTGCTGCACGACCTGCATATAGGCCATTTGCACGGGAATCTTGCAATCAGCCTCTCCGGCGGGGAGCGGCGGCGGGTGGAGATCGCCCGCGCGCTGGCGAGCGAACCGCGCTTTATCCTGCTCGATGAGCCGTTTGCGGGCGTCGACCCGATTGCAGTGCTGGAAATCCAGAAGATCATCGGATTTCTGAAGGAACGTGGTATTGGCGTACTGATCACGGATCACAATGTGAGAGAGACTCTCGGTATCTGCGACCGAGCCTACATCATCAACGACGGTACCGTGCTGGCCTACGGCAAACCCGATGAAATCATCTATAATGAGAACGTTAGAAGGGTCTATCTGGGAGAGCATTTCCGCCTTTGAGCGTCTCCGCCGATCTTCTGAGAGGGGGGAGAGGGCGGGGGGTCGTATGGGTCGTTTGGTCCAACCCAGGACACCATAAATGAAGCATTCCCTCCAACTCCGCCTATCCCAGCACCTAACCCTCACGCCCCAGCTGCAACAGTCCATACGGCTGCTGCAATTGTCGACGCTGGAGCTGACCCAGGAACTGGAAAGGGTGTTGCAGGAGAATCCCCTGCTCGAGCGCGACGACGGCCTGCGCGAGCAGCCTGTCCCGCCGGGTGCCACCCCCGCGGCGGACACTGCGCCTGCCGCGGACGCGCCGCCGGCCGATGCGCCGGCCGCGGAGGGGTCCTCCGACGACGGCGAAACCGTCGATTTCCAGAGGATGGAAGACGCGCCGCCCTCGGGCTACCGCGACGAGAACGACGAGAGCGAGTCGCAGCAGGTCGCGGCCGACACGCTCACGCTGCGCGCGCATCTCATGGCGCAGCTCTCGCTCACCAAGCTGCCCGAGCGCGACCGCAGGATCGTGAGCCTGCTGATCGACTCGCTGGACGAAGGCGGCTACCTCACGCAGAGCCTGGAGGAGCTGGTCGAGTTCCTTCCGCCCGAGCTCGAGATCGGGCTCGAAGACTTGCAGATCGCCCTGAAGCACCTGCAGCACCTCGAGCCGGCCGGCATAGGCGCGAGAAACCTGAGCGAATGCCTCGCGCTCCAGCTCGCCTCCCTCCCCGCCGACACCCCGCATCGCGCCGAGGCTCTCGAAACGGTGAAGCACAATCTCGAGGCGCTGGCCGCGCGCGATTTCGGCAAGCTCAAGAAGGCGCTGCGCTGCGACGATGCCCTGCTGCGCTCGGTGCAGAAGCTGATCACGAGCCTGAACCCGCGTCCGGGGTCCGACTTCTCCTCGGACGAAACGCGCTACGTCGTGTCGGACGTCATCGTAAAGAAAGTGAAGGGCGTCTGGGTCGCCTCGCTGAATCCCGATGCCATGCCGCGGCTCCGGATCAACCGGCTCTATGCGGATATCCTGCAGCGCAATCGCAACGCGGGCTCCCAGCAGCTCGCGAGCCAGCTCCAGGAAGCGAAGTGGCTGATCAAGAACGTGCAGCAGCGCTTCGAGACGATATTGCGGGTGGCGCAGTCGATCGTGGACCGGCAGCGCAATTTCTTCGAGCACGGCGACGTGGCGATGCGGCCGCTCGTGCTGAGGGAAATCGCGGAAGCGCTGGACCTGCACGAATCCACCGTCTCGCGCGTGACCACGCAGAAGTTCATGCACACCCCGCGCGGCATCTACGAGCTCAAGTACTTTTTCGGCAGCCACGTCACCACCGACGCCGGGGGCTCGGCTTCCAGCACCGCGATACGCGCGCTGATCAAGCAGCTCGTCTCGGCCGAGAACGAGCGCAAGCCCCTGTCTGACGGCCAGATTTCGGACATCCTTGCGCAACAGGGCATCGTGGTCGCGCGGCGCACGGTTGCCAAATACCGGGAATCTCTGCAGATTCTCCCTGTCAACATGAGGAAGGCGCTGTAGCCTCAAGCGGCCGCGAGGCTGCGTTATGCTGCTCCCCCGCACCCACCCTCGCCCCTTTCCCCTCTCCCTGAGGGCGAGGGGAAATGTACCGCGCGGAACCCAGAGTTCCCCCGGTTCCGCGATCAATGATCGAGGTAACAGATGAACCTGTACCTGACCGGGCATCACCTGGAGATCACCCCGTCCATCCGCGAGTACCTTTCCAGCAAGCTCGCGCGCATCACGCACCACTTCGACCACGTCATCGACGTCAACGTGATCCTGACCGTCGAGAAGCTGAACCAGAAGGTCGAGGCGAGCGTGCACGTCCGCGGCAAGGACATTCACTGCGAGAGCATCGATCCGGACATGTACGCCGCCATCGACGGGCTCGTCGACAAACTCGACCGGACGATCATCAAGCACAAGGAAAAATCACTGGAGCGCCGCCACGGCGGCGCGGGCCTCAAGCACCACGGTGAACAATAAGGTGAACGAGGGCGTAACAACAAGAAGCGGCCCGCGGCCGGGCGCCGGGCGACAACACGATGGACTGACATGAATCTTATCGCCAAGCTGCTGCCGCCTTCGAACGTCGTGCTGGACCTCGAGGTCAGCAGCAAGAAACGCGTGTTCGAGCAGGTGGGTCTGCTCTACGAGAACAACCACCACGTCGCCCGCAGCCAGGTGTTCGACAGCCTGTTCGCGCGCGAGAAACTGGGCTCCACGGGGCTCGGCCAGGGCATCGCCATTCCACACGGCAGGATCAAGGGGCTGAAGGAGGCGGTGGGCGCGTTCGTCAGGCTGAAGCAGCCGATACCGTTCGACGCGCCCGACGGACAGCCGGTCAACCTCATCTTCGTGCTCCTCGTCCCCGACCGCGCCACGGACCTGCACCTGCAGATTCTCTCGGAGCTCGCGCAGATGTTCAGCGACAGGCCGTTTCGGGAGCGCTTGCTGGCGTCCGCGACGCCGGCGGAGGTGAACCAGCTCGTCGCCGAGTGGCAGCCGCATGCCGCGAGTCAGCATAGCCCGGTTGTTTGAGGAGAACCGGGAGAAGCTGCGGCTCGAGTGGGTCGGCGGCCGCGATGGCGCGGTGCGGGAGCTGAACAGCGAGCTCACCAAGGATTCCTCCCGGGGCCTGATCGGCCATCTCAACTTCATCCATCCGAACCTGATCCAGGTGGTGGGCGCATCGGAAGCCGCTTACCTGCACGCCCTGGATCCGGCGAGCTGCCGCTCCGTGCTCGGCCAGGTCGCCACGCATGAGCTTGCCTGCTTCCTCGCCGCGGCAGTCGACGAGCTGCCGGCGCCGCTCGTCGACGTCGCCGAGTCCACGAAGACGGCGTTGTTCCGCTCTCCGCTCTCGAGCGTCGAGTTGATGTGGATGCTGCGGCCCTACCTCGCCCGCGCGCTGGCGGAGAGCACCACGACGCACGGCGTGCTGCTCGACGTGCTGGGCGTGGGCGTGCTCATCACGGGCGACTCAGGCGTCGGCAAGAGCGAGCTCGCGCTGGAGCTGGTGAGCCGCGGCAGCGGTCTCGTCGCGGACGACGTCGTGGAGCTCTACCGCATCGGTCCGGAAACGGTGGAGGGGCGCTGCCCGACGCTGCTCTCCGATTTCCTGGAAGTGCGCGGCCTGGGCGTGCTCAACATCCGGACCATATTCGGCGAGGCGGCACTGCGGCCCCGCAAGAACCTCAAGCTGATCGTCCATCTCGAGCGGCCGGCCCGGGAGTCCCAGCGCCACGAACGCCTGCCGCTCAAGCCGGGATTCGAGGAGGTCATGGGCGTGCAGATCGGCAAGGTGACGATACCGGTCGCCGCGGGGCGCAACCTCGCCGTCCTGACCGAGGCGGCCGTGCGCAATTACGTGCTGCAGCAGCGCGGCGTGGACAGCACGCGCGAATTCATCACGCGGCAGGCGGCGCAGATGCAGAAAGGTGACGAGTGACCCGTGATCGGTGACCGGTGACATGCAGCTAGTCCTCATCACCGGCCTCTCCGGATCGGGCAAGAGCGTCGCGCTGAACGTCCTCGAGGACAGCGGGTACTACTACGTGGACGGCCTGCCGGCGGCGCTGCTGCCGCAACTGGTAGAGCACCTCGCCACCGGCGGCCACGCGCGCGCCGTCGTGAGCATCGAGGAGCGCAGCGCGCAGGCGATCGCCGAGCTGCCGCGTCACCTCGACGAGTTCCGGCAGCGCGGCATCGATCTGCGCATGATGTTCCTGGAAGCGAAGACCGACACCCTGATCAACCGCTTCTCGGAAACGCGCCGGCGCCATCCGCTGTACGACGGGGTCCTCACCCTGCCCGAGTGTATCGAGCGCGAGCGGGAGCTCCTCTCCAGCCTCGCGGACTTCGGTCACCGCGTCGACACCAGCGATCTCTCGGCCAACGTGCTGCGCAACTGGGTGAAGGATTTCGTCGCAGTGCCGCCCGTCGGGCTCACCCTGCTGTTCGAATCGTTCGGCTACCGGGGCGGCATTCCGCTCGACGCGGACCTCGTGTTCGACGTGCGCTGCCTGCCCAACCCGCACTACGACGCCAACCTGAGGCCCCTGACCGGCCTCGATCGGGCGGTGGCCGATTTCCTCTCCGCCGACTCGGAGGTTCGCAAGATGCTGGAAGACATCCGGCGTTTCGTCTCCGAATGGCTCCCCTCCTACGAGCACGACAACCGCGCCTATCTGACCGTGGCGATCGGCTGCACCGGCGGCCGGCATCGCTCGGTTTACTTCGTGGAAGCGCTCGCCGCGCATTTCCGCCGGCAGGCGCAGGTGCTGGTCAGGCACCGTGGCCTGTCAGAGCGAGACGGGAGCGGCTGAGTCATGTCCACCGAGACCATTAGAGAGTTGCTGCTATTCCCTCTGGGCACGGTGCTGTTTCCCGAGGGCGTGCTGCCGCTCAAGGTGTTCGAGCAGCGCTATATCGAGCTCACCAAGACGTGCCTGCGGGACAACGCGCCATTCGGCGTGTGTCTCATCCGCGAGGGCCGTGAAGTGGGCGCCGCGGCGCTGCCCGAGTCCGTGGGTTGCCTCGCGACCATCGCGCAGTGGGACATGCCGCAACTCGGCCTCTTTCACCTCGTCGCGCACGGCGGCCGGCGCTTTCGCCTCCGCGAGACGCGGGTCGGGGCGAATCAGCTCATCTCGGCCGAGGTGGACCTCCTGCCGGAGGATCCCGCGGGCGGCGACGTCGATCCGGTATGCGCCGAGGTCCTGAAGGCCATCATCGACAAGGTGGGCGCCGGCCACTTTCCCGCGCCGGTCAGGCTGGACGACGCGGCCTGGGTGGGCTACCGCCTCGCGGAAGTGCTGCCGCTGGAGTTGGCGGAAAAACAGGAACTGCTCGAAATCACCGACGTCACCGCGCGCTTTCAGCGCCTGCGGCAGTTCCTGGCGCGGGTCGGCCTGCGACCTGATACTGCGTGACTGATGCGCCATGAAGATACTTGTCGTTGACGATCACGCGTTGATACGTATTGCGCTGCGCGGGGTTCTCGGCGGACTCGACCGCGATGTCACAGTCCTCGAAGCCAGCGATTGCCGCGGTGCGTTCGATCTGATCGAAGCGCAGCCGGACCTCGACCTTGTGCTCCTCGACCTCAACCTGCCGGGGATGCATGGACTGGCAGCGTTGAATGACCTGCGCGCGCGGCATCCCGCGTTGCCGGTCGTCGTGCTGTCATCGGCAAACGATCGTGCCAGCGTAACGCAGGCGCTCGATCAAGGCGCGATGGGCTACATTCCCAAGCTGTCATCCAACGAGGTATTGATCAGCGCGCTGCGCCTGGTGCTGTCCGGTGGAATCTACATTCCGCCAGCGATCCTCGCCCGCTGGGAGTGCCCGACCGCTGCGGACCCGCAAACAGCCGCTGCTTCCGGACGCAGCGGGTCACCTCGGCGGACTCCGGCCGATCTCGGGCTGAGCGGACGCCAGGCGCAGGTACTGCGGCTCCTGCTTGAAGGAAAATCGAACAAGATCATTTGCCGCGAACTCGACTTGGCGGAATCCACGGTGAAAAATCATGTCACGCTGATACTGAAGGCGCTCAACGTGACGAGCCGAACGCAAGCCGTGATCGCCGCGGCGCGGATTGGACTGGTATTTGGGCGAGCTGCATTACCCGACAAAGCTTCAGCCGCCGAAGAATAGCTCAGACGGCCTTATGATGGAACTCCCTGTCGCACCCGTTTGGGCCTTTCGCCAGTAATTGAGCGAGCAACGCGCGCAGTTTCGCGGGCGCCACTGGTTTGAGCAGTACCGGGTATTGATGATGCCTCGCAGTCCTCAATACTTCCGGGCCCCCGTCTGCCGTGACGAGAATCGCTGGCATCGAGCACTCGGAAGCGGCTTGAATGCGGCGAATCGCCTCGATGCCGTTTTCGCCGTTGCCCAGATGATAGTCGCAGATAACGAGTTCCGGCGCACGGTCGTGTTGTGCCAGCATGGCAAGCGCGTCCGTGCCGCCGCGAGCTGCTAGCGCCAGGCATCCCCACTCAACCAGCAGCCCCTGCAGCGAAGCGCGTGCAGCCTCGTCGTCGTCCACGACGACGGCGAAGACGCCGCGCAGGGGCACCCCCTGCGTTGGCTCGTAGTAGGGAGGGAACGATGAAACGGCATTGCGCTCGTCCTGCACTTCGGCAAGTGGAACGCTGATCGCGAACATCGAGCCCCGGCCGGGCACCGATCTCAGCTCGACGCGACTGCCGAGCAGCGGCGCCAGTCGTGCGACGATAGCGAGTCCCAGGCCCAGCCCCTTGCCGCGATCCCGGTCCGGGCTGTCGAGCTGCACGAACTCGCGAAAGATATCCTCCCTGCGGTCTTCGGGAATGCCGCAGCCGGTATCCCAGACCGCGATCTGGAGATTGGCTCCGCGCCGCCTGCAGCCCACCAGAACGCCCCCGCGTCCGGTGTAGCGAACCGCGTTCGACACGAAGTTCGACAGGACGCGCTGCAACAGCACCGGGTCGCTGTGCACGCGCGCGTTGTCCGGCAGCACCTTGAGCTTCAGGGTTTTCTCCTGCGCCTCCGGAACAAACTGGGCATTGAGCGCGCCGAGGATGGCTGAGATTGCGAAATCCTCGGGCTGGGCGGTCACCGCTCCAGCCTCCAGTTTCGAAATATCGAGCAGGTCGTCGAACAGATTGCCCAGAGCCGCGATGCCGGCTTCGATCTCGTTGAGTATTCTGTTCCGGTCTTCCGGACGTCCCGTGGAGCGCAACTGCCCCGCGAGCAGGCTCAGCGCATGTATGGGCTGGCGCAGATCGTGGCTCGCCGCCGCCAGGAAGCGCGATTTGCCCTGGTTGGCAGCCTCCAGGTCGCGCGTGCGTTCTGCGATCCGGCGCTCGAGGTCCGCGTAGGAATCCTGGAGCTGCGCGCCCATGCGATTGAACTGCTCCGCCAGCTCCTGCAACTCGTCGCCGCTTTCCACCTGGATACGGTGTCCAAGGTTGCCGGCCCCGATCTTTTGCGCCCCTGATTGCAATTCCCGGATCGGGGAAACCATGCTGCGCGCGAGTAGCAAGCTCGCGATCAGTGCCAGCCCCAATGCCGATAACAAAACGATGGCTTGTCTGGACAGTGAGGCATAGAGAGGCGCGAGCGCCTCAGAGCGCGGCTGTTCCACAAATACGTGCCAACCGAGCGGGTAGATCGCAGCGTGCGCGGTGAATACTGGCTGCCCCTGGGGGTCGACCGCACTCTCTACCGACTCAAGCGATGCGCCAGTGCCATCGCGTTGGGCAAGCGCCGCGCGGACTTGCGGCAGCCCGGAGAGGTCGGTCATCTGCAGGACCCGATGGATGTCGGGATGGGCGACGAGACGTCCGCGTGCATCAACGACGTAAGCGTAACCCTGCTCGCCGACCTTGATCTCGGTCACCACCGCCCAGATGAACTTCAGGTTCACCTCCGCGAGCGTAACCGCCCCGTCCCCCGAAGGGTCGGGCGCGGCAATGCTCATATACGGTTCGGTCTGCTCGAAGAAGTAAATCGGGCTGAAATGAACGCGGCCACCGCGCGCGGCGATGAAGCCGGGATCGCCCGAGAGATCGGTCTTTCCGTTCATCCGATCCGCGTCCAGTCGCGACACCTGAATCCGCTCAATCCCGTGCCGGTCGACGAAGCGCAGCGTCGTGATGGCGGGCGCGAGACGCAGCAGGCCAAGGTAATCGATGCGGCGCTTTTCCAGATCGGAAACCGCCGTGTCCAATGCTGGCGTGGTCGCCCCGCTGATCTGGTGCGCCAGATCCTCGACATAGCGCGACACGCTGGACGCCGCAGCCGCGGCCTTGTCGCGCTGAACCTCTGCCAGCGTCGCGCGGTGCTGCCGATCCGAGAAGTAAATCTCGATTGCTCCGCTTACGAGCAGCGAGGCGCCTGCCAGCACTAAAATCAAGGCCGCGTACTTGACGAACAGCGGTTGGCGCAGCGTCATTCGATAAGAACGTTTGCGCGCAGCAGCAACGGCTCGGGAATCCGAAGCCCGAGGGCCCGCGCAGTCCTGCGATTGATGACCAGCTCGAAGCGCGTCGGCTGCTCGACCGGGAGCGTGCTTGGATCCGCGCCATTGAGGATGCGGTCGGCAAAGCTCGCCGCGCGCGCAAACATTTCTTCAAGGTTCGATCCGTAGGACATCAAGCCACCGGCATCAACCGATTCCCTGGTGCCGAACATGGTGGGCAACTGATTCGTTGCCACGAACTCGGAAATCAACTGCCGATAGACCAGGGTCCGGTAGTCGAACAGCACCAGGATCGCATCCGGGCGGCGCGCGCTCATGCGGGAGAATGCCGCCTGAAGGTCCTCCACCCGGGTTACGTCGAATGGCTGCAAGGCGAGTCCGAGCTCCGCCGCCCGCAACCTGATTGCCGTCAGCTCCTGAGCGTGGGATGGGTGAACCCGTGAATACAGCACCGCCACGCGCGAGGCGCGCGGCACGGTCTCCTTGAGCACCTCGAGACGTTTGGGGCTGAGCTTGATCTGGGCGCCCGAAATGCCTGTGATATTACCGCCGGGCTTCGCCAGGCTCGCCACGATCCCGTTGGCTACCGCATCCGCGGCGAACATCACGATCGGGATCGTCCGCGTTACTTGCTTTGCGGCAAGCGCGGTAGGGGTGCCGATGGCGAAGATCAGAGCAGGTTTCTTTTCCACCAGCTCGGCAGCCGCGTCAGGCAGCATCTCGACATTGGCCTCGGCCGAGCTGTACTCGATGACCAGATTCTTGCCCTGCACGTAACCCAATCTCTCCATGGCGCGCAGCAAGGCTGCACGCTGTGGGGAAGGCGTATCTGCGACCGGCGCGAACATAAGGTAACCGATGCGATAGACCTTGCCCGGTTGCGCCGCGCACCACGCGATAGGCGAGGATCCCAGCGAGAGCATCAGCAGCGAAATGAGAGAAAACGTCTTCACGGGGTTTCGGTTCTCGTCTGCAGTCCTGCCATAGATTACCCCTACCGCAGAGCGAGATCACGCCTTCCAGACTTCAGACCGAGACTTTGGTACTGGTCGAAGCTGCACGAGAGGCGGATCAGAGTGCGCTCAAACGTCTTTCTGAACAATGCGTTTCCGGCGACCAACGCGCAACGGCCAGACCTTCCGTCCAGACCTCGGTCCAATTGCTCCTTTGCGCCGCGGCGGAGAGAATTTGCGCATGGTTTGCAGCTCTCGAAAAACACTCTGGATGTTCGGCGACCTTGCAGATCACGCCGGCCGTTCTTCACTCGCAAATAAAAGGAGACATCGTGATTGACCTTTCCCGTCGAACCGTCCTGAAGCGTGCCGGCGCGTTCGGCGTACTTACCATGGGACTCGTTACCGGGCTCGCCAAGTCGTCGAACGCCATGGCGGCCCAGTGGAACGAAGTCGGGTTCGAATCCAAGGTCATGGCGGACGCCCTGAAGGCCCTGGGAGCCGGCAATCCGGTGGAGAGCAGGGATATCGCGATAACCGCCCCGGATATTGCCGAGAATGGCGCCGTCGTGCCGGTCGCCGTTACCAGCAAGATCCTCAATACGCAGCAGATCTCGATTATTGCCGAAAAAAATCCGCGTCCGCTGATGGCAACGTTTGACGTCTCGAGCGGCAGCGAAGGCTATATCTCGACGCGCATCAAGATGGGGGAGACCTCGAACGTCTGGGCGGTGGTGAAGGCGGACGGGAAATTCTTCGCGGCAAAGAAGGAAATCAAGATCACCGTCGGCGGCTGCGGCTAGGAATCTGTCGGCTACGCTGCGACATATTCCTTACGCAAAACCGAAGTCCGACATTTTCCAGGAGACCACTCCATGGCTGAACCGATGAAGATCCGCGCCACGCTGCAGGGCGACGTAGCCGATGTCAGAATTCTGATGCTGCACCCCATGGAAACCGGCGCGCGCAAGGATTCCAGGGGAGACATCGTTCCGCGCCACTTCATCCAGAACGTGGCGGTTACGCACAACGGCAAGACGGTGCTCGATGCGCAGTGGAGCCAGGGGATTTCGCGCAACCCGTTCCTCGGGCTGCGCATCAAAGGGGCCAAGGTGGGCGACAAGCTCGGCGTCACCTGGCTGGACAACAAGGGCGAAAAGCGCACTGACGAGGCGACCGTTTCGGCCTCGTGATCGCGCCGCGCCCGCTGGTTACCAGAACGTGGAGGAAAGCATGCACACGACGCGAGGATGGCTCGCTGCCGTCGCAACCGTAGGGTGCGCCCTCACGTGGGGAGCGGCGCTGTCCCAAGGGAGGCCGGACGACCCCCTGGCCGTAGGCCGTCAAATGCTGGCGGACGACAACCCGGGCGAACTGTGGATCGAGCGCGGCAAGACACTCTTCTACCAAAAGCGTGGCCCCAGGAACGCTTCGCTGAATGAGTGCGATTTCGGGGCAGGCCCGGGGAGGTTGGAGGGCGCCGCCACCGGGTTGCCGCGTTACTTCCCCGATACCGACCGTGTACAGGACCTGGAGTCAAGGCTGCTGACCTGCATGGTTGAACTGCAGGGTTTCAAACGCGAAGAGCTTGTCAAAACGGCGATCAGTCCGGCGGGTAGCAACGGTTCCGATGCGGAAGCCCTGGCACTTTACATTACTTCCCGGTCGAACGGGATGAAGATGAACGTCTCGCTGAGCCATCGGAAAGAGCACGATATGTACAAGTCGGGTGAGTACCTCTTCTACCGGCGTAGCGGTCAGACGGATTTCGCGTGCGTGCAGTGCCACGGCGAGGCCAACAAGCGCATCCGGCTCCAGGATCTGGTGCACATGACCAGCAAGAAAGGGGTGCAGGAAGTTGTTTCGACCTGGCCCGCTTATCGCGGCTCGCATTTTGTCGTGCGCACCATGCAGTGGCGGCTCTCCGACTGCTTCTGGCAGATGCGGCTGCCCGAGCTGAAGTATGCATCCGACACGTCAATCGCGTTGACCACCTATCTCCACTATCAAGGCAACGGGGCCGTGATCAAGGTGCCCGGATTCAAGCGCTGAGCGGGAGCGAAAATGCCAATGAAAAAGACGTGGTTGAAATGGGCAGTACTCGGTACCCCGGCGCTGATTGCCGCGGGCTGTACCACTTATCCCGATCAAGCGACGACGCGTCAAGTCGCCGAGACAATGGTGAGCGAGGACTTCTCCGCACCGATGCCGGCGTTGCTGAAGCGCCTGGTGCAGGACCGGTCGCAGCAAATCTGCAGCAAGATCGGCGATGCCAAGCTCACGCAGGAGGAAGCGGCCGAAGTGGTCAAGCTGGCGCGCGCCTCCATCCAGTATCCGGAATCGGGGAAGCTCGTGGGCGACTGGAAGGCCGGCGACGAGCTCGCGCATGACGGTGCGGGCGACCGTATCCAGTTCGGAAGCCTCGAGAAGCGTAAGGGAAACGGCGGGCTCTGCCAGAACTGCCATGCCCTTGCTCCCGGAGAGATAAACGTGGGCAATGTCGGGCCCAGCCTGACAGGTTACGGCATGCAGCGCGGCAGCTCAGAGGCAGTGGCGAAGCTCACCTACGAGAGAATCTTCAACGCCTGGGGGTTCGCGCCTTGCTCAAACATGCCGCGGCTAGGGGCGAACCGCCACCTCACGCCGGAACAGGTCTCTCACCTGGTCGCGTACCTGATCGATCCCCAATCGCCGATCAACATGAAATAGCCTGAAACGAAGGCGCTTACCCCCAAGAAATCCGGGCATCGTCTGTTACGCTTTCAATATGAACCCGGTCAAGTGGATGGTTATCGGCGCGCCCGTGCTGTTCGTGATTGGCTGCGCTTCGTTTCCCGTCGCGCAGACTTCGCCCCCGCCGGTCGACAGACGCGAAATGGTGCGCGATTACCCTGTAGACAGGATCGCCGCCCATACCTATGTGATCCATGGACCGCGGGAGATCGCGTCCGTGACGAACCAGGGCTTCATGAACAATCCGGCTTTCATCATTACCGGGGAAGGCGTCGTGGTGATAGACCCGGGATCCAGCGTGCAGGCCGGACGCATGGTGATGAAACAACTGCGCAAGATGACCGACAAGCCGGTCACCCACGTGTTGAATACCCATGTTCACGGCGACCACTGGCTCGGCAACCAGGCCGTGCGCGAGGCTTACCCCGACGCCGTCCTCATGGCCCATCCCGAAATGATCAGGCGGGTGAGCGGAGTCGCGGAACAGTGGGTAGTCACGATGTCCCGTCTGTCCGGCGGCTTTACGGAAGGCACCCGGGCAGTGATTCCCACGGTCGCGATCGGCAATGGCGAGGAACTGAGAACCGGCGGGATCACGTTTCGCATCCATGCTCCGCCGGACGCCCACAGCCAGACCGACATCATGATCCAGGTCGTGGAGGATTCGGTGGTGTTCGGGGGAGACAATTTTCTCTTCCAGCGTCTGCCCCGGCTCGATGATGCCACCTTCAAGGGCAGCATCGAGGCGTGTCGCGTGGCGGCGCGCTTGAACGCAGGCCGCTACGTTCCGGGCCACGGGCCGACGGGCGGCGTGGAAATCGTAACGGCTTACGAGACCTATCTCACCACGCTCTACGCAGAAGTAAAAAAGCACTACGACGCAGGGAAGAGCGACTTTGAGATGAAGGATGCCGTCGTAGCGAAGCTGAAGCCCTATGCCGGCTGGGTGCACTTCAACGACGTGATAGGCAGGCACATCAGCCTGGCGTTCCTGGAAATCGAACGGAGCAGCTTCTGATGTGCAGACGTTGAATCCCCCGATCCCGGCGCTGGGCTGAAGTCGCGCAGCCACCGAATCTTCAGCCCCGCCGCCCTGTGACGCGCCGTTCGCCGTCTTTATACTACTGAAGATCGGGCCGAATGGCCTTCGCCGGCAGCTCAACCGGAGGTACTCGTGCATGTGGCGTGAGTGGTACACCCTGATCGCGCTAACGGTGGCGCTCGCCACAGCACCGGTCACGAGCGCCGTATCGGCTGCTCGCGAAGCCTTGAACCCCGGCCCGCATGCGACCGAAACACCATCCTGGTTCAAGGAGACCTTTCTCGATATCCGGGAGGACGTGCGCGAGGCCGCCGCGGAAGGCAAGCGCCTGCTCGTGTACTTCGGGCAGGACGGCTGCCCCTACTGCCGCGAGCTGATGCGCGTCAATTTCGCGCAGAAGGAGATCGCCGATCTCACGCGCCGCCGCTTCAACGCCGTCGCGATCAACATGTGGGGCGACCGCGAGGTCACCTGGACGGACGGCAAGGTCCGGAGCGAGAAGGATTTCGCGGCGCTCATGAAGGTGCAGTTCACGCCCACGCTGCTGTTCTTCGACGAGAAGGGCGCCGTGGTGCTGCGCCTGAACGGGTACTATCCGCCGCACAGGTTCCGCGCGGCTCTCGACTACGTTTCGGGTAAGCACGAGAGCAGAATCGCCTTCGCCAGCTACCTCGAGCGGCACGGGCGCGAGCCGGCGAGCGGCCGGCTGCACGGGCAGCCATATTTCATGAAGCAGCCGTATCGCCTTGCGGCCTCGCAGCGACCGGAAGGAAAGCCGCTACTCGTGCTCTTCGAGCAGAAGCAGTGCGCGGCGTGCGACCGGCTCCACGAGCGCGGCATGCGCGACGCCGCAGTGCAGCGCTTGATCGGGAAATTCGACGTGGCGCGGCTGGAGCTGTTCGGCGCCGCCCCGGTGGAGACACCGGAAGGCAGGACGCTCACCGAATCTCAGTGGGGCCGCGCGCTGGGCGTCGCTTACACGCCCAGCCTCGTCTTCTTCGACACAGCAGGCAAGGAAGTATTCCGGATGGAGGCGTCATTCCAGCCGTTTCACCTCGCGTCCGGGCTGGAGTACGTGGCGAGCGGAGCGTATCTCAAGCAGCCGAGCTTCCAGCGCTACGTGCAGCAGCGGGCGGAGCGCATCAGGTCGACTGGCGGGCGCGTCGACCTCTGGTGACCCGTGACCGGTGACCCGTGACCAGTAACAGCGATTGCGCTACGAAGGTCATCCCCGCAACGGCGGGGATCCATTCGCGCCCCCTATCCTACCTTTCCCCCAAAGGGGGAAAGGGGATACCCGCCTCCGCAGGAATGACGAATGCCCTCTTGTTCAGGGCTTGCTTCCACGCGGCTCTGCCAATGCGGTGCGCTTTGCCCGGTCACCGGTCACTGGTCACCGGTCACTGAGCGAAGCGAGGATGCGCTTGACCGGCGCCGGGATCGCCGCCTGGCGCGCCTCCTCCAGCGGCAGCCAGATCAGACCCGGCTCCGCCGCGTGAGGGTCCTGCTTCCCGACCCTCAGCCGGATCGGAAATATATCCAGCTTGTAGTGCGTAAAGCCGTGTGCGATCTGGGGAAGCTTCTCCATGGCGAGGACGCGCGCGCCGAACTTGCGCAGGCAGTACCCGGCGATTTCGGTATCGCGCACGGCTTCGGGCAACGACCACATCCCGCCCCAGATTCCGGCGGGCGGCCGTTTTTCCAGCAGCACCTCGCCGGCACGGGTCAAGGCGAGCATGGTCGTGGCCTTCTGCGGCAGCGCCTTGCGCGGCTTGCGCCCAGGGATGGCCGCGACGAGTCCCCGCTTGCGCGCTGCGCATGACGCCGACCACGGGCACGCGTCGCAGCGGGGGCGGGTCCTTGCGCACACTCCCGCTCCCAGGTCCATGAGACCCTGCGTATAGGCCTCGACGCTGCGTTTGGGGAGCAGTTCCTCCGCCCGCTGCCACAGCCGGTCCGCCACCCGCTTGTCGCCGGGGTAACCGGCAATGCCGAAGAGCCGCGCCAGCACGCGCTTCACGTTGCCGTCCAGGATCGGATAGCGGGCGCCCGCGGAGAACACCAGTATCGCCGCCGCCGTGGAGCGGCCTATGCCCGGCAGCGCGGCAGCCGCATCGAAGGTACGGGGAAACCGGCCACCATGTCCGCTCATGACTGCCTGCGCCGCGCGGTGCAGATTGCGCGCGCGCGAGTAGTAGCCGAGCCCCGCCCACAGGCGCAGCACCTCGTCGAGCGGCGCTTGCGCGAGCGTGGCGACATCCGGGAAGCGCTGGAGAAAGCGCTGGTAATAGGGAATGACCGTGGCGACCTGGGTCTGCTGGAGCATGATCTCCGAGAGCCAGATCCGGTACGGATCGCGCGTGCCCTGCCACGGGAGATCGTGGCGGCCGTGGCGTTTCTGCCAGGCGATGAGCCTGGCGGCGAGGTCTCGCCGGGAGGGGCGTGACCCGTGACTCGTGACCCGTGACCCGTGGATCCGCCTTGTTGCCATCAACAGTTCACTGGTCACTGGTCACCGTCCAAAGAGGCCCTTCAGCACATCCTGCGGCCGGCTGCCGCTGCTCTTCCCCGCATCCTTGGCCGCTGCGTCCTTCGAGGCCGTGCCGCCCGCCGCCGCGCCACCGCCGAGACGCTTGCCGATCTCGCTCGTCAGCCGCTCCTCGACCTTCTGCTTCGCCACGTCCGTCATCATCGCGCCGAAGTCGATCGTGTACTTGGGCGAGGTGAGGGGACCGGACAGTCTTACCGGCACCGTGAGCCCTTTCAGATCGTCCAGGTCGCGTCCGCCCTGGCCCTTGCTCGTGCCGACGACCGAGGCCTTCACGAGGTAGTTCAAGCTGTCCTCGCCGATGTTGATGTCGCCCTCCCCGCCTACTCTCAGCAGCGGGGACTTGATCGAGAGATCGTTGTTGCGCGCGACGCCGTTCTTGATGGCGAAGGTGCCGGTCATCTCCGAAAAGTCCGTCTTCTGCGACTTGTCCGCCTGCTGCGTCTGTTCGCCTTTCAGCGTGCCGAGCTTCGCCTTGGCGCTGCGGATAGAGCCCGCGATGTCTATGCCTTTCACCGCGCCGTCGGTGAGCTTCAGTCCGGCGTTGCCGTTCAGCGCTTTCTTGAGCGCGCCCGCCGTATTGCCCTGCGTCGTCACGTCCAGCGTGACGTTGCCCTTGCCTTCGAGCGTATCGTTGTTGGCAAGGTCCTTGAGGAACGGCCCTACGCTCACCCCGTTCATCTTGTGCTTCGCCGCGAAGGTCGGTGTTGCCGGCGCCGCGTTGACCGTGACCGCGCTCGCGAGCGTGCCCTGGTAGAGATTCGCCGTAAGCGGATTCAGCTCCACGCGACCGCCGCCGGCCTTGACGTCGACGCGCACGTTGGTCGCTTTGAGATTGTTCGCCTTGAGCGAGCCTATGCGGATTGTTCCATTCGCGTTCAGGTTCCTGAGTCCCGTGAGATCGAACGGCTTCTCGGTCTGCTTTTGCTGCTGCCCGGCGGGCGCCGGCGGGAAGTAGCGGTCCACGTCGAGCTGGTCCACGTCCACGTCGAAATGAATGCCCGTCGTCTTGCCGCCGCCGATACCCAGTCGCGCCTTGATGTTGCTGTCGGCTATCTTGCCCGCAAGATTGGCCTGCGCGCTCTCTTTCGCAGCGTCCACGGCCGCGCTGCCCTTCAGCTCGCCGGTGAGGCTCTTGCCGGGCACATCCGGACCGCTGACGGTGAGGTTAGCCGCGAGATTGGACAGGTTGACCTGCCGCGACTCGAGGTTTCCCGAGACCGGCGAGGCGACCTTGGCCTTGACCGTAAGGTCACCCTGCTTCATATCGAGATCGAGCGTCATGGCGGACGACTTGAACGCTTTCGCGCTACCCTCCACGCCCGGCAGGCTCACGTTCGCGTTCAACGCGCTTTGCGGACCGGTCACCTTCGCGACGACCGTCACTTTATCCCCGGTCGCCTTGTCCTTGGTCAACACGAGCTTCGGCGCGTCGAGCTTCACGTCCAGGTTGTCCTTGCCGCTCACCCCGGTCATGGCGACCGCGAGCTTTTCGGCCGTGAACTCGTTCGTGCCGGGCTTCGCGGTCACGCTGCCCGTCGCCTTGAGCGCGAAGTTGCGGATGTCCGCGGCCTCCCCTTTCGCTTCCAGGCTCATGCCGTCCAGCACGTACACCTGCTTGTCGAGATCGAAGGTCAGCTTCGTCTTCAGCTCGGTGGCGAGGTTCACCTTGGGCTGGCTCGCCTGGACGGTCACCGAGAGATCGACCTTCGTGGGCACGTTGTTCGCGATGCGCCCCGTCTTGAGGTTGACCTTGGACAGCGCGTACTGCGCGCCTTTCTGCTCGTCGCGAAAGCTGAAGGCGGAATCCGCGATGTCGACTTCGGCGATGTCGAACGCGACATCCTGCTTCGGCTCCTTGTCATCTTTGGCGAGGAGATCGTCGATGTTGAGCTTGCCGTCCTTGAACCGCACAATGGCCGCCCGGGCGCCCTTGACGCGCACCTCGTCCACCACCATCTGCTTCGAGAAGAGCGGCATGACCTTGACCGAGACGCGGGCGTTGTCAACCGCCGCGAACTCCTTCTCGCTCTTCGCCTCCGAGAGCGACACCTTGCCCAGCTCCGCGCCGACGTTCGGCCAGAACGAGAGCTTGATGTCACCGTCGAGCTTCAGCGTGCGCTCCTTCTTCTCCTTAACGAGCTGGATGATCTGGGGCTTGTAATCGTTGGGGTTGAAGGTGGCCGCGACGTAGGCGAGCACGGCTCCGAACAGGAGGGCCAGGGCGCCAATGCCGAGCAAGGCGTACTTGACGATCTTCATGACTGGCCTCCTATGCCGACCCGGGTCCGTCGCAATAGTAACGCAGAGCCGATGGGCAGGGATGACGCGGTGGTGCAGGATTTTCTCGGTGGGGGAAACAACGTAGAATCCCGGTCACGCGGGTGTAGTTCAATGGCAGAACATCAGCTTCCCAAGCTGAATACGTGGGTTCGATTCCCATCACCCGCTCCAGCTTGAGAAAAGAGGAGGCGCGTATCCGTACCGCCCCGCGGCGTGGCGGGTACGCGGCGAAGGCATACCGGGTCACGATCGATAGTTCCGTGTGGACACGAACCAGAAAGGAGATCGTCATGCCTGATTTTTCCGTCACTACGTGTCGGCTCGTTGGACGCGCCGCCATCGCGGTAACCGCGGCCGCTCTCGTGCTGCCCGCGTACTCCCAGCAGAAAGCCGATGACAAGCCCGCCGCGCCCACGCCGCCCCCGTCCTGGCAGCAGGGCCGCTCGACGGAGCAGGCGAGCTCGCCCCTGCACCCGTTCGCGATTCACCTGACCGGCAAGAGCGCGAAGGAGCTGCCGGTCGACAAGCTCAAGGTTCCGCCCGGCTTCAAGGTCGAGGTCTGGGCCGACAGCATGCCCGGAGCCCGCACCATGAGGCTCGGCGACAAGGGCACGGTTTTCGTGAGCACGCGCCAGTTGAAGGAGGTGTACGCGGTCGTCGAGCGCAGCGGCACGCGCGAGGTGAAGACCATCCTCAAAGGCCTCGACACGCCCAACGGGATCGTCTTCAGCAAAGGCACGCTGTACGTCGCGGAGCGCAACCGCATCGTGCGCTACGACGGCATCGAGGACCGGCTGGACAGCCCGCCGGAACCGAAGGTCGTGGTGGACAACCTCGACCCGAACAAGGCGGCCGGCCATTTCTGGAAGTTCCTCGGGCTCGGGCCCGACGGCAAGCTTTACTTCAACATCGGCGCTCCCGGCAACATCGTCATGCCGACCTACATGGAGGCCTCCATCATGCGGGTCGACCCGGGCAAGGGGGTGCTCGAGACCGTCGCGCTGGGCGTGCGCAACTCGGTCGGCTTCGACTGGCATCCGAAGACCAGGGAGCTGTGGTTTACGAACCACGGGCGCGACTGGCTGGGCGACGACTCGCCGCACGATACGCTGCACCGCGTGGCCAGGAAGGGAGAGCACCACGGCTATCCGTTCTGCCATCAAGGCGATACGCCCGATCCCGAGTACGGCAAGAACCGCTCGTGCTCCGAGTTCACGGCGCCCGCGCTCAAGCTCGGCGCTCACGTCGCGCCCATCGGGATGCGTTTCTACAGCGGCAAGATGTTCCCGGCCGAGTACCAGAACAACATCTTCATCGCGCTGCGCGGCTCGTGGAACCGCACGATCAAACAGGGCTACAACGTGACTCGCGTGTCGTTCGACGCAAACGGCAAGCCGAAGATGGAGCCGTTCCTGACGGGCTTTCTGCTCGACGACAAGGCCGACCCCCCGATGTGGGGGCGTCCGAACGACGTCATGGTAATGCGCGACGGCTCCTTGCTCGTCTCGGATGATCATAACGGGATCATCTACCGGGTGAGCTACAGCAAGAAGTGAGCAAAGACCGGCGCCCCGCGCGGCCAGGCGCGGCGGCGCTCCTCGCCGTCGCGCCGCTGCTTCTGCTTGCCGCCGGCGCGGCGGGCGCGGCCGATCCGCAGGCCTGCGCGGCATGTCACGGGCCGGCCGGGAACTCGATCGACCCGGCCATTCCGTCCCTCGCCGGGCAGCCGGCGCAATTCATCTCGACGGCGCTGTTCCTGTACCGCCAGAGCAGCCGCAAGGATCCGCAGATGACGCCGGTTGCGGCAAGCCTCAGCAACGCCGAGATGAACGAGCTCGCGGCATTCTTCTCGAAGCAGAAGCCCGCCGCCCCCTCGCGCAGGACAGCGCCCGAAAACGCCGCTGCGGGGAAGCGCCTCGCCGAGAAGTACCACTGCGTCCAGTGCCATGGCCCGGCGCTCATGGGGCTGCAGCACATTCCGCGGCTGGCCGGGCAGCAGTTCGAATACCTCAGGACCCAGTTGCGCGGCTTCAAGGCACAGACGCGCGCCGACCTGGACGGTAACATGACATCAGCCGCGCAGCCCCTGTCGGACAAGGATATCGAGGTGTTGGCCGACTATCTCGCTGGCCTGGCCGCCCAGTGATTCGGCGGCCAGCCCCTGAGGAAGCCGGGTTGCCAGCCGGCGGACAACTTGTGAAAATCCGGGAAAGGCTGTCGCCAGACCGGCACTTCCACATGATTGCGATCACCATCAACGGCGAGCCCCGCCAGTTCGACGCGCCGCTCAACTGCGCGGAGCTCATCGCCCGGCTGGAGCTGGCGGGGAAGCGGGTCGCGCTGGAGAGGAACGGCGAGATCGTGCCCCGCAGCCGCTATGCCGAGCAGCCGCTCGCGGAAGGCGACCGGCTGGAGATCGTGGTGGCCGTAGGCGGCGGCTAGAACCTGGAGCCACGATCCGGACGTGAAATGCCCAACGGCCGGTTGATTTCGCCTGGACGCGGCCGGGTTTATACTCCGACTCCCGAGTCCTGATTCCCGGATCCTGCCATGAAACCTCACGAGAACCTCGATCCCCTCCTCATCGCGGGCAAGTCATACGCGTCGAGGCTCCTGATCGGCACCGGAAAGTACAAGGATTTCGCCGAAACCCGCGCCGCGGTCGACGCGAGCGGCGCGCAGATCGTGACCGTCGCCATCCGTCGCACGAATATCGGCCAGGACCCGAAGCAGCCGAGCCTGCTCGACTTCCTGCCACCGTCCAAGTACACCATACTTCCCAATACCGCCGGCTGCTACACGGCAGACGACGCGGTGCGCACGCTGCGGCTCGCCCGCGAGCTGCTCGACGGCCACGACCTGGTGAAGCTCGAGGTCCTCGGGGATCCGCATACGCTTTATCCCAACGTGGTCGAAACGCTGGGGGCGGCCCGTACGCTGGTGGCCGACGGGTTCAAGGTGATGGTCTATACGTCCGACGATCCCATCATCGCGAAAGAGCTCGAAGCCATCGGCTGCGTCGCAGTGATGCCGCTCGCTTCGCTGATCGGCTCGGGCATGGGGATACTCAATCCCTGGAACCTCCAGATCATCATCGAGGCCGCAAAAGTGCCGGTCGTGGTCGACGCGGGTGTCGGTACCGCATCGGACGCCGCGATCGCGATGGAGCTGGGATGCGACGCGGTACTCATGAACACCGCCGTCGCTGCCGCGAAGAACCCGGTGCTGATGGCGACCGCGATGTGCAAGGCGGTCGAGGCGGGGCGTGCCGCCTGGCTCGCGGGGCGGATGCCGAAGAAGCTCTACTCCGCCGCCCCCAGCTCTCCGACGGCGGGGATGATTACTTCTCCAAAGGCGTGACACGTGACACGTGACACGAAATAAGGGCTCCAGCCCGGCAACCGGCCAGCAGCTGGACGAGTCACGGGTCACGAGTCACGAGTCACTCGTTTCAAATCCACGCCGCCCCATCCGAAGCTACGTTCTGCGCCAGGGGCGGCTGACCGCGGCGCAGGCGCGCGCGCATGCGCAACTGATGCCGCGATACGGGGTTCCGTACGCCACGGAGCCCCTGGACCTCGATCGGGTATTCGGGCGCTCGGCGCCCAGGGTGCTGGAGATCGGGTTCGGGATGGGTGATACGACCGCCGAGATCGCGGCGGCTCATCCCGGTAGCGATTACCTCGGTGTCGAAGTGCATACGCCGGGCGTGGGCAGCCTCCTGAATCGCATCGCCGCGCTGGGGCTTGCCAACGTGCGCGTCATCCAGCACGACGCCGTGGAAGTGCTCGAGCGCATGATCGCTCCCGGCGCGCTCGACGGCGTGCACGTCTTCTTTCCGGACCCGTGGCCGAAGAAACGCCATCACAAGCGGCGTCTCCTTCAGCCTCCGCTGGTCGCATTGCTGGCGTCACGGATGAAGCCGGGGGGATACTTCCACGTCGCGACCGACTGGGAGGATTACGCGAGCCAGATCCTGGAGGTGCTGTCGGCCGAGCCGCTGCTCGCGAACACCGTGAATGGCTTTGCGCCGCGGCCGGCCTATCGCCCGCTCACAAAGTTCGAGAACCGCGGCCTCAAGCTGGGGCACCGGGTGTGGGACGTGATCTTTCGCCGTGGAGACACCCGATGAAATACGACCTTCCTGCTGTCACGCTCGTGCTCGTCGCCTGCCTGGCCAACGCCGCGCCGCCGCGTGCGCCGAAGCCCGATCACCCGATTCTGGGATCGTGGACGTTCCTCGCGCCCGGCACGAGCTGCGAGGAGACCTACCACGTGCGCCCGAACGGCACCACGCTGGTCACCAGCGCCGAAGAGGTCACGGAGAGCGCTTACGAGATCGACGATACGGCCGGTCCCAAGGGGCTTTTCAAGATGACCGACGCGATCGTCAAGAGCAACGGCAAGAAGGACTGTTCCGGGCAGGTGACTGCGGTCGGCCAGAAATCGACGAACTACATCCGCTTCGACCCGTCCGGCAACGTGATGATCATGTGCCGGGACGAATCGATGAACGCCTGTTTCGGCCCGTTGCGCCGCGTGCGGGGGCAGGCCACCTAGAACCTATTGGTTCTAATCATTCGAGCTTGAGGTTCGCCTCCTGGATCAGCTTGCCCCAGCGCTCGGTCTCGGAGGCCATGAACGCGCCGAACTGCTCCGGCGTGCTGGCGATGGTCTCGACCCCAAGCTCGCCCAGCTTCTGCTTGACGACCGGGCTTGCGAGCGCGCGGCCGAGATCGGCATTGACCTTGTCGACGACAGGCCGCGGCGTGCCGGCCGGGAACAGGATGCCCCACCAGTTCACGGCGGCGAAACCCTTCAGGCCCGCTTCGGCGAGCGTCGGCAGCTCGGGGTTGAAGCGCCAGCGCTCCGCGCTGGTCACGGCGAGCGCGCGGATCTTGCCCGTCTTCAGCCCGATCATGGCGGGCACCGCGTCGGAGAACATGGTCGTGATCTGCCCGCCCGAGAGATCGGTGATGGCGAGCGCGTTGCCCTTGTAGTTCACCGTAATCATCTTGACGCCGGCGATGCGCTTGAACATCTCGCCCGCGAAATGCGACATGCTGCCGGGGCCGCTGGTGCCGTAAGTAAGCTCTCCCGGGCGGGCCTTCGCGAGCGCCACCAGCTCTTTCGCGTTTTTCACCGGCAAAGTCGTCGGCACCACGAGGATGTTGGCCGCATAGGTGATGCGCGACACCGGCACGAAATCCCGCTTCCAGTCGTAGGAGACCTTCGTCAGCAGCGGCTTGGCGACGATCGGACCGAAGTTGGCGAGCAGGAACGTGTAGCCGTCGGCGGGCTGCTTCGCGGCGTACTCGGTGCCGATCGATCCGTCGGCGCCGGGCCGGGATTCCACCAGCACCTGCTGGCCCCAGTACTCGGTCAGTTGCGCCCCGATGACGCGCGCCATGATGTCGGAGCTGCCGCCCGGTGGATAGGTCACGACGAATCTCACGAGCCTGGCCGGGTAGCCCTGGGCCTGCGCTGCGCCCGCCACGGCGAGTATCAGTATCGCTAACAACGAAAACCTGCTGAAGCCGCTCACTCTCTTCCTCCCGTCCGGGCAATTCGGCATGGCGGCTATTCTATGATGATTGCGCCGCCGCCGATCCCAAGGTCCGCCAGCACGCCAAGACCGCACTCGAGGCTTACCGCCAGCGCCCCGAGGTGTTACTGCCCGCCGGTTGCCGGGGGCAGGAAAATCTGCAGCACGTCGTTCAGGAAGCGTCGCCCGAGCTCCGTCGGTGCGATGCGCTCGTGGTCTCGCGTGATGAAGCCCCGGCGCTCGGCTTCGTCCAGATCGCCCAGCACCGCCGTCAGCGGCACCCCCGCGCGTTCCTCGATGAGCCGCACCGGGAAGCCTCCGTTCAGGCGCAGCGCGTTCATCATGAACTCGAAACCCAGCTCTCCCGCCGCGACCGCGCGCTCCTCGGCCACGGGAGCGCCCTGCTCCACGGCCTTCATGTAACCCTCGGGGTGCTTGACCCGCGTCTGGCGCACGATGCGGTCGGGAAAGCTGATCTTGCCGTGCGCCCCCGCGCCGATTCCCAGGTAATCGCCGAACTGCCAATAATTGAGATTGTGGCGGCAGTAAGCGGCGGCGGCTGCCCCAGCTGGAGAGGAGAAAGGAGAGAGGAGAGAGGGGCGTTCAGCGTCGCGCAGGGCCTTCTCCTCCTCTCGTCTATCGCTTCTCTCCTCTCGCCGTCTGGCGTACGCGGAGACTTCGTAATGGTCGTAACCCGCTTCCGCCAGCCGGGATTCGATCGTGTCCTGCATCACGTCTGCCGTATCGTCATCGGGCAGTTGCGGCGGGAAGCGGTGGAAGTACGTGTTGGGCTCTATCGTCAGATGGTAGCAGGACAGGTGAGGCACGTCGAAGGCCAGTGCGCTGTCGAGATCGGCGCGCGCTTCCTTCAACGTCTGCCCCGGCAACCCGTACATCAGGTCGAGGTTCATGTTGTCGAAATCGCGCCTCGCGAACTCGATGGCGCGCCGGGCTTCCGCATCATCGTGGATACGTCCCAGCGCCTTCAGGTGCGCCGGGTTGAAGCTCTGCACCCCGATCGACAGGCGATTCACGCCGGCCGCGCGAAACTCGCGGAACTTGTCCGCCTCGAACGTGCCGGGATTGGCCTCCAGGGAGACTTCCGCATCGGCTGCAAGCGGCAGGCGCGCGCGCACCGCCGCAAGCACCGCGTCGATGCTGCGCGCCGAGAACAGGCTGGGTGTGCCGCCGCCGAAGAACACGCTCCCGACGCGCCGTCCCCACACCAGCGGCAGCGCCTGCTCGAGGTCCGTGACGAGCGCAGCGACGTAACGCTCCTCGGGCAGAGCGCCGCGCGCCTCGTGCGAGTTGAAGTCGCAGTAGGGGCATTTCCGGGCGCAGAAAGGGATGTGGATGTAGAGGGAGAGTGGGGGAAGCGCGCGAAAAGCTGGGCGCGTCGAGGGGCTGAGCAGGGGCCCCGCTTGCGGGGATGCGACCCCCGGCGAGGCGCGGGCGGCCGACGTGAAGTGGTCAGGATCTTGTGTCATTTTCTCAGAGGCCGCGGTGACCGGTGAGCAGTGACCCGGTGTTCACCCCCACGCTTGCGGCTTTCTCGTCGCTCACAGCTTATTTCTCCGCGTCGCGCAATTGCAAAACGAGCTGGGCGAGCGCGCGTCCGCGGTGACTGATCGCGTTCTTCTGGTCCGAATCCAGCTCGGCGGCAGTGCGGGCGAGTTCCGGCAATAGGAAATACGGATCGTAACCGAAGCCGTTCGTGCCGCGCGGCTCTGCTATCACTTCGCCGTGCCAGCGGCCCTCGGCGATCAGCGGCTCGGAGTCGGCGGCGTGGCGCACCAGCACGATCACGCAATAATAATGCGCGCGGCGGTCGGCCGTTCCGGCCAGCGCCGCGACGAGCTTGCTGTTGTTGCGCGCATCCTGCTCCTCACGACCGCCGGGAGTTCCTGCAGGCGGCGGTCCGGCGTAGCGCGCCGACTGCACGCCCGGCGCCCCGCCGAGCGCCGCCACGCAGATGCCGGAGTCGTCGGCAAACGCCGGCAGGCCGGCGGAGGCAGAAGCGTGGCGCGCCTTGGCAAGCGCGTTCTCGACGAAGGTGGCGTGCGGCTCGTCGGCTTCGGAGATGCCCAGCTCGGACTGGGGCACGACCTCGAAGCCGAGCGGCGCGAGCATCTGGCGGAACTCGCGGAGCTTGCCGGGGTTGCCGCTGGCGAGGACCAGTTTCTTCATTCGGAAAATCAAAAACCGTCATGCGACAACGCCCTCGCCCCGTGTAACGGGGAGAGGGTTGGGGTGAGGGGCCAACTGGAAGTAACGCCAACGGGTCGTTCTCTCCCCTCACCCTATCCCTCTCCCCAGACCTGGGGAGAGGGGACCATTACCCCGGAAGTTTGTCCCCATCCGGCGGCGCCGGGACCTCGAACGGGTTGATGAACTTGGACACGAACATGTAGTAAGTCCCTGCTGCCGTCATCTCGACGATCCACTCCGGCGTGTGGCGGCCCTTGAGCGAGTCGAACGTCGCCTGGTCCACCCGATTGCCGCGCACGACCTGCCGCATGTAGTTGATGATGTCCTTCTCGTCGGCGGGCAGCTTCGCCGGATCGCCTTTCGATTTCACTACTTCTATCGCCTGCTCGCTCAAGCCGTTCTTTCGCGCCGCCCCAACCTGCGCCGCCCAGACGTATGCGGCTTCGCACTCGCGCACCGCAGTGATGATGGCGAGCGACCGCAGCGGCGCTTCGACCATGCATTCGTCGCGAAAAAACGGGACCAGCGGCAGCAGCTTCTTCGCCAGATTCGGCGCATGAAGCAGCATGCTGTACGGCCCGCGGATCCGGCCGAATACCTTCATGACGTCATCCGCGAGCGCTTGATGAGCCGCGGGCATGTCGGACTTCGATGCAATCGGGGTAAGACGGGGCATCTGGTTCTCCTTGGTTGAGATTCGTGACCGGTGACTAGTCCACGTTATGGTTTTATCGATCCGGCGGAGTCGCACAGATGCTGCGCTCTGCACACGGGACGGGTCAAGCGCGAGCGGTCCGGCGTCCACGACTCGGGTCTCGGCACGCACCGTCGACCCGGCGCAGTGCTGCCTACATGAGAGCCCATTCCGAACGTAGCGCGGCGTTCTTTGGCTTCAGGTGCTGACCCATGGTCTTCCAGGCGTAGCAGCATGCGCCAATCGCCGCGGCGGCGATCGAGACCAAAAATACCAGCTTGGGAAACGGAGGCAGATATTTCTCGTTAGCTATCCAGACTACTACAGCCAGCGTAAGCAATTGTCCGAACGCAGCCCATAACGCGACGGTTGCGTAAGCAAGGTATAGCAGAACCGGCGTCTCGAATTCCTTCTCAGCCGTCTGGCGTTCGCTGGCCAGGGCGGTGAGCACCGCGGTGATCGCCAACACGGCAAACAGGAGGTTGAGGCCGCCGAGCCAGGCCGTCTCGGGCTTGGGGGAGAAACCGTCCTTGAGCGCACTCACGAGCAGGGCGCCGAACAGCGTGGTATTCGAGAGCCAGCTGCTCTTCGCGTCGAACTTGGGCTGGCCCTTCACGGTCCCGTCAAGCGGTGCCCGCGTGACCAGCTCCCGCGCCCCAACCAGGACAACCGCGGCCAGGAGGCTGCCCCCCAGGAAACAATTCACCCCGATTCGCGCAACGAGTTCCTCGTTGGTCATGACGCTATCATCGATTCAGGCCATCGCCCCGTCAAGCGCTCCGACCTAGCGGCTCCCGCAGCAATCCGTGCAGGCGGCGCCCGATGATGTCTTCCGCTTCGGCCACCATGTCGGCGATGACTTTCGCGGCGGGCTCAACCGAAGCGATCAGGCCGGCGTCCTGTCCGAACAGCATCGGCGCGTTGGCAGCGTCTCCTGAACTCCGCGCGGCTGCCGCAGCCTTCCCGGCTTCGTGCTGGTGCTGGCGCAGCGCCCACTCGCGTCCCATCCAGCGCTCGATGAATTGATTGCGTTGCGCGCGAGCCATCGCACCCGGCCAGACGTAGCCCGAGGCGATATCCGGGATTTCCGTCAGCACCGTGTCGTGACCGTCGCTTTTCACGATCGCCTGCTTGAGATCGGGATGTATGGGCGCTTCCACCGTGGCGAGAAACCGCGTGCCGAGCAGCGCGCCATCCGCGCCGAGAGCCAGCGCTGCCGCGAGGCCGCGCCCGTCCGCAATCCCGCCTGCTGCCAGCACGGGCACCGGCGCCACGGCGCTCACTACCATCGGCACCAACGCGAGCGCAGCCATCCAGCCGACGTGACCGCCGCCTTCCATGCCCTGCGCGACGATGAAATCGGCGCCCGCCTCGACCGCGCGGACTGCTTCGGGCACTTCGCCCGCCATGTGCATGACCTTGAGCCCCGCATCGTGCGCGCGCCGGAAGTACCCGCGCAGATCCTGATCCTTCCTGGCCCACGCGAATGCGGCCAGGTACGGACGCGCCTTCAGCGTCGCGGCGTAGGCTTCCTCGTCGATCCGGAACAGCAGGTGGTTGATGCCGAACGGCTTATCGGTCGCAGCTCGAATCGCAGCAGCGGTCTCGGTGATCTGCGCGCCGCTCGCGCCCGAGGTGCCGAGCGTGCCGAAGCCCCCGCCGTTGGACACCGCAGCGACGAGCGCTGCCGACGTGGAGCTGCCCATGCCGCCCAGCACAACGGGATGCTTGATGCCGAGAGAATCGCACAGGCGGGTGTGTAGCATCGCTCCTCCTCCGATCGCGGGTCATCCGCAAGATAGCAGATGCCCGCGCCGGAAGCGAAACGAGCACCGGCACAGCAGGCTACAGAAGGAACGGCCAGGCGCAGCGCGTCTTACCGCAATGCGCCGTCCGGGGCGACGGCTGATCGCCGGCTCGACGACTCCCGCGACCGCAAGACCAGCGGCAACGGCCTCGGCATGGCGATCGCGCGGACCTGCATTCGGGTTTCTTCTACTCGGCGCCGTTGGTGATGCGATGGGACGACGCGTGCACGCCGAGCGTCTTGAGAGGCTGGTCGCCCAGCGCCTGGAACCAGTGACGCACGTTGGGAGGAAAGACGAGCGTCACGCCGGGCTCGAGCTTGAGCACCTCGTCCTCGCCTTCGATCCAGCCCTCGCCGCGCCCTTCGAGAACGGTAACGACTTCCATGTACGGGTGACAATGTGTTCGCGTGCGGTACCCCGGCGGGGAGGTCTGGATCCCGATGCGCACGGGTGTCGATCCCTGCGCGTCGCCGACCAGCGTCTGGTAGCTGGCGCCGCCGGTAAACGGCTCGTGCGGCACGCTCTCGTGTTGTATGACTGGCATGGCGCCTCCCCAGGGACCGCGTTGGAACGGAAAATCGTATTATGAGCCTTCTTAGAGGACCCAACGAAATGAGGGGATAGCCCCTCGCTTCGCTCTCCCCTACCCTACATCAGGGCGCCTATCCTTCATTTTGATAGGCGCTCTCAATACGTCTGGAAGATCCGCTGGATCTCCGCGCGGTCTTTGGTCGTCGTCAACGCCAGCATCAGGAGGACCCTCGCCTTCTGCGGCGTGAGGTTGTCGGCAAAGATGATGGGGCGGGCCTCCTTGGTGCGGGTGTCCGTGATCCGTCCCGTTCCGCCGCGATTGCTCATCACCACCGCGATGCCCCTGGCCGCCGCCCGGTTCATCGCCTTTTCCATCTCGGGCGTGGCCGATCCGGTCGGAAATCCGGCGATCACGAGCCCTTCGGCATTGGCGTACGTCACTGCCGCGTCGATCAACGCGCCGTCCGCGTCCACCGAGCTGTAGATGACCTCGACCCGGGGCAGTTTCTCGACCCGGGCGATGTCGAACGGCGTGGCCTTGGTATGCTGCTTGAGCGGCAAGCGGTAGAAGGTGACCCGGTCCTCGTCGACGTAGCCCAGGACGCCCAGGTCCCGGCTGGTGTAGGTTTCCAGGCGATACGTGATGCTCTTCGTGACGTCGCGCGCGGCATTGATCACGTCGTTGGTGACGATCAGCGCGCCCTTGCCTCTCGCTTCGCCACTCGCCGCGACCCGCACCGCCTGGAGAAAGTTCTTCGGGCTGTCCGAGCTCAGGGTGGTGAACTGCCGCTGGGCGGCGGTCAGGACCACCGGCTTGTCGCTCTTCACCGTCAGGCTCAGGAAGTAGCCGGTTTCCTCCATCGTGTTCGATCCATGCGTGACGACCACGCCCTGGACCTCGGGCTCCCGGGAAAGGATCTCGTTGATCCGCCGGGCAAGCGTGAGCCAGTTATCAAAGGTGATGCTGCTGCTGCCGACGCGAAAGATCTCTTCGACCTCCAGGCGTGCGACCTGCTTCAACGCGGGGATCGCTTCGGCGACTTCGCCCGCATGGAGGCGCCCTGACGGCGTGTTGGCGATGGTGCCGCCGGTCGCGACCACCTTCACGAGGGGCAGCTTGTCCTGAGCCTGGACTGCGCCCATGGCGGCAAGAAACAGAAAGGCTGCGGCAAACCGCAAGAGATCGGTCATGGAAGTCTCCGTACCTGATTTGCGCCCGGTCACTCCGGTTGGATTCCCGCAGCTTTTACCACTTTGGTCCATTTCGCAATCTCCGCCTTGATCAAGGCGGCAAACTCCTCGGGCGAGCCGGCGACCACCTCGCTGCCGTCGGCGGCCAGGCGCTCTCTCACCTCCGGCGTGCGCAGGATGGCAGCGACGTCCCTGTGCAGCCTGACGATGATGTCGCGCGGGGTTGCCACGGGCGCCAGCAGCCCGGACCACTGCACGGCCTCGAATCCGGGCAGACCCGCCTCGGCGATTGTCGGAGTATCGGGCAACACGGCGATGCGGGCCGCAGTTGTGACGCCCAGCGCGCGCAGCCTGCCGGAGCGCACCAGCGGCAGCACGATCGACATGCTGCTCGTCGAGATGAGCGAAAGGCGGCCGGCAAGGAGATCGACTATGCCCGGCGCGCCGCCCTTGTAGGGAATATTGACCAGACGGATCCCGGCCATGGTGGCGAACAACTCCATCGTGAGATGCGGGAGGGTGCCATGACCGGCGGCGGCATACTGGAGCTCGCCGGGCCGCGTCTTGGCGAGCGCGATCAGCTCCTTCACGGATTTCGCGGGAACCGAGGGATGCACCGCGATCACCTGCGGCGTGAAGAGGGTTTGCGAAATGGGCTGAAAGTCGCGGACGGCATCGTACGGCATCTTCCGGTAAACCGTCGGGTTGGTCGCAAAAGCGCCCGGCGCCATCAGCAGGGTATGGCCGTCCGCCGGCGCCTTGGCGACGACCTCCGTGCCGATGATCGTCGCGGCGCCGGCTCGATTCTCCACCACGACCGATTGCCCCCAGCGCTTCTGCGCTTCCTGCGCGATCAGGCGGGCGCCTGTATCGCTGCTGCCGCCGGCGGCGGAAGGCACGATGATGCGTACTGCCCGCGCCGGATACTTATCCTGCGCCAGTCCGGGCTGAATTGTCGCCACCAGCAGCGCCAGCGCGGTCAGGATTCGTTTACCGTCTCGCTCGAAGTCATCCGCATTCATCCGCGGTTCAGCTCCAGGCTCCGCGCATCATGCTGATGCCGTGCGCGCCAACTCCCCACGCCGTTTCGAGATCGGTCGGCCTCAATCCCCCCAGCGCGTACACCGGCAGCGGATAGTCCCGGATCAGCTCGGCGAAGCGCTCCCAGCCGAGCGTCGGCGAGCCCGGATGGCTGGGCGTCGCCTGTACCGGGCCCAGCACGACGAAGTCGGCGGGGAGTCGAGCCGCCTGGTCGAGCTCCCGCGCATCGTGGCAGGAAGCGCCGACCAGTCCCAGCGCCGGGCGCGCGTCGAGTTCCAGCAGAGCCGCAGCGGTAAGGTGCACGCCGTCGGCGCCGGCGCGCTGGGCGAGCGCAGGCTCGCCGTTCAGCAGCACGCGCGCGCCGCGCGGGCGCGCCGCCGCGATGGCCGCGGCGGTGAGGCGCACGAGCTCGTGCGGCGGCAGGTGCTTCTCGCGCACCTGCACGAGCGCGAGGCCCGCATCCAGCGCGCGCGGGAGCCGCCGCAGAAACTCCGGCTCACCCATGTCCTCGCACATGCTGATGCCGTAGACGGGCGGGAGCGTCAGCGCCTTGAGTATGGGGCCGTTGGCGGGGAGCATCGGCTCGACGCTGACGGCGCCGGGCCGCTGCCACTCGAAGCGCTGCTTCTCCCGGCCGTGCAGCGTGCCCGACCAGCCCGCCACGCGGTAGAAGCGCAGCCGCACCGCCGCGTGCGCGTAGTCATAGTCGCGCGTCAGCCATGGATACGCCCGCTCGACGTCAATTCCCAGCTCCTCGTGCAGCTCGCGCGCGAGCGCCGCGCGCGGCGATTCTCCCGGCTCGACCTTTCCACCGGGAAATTCCCAGTAGCCGGCGTAGACTTTTCCCGATGGCCGCTGACCCAGCAGGAAGCTTCCGTCATCGCGCAGGATTACGGCCGCTGCGACCTCCACCCTTCCCGCAGCCATTAAAGGCGAAAGACGAAAGGCGAAAGACGAAAGGAAAACGCGCAAAGGCGGGCTCTGCAAACTTTCCCAACCCCTTCCTCCTTCCTCCTTTCGCCTTCCGCCTTCATTTGGCTTTCATCCTTGCCTTCCCCGCCCAGTCGCGCGCGAACTGCCACGCGACGCGCCCGCTGCGCGAGCCGCGCGTAAGCGCCCATTGCAGCGCGGCGCGTTGCACCTCGTCCCGCAGCGCCCCGTCCCGGCTTGCGCCGGACGCCTTGAAGTGCTCCAGCCAGACCCCGACTATCCGGAGGTAGTCGTCCTGGTCGAAAGGATAGAAGGACACCCACAGCCCGAAGCGCTCCGAGAGCGAGACCTTCTCCTCGGAGGTCTCGCTCGGGTGGATTTCCTCGCCGACGTGCTTGTAGTCGAGATTTTCCTGCATATACTCGGGCATCAGGTGGCGCCGATTGGAGGTGGCGTAGATGACGCAGTTATCGGACGCCGCGGCCACGGAGCCGTCGAGCACGACCTTCAGCGCCTTGTAGTTCGATTCGTCGGCCTCGAACGAGAGATCGTCGCAGTAGAGAAGAAACCGCTCCGACCGCTCGCTGATGCGGTCCACGATATCGGCGAGGTCCACGAGGTCGTGCTTTTCGACCTCGATCAGGCGCAGCCCCTTCGGGGAGTACTTGTTGAGGAGTGCCTTGATGAGCGAGGACTTGCCGGTCCCGCGCGCGCCCGTCAGCAGCACGTTGTTGGCGGGGTGTCCCTCGACGAACTGGCGCGTGTTCTGCTCGACCAGCTGCTTCTGCGTGTCTATGCCCCGCAGGTCCTTCAACGCGATGCGGTGCACGTGCCTGACCGGCTCGATCGCGCCCTTGCCGTCCCGCTTGCGCCAGCGAAAGGCCGCGGACGCACTCCAGTCGGTGGGCGGACCCTCTCCCGGCAGCACCTTTTCGAGCCGCGCGAGGAGGTCGCTGGCCTGCTTGATCAGCTTGCTTGCGTCATTCATGACGAGTGTTGAGTGTTTGGTTTTGAGTTTTGAGTTTTGAGTTCGGAGTTCGCAGCGACAACTTAGCACTCAACACTAAAAACTCGAAACTCCGTCAAGTGCGGTACTCGGCATTGATCGTCACGTAATCGTGCGACAGGTCGCACGTCCACACCGTCGCCGCCGCGGCGCCGCGGTTGAGCAGCACGCGCACCGTCAGCTCGGCCTGCTTCATCACGCGCTGGCCGTCCGCTTCGCGGTAGGTCTCCGCGCGCCCGCCGTTCTTCACGACCAGGACGTCATCGAGGTAGAGATCGACCTTGTCCACGTCGAGATCGGCTATGCCGGCATAGCCCACGGCGCACAGGATGCGGCCCAGGTTGGGGTCGGAGGCGAAGAACGCGGTTTTCACGAGCGGCGAATGCGCGATGGCGTACGCGGCCTTGCGGCATTCCTCCTCGCTCGCTCCGCCCTCCACGCGAATCGTGATGAACTTGGTCGCGCCCTCGCCGTCGCGGATGATGGCCTGCGCGAGTTCGGCCGCAACTGCCGAGACGCCGTCGACCAGCGCTGCGTACTCCGTGCTGCCCGCGTCCGCGATCTCCGGGTGGTCCGCCTTTCCGGTCGCGATCAGCACGAAGGAATCGTTGGTGGAGGTGTCGCCGTCGACCGTGATGCTGTTGAAGGAACGCCGGGCAGCCTGCGCCACCGCCGTGCGCAGCAGGGGCGCGGTGATGCGCGCGTCGCACGCGACGAAGCCCAGCATCGTGGCCATGTCGGGATGGATCATTCCCGCGCCCTTGGCGATGCCCGTGATGGTCACGGGCCGGCCGGCCACGCTGATGCGGCGCGACGCCGCCTTGGGCAGCGTGTCGGTGGTCATGATCGCCTGCGCCGCGGCGAGCCAGTTGTCCGGCTTGAGATCCGCCAGGCAGGCCGGCAGCCCTGCCGCCACCTTTTCCACCGGCAGCGGCTCCATGATGACGCCGGTCGAGAAAGGGAGTACCTGCGACGGGGAGCACTTGAGCAGCCGCGCCAGCTCGTCGCAGGTCAGGCGGGCGGCGGCAAGTCCGGGGCCGCCGGTCCCGGCGTTGGCGCAGCCGGTATTCACCACCAGCGCGCGCGTCGCCGCGGCGGAGGCCGAGAGATGCTCGCGCGCCACGATCACCGGCGCCGCACAGAAGCGATTGGACGTGAAAACCCCCGCCGCCCGCGCGCCCTCCTCGAGCTTCATCACGAGCAGGTCCTTGCGCCCGGGCTTGCGGATGTTCGCTTCAGCGGTGCCAAGCGCTACGCCAGGGACGGGTAGCAGGTCTTTCGGATCGGGTGTCTTGAGATTTACTGGCATGGGCTCGTGCGCAAGTCCGCTAATGGACACGCAGCCGGATTATAGCGGTCGAACCAGCAGAGCCATGAAATAGACCGGTCACTGGTCACCGGTCACGGGTCACGGGTCACCCTTCAGGTCAGCCTTCCGTGGCACTGCTTGTACTTCTTCCCCGACCCGCAGGGACACGGATCGTTGCGGCCGACCTTCTGGCTGCCGCGCACGAAAGGCTGAGGGCGCTCCGCCACTGCGACTTCGCCCTCATTTTCGCGCTGGATCTCCGCCAACGCTTCCCCGGCGTCGTCGCCTATGCCGGGACTGAACTCCGTGTGCTGGTACTGGACGTTGCGCGGGGCCTCGGGCTCCTCCACCGCCGCGAGCTCCTCGGGACTCCTGAACTGCACGGTCATCAGCACCTTCGTCACCTCGGTCTTGACGAGGCCCAGCATCGAGGAGAACAGCTCGAAGGCCTCGCGCTTGTACTCCTGGGTCGGGTTCTTCTGGGCGTAGCCCCGCAGGTGTATGCCCTGGCGCAGCGCGTCGAGCGCGGACAGATGCTCGCGCCAGTGCGTGTCGAGGCTCTGCAGCATGATCGCCCGCTCGATGCGATGGATTTCCACGGGATCGAACTGCGCGACCTTCTCGCGGTAGCGGGCGTGCGCCGCCTCGATGAGACGATTGCGCAGCGCGTCCTCGCCCATCTCGGGCTCGTCCCTGAGCCACTGCTGCACGGGAACAGCGAGCTGCAGCTCGCCCTCCAGCACCCGCTCCAGCCCGGCCGGGTCCCACTGCTCCTCCTGGCTCTCGGGCGGGATGCACTGCTCGAAGTGGCCGGCGATCACGTCGACGCGCATCGCGTTCAGCGTCTCCGTGATGTCGTCCGAGTCGAGCAGCTCGTTCCGCTGCTGGTAGATCACCTTGCGCTGGTCGTTGGCGACGTCGTCGTACTCGAGCAGGTGCTTGCGCATGTCGAAGTTGCGCGCCTCGACCTTGCGCTGCGCGTTCTCGATCGAGCGCGTGACCCACGGATGCTCGATCGCCTCGCCGTCGGGCATCTTCAGCCGCTCCATGATCGCGGCCACGCGGTCGGACGCGAAGATGCGCAGCAGCGGGTCTTCCAGCGACAGATAGAAGCGGCTGGAGCCCGGGTCGCCCTGGCGCCCCGAGCGGCCCCGCAGCTGGTTGTCGATGCGCCGTGACTCGTGCCGTTCCGTCCCGGTGATGTGCAGTCCCCCGGCAGCGACGACCTGGTTGTGCAGCTTCTGCCAGTCGAACCGGATCTCCTCCGCCCGCTTCTTCCGGATCGCCGGATCGACGGCCTCCTCCGCCATCACCCGGTTGATCTCCGGCTCCGGGTTGCCGCCCAGCACGATGTCGGTGCCGCGGCCCGCCATGTTGGTGGCGATGGTGACCATCTTCGGCCGGCCGGCCTGGGCCACGATCTCGGCCTCGCGCGCGTGCTGCTTGGCGTTCAGCACGTTGTGCGGCAGCTTGTCCTTCTTGAGCATCGTCGAGAGCAGCTCGGAGTTCTCGATCGAGGTCGTGCCGACCAGCACCGGCTGGCCGCGCTCGTAGCACTCCTTGATGTCGTTGATGATGGCCTGGTGTTTCTCGCGCGTGGTGCGGTAGACCTGGTCCATGCGGTCTTCCCGGATCATCTTCTGATGCGTCGGGATGACCACCGTCTCCAGCCCGTAGATCTGCTGGAACTCGTAGGCCTCGGTGTCCGCCGTGCCCGTCATGCCGGCGAGCTTCTTGTACAGGCGGAAGTAGTTCTGGAAGGTGATCGTGGCGAGCGTCTGGTTTTCTTTCTGTATCTCGACGCCCTCCTTCGCCTCCACCGCCTGGTGCAGGCCCTCGGACCAGCGCCGGCCTGGCATCAGCCGGCCGGTGAACTCGTCGACGATGATGATTTCGCTACCCTGCACGACGTACTGCTGGTCGCGGTGGAAAAGGGTGTGCGCGCGCAGCGCCGCGTTGAGGTGATGCATGAGGATGATGTTGGCCGGCTCGTACAGGCTCGAATTGGGCGGAAGAAGCCCGGCCTTCTCCAGCAGCTCCTCGGCGTGCTCGTGCCCCTGCTCCGAGAGAATCACCTGGTGCTGCTTCTCGTCCACCCAGTAGTCGCCCGCGCTGTTCTCTTCCTTCTCTTCTTTCTGCCGGACGAGGTTCGGCACGACCTGGTTCATCCTGATGTAGAGATCGGTCGTGTCCTCCGCCTGGCCGGAGATGATGAGCGGCGTGCGCGCCTCGTCGATCAGGATCGAGTCCACCTCGTCGACGATCGCGTAGGCGAGGTGCGGCTGCACCTTTTCCGAGAGGTGGTACACCATGTTGTCCCGGAGGTAGTCGAAACCGAACTCGTTGTTGGTGCCGTACACGATGTCGCACGCGTAGGCAGCCTGCTTCGGATCGTGCTCCATGCGCGACAGGTTGACGCCGACGGTCAGTCCGAGAAAGCGATAGATCCTGCCCATCCAGTCCGCGTCGCGCTGCGCGAGGTAGTCGTTGACGGTGACTATGTGCACGCTCTGGCCGGCGAGCGCGTTCAGGTACGCGGGCAGCGTCGCGACCAGGGTCTTGCCTTCGCCCGTGCGCATCTCGGCGATCTTGCCGTTGTGCAGCGCGATGCCCCCGATCATCTGGACGTCGAAGTGGCGCATGTTGAGGGTGCGCCTGGACGCTTCGCGCACCACGGCAAACGCCTCCGGGAGCAGCTCCTCAAGCAGCTCCTTGCGTATCCGCGCGCGCTCCTCCTCGCGCCGGGTCTTTGCCTCCGGATCGTCCTCCGCTCCGTCTACGATCTTCGCGAGCCGCTCCTCGACGCGCTTGCGGAATTCCTCGGTCTTCGCGGCGAGATCCGCATCCGACAGCTTCTCCATCTGCGGCTCGAGCGCGTTGATGGCGCGCACCTGCCGCGCGTACTGGCGCACCAGGCGGTCGTTGCGGCTGCCGATGATCTTTCTCAGTATCGTCTGGAACATGTCGCTGCGAATTTTAGACGGGATTTGCCGGATTCACAGGATAGTCAGGCGCCGGCGCCACAAGTTCGCGGCACCGCGGGTTTCCTGTAAGTCCTGTCGGTTCGTGCGTTTTCAAGACCGCTCCATCAAGCAAAAGGGGTGGGGAAACCGCCCCACCCCTTGAAAATCGCGTGCCTGCGGGCTCAGCCGGGCAGTCTCAGGAACTGAGACGGATTGACCGGTGCCCCGCGCTGCCTGACTTCGAAATGCAGATGCGTTCCCGTCGCGCGGCCCGTGCTGCCCACTTCCGCGATCTTGCCGCCCCGGAGCACCAGATCGCCCAGCTTGACCAGGCGCTTCGACGCGTGGGCGTAACGCGTGATGAGATCGTTCCCGTGATCGATTTCAATCATATTACCATATTGTGGATGGAAATCAGCATACACGACCACGCCGCCCGCGGCCGCGTAGACCGCCGTGCCTTGCTCGGCGATCACGTCGATTCCTTCGTGGTAGGCGCGCTGCCCGTTGAACGGGTCGATGCGCCAGCCGAAATTGGACGAGTACCAGCCGCCCTGAACCGGCAGCATCGTGGGTACCAGCTTCTTCTTGGCGTTGTCCAGGGTCAGGGAGGACTCCAGCACGCCCAGCATGTCGCCGCGGTCGTCGAGCCTGCGGGTAAGCCACTCGAGCTGCCGGGTCAGCTCGCCGAGCGAGAGATCGTACTGCGGCATCATGGACGGTGCGCCGCCGCGTCCGGGCAGCTCACCGAACATCAGGTCCTGGGGCTTGAAACCCGCGATCTTGGCGAGGCGCTCGCCTATCGTGTCGAGCCGCATGAGCTGCGCCTGCATCTCCCCCACCTTCACGGCCAGGGCGTTCAGGTTTTCGCGGAGGTAGGACTGGGTCTTTTCATCCTGGCGTTGCTGGGCGGAAAGGAGCAGCGTGTGCAGGTAGGGGACATCGCTCGAGGCGGCGAAGCGCACGGCAAGGTAATGGAGCATTGCGGCCAGCACGAACACGGACAGGATAGCGCCGAAGCCCAGCAGGGCCAGGTGCGGCCAGTCGAGCGTGATCGTCCTCGCCCTGGTCAGCCTTCCGGAAACTAGAATTATATTCATCGTCTCCCTCGTACATCCCCATGACCGCGCACAAGATCGGCGAAATCCTGACCGCCACCGGCCAACTGAAGGCCTTGTCCCGCGGGGCGCAGCGCCTCGCGGAACTGGAACGACTGCTCTTAAGTGCGGCCCCTCGCGCGCTGTCTGAAGCAACCCGGATCAAGAGTTTCCGGGATGGAACGCTTGTTGTTTCGGCTGATAATGCCGCGGTCGCCAGCAAGCTAAAATTGCTCGCGCCGCAATTGTTGATGCATATTCGGGAACGGGAACCCGAGGTTACTGGAATCCGTGTGGAAGTGCAACCCGCGCCCGGCGCCGCCCCGAGAAAAACGGCGAAGCGCGCCCTCGGCGGCACGGCGATCGCAGAATTTCAGAGTCTGGCCGCAGGGTTAGCCGACTCCCCTCTCAAGTCCGCGGTGGAGCGGCTGGTGCAACGGCGCGGAAAAACCGGCAAGCGCGAGCAGTAAGGTTGGGGTAAGCAATCGCTGGTCGGTGCGCGGCGTTGGTCGTGGCTCGCGGCCTCATATCACCAGCACGACCCGCTCCAATACGTACAGCGCCATGAACGCGATCAGGAAGATGAAGGCGAACTGGAGCACCCGCCACGCGAAGCTGAGATAGCGCCGGTTGCGGGTTATCAGAAAGAGCACGAAGCACGCGCCCACGGCGATGAGCACGAGCGCCCCGACCAGTCGCAGCACTACCATTCGAGTCGTTCCGGACCATCACCACCCTCCGTGTGAAGGAGGTTCGGAGATCCCTAGGCGGATTGCAGCTGCCAGGCGACGAAGCTCGGCGCGTCCTCGACCCGCTCGAAGCTCACGTACTCCCAGGCATGCCGTGTTTCGAGGAGCCGGCGCAGCAGCTGGTTGTTGAGCGCGTGCCCCGACTTGTGTCCGGAGAACGCGCCTATCAACGGATGGCCCAGCAGGTACAGGTCGCCGATCGCGTCCAGCACCTTGTGCTTGACGAACTCGTCGGCGTAACGCAGCCCGTCGGAATTCAACACGCGATATTCGTCCATCACGATCGCGTTGTCGAGGCTGCCGCCCAGCGCGAGCCCCTGGGACCGCATCGTTTCCACGTCCTGCATGAAACCGAACGTGCGCGCGCGGCTTACTTCCTTCACGTAGGAGGTAGTGGAGAAATCCACGCACACGGACTTGCGGGTCTTGTCAAAAACGGGATGGTCGAACGCGATGGAGAGCGTGAGCTTGAAGCCGTTGTGCGGCTCGAAGCGCACCCACTTGTCCCCGTCCCGCGCTTCCACCGCCTGCACGATGCGGATGAACTTTTTGGGCGCGTTCTGCTCCTCGATGCCGGCCGATTGCAGGAGAAATACGAAAGGACCGGCGCTGCCGTCCATTATCGGGACTTCGGGCGCGGTCAGATCCACGTACGCGTTGTCGATCCCCAATCCGGAGAGCGCCGACATCAGGTGCTCGACGGTGGATACCCGCTCGCCGCCTTTCTCCAGGCAGGACGAGAGCCGCGTGTCGCCAACCGCATACGGGTCGGCCTTGACCTCAAGCGGCTGGGCAAGATCGGTGCGGCGGAACACGATGCCGGTATTGGCCGCCGCAGGGCGCAGCGTGAGATAGACCTTCTCGCCGGTGTGCAGCCCCACGCCGGTCGCACGGATCAGGTTCTTGAGGGTGCGCTGTTTGATCACGGTATCGGGCCCGATACAGTAAGTTTCTGATTATTCAAGCCGTTATGAGGTGCATTGTAGCACGCAGGCATATTGCGGCGCAAAAAAAGTGTAACCAATCGTTACCTCCAGCCTGTCGCGATCAGCACGGTCAACGTCCGGTGCAAATGCAGGCGACAGTGGTCCTCGCGGAAACCGGGACGCGACAGGCTGTGATGGTTCATATCTATCTATAGTTCCATATATAGCAGGGTGTCGCCCGCAATAAATCGGACCATTGCCACGACGTTGGCCGTCAGTGTAGCTCCGCGAAACCCAAAGTCAGCCTCGGCGACACTGCTAGTCCGCCTGCTTCCGCAGAAACGCCGGGATGTCGAGCATCTCGACGCCGGACTGCCGCATCGCTTCGATCGTCGCGTCGCGATTGCGCTTCGAGCGCATCACCGCCGGCATCTCGAGCGCTCCGTAGTCGACTTCGGCCGGCTGATTGTCGGTGCCGGTCTTGCTGGCGACTACGGTGAGCGGCTTGGTCTGCTGGCGCAGCGCGGTCTTGCCGAGGCCGGTGGCGACGATCGTCACGCGTACTTCTTCCGCCAGATCGTCCTCGTACACGGCGCCGATGATCGGGCTCACGCTATCCGACGCGCAGGCCTTGATGACGTCCATGATGTCGTAGATCTCCTGCAGCTGCAGCGTGTTCCTGCTGGCGGATATGTTGACCAGCACGCCCCGCGCATCCGCGATATGGATGTCCTCGAGCAGCGGACAGGCGACGGCCTGCTCGGCCGCGAGCCGCGCGCGGTCCGGTCCCGCGGCCTTGGCCGATCCCATCATCGCGCTGCCCATCTCCGCCATTACCGTGCGCACGTCGGCGAAATCGACGTTGATCATGCCCGGGCAGCTGATGATCTCGGCAATGCCCGCGACCGCGCCGTGGAGCACGTCGTTGGCGGCCCGGAACGCCTGGTCCAGCGTCACCTGGTTGCCGAGAACCTCGATCAGCTTTTCGTTCGGCACGATGATGAGCGAATCGACGAACTGCCCGAGCGCCTCTATGCCTTCGTTCGCGACGCGCTGGCGCTTGCCCTCGAAGGCAAACGGCTTGGTGACGACCCCGACCGTGAGGATACCGAGATCCTTGGCGATTTCCGCCACCACCGGTGCGGCCCCCGTCCCCGTGCCCCCGCCCATCCCCGCGGTCACGAACAGCATGTCGGCGCCGGCGATCGCCTCGGCGATGCGGTCGCGATCCTCCGCCGCGGCCTGCCGGCCGACTTCGGGGTTCGCCCCCGCGCCCAGACCCTTGGTGATGTTCACCCCGAGCTGCAACTGCGTCTTCGCCTGGTTGCGCTTCAGGGCCTGGATGTCGGTGTTGGCGCTGATGAACTCCACGCCGCGCACCCCCTCGGCGATCATGTGATCCACCGCGTTGCCGCCGCAGCCGCCCACCCCGATCACCTTGATTACCGCTTCCTGCGATTGCGCATCTACGATCTCGAACATGTACGACTCCTTTCGCCTGATCAAAAAATCAAAAATTGCCGGTAAACCACGACTTCATTCTTTCGAATACGTGCTGGACCGAGGTCGCGTGCATGCGCGCGAGCTCCTTCTGGCGGTGCTGCTGCACGCCCGCGAGCAGCAGTCCCACGCCGGTGGAATAGCGCGGATGCCGCACGTATTCCTCCAGCGCGCCGCCGTAGCGCGCGTGGCCGACCCGCACGGGCATGTGGAAGATCTCCTCGGCCAGCTCCACCATGCCGCGCATGACGCTCGAGCCGCCGGTCAGCACCACGCCGGAGGAGATCAGCTCCTCGTAGCCGCTCCGGCGCAGCTCCGCCTGCACCAGCGAGTAGAGCTCCTCTACGCGCGGTTCTATGACCTCCGCGAGCGTCTTGTGCGAGAGCTGGCGCGAGGCGCGCTCGCCCAGCCCCGGCACTTCCACCATCTCCTGCGGGTCGGCGAGCTGCGAGAGCGCGCAGCCACGGCTCTCCTTGATCTCCTCCGCGTCCTTGGTCGGGGTACGCAACGCCATCGCGATGTCGTTGGTGATCTGGTCGCCCGCGATCGGGATGACGGCGGTGTGACGGATCGCGCCGTGGGTGAACACCACGAGATCGCTGGTGCCCCCTCCTATATCCACCAGCGCCACGCCCAGATCTTTCTCGTCCTCGGAGACGACGGCCATCGCGGAGGCGAGCGGTTGCAGCACGAGGTCGCGCACCTCCAGTCCGCAGCGGCGCACGCACTTGACGATGTTCTGCGCGGCGGACACCGCGCCGGTCACGATGTGCACCTTGACTTCCAGGCGCAGCCCGCTCATGCCGAGCGGCTCGCGCACGTCCTCCTGGCCGTCGATGATGAATTCCTGGTTGAGTATGTGCAGGATCTGCTGGTCGTTCGGGATCTGGACCGCCTTCGCGGTCTCGATCACCCGCTCGATGTCGGGCTGCTCGACTTCCTTGTCCTTGATGGCGACCATGCCCTGGGAGTTGAAGCTCCGGATGTGGCTGCCCGCGATTCCGGTATAGACCTCGCGGATCTTGCAGTCGGCCATCAGCTCGGCCTCCTCCAGCGCGCGCTGTATGGCGCTGACGGTGCTCTCGATGTTGACGACGACACCCTTCTTGAGCCCCCGCGACGGGTGGCTCCCCATGCCGATCACCTCGAAGCCCCCGTCCGGCTTCAGCTCCGCGACGATGACGGCGATCTTCGCGGTGCCGATGTCGAGCCCCACGACCAGCCTCTTGGTGTCGCGCGCCTTGTTCATGCCCTGGCCCGCTTTTTCATCGGCCCCGGGCGGGCGGGCGCCTTCTCGCGCGCGAGCTCCGGCACCCGGACGGCGAAGCCGTTCGAATACCGCAGATCGACGTATTCGATACGGCGTCCGAGCTTCGCCAGCGTGCGCGCGTAGGCGTTGACGAAGCGCGCGAGGCGCGCTTCGATCTGCTCGCGGCCCAGCTCCAGGGTCGGGCCGTTCTCGAGCTTCACCTGCCACGCCCGACGCGGCGAGACGTGCAACTCGCCCGGGGCGAGCCCGATTTCCCCCAGCGCGCGCCGGAAATACGCGTACTGGATCGCGATTTCCTTGGCCGTGCCCGCCGGGCCGCTGAACAATGGCAGCGCACCGTCGTAGGCGCCTGCGAAGACCTCCCCGTGCGTGTTCACCAGCGCGCGCTCGCCCCAGCGCGCCAGCGGCACGTGCTCCTCGAGCGCGACTTCCAGCCGGCCCGGCCAGTGGCGGCGCACGGCGGCGCGCCGCACCCAGGGGAGGCGCTCGAACGCGGAGCGCGCGGCCGCGAGATCGAGCGTGAAGAAGTTGCCGCGCAGCTCGTGCTTCACGATCGCTTCCACTTCACCGGGCGTGACGTGGACTGGCGGTTGCGCGACGCGCACTTCGCGCAGCGGAAACGCCGGCAGGCTCACGACTGCGAGCGCTCCGGCATACGCCGCGAGCGCCGCTGCGACGGCGTAGAGCACGGTCGCGAGCGGGTTGAGGAGCTCCGGCTTATCCCACATCGCCGCACTCCGTGCGAGTGACCAGTGAGATATCAGCCGACATGGGCCGACTCCAGAATTTTCAAGACGAGGTCCTCGAAGGACATGCCGCGCGCGCGCGCCGCCATCGGCACCAGGCTGTGGTCGGTCATGCCGGGTATGGTGTTCACCTCCAGCAGCCAGCTGCCGCCCTGCCGGTCCAGCATCAGGTCCACGCGTCCCCAGCCGCTGCAGCCGATCACGTCGAACGCGGCGAGCACCTGCTGCTGGATCGCGCGCTCCTCTCCGTCCGGCAGGCCGCACGGGCAGTGATATTTCGTCTCGTTGCCGAAATACTTGTTCTGATAATCGTAGTTACCCTGCGGCGCTTCGATGCGCACGATCGGCAGCGCCTCGCCGTCGAGCACCGCCACGGTGAGCTCGACGCCGTCTATGAACTCCTCCGCGATGACCACCTCGTCGTACTGGCGCGCCAGGTCGAACGCGGGCCCGATTTTTTCGACCGAGGCCACCTTGGTGACGCCGATGCTGGAGCCTTCGCGCGCCGGCTTGACCACGAGCGGCAGCCCCAGCACGGCCGCCAGCGCAGCGTGGTCGGTTTTTTCGTCGAGCTGGCGGTAGCGCGGCGTGCTTATCCCCGCCGCCTGCCAGACGAGCTTGGTGCGCAGCTTGTCCATGGCGAGCGCGCTGCCCATGACGCCGCTGCCCGTATACGGAATGCCCAGGTACTCCATGGCGCCCTGCACGGTGCCGTCCTCGCCGAATCGCCCGTGGAGCGCAATGAAGACGCGGTCGTAGCGTTCGCCTATCAGCGCCTCCAGTCCCTTATCGCGGGTATCGAAGGCGTGCGCATCCACGCCGCTCTTCCTGAGGGCAGCAAGAACCGCGTTCCCGCTTCTCAGCGAGATCTCGCGCTCAGCCGAGCGGCCGCCCATCAGGACCGCTACCTTTCCAAACTTGCTCACTCATCCGCTCCAGCTCGCCTCAACTCTTGGGCGGCCTCACGTGCGCCTCCGGGGTCGCATCCCCACAGACTTCGTGGGGCCCCTGCTCCGCCCTCCGACGCCCCGCCCATTAGCACAGCTACCTTTCCAAACTTACTCGGCACTGGTTCCTCTTCACCCTTCACCGGTCACCGGCCGGCGGCCTCTGCACCGTTACCGCAAGAATCAAACTCATCGCGTCGGCCGCCCGCGCGTCGCCGGGGGTGCCGCTGCGACTCGGTGTGCGCAGCAGGGTGCGGGAGCAGCGAGCGGCCCCGGCAAGTGGAACCGTGTGCGACGCAGCGGCTCCACGCCCCGTCCCGCACCACCGTTCCGGAGACCGAGGCCGGGGCGTATCCCCACAGACCCCGGGGCCCCTGCTACGCCCCTCGACGCGCCCGCTCACTGGTCACGCCTCACCGACAATTCGCACTTCACGCTCCAGCGCCACCCCGAACTTCTCCAGCACCGAACGCTCCGCGAGCAGGATGAGCGCCTCGATATCCGCGGCGCGGGCCTTGCCCTCGTTGACGATGAAGTTCGCGTGCTTGGCCGATATCCGGGCGCCGCCGATCGCCCTTCCCTTGAGCCCGCAGGCCTCGATCAACCGCGCCGCGTAGTCGCCGGGCGGGTTACGGAATACCGACCCGGCGTTGGGCCGATCGAGAGGCTGCGTCGCGATGCGCTGCTTCAGGAGCTCCGTGATCATGGCGCGGGACTCGGCCCCGCGACCGCGCGGAAGGCGGAAAGTGGCGGAGATGAACCACTCCTCGCCTTCCGCCTTCAGGCTGACGTGGCGGTAGGCGATTTCGTAATCGTCACGACCGCGGTTGCGTATCTCCCCGGCACGGTCGATTGTCTGCACCCGGGCGACGATCTCCCAGGTCTCTCCGCCGTAGCAGCCGGCGTTCATCGCCAGGGCGCCGCCCACGGTACCGGGAATGCCCGCCAGGAACTCGGCGCCCTTCAACCCGTTCAGCGCGGCGAAACGGGCGACCTTGGGACTCGGCACGCCGGCTTGCGCGTGTATCTCCGCGCCGTCAGCGACGGCGCTGCCGGGTCCGATTTCGCGCAGGGCCCAATGAGTCAGAATCACGGTGCCGCGCAGGCCGCCGTCGCGAACCAGCAGGTTGCTGCCGAGCCCCACCACGAGCACCGGCTCGTGCGGCGGCAGGGCGCGCAGGCAAGCGGCCAGATCGTCGACATCGGCGGGGAGATACGCGAAATCCGCGCTGCCCCCCGCCCGCCAGCTCGTGTGATGCGCCATCGACTCGCGCAACCTCGCCTCTCCGCGCAGGCCTGCTGCCACCAGCTTGTCCGTTTCCGCCATGTTCATGCTGCGCCGTTCACGCTCCGCATGCGATTCGCGAGTTGCGGCGCGATTCCGCCTATCGAGCCCGCCCCCATCATGAGGACGAGGTCGCGGTCGCGCGCCGCCGTCAGCACCGCCGCCGGCAGGTCCGCGACCTTTTCCACGAACACCGGTTCGACCTTGCCCTGCACCCGCACTCCGCGCGCCAATGCGCGCCCGTCCGCCGCGACGATCGGCGCTTCGCCGGCGGGATAGACTTCGGTCAGGATCAGCGCATCCGCCGTGGAAAGGACGGCGACGAAGTCCTCGAAGCAGTCGCGGGTGCGCGTATAGCGGTGCGGCTGGAATGCGAGCAGCACCCGGCGTCGCGGAAACGCTCCGCGCGCGGCGGCGAGCGTCGCGGCCATTTCGGCCGGGTGGTGGCCGTAGTCGTCGATCAGCGTGAAGCTGCCGCCGCCCGCCAGGCGCACCTGGCCGTAGTTCTGGAAGCGCCGGCCCACGCCCTTGAATTCGGCGAGCGCTTTCACGATCTTCACCTCGGGCACGCCGACCTCCAGCCCCACCGCGACCGCAGCGAGCGCGTTCCGGACGTTGTGCACGCCCGCGAGATTGAGCGTGACCGGAAGATCCGGCTCGCCTTCCCGCGCCACGCGAAAGCGCATCTGCCCGCCGGCCGCCTCGACATCGACAGCGCGCACGCGCGCATCGGGAGCGAGCCCGTAAGTCGTGACGGGCTTCGTCAGCTGCGGCATGATCAGCCGCACGTTGGGATCGTCGGCGCACAGGACCGCGGCGCCGTAGAACGGGAGCCGCTGCAGGAAATCCACGAACGCCTGCCGCAGCCGGTCCATCGACTGGTCGTAGGTCTCCATGTGATCGGCGTCGATGTTGGTGACCACCGCCAGCACCGGCTGCAGATACAAAAAGGACGCGTCCGACTCGTCGGCCTCCACGACGATGAACTCGCCCGCGCCAAGGCGCGCGTTGGAGCCCGCCGCCTCGAGACGTCCGCCGATCACGAACGTCGGGTCGAGGCCGCCTTCCGCCAGCACGCTGGCGGCGAGGCTGGTGGTGGTCGTCTTGCCGTGGGTGCCCGCGACCGCAATGCCCTGCTTCAGCCGCATCAATTCGGCGAGCATCAGCGCCCGCGGCACCACCGGGATTTTCTTCGAGCGCGCGGCCACCACCTCGGGGTTGCCGTCCTTCACCGCCGTCGACACCACGACGGCGTCCGCTCCGGCGATGTGCGCTTCGGCGTGCCCGATATGTATCTTCGCCCCCAGCTGCCGCAGCCGTCGGGTGGCGGTGCTCTCGGCGAGATCGGTACCGCTCACCTTGTAGCGCAGCGTAAGCAGCACTTCGGCGATGCCGCACATTCCGGCGCCGCCTATGCCCACAAAATGTACTTGCTTGACCTTGTGTCGCATCTCATCCCGCCAGCTGCATACACACTTCCGCCACCGCCCGCGTCGCCTCCGGCTTGCCCGCCGCGCGCGCGGAGCGCGCCATTTCCAGCAGGCGCTCGCGCGTGAATCCGGCCAGGATTTCCGACAAGCGCCTGGCGGTGAATTCCACCTGCGGCACCAGCAGCGCGGCGCCGCGCCCGGCGAGAAAGCGCGCGTTTCCAGTCTGGTGATCGTCCACCGCGTGCGGGTACGGCACCAGTACCGAAGCGACGCCCGCCGCAGCGAGCTCGGCGATGGTGGAGGCGCCGGCGCGGCAGATGATCAGGTCGGCTTCGGCATAGCGCCGCGCCATGTCGTCGATGAACTCGACCACGTGCGCGTGGACGCCGCGGCTCTTGTAGCGCTCGTCCACTTCGGCCCGTCGCGCCGCGCCTGCCTGGTGCGTCACGGCGGGCCTGCCCGGCGCCGGCAGCAGGGCGAGGGCCTCGGGGACGACCGAGTTCAGGACCTGCGCGCCCTGGCTGCCGCCGACGACGAGCAGCTTCAAGCCGCCGGCGCGCCCCTGGTAGCGCTCTTCGGGCGCAGGGAGCGACGCGATCTCCTTGCGCACCGGGTTGCCGGTCCAGATGACCGCGGTAGCCGCGCCGAACGCGTTGGGGAAACCGGTGAGAACGCGATCGGCAAGCTTCGCGAGCACCCGGTTGGCGAGCCCCGGGACCGAGTTCTGCTCGTGGACGGCGAGCGGGCGGTTCAACAGGGACGCCATCATGCCGCCGGGAAACGAAACGTAGCCGCCCATCCCGAGTAGAGCGTCCGGGCGGTGCGCGAAGATGGCCGTAGCGCTCTGCCAGAAGGCGAGGAGCAGTTCCAGGGGCAGTACCGCAAACCGCAGCAATCCCTTGCCGCGCACGCCGGAGAAGCGAATCCACGCCATGGTGTAGCCGCGCGGCGCCACCACCCGCGCTTCCATGCCCGCGCGGCTGCCGAGCCACACGACGTTCCAGCCGCTCTCGCGCAAATGCTCCGCGACCGCCAGCGCCGGGAAGATGTGCCCGCCGGTACCGCCCGCCATGATCATGATTGTCCGTGAAGCGTGAAGCGTGAGGGGTGAAGCGGGTTGTCCGTCACGGTTTTCCGCCTGACGCCTGACGCCTGACGCTTGACTCATACAGTGAACCCGCGCATGAGTTGCCGGTTTTCCCAGTCCACGCGCAGCAGCACCGCGATCGCGCAGCACGCGGCGACGAGCGCGCTTCCGCCGTAGGACACCAGCGGCAGCGTCAGGCCCTTGGTCGGAAGCATTCCCGTGTTGACGCCGATGTTGATGATCGCCTGCACGCCTATCCACAGACCTATGCCCTGCACGGTGAGCGCAGCGAAGTAACGCTCCAGCGCCGCCGCCCGCCGCCCGATCGCGAACGCCCGCGCGACGATCCAGCCGAAGGCGACGATGATCGCGGCGACGCCGGCGAACCCAAGCTCCTCGGCGATCACCGCCAGCAGAAAATCGGTGTGCGCTTCGGGCAGGTAGAAGAGCTTCTCTACGCTGCCGCCGAGCCCGACGCCCAGCCACTCGCCGCGCCCGAACGCGATCAGCGCGTGCGAGAGCTGGTAGCCCTTGCCGTAGGGATCGGACCACGGGTCCATGAAGCCCAGCACGCGCTGCAGGCGGTACGGAGCCGCGAGGATCAGCAGCACGAAGCCCACCAGCAGGAGTCCCATCAGGCCGGCGAACAGCCGCCAGTTCATACCTCCCAGGAACAGGATTCCCATCGCGATGACCGCGATCACCGCGAACGCGCCGAAATCGGGCTCCGCCAGCAGCAACGCCCCGACCACCAGCATCACCACGAACATCGGCAGGAAGCCCTTGCGGAAACTCGCCATGTGCGCGGCCTTGCGCACGGTGTAGTCGGCGGCGTACAGCACCACCAGGAGCTTCATGAACTCGGAGGGCTGCACGGCGACGAACTGCAGCGAGATCCAGCGGCGGCTGCCGTTCACCTCGCGTCCGACGCCCGGCACGAACACCAGCACGAGGACCCCGACGCCCAGCAGGAAGAGGTACGGCGCCGCCTGCTGCCAGACCCGCATCGGCACCTGGAACGCGATCACTCCCGCCACGATACCCAGCGCCGCGTACAGGGCCTGGCGCGCCAGGAAGTAACCCGACTGGTAGCCGGTCGAGCGGCTGCCTTCGGCGATCGCGATCGAGGCCGAGTACACCATCACGAGCCCCAGGCCCAGCAGCAGCATGGCGATCCAGACGAGGATCCGGTCGTACTCGGCCTGCGGCACGCGCGGCTTGACGTCCGTGTAAAACACTAGGTCCCGCCTCCGAGCGCACGCACCGCCGCGACGAACACATCGCCGCGATGCGCGTAGTTGCGGAACATGTCGAGGCTCGCGCACGCGGGCGAGAGGAGCACCGCGTCGCCCGGCCGCGCCGCGGAGCGCGCCAGGAGCACGGCCTCATTCATCCCCGTCGCGCGCGATACCTTCACTCCGCTCCCGTCGAGCGCGCGCGCGATAGCCTCCGCGTCGCGCCCGATCAGCACCACTTCGCGCGCGCGGCGCGCCACCGCCGCGGCGAGCGGCGCGAAATCCTGTCCTTTCCCGTCGCCGCCCGCGATGAGGACCACCGGTACGGCCATCCCGGTCAGCGCCGCGACCGTGGCGCCGACATTCGTACCCTTGGAATCGTCGTACCAGGCAACACCGTCCTTCTCGCCCACCTTCTGCAGCCGGTGAGGCAGGCCTCGATACGACCTCAACGCCGCGGCGGTCGAATCATCCGGCAACCCGAGCGCGCTGCAGAGCGCGTGCGCGGCCAGCGCGTTCGCGGCGTTGTGTAATCCTTCCACGGGCAGCTCGTCGAGCGCGACGAGGCGCCGCGCGCCGTGCATGAGCGCGGGAGCGCTCCGCCTGCCGCCGGGGTCGCCACCATTTCCGATGCCCCACTCGTTGTCCGCGCTGGGCGCGCGGCGTCCGAAGGTCAGTATCGTGCGGCCGGCACGGGCCATGCCCATGCTCCAGCGGTCCTCCCGGTTCAGCACCTGTACGCCGTTGCCGTTGAACACGCGCGCTTTCGCGCCCGCGTAGCCTGAGAGCCCGTCGTAGCGGTCCATGTGGTCTTCCGTGAGGTTGAGCATCGCCGCGGCATCGGGGGCGAGCGTCGCGGTGCTCTCGAGCTGGAAGCTCGACAGCTCCAGCACGTACACCTGCGGCTGCTGCGCGCTGTCCTCCACGGCGGCCAGGGCATCGAGCACGGGCAAGCCGATGTTGCCGGCGACGACCGCCTCGCAGCCCGCGGCCCGGCACATGTCGCCCGCCATCGCGGTGACCGTGCTCTTGCCGTTCGTCCCCGTGATCGCGAGCACCTTCGGCCCGACGCCTGACGCCTGACCCCTGACGCCTGACGACAAGGCCTGGGCGAAGAGCTCGACGTCGCCGACGACGGGGACGCCGCGGGCTATCGCCTGCGCGAGGGGCGGCTCGCGGCGGTCTATGCCGGGGCTGACCGCGACGAGCTCAGCGCCGTGGAGCGTTTCGTCGGTGAAGGCACCGGTCGCGAGCGGCACGCCGGGCAACTCGCGGGCGAGTGGTTCCGCATGCGGCGCGACGGCGCGGCTGTCTGCGACCCTCACCGCCGCGCCCTTGCGCGCTAGCCAGCGCGCCATCGAGAGCCCCGTGTCACCCAATCCAAGCACCACTACCTTCCTGCCTTTCAGTTCCATGTTCCGAGAGGCTGTCCCCCTCAGCGCAGTTTCAATGTCGAAAGTCCCACCAGCACCAGCATCATCGTGACTATCCAGAACCGCACTGGCGGGTTGTGGCTACGGCATAACGCGCTGAGTGCATTAGCCTCCGCCGAAACCACGCCATCGTTCGCTTCTAACCACATTGGCTACCTCAACTTGAGTGTCGACAAACCGACAAGTACCAACATCATCGTTACGATCCAGAAGCGAACGACGACCTGGTTTTCCTTCCACCCCTTCAGCTCGTAGTGATGGTGCAGCGGCGCCATCCGGAACACCCGCCTGCCGGTCAGCTTGAACGAGGCAACCTGCAGTATCACGGAGAGCGTCTCGACCACGAACACGCCTCCCATCACGAACAGCACGATCTCCTGGCGCGCGATGACCGCGATGGTGCCGAGCGCCGCGCCCAGTGCGAGCGCCCCCACGTCGCCCATGAACACCTCCGCGGGGTACGCGTTGAACCAGAGAAACGCGAGCCCGGCCCCGGCGATTGCGCCGCAGATGACCGTCAACTCGCTCGCGCCCGGTATGTAGGGAAATCCGAGATACTTCGAGAACACCGTGTTGCCCGCGACGTAGGCGAAAACGCCGAGCGCGCTGCCGATCATCACCGTCGGCATGATCGCGAGCCCGTCGAGGCCGTCCGTCAGGTTCACCGCGTTGCTGGTGCCCACTATCACGAGGTAGGTCATCACGATGAAGCCGAGCGCGCCCAGCGGGTAGGCCACCTGCTTGAAGAAGGGCACGATGAATTCGGTCTGGGCGGGCAGGTTGGTGGTGAATGCGATGAAGCAGGCGGCGGCCAACCCGATCAGCGACTGCCAGAAGAACTTGACCCGCGCGCTTACGCCCTTCGCGTTCCTCTGGACCACCTTCCGGTAGTCGTCCACCCAGCCGATCGCGCCGAAGGCGAGCATTACCCACATCACGATCCACACGAACCGGTTGCGCGGGTCGGCCCACAGGACAACCGTGATCGTGATCGAGGCCAGGATCAGCGCGCCGCCCATGGTCGGCGTTCCGGCCTTGACGAGATGCGTCTGCGGGCCGTCGTCGCGCACCGATTGCCCGATCTTGTACGCGGTCAGGCGCCGGATCATCGCCGGGCCGATGATGAAGGAGATGACGAGCGCGGTCAGGCACGCGAGCACGGCGCGCAGCGTGATATAGCTGAACACGTTGAACGCCCGGATGTCCTTCGCGAAATATTGGGCGAGCTCTAGGAGCATAGGGCGTCGACCACGCGCTCCATCTTCATGAACCGCGAGCCTTTCACGAGCACCGTCGCCTGCGGCGACAGATCTGCCTCGACCGCGGCGGCCAGCTCGTCCACCTGCGCGAAATGCCGGGCGCCTTCGCCAAAGGATCGCGCCGCCCGCCGCGACAGCTCGCCCAGGGCGTACAGGCGGTCCACGCCCGCGGCACGAGCCGCCTCGCCTATTCCCGCGTGCAGCTCTGCGGCGTCGGGACCCAGCTCGCCCATGTCACCCAGTACGAGCAGTTTCGTCCCTGCCGCCAGCGCGAGCACCGAGATCGCCGCCCGCGCCGAATCGGGGTTTGCGTTGTAGGTGTCGTCGATCAGGGTGGCCCCCCTGAGGGCCGTCTTGCGCTGCAACCGCCCCTTGACGCCGGCGAAGCGCGAGAGCCCGGTGGCGATTCCCGCCACGGGCACTGCCAGCGCATGGGCCGCCGCGCTCGCCGCGAGCACGTTCCTGACGTTGTGCTCTCCCGGCGCCTGCACGACCGCAGTGGCTTCCCCGGCCGGGGTCTTTACGACGATCTCGCTATCGAGGAAGCGCAGCGCGTAGCGCGCGGTCACGGCGGCTTCCCGCTCGAGTCCGAACTCGACGATGCGCCGGCCGGAGGCGAGACCCCGCCATAGCGGCGCGTGCCGGTCATCGGCGTTGATCACGGCGGTGCCACGCGGGGGTAGTGCCTCGAAAATCTCACCCTTGGCGCGCGCGATCGCCTCCTCCGAATCGAAGAATTCCCGGTGGGCCATCCCGGCGTTGGTGACGAGCGCGACGTCGGGCCGCGCCAGCTTCCCCAGGTAGCGGATCTCGCCGGCGTGGTTCATGCCCATCTCGACTACCGCGTAGCGATGCTCGGGGCGCAGCTCGAGCAGCGTCAGGGGCAGGCCGATGTCGTTGTTCAGGTTGCCGGTCGTCGCCAGAACCCGTGATCCATGATCCGTGATCCGTGATCCGTCGTGAACTTCGCGCAGAATTGCCGCGAGCATCTCCTTTACGGTCGTCTTGCCGTTGCTTCCCGTGATGGCGACGAGCGGGATGTCGAACTTGTCCCTCCAGTAGGCAGCGAGAGCGCCAAGCGCCAGGCGCGTGTCTTCGACTACGATCAGCGGCAGCAGTTTCCCCGCCGCCGATCCCCCGATCCCCGAATCCTGAACCAGGGCGGCGGCCGCACCCGCCGCCGCTGCCCGGTCCAGAAAATCGTGGCCGTCGAACCGCTCCCCCTTCAGCGCCACGAACAGTGCGCGCGGCGGCAGTTCTCGCGTGTCCGAGCGCACGGCGTCGAATTCGCGGTCCTCGCCGCGCAATTCCCCGCCCACGGCGCGCGCGGCCTCCGAGAGTCGCATCATCGCGCCGCCTCCGCCGCCACTGCGGTCACGCGACATCCCGCTGTCGGCGGCCCTGCGTCCTTCGCGGGTCGCATCCCCTTGCGGGGGGCCCCTGCTCCGCCGCTCATGCCGCCCCCCTTCAGCGCGCGCCGCGCCTCGGCCACGTCGCTGAATGGACGCCTCACGCCGGCTACCAATTGGTAGGCTTCGTGGCCCTTGCCTGCGAGCAGCACGACGTCGCCGCGGCGCGCGCTGGCGACGGCGTATTGCACCGCGCTCCTGCGGTCCGGAATGACGGCGAGCTCCTCGCCGCAGCCGGCCACGCCTGCGAGGATGTCGGCGATGATGCGCTGCGGATTTTCGCCGCGCGGATTGTCGGAGGTGACGATCACACGGTCCGCGAGCCGTGCAGCGAGCCGTCCCATCTGCCGGCGCTTGCCGCGGTCGCGTTCACCGCCGCAGCCGAAAACGCAAGTGAGTTTGGGGTTTGGAGTTTCGAGTTTCGAGTTTTCGCGCACAGTCTTGCTTTTGCTCAACCTGAAATCCGGAACTCGAAACCCGGAACTGGTGATCACATCGCGCAGCGTGGTGAGCGCGTGTTCGAGGGCGTCCGGAGTGTGGGCGTAGTCGACGACGATGAGCGGTTGCGCGCCTCCGCCCAGTCGCTCCATGCGCCCGGGCACCGCCTTGAGTTCCGCCAGTGCGGCGACCGCGGCGCGCAGCTTCACGCCGCTTGCGAGCAGGACCGCGAGAGTGGCGAGCAGGTTGTATGCGTTGTGACGGCCGAGCGTGCTGCTCGCCACCCGCGCTGCACCCCAGGGCGTATCGACCGCGAATCTCACTCCCTGCGGCCCGGTGACGAGATCGCTCCCCGTGACGCAAAGCGCGCGCGTGGCGCGCGCTTTGCCGAAACCGTATCCGATCACGGCGAGCCCCGGCCGCCGTACGCTCCGCGCCAGCTCGCGCCCGAAATCGTCGTCCACGTTCACCACGGCGTGCCTCAACGATTCCCACGCGAAAAGGCGCGCCTTGGCTTCCCGGTAGCGCCTCATCGTGGCGTGATATTCGAGATGGTCGCGGGTAAGGTTCGTGAACAACGCGACATCGAAGTCGACGCCGGCCACCCGGTGCTGGTCGAGGCCGATCGACGACACCTCCATGGCGACCGCCTGCGCGCCCCGCCGCGCGAATTCCGCCAGCCGGGCATGCAGCCAGAGCGCGTCCGGCGTCGTATTCGCCAGCGGCTTCAAGGGCGGGCGCAAGCCGTAGCCGAGCGTGCCGATGACCGCGCAGCGCCGGCCCGCTCGCGTGAGCGCCTGGGCGATCCACTGGCTGCACGTCGTCTTGCCGTTCGTGCCGGTGACGCCCACCATCCACAGCCGGCTGCCGGGCGCGCCGTGAAGCCGGCTTGCAATCGCGCCGGCGTGCCGGCGCAGGTCCGGCACGCCCACGTTCGGCACCCGCCACGCGGAGCGCCAGCGGAATCCGCGCGCCTCCCACAGCACGTGCGCCGCGCCGCGGGCGATAGCCTCACCAATGTGGGCGCGCCCGTCGCTCGTCCCGCCCGGCCACGCAACGAACGTAGCGCCCGGACGCACCTGGCGGCTGTCGTTCGTGAGGCGCCTGATGCCCAGGGCCTCTATCGCTTTCCAGTCAACGTTCACTGATACCGATCCCCGAATCCTGCCTTCCTCACACTTCTTCCTTCACTTCCGCCGCGTCGGCCGGCGGCAGCACGACGTTGTCGAGCGGCGCATCCGGCGAGACCGCCATGAAGCGCAGAGCGCCGGACATGACCTGCGCGAATACCGGCGCGGCGATCGCGCCGCCGTAGTACTGTCCCGCGGCGGGCTCGTCGATCAGCACGGCGACGATGATCCGCGGTGCGCTCGCCGGCGCGAAGCCGATGAAAGTGGAGATGTACTTGTTCGGCGCATAGCCGGCGCCTTCCAGCTTGTGCGCGGTGCCGGTCTTGCCGGCAACCCGGTAGCCCCGGATCTGGGCTCGCGGTGCGGTGCCTCCCGGCGCCACGACCGTCTCCAGCATGCGGCGCACCGCCCGGGCGGTCCCCGGGGAGAGGACCCGCACGTTCTCGGCCGGCCCGTCGCGCTTGACGAGCGTCACGGGCTTCAAATCGCCGTCGGTGGCGAATACGAGGTAGGCCCGCGCGAGCTGCAGGAGCGACACGGAGACGCCGTGGCCGTAGGACATCGTCGCCTGCTCGATCGGACGCCACCCGGCGTGCGCCCGCAGGCGCCCCGCGACCTCTCCCGGAAAGCCGGTGCGTGGCGGCACGCCGAAACCGACGCGGTCGAAAACGGTCCAGAGCGTTTCGGCCTTCAAGCCCAGCGCTATCTTCGCCGCGCCCACGTTCGAGGATTTCTGGATGACCTGGGCCACGGTCAGCGCGCCCTGCGGGTGGGCGTCGTGTATCGTGCGGTTGCCGATGGTGAGCTCCCCGGGCGCGGTCTGGATGACGCTTTCCGGCCTCACCGTGCCGGCTTCCAGCGCCGCCGCGGCCGTGAACGGCTTCAACGTCGACCCCGGCTCGAAGAGATCGGTAACGGCGCGATTGCGCGTGCGGCGTGGATCGAGCTTGTCGCGGTTGTTCGGGTTGTACGACGGCAGGTTTGCCATCGCGAGGATCTCCCCGCTTTCCACGTCCAGCACGACGATGCCGCCCGCGCGGGCGCGCTGCGCTACGACGGCGCTTTTCAGCTCGCGGAAGGCGAGATACTGGATGCGCGCGTCTATGGAGAGCCGGATCGTCTGGCCGTCCTGCGGCGTCCTTATGCTTTCGACGTCCTCGACGACGCGGCCCAGCCGGTCCTTGATGACGCGGCGGCTGCCGGCCTTGCCCGCGAGGTCCTTCTCGAAGGCGAGCTCGAGCGCCTCCTGGCCCCGGCCGTCCACGTCCGTGAAGCCGATGAGATGCGCCATCACTTCGCCGGCCGGGTAGTAGCGGCGATACTCCCGCTGCAGGAAGACGCCGGGTATGCGAAGCGCCACGACTTTCGCGGCGTCGTCGGGCGGCAGCTGCCGCTTCAGGTACACGAATTCGCGCCTGGTGTCGGCGAGCTTCCTCGCGAGTTCCCTGGCGTCGGTTTCGAGCAGGCGCGCGAGACGCGCCATTGTCTCCGGATCGGCATCGACGTCCGCCGGACTGGCCGTCACCGATTCCACCGGCGTGGAGATGGCGAGCGGCTCGTTGTTGCGGTCGAGTATCATGCCGCGGTTGGCGCTCAACTCGAGCACGCGCATGTGACGCGACTCGCCTTTCTGCTGCAGGAAGTTGTGGTGCAGCCCCTGGAGGTAGAACGCGCGGCCCGCGAGCGCGGCGAGCCAGCCGAGCACCAGGACGAGCAGCAGGCGCGAGCGCCACGCGGGCAACCGCACGTGAAGCTGCGGATGCCGGGCAAGGCTCACGGCCGGTGCTCCACGGTTGCAGGCGGCACCATCTGCACGCGGCCGGGCGGGGGCACCCGCATGCTGAGTGCCTGCGTGGCGACTCTTTCTATGCGTGCGTGCATCGCCCAAGTGCTCTGCTCGAGCTGCAGCTGCCCCCATTCGACATCGAGCTGCCGGGCGAGGTCCTGCTCCTTCTGCAGCTCGACATAGAGCTTGCGCGCGCGGTGCTGTGACGTGACGAGCGCGAGGGCGCACCCGACCAGAACGGCGAGAAGGACCAGGGTGAGCCGCGCCATCATGCCGGCAGCTTTTCCGCGATCCGCATCACGGCGCTGCGAGCGCGGGGATTGGCCGCGACCTCGGCCGAATCCGGCCTGATCGCCCGCCCGACGAGCGCCACCCGCGGCCGGGCCGTTTCGCTCGCGCGCACCGGCAGCCGCTGCGGGAGCCGGTCCGGACGCGCCTCCGCGCGCAGGAAGCGCTTGACGATGCGGTCTTCAAGGGAGTGGAAGCTGATCACCACCAGACGCCCGTGGGGCCGCAGGAGTTCCATGCACCGGGGCAGCGCTAGCGACAATTCCTCAAGCTCCTGATTGAGGTGAATCCGTAGAGCTTGAAACGTGCGCGTCGCCGGATCCTGGTGTGGTTCGCGCGCCCGCGCAGGAACGGCCGTTGCCACGAGCGCGGCAAGTTGTCGTGTGGTGCGTACAGGTCCCCGCGCTCTAGCCGCAACAATCGCTGCTGCAATCTGTTTAGCAAACCGTTCTTCGCCATAGGTTTTTATGACCTCCCGGAGTTCCTGCGGACCCGCTTGCGCGAGCCACTCGGCGGCGGTGATGCCGCCGCCCCTGTCCATGCGCATGTCGAGGGGCGCGTCGAAACGCAGACTGAAGCCGCGGGCGGGATCGTCGAGCTGCGGCGACGACACGCCGAGATCGAGCAGGATGCCGTCGGCCTGGCTGATCCCGGCGCCGGCAGCGAGCTCCTTGAGCCCGCTGAACCGCCCGTGCAACATGCGAAATCGCCCGTCAACTATCGCTCCTGCGGCCACCACCGCCTCCGCGTCGCGGTCGAGCCCGAGTAACCGTCCCGCCGGTCCCAGCCGCGCCAGAATCAGGCGGCTGTGCCCGCCTCGACCGAATGTGCAGTCGACGTAGACTCCGTCGCTGCGCACGTTCAATCCGTTTACTGCCTGTTCTGAGAGGACGGCGGTATGTGAGCCATTGCTCACAAGGAGAAACCCTCCAGCTCAGGCGGGAGCCCGCCCGTGCCGAAACCGCCACCCCGGTCCATCAACTGTTCCCAGTTGTCCTTGTTCCACAACTCGAATTTGTTGCCCTGCCCCACCAGCACGACGCTCTTGCCGAGCTGCGCGAACTGGCGCAGCGCTGGCGGCACGAGGACCCGCCCCGTCGCGTCCATGACAACGTCCTCGGCGTACCCGACCACCCGCCGCTGCAGCTCGCGGATCTGCGGGTTGAAGCTCGAGAGCGACATCAGCTTCTGCTCTATGGGTTCCCACTCGGGAAGGGGATAGATGAGCAGGCAGCGGTCGGAATCGGCGGTGACGACGACCTGGCCGCCGCAGCGCTCGTTGAGCGGATCGCGAAACCGTGACGGCACGGCGAGCCTGCCCTTGCTGTCGAGACTCAGCTGTGCGACGCCGCGAAACACCACTCCCCCTAGGTTCGAACCGCCGGCTATGCGCCGGGAAGCTGCCGGAGCCGGATCCGACAACCGCCCTATGGGAGGACAGCGCCCTGTCTACAACAGGTAGCTCTGTTTTCCCACTTTTCTCCACTAATACCCACTATATGAGTACCGTTGGAGGCGGTCAAGTGAGTCGCCTGTTTCTGTTTTCAGGACAAAGACTTATGGGGAAATATGACACGAGTACCCGCAGTTCTTTACGACTTAATATATCGTAAAAACATAGTGATAACACTTAAATCAAAAGTATCACGTTAACTTTGTGGGATACCCCGTACGGCCGGGCAGGGAAAGAAGGCTGTTGCGCGATGGCAACAGCGGGGAAATGAAAAAAAGGAAGCCAGCCTGTAAGCCGGGTTCTGTGAGGCCTTGCGGCCCCTGACAGCCATTCCTCTAGGCCGTGGATTGCTCCACGGCTCGAGCCACCTACCCGCAAGCTCGGCGGGTCGCGTCAGCGCTTGCCTATTTGGTGTTGCTCCGGGTGCAGGTTGCCTCGTTTCACCCCCGATACAGTTGCCTGCACCAGGACTCGTCTCTGTGGCCCTATTGCTCGCCTCACGGCGGGCGGTGATTAGCCGCCACCCTACCCTATGGAGCCCGGACTTTCCTCTCCGCTCGGTACGAACCATCGTATAGGCTCGCTTCTTCCGTGCGCAGCGGCTGCCCGGCTGGCTTCCCGGGCGCAATTGTACACGTTGGATCACCCGCGCCGCCGTGCGTTCCATCGAGTGTTCCCCGGCCCACCAAGAAACTAGCCCGGCGATTGCCCGTCTAATGAGCAGCAACGACTTCCCTGAGAAGGAGGAAGGTATGCTGATGCGACGCCGCCTTTACTTTCTATTGCCGGACATCGCCAGCGCGCGCGCCAGCGTGAACGAGCTGCTGCTCGCGCGCATCGAGGTTGGACACGTGCACCTGCTCGCCCGGCGCGACATGCTGCCCGCTGACTTGCCCGCGGCGAACGTCCTCCAGAAAACCGACGTGGTCCACGGCGCCCGGCTGGGCATCCTGATCGGCAGCGTTGCCGGCGCCTGCGCGGGCGGGCTGTTCGTGATGTTCCCGCCGACGGGTGCCGTGCTTCCCCTGGCAACGATACTGTTCACCGCCCTGTTCGGCGCGGCATTCGGCGCCTGGGCGGCGAGCCTTGCGGGCGCGGCGCTGCCGAATTCGCAGCTGCGGCGGTTTCACGCGGAGATCGACCGCGGCCAGGTGCTCATGATGGTGGACGTGCCCATGCGGCGCATCGAGGAAATCACCGACCTGGTAGCGCGCCGCCGTCCGGAAGCCCGCTCGGTCGGTTTCGAGCCGACGATCCCCGCGTTTCCGTAGACTACTGCCGCCGCGACACCTCCATTTCGAAACGCTTCTGCTAAATGGCAGGATGTTGCGAAACTAATGCGGCTCAGTTCTACGCCAACCGCCAGGTCAGTTTCGCACCGGCGCGAAACGGCACCAGTGCGTCCGCTCCGAACGGAATCTCCTCCGGCACCGGGCGCGCCTCCTCGACGAGAGTGATTTTTTCCCGATTGACTGGCAGCCCGTAGAACTGCGCCCCGTGGCGGCCGGCAAAATCATCGAGCCGGTCGAGCGCGCCCGCGGCGGCGAATGCCTCGGCATACAGCTCGATACCGCCATGCGCCGTGTAGATCCCGGCGCAACCGCAGAAATGTTCCTTGGTGTGCCGCGCGTGCGGCGCGCTGTCGGTACCGAGAAAGAACCTGGGACTGCCGCCGGTAGCCGCCGCGACCAGCGCCTGCCGGTGCTCCTCCCGTTTCACGATCGGCAGGCAATAGTGATGCGGGCGGATGCCGCCCTCGAACAGCGCGTTGCGATTGAGCAGCAGGTGGTGGGCCGTGACGGTCGCTGCGACGCGTGCCGGCGCTCCAGCGACGTACTCAACCGCCTGACGCGTGGTGATGTGCTCCATCACGATCTTGAGCCCGGCATGGCGCTCGACGAGCGGCGCCAGAACGCGTTCCAGAAACACCCGCTCCCGGTCGAAAACGTCCACGCCGGGATCGGTCACCTCGCCGTGCACGAGGAGCGGCATGCCGTTCCGCTCCATCGCCTCGAACACGCGCGCGCACTTCGCGAGATTGGTCACCCCCGATTCGGAGTTGGTGGTAGCACCCGCCGGATAGTACTTGACTGCATGCACCACACCGCTCGCCCGCGCCGCAGCGATTTCGCCGTGGGCCGTGTTGTCGGTGAGATAGAGCGTCATCAACGGCTCGAACACGCTGCCTGCGGGCAGCGCCGCCAGCACGCGGTCCCGGTAGCGGAGCGCCGCATCCGTCGTCGTCACCGGGGGCCGCAGATTCGGCATGACGATCGCACGCGCAAAGCGCCGCGCAGTGTCCGGCAGCACGGCGCGCAAATGCTCGCCGTCGCGCAAATGGAGGTGCCAGTCGTCGGGGCGGGTGATTGTTATGCTGCGCATAGTGATGAGTGATGAGTGATGAGTGATGAGTGGCCTACGGCTTGTGCCTTCCAATCACATTCACCAATCACTATTCACGCCTTTTTGAGTTGAAGAGCCCGCTTGTAAAGCTCGTTCCGCTTTCCCCCGGTCAGCTTCGCGGCGAGCGCCACGGCCTGCTTGACCGGCAGCTCGCCGAGCAGGATCTCGAGCGTCCGGTGGGCGCCTTCGTCCGCCCCGCGCGCAGGCGGCTGCGCGCCCTCGACGATCAGGACGAACTCGCCGCGGCTGCGGTCCGGATCTCCGGCGAGCCAGGCATCGGCCTCGGCGATCGTGCAGCGGTGGATGGTTTCGTAGACCTTGGTCAGCTCGCGCGCTATCGCGATGCGCCGTTCGCTTCCCAGCGTCGCGCGCAGATCGGCAATGCACGCCGCGATGCGGTGCGGGGTCTCGTAGAAGATGAGAGCGTACGGGAGCGCCGCGACCTGTGCCAGCGCGCGGCGGCGCTCGCCGGCGCGGGGCGGCAGGAAACCGTAGAACAGGAAATGCGGCGCGGTAAATCCCGCCGCCGAGAACGCTGTCACTGCCGCATTCGGCCCGGGTATCGGGATCACGGCAAACCCGGCATCCTTTGCCGCGCCCACGAGGAGCGCGCCGGGATCGGAAATCGCGGGCGTTCCCGCGTCGCACGCGAGGGCCAGCGATCTGCCGGCCGCGAGGAACTCGAGAACCTCCCGGATCGCGCGCTTCTCGTTGTGCTCGTGGACTGAAATCAGGCGCTTGGCGATGCCGTAGCGCTCGAGCAGGCGCGCGGTCACTCTGGTGTCTTCGGCCGCGATGGCATCCACTGTCTTCAGCACTTCGAGCGCGCGCAGGCTGATGTCACTCAGGTTTCCAATCGGGGTGGCCACTACATATAATGTCGGACTGCGTTTCCCTCCGGCTCCCCCATGCGCTGCGGCGTGCTCCATCGGCTGCCCGTTGTCACCTTCGCTGCGGCGGTACTATACGGTGGCGGGTACGCGTTTGCCAGCGAGGCGGTAGCCGCGTCCGTACCAGGTGAAGCGGTAACAGCGCCCGCCAGAACGCCGCCGCCGCTGGAAGCCCCGCTGCCTCTCCCGCCTGACCCCCGGGGTGCGGAGCCTCCGAAATCCGCGCCGGCTGCCAGGGCTGCACCCGGGCAGGCGGAGTCGCAGGTTCCCCACATCGCGCTCCTGCTGCCGCTCGAGTCGCCGTCGTTCTCAAAGCACGCGGAAGCGGTGAGAAACGGCTTTCTCGCCGCGGCAAAGGTACAGAGAAGCGCACCGCTGCCGCTGCGTATCTACGCCGTGGGCGACGACGAGCGTTCCGCGGTCGATAATTACCGACGCGCCCTGGAAAACGGGGCGCGGCTTGTCGTGGGGCCGCTCACGCGAAACGGCGTCTCGGCAGTCGCCGACAGCGCCCTGGTAATCGTTCCGACGATTGCGCTCAACGTTCCCGACCGGGCGGTTGCCGGGCAGCGCGATCTCTACGTGCTCTCCCTGCACGCCGAATCGGAGGCGCGCCAGGTGGCGCAGCTCGCCTGGCAGGAGGGGCGGCAGAACGCCATTACACTCCACGCCGGGACCCCGCTGTTCAGGCGCATCCACCAGGCTTTCGTGGAGGAATTCACCCGGCTCGGCGGCAGGATCGTCGCGGAATATGCGTTCAGCTCCGACCAGGCCGAGCTCTCCCGGATCAAACAGGCTGCCGGACTGGGCGCCGCCGACATGGCGTTCTTCGCCCTCGATTTCTCCCGCGCGCGGCTGGCCCGCGCCTATCTCGGCAGCCTCGAGCTCTACGCAACTTCGCACGTCTACCCGGGCAACACCAGCCCGCTGCGAGGGTTCGATCTCGCGAATATCCGCTTCCTCGACATGCCGTGGCTCCTCCAGCCGGACCACCCGGCCGTGATGGTCTATCCGCGCCAGGATTACCGCGATCCCGATCTCGACCGCTTCTACGCGCTCGGCATCGATGCGTTTCGCGTCACGCAGGAGCTGCTCTCCGGCAAACCCGTCACCACGCTCGACGGCGTAATCGGGCGCCTGACGCTGAGGGCCGACCATCAGTTCTCGCGCACCCTGACGGCCGCGCAGTTCAGCGACGGCAAGCTCAGGATCACGGGCGAGGCCCGTGAGCAGCGGTGACGCCGCCGAGGCGCTCGCCGCGGCGTTCCTGGAAGCGCGCGGACTTCGGATCGTCGCGCGCAACTACCGCTGCAGGTTCGGGGAAATAGACATCATCGCGCGAAGTGGCGCGACGGCGGTGTTTGTCGAAGTCCGCTCCCGCAAGTCCGATGCCTTCGGCGGCGCCGCCGGAAGCATCACCGCCGCCAAACGAAAGAAAGTGCTCGTCGCGGCGCGACATTATCTGGCGAGCCACCGCGTCGATTGCGCGTGCCGGTTCGACGTCGTCCTCCTCACGGGAGAACCGCCCCGGATCGAGTGGATTCGAGACGCGTTCGGAGAGTGAACACGGCAATATATCCGATGAAATATGGCCTTGCGAAAACTTAGACCCGTTTCTATCGGCAAATACCGGGACTATCCCCATTTTTCCGCTCCAGTTCCTGGTGAGCGGTAGAGTCCCGGCGCATCGAGCGGATCACCGATGCATTGAGGGAAGGGAATGATATGAACCCATTTGATACCCGAATTGGGTTCGACGGCTCCTTCGTCGCCAGTCGGGGTACAATGGCCGCCGACATGGACCTCATCGCCCGCATCAGCGAGAACTTTTCCGAGAGCGCGCATCTAAAGCTGCAGGCAATGGATGCGCTCGCCGGACCCATCGCGGCCGCCGCCGAGTGCATGGTCCGGTGCCTCAGGCAGGACGGGAAGATCATGAGCTGCGGCAACGGTGGATCGGCGGCGGACTCGCAGCATTTCTCCGCGGAGATGCTGAACCGGTTCGAGATGGAGCGCCCGGGACTCGCGGCGATCGCGTTGACGACCGACTCGTCCACGCTCACCTCCATCGCCAACGACTACGATTACGAGCAGATCTTCTCCAAGCAGGTGCGCGCGCTGGGACAGGCCGGGGACATGCTGCTGGCGATCTCCACGAGCGGCAATTCCCGGAACGTGATCGCCGCGGTGCAGGCGGCGCACGAGGGCCAGATCGGAGTCGTCGCGCTGACCGGCCATCACGGCGGCAGGATGGGCGAGCTGCTGCTGCCCTCCGACATTCATATCTGCGTGCCCGCGCAGAGCACGGCCCGCATACAGGAGGTGCATCTGCTCACGCTGCACTGCCTGTGCGACGCGATCGATTGTCTTTTGCTGGGAGTGGAATGATGCAAGGCATGTCGCGCTGTGGAATCCTGCTGTTGCTCGCGGCCCTGCCGGCGCTGCACGGTTGCGCCCCGCTGGTGGTGGGCGGGGCCGCCGCCACGGGCGTCCTGGTCGCCGAAGACCGCCGCACGGTCGGCACGTTCACCGACGACCAGGTGATAGAGACCAGGGCCTCCTCGCGGATCGGCGACGGCCTGAAGGGCAGCATCCACGTCAACGTAACGAGCTACAACGGCATCGTGCTGCTGACCGGAGAAGTACCCGACGCAGCGTCCAAGGAGCAGGCAGCACGCATCGCGCAGTCCGTGGAGAAGGTGCGCTCGGTCTACGACGAGCTGGCCGTCGCGCCGGTCACCCCGCTTTCCGTCCGGACGAACGATACGGTGACGACCTCCAAGGTCAAGGCGCGCTTCGTGGACGGACAGAAATTCAACCCGGTGCACGTCAAGGTCGTTACCGAGAACGGCGTGGTTTACCTCCTCGGGCTCGTGAAGAAGCAGGAGGCAGCCGACGCTACCGAGATCACCCGCACAACGAGCGGGGTCAGCAAGGTCGTGCGGTTGTTCGAGTACCTCGACTGAGGAATGAGGGCGGCCGTCGAATTCGAGCGCAAGATCTGCCCGCCGGCTGAACTGGCTTCCCGCATCGGCAAGCTCTCCCGACCGCTGGTGTTCACCAACGGCGTCTTCGATATCCTGCATCGCGGTCACGTGACCTGCCTCGCGCAGGCGCGCGCCCTGGGCGCGAGTCTGGTTCTCGCGCTCAATTCGGACGCCTCCGCGCGCAGGCTGGGCAAGGGCGAGGACCGGCCGGTGAATTCCCTGCCGGACCGGCTCGCGGTCGCCGCGGCGCTCGAAGCGGTGACGCTCGTCACCTGGTTCGAGGAAGACACTCCCCTGGAGCTGATAAGGACGGTGCGGCCCGACGTGCTGATAAAAGGCGGAGACTGGAAGGAAGACGCGATCGTTGGCGCGTCGGAGGTGCGGAGCTGGGGCGGGACGGTGCGGTCGATTCCGTTCGTGCATCAGCGCTCGACGACGGACGTTATCTCCCGCATCCGCGGCGCGAAAGGCTGAACCGTCCGGGGGATTTTCAGGCAGCGAGCGCCATGGTCCAGGGCACGACGCGGTTGCGTCCGCTCTCCTTCGCCATGTAAAGGGCTTTGTCGGCATACTGCAGCAACGATTCGGGCGTCGCCTCCGCTGCGTTCAGCGTCCCCACCCCGATGCTTACCGTCATCACGATCGCCCCCTCCGGCAGCGACAGAGGCGTCGCTTCGATGGCTGCACGAATCCGGTCCGCGAGGATGAGGGCGCTCGCCTGATCGGTCTCCGGCAGGAGCACGACGAACTCCTCGCCGCCGAGGCGCGCGAGCAGGTCCTCGCTGCGAATCGATCGAGCGGCAACGGCGGCGAAATGACGCAAAGCATGGTCGCCGGCCGCGTGGCCGTAGATGTCGTTCACCCGCTTGAAATGGTCTATGTCGGCAATGAGGACACTCAGCGTGGAGCCATGCCGCCTGGCCCGGGCAAGCTCGACACCCAGCGCTTCGATGAAGCGCCGCCGATTCGCGCAACGCGTGAGCGCATCGGTGCTCACTTCGTGCTCCAGCCTTTCATTGAGATCGGAGAGTGCCGCATTACTGGCGCTCAGCTCGGCGCGGTGCGAGTTGCTGCGCCGCACTTGAAGGATCGCGCCGAGGATCAACGCCACGCTGACGATTCCACCGAACACGATCAGGTAGAACGCGCTGATCCGATCCGTTCGCATCCTGTCGATGTGGTCGACCCGGGACAGCACGTGCACCGTGAGCATCGTCCCGGGGACTGGAACACGGGCGGCCACCTGCGGCAAGGGCTCATCGTTGTAATGGATCAATCTGGGCTGCCGGGGATCGCCCGCCGAGCGGACGGGCACCTCGGCGAAATCCGTCCGATGGTACAGGGCCATGCGCGCGGAGTCCGGCAGGGCATGGACCGGCGAGCCGGGCATCACCCGGTTCTCCAGCCGCGCGTCGCTGGCCAGGATGATGACGCCGTTTTCGTCCGTGATGAACGAGTCCGTGCCCGTCACCCACTCCGAGAGCCTGGGGAGTTCCATCTTTATTGCGACGGCACCCGCGAACTGGCCATCGATCATGACGGGCGCCGAAAAGTACAGGGCGGGAGTAAGCATGCGGCGACCCACCGCATAGTGCTGCCCCCGTTCGCCGCGCTTCGCGGACTGGAAATACTCCCGGTCGGAAAAGTTGGTTCCTACCACGCTGTCCGACTTGTCGAAGTTGGCGGCGGCAATGCACACGCCGTCGCGATTCGTCACCCAGGCCCCGTTCAACTCCAGTTCCCGCGCGGTACGGGCCAGGCGGCGACCCGCAGCGTTCGATCTTGAATCGAATCCGGTCGCGATGGTGCTCCGCAGGCCCTCTTCGTCGGCCAGGAGGGCAGGCACGCCTCGCAGAAAGGCAAAGCGTCTTTCGACCGCGCGTCCGATGCCTTCCGCGGCCCGTTCCGTGTCACGGACTTCGGTGGCGACCAGCTCGGCAATCCGCTGCTCGGCGAAACTCCCCGTCGCCTGCCACGCGCCGAAGATAATGCCGGCGACAACCAGGCTCAGGGCACTGGCCAGTCCAACGTAGCGAAGCGTTTTTGCAGCACCCGGGCTCATGGCTTACCCACCGCAGTCTAGGAAGCGGTCGGGGCGTAGGTTCTCACGGACGCTGGACGGGTATATCGACGAAGAGGGACGATTTAGCCCCTTATTTCGGCCCTATCCGGCCCTACCGCGCCAGGCACCTCTACTCCGCCGGCTGAACGAACCCCAGGATATAGCTGTCCGCATCGCGGACGTAGAACCCGGTGCCGTAGGCATCTTCGGGGGCGGCTCGCAGCGCGCGTCCCATGGTCAGCCTTTCGTCGCCGCAGCCCCCGGACATTGCGTCGCCTTCAGCTCGCTCCCGGGAAAGTCCTGCTGCAGCGTCGCCAGGCGCGCCACCAGGGCTTCGTCCGGCTCCCGGACCAGGAACGCGGTCTGCTTCAGGAAGTTATCGCGCCGCTCGGCGACGGCCGAGCGCACGCCGCGCTCCTTCAACCGCGCGAGATATCCCTGCGCCGCCTCCTCGGTCCTGAAGATGCCGAGGGAGATCGCGTTGCGCCACTGCCCGGTGTCCTGCACGATGAAAAAATCGGCGACGCCGAGCGCCTTCAGCTCGCCGACCTTGCGGTCCGTTTCGGGCTTGGTCTTGAGCGGCGGCACGTAGACCCAGTAGCCGCCCGCATCCGTGACCGTGCGCTCTACTTTCTCCTGCGGCAGTTCGAGCCGGGCGAGGGCCGTGTCGGCGCGCGCGATCGCCGGCCCGGCAAAGATGCCCCATTCGATACACGCGGTGGGAGCGGCGGTCGCGGTAGTGGCGGGGGCGCCCCTGGCCGCCGGTGCAATCCGGTCGGGCGCGCTCTTGCCGGACGCCTTGAGCACCTTGATCTTGTCCGCGCCCACTTCCAGCTGGGAAAACGAGTCTCTCGCGGCGCTCTCCCCCGCGAACTGGGTGTAGGCGAAGAACGCCAGGTTGGCAAAGACCAGTGCGAGGAATAGCGCGCGCATGCGCGTTGCTCAAGTGACCGGTGACCGGTGACCGGTGGCCGGGAAAAGCGCTTCAGCAGCCCGCCCCAGGACAGGTCTGCGATTCAACGGGTCACTGTTCACTGTTCACTCTTCACTGGTCACTGGTCGTCGAGGGCAATACGCAGCAGGCCCTCGAGCACCAGATTATCCACAACCTCCACCGGTAGGTTAAGCGCGGACGCGACCGACCCCGAGGCGCCGCCGGAAAGGACCACGAGCGGCGAGGCGAGCCCGGCCTCTCGCATGAAGCGCTGCATGCGCTCGATCGCGCCCGCGAGCGCGTTGATCGCGCCGCTGGCGATCGCGTCCTCGGTCCGCCCCGGGAAGAACGCGAATTCGCCGCCCTGCGGCCGCAAGCCCGCAGTACTGCTTGCGAGCGAGCTCCGCATGAGGTCCGGGCCGGGAACGATCGTCCCGCCCAGGAATACGCCGTCGCCGGTAAGGGCATCCACCGTCATCGTCGTGCCCACGTTCACGACCACGCAGGGGCCATGGAGCAGGTGCCAGGCGCCGATCAGGGCCGCCCAGCGGTCGGCACCGAGCTGGGCCGGGCGGTCATACGAGCTCGCCACCCCGCATTGCCGCGCGCGGCTCGCGACGAACCGCAGCGGCAGGACCAGCCTCCGGGCGGCGGCGGCGAGCGAGCGCTTCACGGCCTCGCCAGCAACGTTGCAGACGACGGCCGATTCCGCGCGCGGCAGCTTCGCCCACCTGGCGAGCAGGTTCCCTGCGCGTGCCGTCGCGATCCAGTCCTGCACGAGCCACCCCTCGCCGTCGTGCAGCCCCCACTTGATGCGAGTGTTGCCGGCGTCTATTGCCAGGATTCGCATACGCTCGTCCATCTACTCAGGACGCAAACTGACATCTCCACTATGGAAGCGTGTCAACCCCGACGGTGTCTCGAGCAGCAGCGAGCCGTCCTCCGCGACGCCCCGCGCCTCCCCCTGCTCGCTGCGGCCGTCGGGCAGCAGCACCGTGACCGGTTTTCCCTGGTGCACGTGCCGGCTCTCCCATTCCGACCGAAACGGTCCGAATCCTGCGGCGGTGAACACCGCGAGCGCGCGGTCGAGCTCGGCGAGGAGGCCCGCGAGGAGCGCATTGCGGTCCACCGGCCCGTCGAGCATGCTTTCCAGGTCGGTGGCCGGCTGGTCGATGCCGGCGCGCACGCCGGCAGAGAGCCAGACGTTGATCCCCACGCCGATCACCGCCGCGCCGGGACCCAGCACGTCGCCCGCTAGCTCGATCAGTATGCCGCCCAGCTTGCCGCCGTCGGCCATGATGTCGTTCGGCCACTTGAGAGCGATCCCGGGTCCGACGAGCGTGGCGAGCCCGCGCGCGAGGGCGACGCCCACCGCCAGGCTCAAGCCCGACAGCTCGCTCGCGCCCTGAGCGAACCGCCACAGCATCGAGAACGCGAGCCCGCCGCCGATTCCCGAGTGCCAGGCGCGCCCGCGGCGTCCACGGCCGGCGGATTGCCACTCGGCGGCAATCACGGTACCGCTCGCGGCGCCCGCGGCCGCGCGCTCGAGCAGGAGCGCGTTGGTCGATGCGGCGGCGGTGCGCACCTCCACGGAAAGTCGCGCCGCGAGAGGACCCAGAGCCCGCTCTATCGCCGCGCGGTCGAGCAGCGAGAGCGCGTGCGGAAAGCGGTAGCCGCGCCCGTGCACCTTGTAGACGGCGGTCCCCATCGTCTCCAGCTCGCGCACCGCATTCCATACACTCGCGCGCGAGACGCCCAGCGCCTGCGCGAGCGCCACGCCCGAATGAAACTCGCCGTCCGCCAGCAGCCGGAGCACGCCTGCCGTTGTGGTTTTCACGCGCGTCGAGGCAAGGAATGGGTGACTCAGGGCAGTAGAATAGCCGATAATTTCGTTTCCGAACCGGCGAACCTCGGCCTGCATCCCCCCTCGCCTCCGTCGCACACGTGCCTGCCACTGAGATAGGTTCCGGTTCTGGCAATAGTCCCGCGGTCGAGCGCAGGGCGCGGGACGATTTCAAGCGCTCGCTGTTCCAGGTCGACAGTATCCTCGAGAGCATGCTGGTGGGAATCACGCTCGCGGTGGACGGTCATCTCACCTGGCTCAACGAGACCTTCGCGCGCATGCTGGGGTACGACCGCGACGAGCTGACTGGCCGGCCGACCTCGGTCCTGTATCCGGACGGCGAGAGCTTCGAGGTATTCGGCGCGGCCGGCTATCCACTGCTGCGCTCGGGGCGCTCCCACGTTTCCGAGCAGCGGTTGAAGCGCAAGGATGGCTCCCTGATCTGGGTGCAGTGCTCGGGCACCGCGGTGGACGCGAAGAGCCCGGCGCACGGCACCGTCTGGACCAGCGTCGACATCACCGAGCGCAAGGAACTGCAGGAGAGCCTGCAGCGCTCGCTCGCCGAGCGCGACGTCATCCTGCAGAGCACGCTCGTGGGTATCGCCTTCTCGGTCAACCGCCGCCACCTGTGGGTGAACGAGACCTTCGCGAGCATGATGGGCTTCGCGCGCGAGGAGCTGATCGGGCAGCTCTCCGTCGTACACTTTCCGGACCTGGAGAGCTACGAGGCATTCGGCAATACCGCGTACCGGATTCTCGCCTCGGGCAGGCCGTGCGTGACCGAGCGCTGGCAGAGGCGCAAGGACGGCACGCTCATCTGGTGCCAGATCTACGGCAACTACGTGGACCCCGACGACCTCTCGAAGGGAACGATCTGGACCTTCCAGGACATCACCGAGCGCAAGCACGCCGAAGAGGACGTGAAGAGGGCCCTGGAGAAGGAGCGCGAGCTGAACGAGCTGAAATCGCGCTTCGTGGCCATGACCTCGCACGAGTTCCGAACGCCGCTCGCCACCATACTCTCCTCGGCGGAGCTGCTGGAGCAGTACACGGACCGCTTGCCGCCGGAAGAGAAGGAAGACCTCTACCGCAGCATACGCGGGAGCGTGGAGCGCATGACCCGCATGCTCGACAACGTGCTCACCATCGGCGAGGCCGAAGCGAGCATGCTCCAGTTTTCTCCGGCGCCCGCCGATCTCGCCGCGTTCTGCACGCAGCTCGCGGGCGAGATGCGGCGCTCGGCGGGCGGGCGGCACACGATCGAGTTCCTCTATGAAGGCGTGCGCGGCCCGGTGCGGGTGGACGAGAAGCTGCTGCGCCACGCGCTCTCGAACCTGCTTTCCAACGCGATCAAGTATTCCCCCGACGGCGGGCGGATCGAGCTCCGGGTGGCGGTCGATGCGAAGGAGGCCCGGTTCGAGGTACGGGACGAAGGCATAGGAATACCGCCCGAGGACCAGACGCGCCTGTTCGAGACCTTTCACCGGGCGCGCAACGTCGGCACCATAGCGGGCACCGGGCTGGGGCTCGCCATCGTGAAAAAGTCCCTCGAGCTGCACGGGGGCAGCGTGACCGTGGAGAGCGTTCCCGGGCTGGGGACGACGTTCCGGATGACGGTTCCACTGGGCTGAACCGCAACATTTCCAAGGTGACAGCATGGCGACCATCCTGGTGATCGAGGACGAACCCGACCTGCGGGCCAATGTAGCGCGGCTGCTCAAGGCCGAAGGGTACGAGGTGCTGACCGCGGAGAACGGCACAGCGGGCGTGGAAGCGGCGCTCGCGCAACCACCCGACCTCATCATCTGCGACATCGCGATGCCCGGGATGGACGGCTTCGGCGTGCTGTTTTCTCTCCGGGAGAACGTCACGACCTCGCACGTTCCTTTCATCTTTCTCACCGCCAGCACGCGCACCTACGACCGGAACTTCGGCGTCGAGCTGGGCGCCAACGACTACATCACCAAGCCGTTCAAGCTGCAGGAGCTGCTCGAGGCGGTGAAAAAGCGCCTCTAATGAAAGAACGGGTATAGTAGGGCGCCGCCACGTATCAGGAGGAACAATGAAGAGCCTTGCCGCAATTGTTGTTGGTCTTTCATTAGTAATTGTGAGCCACGCAGGAGTGGCTCAAAATTATCCGGCGAAGCCGATACGCATCATCGTGCCCTACCCGCCGGGCGGCACCTCCGACATCCTGACTCGGATGGTCGGGCAGAAGCTGACCGAGTCCTGGGGGCAGTCCGTCATCGCCGACAGCCGTCCGGGCGCTGCAGGCATCATCGGGGTGGAGCTCACCGTGCGCGCGCCGGCCGACGGCTACACCCTGGTCCTTATGGACGTGGGCAACCTGACCATCATACCCAGCGTGTACCGCAAGGTGCCTTTCGACACGGCCCGCGACCTGGCGCCCGTCGGCATGGTTTCCTATTCGCCGCACCTCCTGTCGGTGCATCCGTCCCTGCCGGCGCGCACGACGGCGGAGTTGATCGCGGTCGCCAAGAAGCAGCCGGGCAAGCTGAATTACGCGACCGGATTGGGCACCGCGCCGCACTTCGCCGGCATGTTGTTCACGCAGCGCGCCGGAATCAAGTGGACCGACGTTCCCGGCAAGGGGGGCTCGCAGTCCATGCTCCAGGTCATCACCGGCGAGTGCGACGTGCTGTTTCTCGGCATGCTGCAGTCGATCGCGCATGCCAAGAGCGGCAAGGTGCGGCCGATCGCGATGTCGAGCGCAAAGCGCGATCCTTCCATGCCAGACGTGCCCACGGTCGGAGAGACGAAGGGGCTGGAAGGCTTCGTCACCGGCTCCTGGCAGGGGATACTGGCGCCAGCCAAGACGCCGCCGGACGTCATCACGAAGGTCAACGCGGAAGTGAACCGCATCATGAACCTGCCCGACATGAAGGAGAAGCTCGCCGCGCAGGGCACGACGCCATTGCTCATGAGCCCGCCGGAATTCGGGAAGTGGCTCGTGGAGCAGAAAGACCGCTGGGCGAAGCTGGTCAAGGAGACCGGGTTCAAGCCGCTGGAGCAGTGACCGCTGACAGCGGTCAAAGGATGAAGGATGAACGTGGAAGGATGACCTGGTTTCTCCAGGAAACCGAAAAGGTCATCCTTCATCCTTCCACGTTCCACGTTCCGGGCTGTCGGCTAAAATAGCCTTCATGCCCGACACCCCGGCCAAGACGTCCAACTTCATCCGCTCGGCCATCGAAGCCGACCTCGCCGCCGGCAAGTACGCCGCGCGCCGCTGGGGCGGAAGACCGGGGCCGGCGAAGGCGCACGAAGGCGCGCCGCCCGATCCCGCGAAGATACGGACGCGTTTTCCGCCCGAGCCGAACGGCTATCTTCACATCGGGCATGCCAAGTCGATTTGCCTGAACTTCGGTCTCGCGGAGGATTATGGCGGCGCCTGCCACCTGCGCTACGACGACACCAACCCGGAGAAGGAAGAGCAGGAGTACGTCGACTCCATCGCCGCCGCGGTCACGTGGCTCGGCTTCAATTGGGAGCACGCGGGCAACACCAACCTTTACTACGCCAGCGACTATTTCGATTTCATGTACTACGCGGCGGAGTACCTGATCGAGGAAGGCCATGCGTACGTGGACAGCCTGTCCGCCGACCAGATGCGCGCGCTGCGCGGCACGCTGACGGAGCCGGGAAAGGAGAGCCCCTACCGCAACCGCAGCCCCGAGGAGAACCTGAAGCTCTTTCGCGAGATGCGCGACGGCAAGTTCAGGGAAGGCGAGCACGTGCTGCGCGCAAAGATAGACATGGCTTCGTCCAACATCAACCTCCGCGATCCCGTGATCTACCGCATCCGCAGGGCCACCCATCACCGCACGGGCGACAAGTGGTGCATCTACCCGCTGTACACCTACGCCCACCCGATAGAGGACGGGCTGGAGAACATCACGCACTCGCTGTGCACGCTGGAATTCGAGGACCAGCGCCCGTTCTACGACTGGCTCCTCGAGCGCCTCGCGGAGGGAAACTGGCTCGTCCGCCCGCTGCCGCAGCAGATCGAGTTCGCGCGCCTTAACTTGACCTACGTCGTGCTCTCCAAGCGGCGGCTGATCCAGCTGGTCGAGGAGAGCCACGTCGAAGGCTGGGACGATCCGCGCATGCCGACGCTCGCCGGCGCGCGCCGCCGCGGCTACACACGGGAAGGCTTCCGCCGCTTCGCCGAGCGCATCGGCGTCTCCAAGGCCGATTCCTGGATCGAATACTCCGTGCTCGAGGATTGCATGCGCGAGCACTTGAACGAGGTCGCCCCGCGCCGCATGGCGGTGCTCGACCCGGTGAAACTCGTCATCGAGAACTACCCGGAAGTTCAGGAAGAACTGTGCGAGGTGCCCAACCACCCGCAGAAGCCGGACTGGGGCAAGCGCAAGGTCCCGTTCTCGCGCGAGCTGTGGATAGAGCGCGAGGACTTCACGGAGAAGCCGCCCAGGGGCTATTTCCGCCTCTTCCCCGGCAACAAGGTGCGCCTGCGCTACGGCTACGTGATCGAGTGCACCGGTTACGACGCCGCTACGGACACCGTGCGCTGCACCTACGATCCCGAGACGAAATCAGGAACGCCGGGAGCCGAGAAGGTGAAGGTCAAGGGCAACATCCACTGGGTAAGCGCGAAGCACGCGTATGCGGCCGAAGTGCGCCTCTACGACCGGCTCTTCAAGGTCCCGCATCCGGGCGCGGGCGATACGGATTTCCTGAAGGATCTCAATCCCGACTCGAAGAAAGTCATCACCGCCCGGCTCGAGCCCGCGTTGAAGGAAGCGAAGGGGGGAGAACGCTTTCAGTTCGAGCGCCACGGCTATTTCATCGCAGACCGCATCGATTCTGCGCCCGAAGCGCCCCGCTTCAACCGGGCGGTGACGCTACGCGATTCGTGGCAGAAGTAATTGATATCGCATGCGCTGTTCAGCCGCCTTGTTCACGCTGGCGCTGGTCGCCGTATTCGGATGCGGCACGACTTTCGCCCAGGACAGTAACCCGCTGCGCATTCTCGTCGGATTCCCGCCTGGTGGCGGTACCGACGTCGTTGCACGCACGCTTTCCCGGGGCCTGAATGACGCTCTCGCGGTGCCCGTGCTGGTGGAGAACCGGCCGGGCGCAGGAGGACAGATAGCGGCACAGGCGTTGAGGGCCGCCACCCCGGACGGAAAGACCCTGTTCATCACGCACGATCACACGATTTCAATCCTGCCCCAGGTGATCCGGAATCCGGGGTTCGATCCGAGGCGTGACTTCGTTCCGGTGGCTGGCTGCGCGACGTTCGTCAACGCACTTGCCGTCTCCGGCGGCACGCCGGCAAGGAATTTCAACGACTACGTCGCTTGGGTCCGCAGCCGGGGCGGCAGGAGCGCCATCGGCATTCCCGCGCCGGCGTCGGTACCTGAGTTCCTGGTCAAGGTCATCGCGGACAATTACAAGCTCGACCTCGTTGCCGCGCCCTACCGCGGCAGCGCGCCGATGATCGCCGACATGCTGGGCAACCAGATTCCCGCGGCCGTGGGCTCGGTACCTGAGCTCATCGAGAATCATCGGGCCGGCAAGCTGCGCGTGGTCGCGGTACTCGGCGGAGCGCGGCAGTCCGTGATGCCCGAGGTGCCCACGTTCACGGAGCTGGGCCTCGCCGGTTTCGAGGACGTGCCCTATTACGGCTTCTTCGCCCCCGCCGGCACGCCGCAGGCGCTCATCGACGAATTTTCCAGCGCGCTCGCCCGGGTGCTCGCCATGCCCGACGTCCGCGAGCGGCTGACCACCATAGGCCTGACGATCGACTTCATGACGCAGCGTCAGCTCGACGCGCGGGTTCGTGCCTACACGCGTACCTGGACGGAGATCATCCGAAGAACCGGGTTCCAGCCACAGTGAAGGGATGGCAAGCGATCGGCGTCGACCTCCTGCGCTATACTCCCCTCTGCACTGTTCACCCCCGAGGAGATGGAGATATGCCGACCAAGCCCCTCGCCCTCGATCACGTCAACATCTACGTGCGCAACGCCGAGCGCTCGCACCGGTGGTACACGGACGTGTTCGGGCTGCACACCCAGGACACGATGTACCACCCGGGGACGCAGAAGCTGCGCGCCGCCTTCCTTTCGTGCGACCCGGATCACGCTCACGACATCGCTCTCTTCGAGGTGGGTGACAGCGCCCCAGGCCCGCAGAAAGGGCAGGTTGGCCTGAATCACATCGCCTGGCGGATGGCGAACCTCGACGACCTGGCTGCAATGTACGAGCGGCTCAAGGACAAGGACATTCCGCTCCACGTCAGAGATCACAAGGTGTCCATCGGTGTCTATTTCGCGGATCCCGACGGCAACGGTCTCGAGGTCTACTACGAGCTGCCGCGCAGCGAGTGGCACCGGGACCGGCCGTTCTCGGGCGAGGGCGGCAAGGGGCGGTTCTCCGGTCCCTGGGACGAGGCGCTGCGCGAGAACAGCACTGTGTAGCGCTTCGCGCTCGCCACGCTCTACAACATCGGCAACGACCGCGGCCTTCCGCGCGGAAACGCCTTGTCGATCTGCGCAATTTCCGCTTCGCTCAACTGAAGATCGCCCGCCCCGGCATTCTCGGCGGCGTGGTCGGCGCTCGCCGCTTTCGGTATCGTGAATACCGCGGGCTGCCGCACGAGGAAGCGCAATGCAACCTGGCGCGCGGTGGCGCCGTGCGCGGCGGCGATGTTATCCAGCACCTTCCGGCCGGCGGTGCGCTCGCCCGGGAAGTTGTCGTGTCCGTACGGGCTGTAGGCCACTACGGCCACGCCGTTTCTCTCGCACCACGGGATCACGGCGTGCTCGATAGCGCGCTCGTTCAGGTGGTACAGGACCTGGTTGCAGGCGCACGCCTTCCCGCCGGCAGCCTTCCATAGGGCCTCCATCTCATCGACATCGAAATTGCTCACACCCCAGGAGAGTATCTTCCCGTCGCGCTGCAGGCGCTCGAAGGCAGCGACCGTATCCGCGAGCGGATGCGAGCCGCTCCAGTGCAGGAGATAGCAGTCCAGCCGCTCCGTCTTCAGGCGCCGGAGCGATTTTTCGCAAGCCGCCACCGTGCCGTTGCGCGAGGCGTTCCCGGGCAGGACCTTGGACACCAGGAACACCTCGTCGCGCCGTCCGGCGATGGCATCCGCGATGACCAGCTCCGCGTCGCCGTACATCTCGGCGGTGTCGATGTGCATCATGCCGAGATCGAGACCGCGGCGCAGGGCGGCGACTGCCAGGGCGCGGTTCCCGCTATCGAGGTACCAGGTCCCTTGCCCGATGACGGGGACGTCGCGCCGGGTGGATCCGAAAGGGCGGCGTTCCATTATCTGCGCAGATACCGCGTGTACTGCGGCGGGACCTTCAGGTCTTCCTCGTCGACGAAACACCACGCCCACCGTTCGCCGGGCTCAAAGGACGTCATCACGGGATGCTTCGTTGAGTGAAAGTGCGCCGTCGCGTGCCGGCCCGGCGAGCTGTCGCAGCAGCCCACGTGCCCGCATTCCAGGCATACACGCAGGTGGACCCATCCCGAGCCGGTTTTCAGGCACTCGTCGCATCCCTTGCTGGAGGGAGGGACGAGCTTGGCTGCGGCGATGTGCTGGCAGGTCATGGGCGGACTCTAGCGCGATGGTATCTCAGGCGGATGCTTGCCGCTTCTTTCCCACAGCGTAATCCGCGGTATCCGGCTTGCGGTGAGAGCCGCAAGGGCCGCCACCACGGCGGCGGCAATGAAAGCGCGGTGGAAAGCCTGCACAATGACCGCTACCTCGGCTTCGCTCGTGCTGCCGAGCAGCGACTGCCGGTCGGCGCCCGGGATCATCGCAAAAGCGAGGGTGCCGAAGAGCGCCGCCCCCGCCGCCCCGCCCGAGGACCGGAACAGCGACGTCAGCGCCGTCACTGCGCCGAGACGTGCGCGGCCCGCCACCGTCTGCACCACGACCTGGTTGATCGGCATGACCGTGCCCAGTCCCAGGCCGGTGACGAAACCGAGCACGACGACGAGCCCCATGTGCGGCGGGAGCAGGCCGAGCAGGAGGAGCCCGGCGCTCGAGATCGACATGCCGATGACCGGGATCACGTGCGGCTCCCCGGTACGGCGGAGTATGCGCGAGGACGTGAGCGCTGCAATGACCTGTCCGGCAGTCAGGGGCAGGAGCAGCAGGCCCGATACGGCCGGGCTTACCCGGTGGCCGAGCTGCAGGTAGATCGGCAGGAAGAACACCATGGCGAAGAGGCAGGAGGCAAAGAGCAGCACGAGGACCGCGGACAGTCCTATGGTTTTCTGCTGCAGCAGGTCGACAGGCAGAAAGGGCGCGCCGTGCCGGCGCTCGTGCAGGTACAGCGCAGCAAGGGACACGACCGCGGTGACGCCGAGCGCGATGCTGGCCGCAGAGCCCCACGCGAACCGATGACCGGCGGAGGTGAGCCAGTAGAGCGTAGAGAGCGCCCCGACGGCGAACAAGACATGGCCGGCCACGTCGACCGGGCCTGCGGGTGGTGGATGCTTTTCGCCCGCGGGCAGCTTGCAGAGCCGCCACGCGGCAAAGACGGCAAAAGGCAGATTCGCGAAAAACAGCCACCGCCAGCTCACGTGCGACACCACCAGTCCGCCGACGATCGGTCCCGCTATGCTCGCGGTCGTGAATACCAGCGCGAAATAGCCCTGGAACCGGACGCGCTCCACCGGCGGCACCAGCTCGCCTATGATCGCCTGCGACAGCGTCATCAAGCCGCCGCCACCCAGTCCCTGCAGCACTCGCGCAGCGACGAGCTGCGGGAGCGATTGCGCGAGGCCGCAGGCGAGAGAGCCGAGCACGAATACCGAGAGCGCGACGAGCAGCATGTTGCGCCGCCCCCGGGAGTCGCCGAGCCGCCCGTACACCGGAACGATGGTCGCCGCCGCGAGCAGGTAGGCCACCGCGATCCACGAGGTGTCGCGCAGGCCGCCAAGCGAGGCCGCGATCGCCGGCGTCGCCGTGGCGAGCAGCGTCTGATCCACCGCGGCCATGAACATCGGCAGGAACACCGCGGCGAAGAGATGGAGGAACTGGGCGCGCGTGACGGGGCCGCCATCCGTTGTGGCAGGAGATTTTTTCTGCTCGTCGGTGTCGGCTTCCATGGTTACGCGTAGAATGCGCCCCCAATGATACGTCTCTCACAGGTAACGCTCCGGCGCGGCGCCAAGGTACTGCTCGAAGGCGCCGACCTCTCGCTGAGTCCCGGCGAGAAGGTCGGCCTGATCGGCGCCAACGGCTCGGGCAAGTCGAGCCTCTTCGCGCTGCTGCGCGACGAGCTCCACGCCGACCACGGCGAAGTCGATTACCCGGCGCGCTGGCGCGTCGCGCACGTCGCGCAGGAGACGCCCGCGCTCCCGCGCCCGGCGCTCGAGTACGCGATCGACGGGGACACGCGGCTCCGCGGGCTCGAGGCCGAGCTCGCCGCGATCGAGGCCGCCGAGCATACCGAGTCGAACGGGGTACGCCTGGGCGAGCTGCACGCCGCCCTGAGCGACGCCGACGCCTACACGGCGCGCTCGCGCGCCGAGCAGCTCCTGCACGGCCTGGGCTTCACGCACGAGCAGATGACGAGCCCTGTCGCGAGCTTCTCCGGCGGCTGGCGCATGCGGTTGAACCTCGCCCAGGCGCTGATGTGCCCGTCCGATCTCCTGCTCCTCGACGAGCCCACCAATCACCTCGATCTCGACGCGATACTGTGGGTCGAGGACTGGCTGAAGCGATACGGCGGCACCCTCCTCATCGTGTCGCACGACCGCGACTTCCTCGACGGCGTGGTGAACGTGATCGTGAACATCGACACCCGCAAGTTGAGGCGCTACTCGGGGGACTATTCGAGCTTCGAGGCCCAGCGCGCCGCAGCGGTGGTGCTCGCGACGGCCCAGTACGAGAAGCAGCAGCGCGAGCGCGATCACCTGGAATCGTTCATCAACCGGTTCCGGGCCAAGGCCACGAAGGCGCGGCAGGCGCAGAGCCGCATGAAGATGCTCGCGAAGATGGAAGAGCTGGCGCCGCTGCACGTATCGGCGCCGTTCTCCTTCGAGTTCCGCGAGCCGCTCAAGGCGCCGAACCCCCTGCTGACGATGGAAGACGTAGCCGCCGGCTACCCGATGGTGGAGGGCGGCGACAAGGTCGTCGTGAGCGACATCAGGTTCTCGCTGAGAAGCGGCGAGCGCTACGGGCTGCTCGGCATCAACGGCGCGGGAAAATCCACGCTCATCAAGACCATCGCCGGGGAGCTGGCGCCGCTCGCCGGGACCGCGACCTTCAACAAGGGGCTCGCCGTCGGTTACTTCGCGCAGCACCAGGTCGACATGCTGCGCCACGACGAGTCGCCGCTGTGGCATCTCGCGCGCGTTCCGTCCCCGGACGGCAAAGCGCAGCGCGAGCAGGACTTGCGCAGCTATCTCGGGTCGTTCAACTTTCCCGGCGACATGGCCCTGGGATCGATCGAGAACTTCTCGGGCGGGGAGAAGGCGCGGCTCGCCCTGGCGCTGATCGTGTGGCAGCGGCCCAACCTGCTGCTCCTCGACGAGCCGACCAACCACCTCGACCTGGAGACGCGCGAGGCGCTGACGGTAGCGCTGGCGCAGTTCGAAGGCACCCTCGTGCTGGTGTCGCACGACCGCCATCTGTTGCGCGCCACGACGGACCAGTTCCTGATCGTCGCCAACGGCAGGCTGACGGAGTTCGACGGCGATCTCGACGATTATCGCAATTGGCTGTTCAGGACCAAGCTCGGGACGGCCGGTGCGGCGTCGGATTCAGACGTCGGAACGGCCAGCGCACCGGTATCCGAGCCGGCCTACAGTACGCCGGCACCCGCACGCGCCGCCGCACCGGCCAACGACCGGCGTTCACAGAAGCGGAAAGAGGCCGAAGAGCGTCAGCAGCGCTCGGCGGCACGAAAGCCGATCGAATCGCGCATCAAGCGCCTCGATGAGCAGTTGGCGAAGTTGAATACCCGGAAAGCGACGATCGACGGACAACTCGCCGACCAGTCGATCTACGACGAGGGAAAGAAGGACGCCCTCAAGGCGTTGCTGGTGGATCAGGCGTACGTCGTGCGGGAACTCTCGCAGCTGGAGACGGAATGGCTCTCGCTGCACGAACAGCTGGAACAACTGGAGGCAACGACATGAAGAATGGCCGGAAAGCGATCTGCGCCACCCTGTTCACCGCCGCGTTCGCCTGCGCATCCGTGGCATCGGGCGCCGAGGTGAAGCTGGGAGCGAACGACACCCTGCAGTCGGTGCTGGCCGCGCAGAAAGGCTCGCGGATAACGGTGCGGCTGCGCTCGGGACAGGAGTTCGCCGGCGTCGTCCGGGAGAGCAATTCCCGAGTCGTGCAGCTCGGCGCCCTGGGCGGGAAAGAGTTCTTCGACGCCGTCATCCCGCTCGATGCGGTCGAGGCCGTGTTCTTTCGTACGAAAGAGTGACCAGTGACTGGTGGCCAGCTGTTTTCGTCACTCGACACTCCACACTCGTCACTCGGCACCGAGGTCGCGCAGAAACTTCGCGCGCTCGGCGGGGTCGGTGAGGTTCTCCGCGAGCAATTGATGGAAGTGGCGGTGGCTGGTCGCCTGCGTCATCGCCTTCTTCGCAACCACTTTCGCGATCGGGCCAAGGTCGGCGGCGAGACGCCGCGTTGCCTGCTCGATCGCCTCGGCCGTGAGCTGTACGGTGAGGCCGGTCCCGGCTGACTGTGTATTGCCGCTCGTGATGGCGCCCGTACCCCCCTCGTGCGGCTGAACGCCCGGCAGCTCCTTTCGCCCTGCGAGAAATTTCGCGCGCTCATCGGCATTGGAGAGGTTCTCGGCGAGAGCGCGATAAAGCCGGTCGATGTCGGTCGTGCCGGCCGCACCGCGCTTGACCATGACCCTGGCGACCGGGCCGACGATGCGCGAGAGCTGCTGCTCGATTTTCTTCAGCAAGTCCCCGTCCCAACCGGGCGGCGGGAGCGTGCTCGTGACCGGCTGCGCTGCCTCGGGAGAAAAGCGGGAGGGCTGTGACAGCGGGGTCCCGCCCGACGGGTGGGTGGAAGGCGACACCTCCTGGCGTACCGAGGGCCGGATCAGCTCGCTGATGACGGTATCTTCGGAGACGGCGGGGCTGACGGGCGCGGCGTAGGCCGCGAGCAACGCATCGCGGAACGCCGTCGCGGTCTGGTAGCGCTCGGCGGGCTTCTTGGCGAGCGCCTTCATCGCCACAGCGTCGAACTGCGTGGTGCAGCGCCCGGGATCGGCCTCGGAGGGGAGGACCGGCTCGACGTGACAGATCTTGTAGGCAATCGACTCGGGGCTGCCGATGAAAGGGCGCGTACCCGTCAGCAACTGGTACATCACCACGCCGGCCGAAAAGATGTCGGCCCGCCAGTCGACGGAGGGGCCGCTGTACTGCTCGGGCGCCATGTAGCCGGGCGTGCCCATGATGGTGCCGGTCTGGGTGAGGTTCGAGGTTTCGATGCGGGCGATGCCGAAATCCGCGATTTTCAGCTTGCCGTTGCCCATGATGATCAGGTTCGCCGGCTTGATGTCACGGTGCCATACGCCCTGCTCGTGCGCGTAGTGCAGGGCGTCCAGGAGCTGCACCATGATGCTGACCGCATCGCTGCCCTCGAAGGGAGTGCCGCGGTTGAAATACTCGCGCAAGCTGTTGCCCGCGACATACTCCATTGCGAGAAAAACGATCTCGCCGACCTCGCCCCATTCGTACACGCCAACGATGCCGGGATGCGAGAGCCGCCCGGCCGCCTGCGCCTCGTTACGGAAGCGCGCGAGCAGCGTGGCGGCCTGGTCGTCGTCGATCAGCTCCTTGCGGATGGTCTTCAACGCGACGGTCCGGCGGATGTGCGGATCGAAGCCCTTGTAGACGACCCCCATGGCGCCCCGGCCGAGCACCTCCGAGACGGTGTACTTGCCGAGCTGGGGCGGAGTGCTCATCGTTCAGGACGTCGCAATATCGAGTCGGACCGCAAATCACGCCTCCAGCATTTTCATCGCCTGCACGAGGCTCTTCTTCATGCGGTTGAACGACTGAGTGAGAATCCCGATCTCGTCGCCGCTCTTCACCTCGAAGTCGGGCGCATCCATGTTCTCGCCCTGGCTCACCTGATCGGCGAGGCGCGACAGCCGCGTTACGGGCCGGATCACCATGTACCATAGCATAAGGTTCAGCACGATGAAGATGAACGCGAATACCGCGGTCAGCGACACCATGAAGGTCTGGAACGCCCTGTTGGCGCGCGAGAGCGGCAAGTCGGTCGGCACGGATACGATCTGCGCGCCGATCACCTCGTTCAGCTTCCAGCCGAAGCCGTTGGCCGGACCGTAGCGGTCGACCAGCGTCTTGGGTGCCGCATCGACCGTCGAATGGCAGGCGAGGCAGGCCTCATTCTTGATCTGCATCGGGCGCGCGATGTAGAAGGATCTTCCGCTCGGCGTGTCGCGCTCCCCGATCACTTCCGGCTTGTCGGCGGCGTTGCGGAACTGGTTGACGATGTCGGCTTCCCAGTCGCTCGCGCGATTGCGCGGATTGGTCGGGTTGAGCGTCGCCTCCTTGTAGGCGTAGTCGGGGAACGTCTTGCGCAGGGTAGCGAACACCTCGGTCGCGGAATACGCAGGGACCGACTGCGGCAGGAAGCTGTACTTCATCTGGGTCTGGAGTAGCGGCGCCACCTGGCTCGAGGTGTAGGCGCGGTTGGCGAGCGCCGATTCCATCACCAGGCGCGCGCTCTGCACGATCTCGTCGCGCGCGTTCGCCTGAAGGAGCTCCCTCGAGACGTAGCCTGCGGCGGCAAGCCCGAGCAGGAACACCACGATGAACACCAGGTTGAACTTCACGATCAGCTTCATTGGGATACTCCTCGCAAAATGAGAGCGGTTACCGGGTGCCGTCCGGTGTAACCGTTGACGGCACGCCCGCCCGCGGCTCTTTGGGCTTGTATTTCTCGGGGAACAGGATCGGGTCCCACTCTGGATGGGATTTCAGGTTCGCAACGAGCGCCGAGCGGAACGCGGGATCGGACAGGCGCGGCCTGAACCGGGGCATCAACGGCCGGCGGATTTCGGGGGGCGCTTTCAGCCAGTCCTCCACGTCCGCGTAGGAGACATCCTCGATGCGCTTGGGCTGGACGTCACGGTCCTTGTAGCGGGCGAAGCGCGAGGGCAGCGGATCGAGGAAAACCTTCGGCAGGCCGGCTATGAAGGGCTGGGAGGGACGCGGCGCGATCGCCCCCTTCTGTTCGGCCTTGCGCGTGTAGAACTCCCCGCCTTTCAAGCGCAGTGGCGGGGGCGGCGCACCTTTCGCGGGCGTCTCGATAACGCGCGCATCGCCGCTTTCGACGAACACCGAGCCTTCGGCGGCCCCCACGGCCAGCACCGCCGTGCCATCGCCGGGCTGCAGCGTGAAAACCGGAGTCACGAAGCGAATATTCTCTCCCGGCTTGACGCGGGAAAGCTTCAAGGCACCCCGCGTCACGTAGTAGTCCGCCGTCTCCGACTTACCGCGGGACCCGGCAATGGCCAGCATGCGCGTGCCGGGCGCCAACGCGAAAGCCGCGCCTTCGGGGAACTCGACCTCCGCGAGCCCCTTGTCGCTCACCTCGATGATGTCGCCCGGCCGGAACCGGACGCCCTCCACCAGCGCGTAGCGGGTCACGCCGCGCACGATCGCAGCCGGCCCCTCGAGGAGTGTCACCGTAGCAATCCGTTCCGCGGCCGCGGCGGGCAGGGAACAGGCAAGAAACGCCACGGCGTTGCACGTCCAGACTGCGAATCGCAAACGACACTCCCTCCGCCGGAGCGGTGCTGGCACCAACATTCCAGCCTCCTTGATAATCAAAGGCTTCCCTCCGTCTGAATACTAGACACCGTCATGAAACCCTGTCAAACAGGACCCGGACCGGGACGGGGAAGCCGGAAGATGCATGTCGTATACTGGATCGTCATACTTTGATCGTGACGAATGACTCCTACGCACGCCACCCTCGCCGTCCTGTTCGTGGACGTGAGCGGCAGTACGCGACTCTACGAGACGATAGGCGACGAGCGGGCGCTCGCGCGCGTGGGACGGTCGCTCGCAATGATCGCCCGGGTATGCGAGGACTGCGGCGGCCGGGTCATCAAGACCATGGGCGACGGCGCGATGTGCGTGTTCGAGACGGCCGACGCCGCAATGCGCGCCTCGCGCCTGATGCTGGAAAAAAACGACGAGCAGCAGGATCCAGGCGAGCCGGGCCTCGGCATACACGTCGGCTGTCATTTCGGACCGGTCCTCGAGAGCGCCGGGGACGTGTTCGGAGACACCGTGAATCTCGCCGCGCGCGTCTCGGGCCTCGCAAATGTCGGGCAGATCATCACGACCGCCGACACGGCGGCAAAGCTTTCCCCCGAGCTCGCCGTGAGAGCACGCAAGCTGCACGCCATGCCGGTCAAGGGTAAGCAGGAACCCGTCATGATCTGCGAGCTCCTGTGGCGGGACATCGGCGATCTCACCGTGTACGGCACGAGCCCCGACCACCGCCGCGCTGCCCGGGTCCTGCTCCGGTACGACGGTCGCGAGTGGGGCTTCGAGGGACCGGGCGAGCTCTACTTCGGCCGCGACGCCGGCTGCCACGTCGTCGTGGCCGACCGCAAGGCCTCCCGCAAGCACGCGCTTCTCGAGCGGCGGCGCGACAAGTTCGTGCTCGTCGATCAAAGCTCGAACGGCACGTGGGTGCGATTCAATGGCGAAGCCGAGGGCGTCATACTGCGCCGCGAGGAGTTGATACTGCGCGCGACCGGCGTCATCTGCTTCGGGCACGTTCTCGCCGAGGGGGAAGGCGCGCCGGTGGAGTTCTCCTGCGAGTGAGGGACGAGGGGTGAGGCCGGAAGGATGAGGAGTTTTCTCACTTCCCCGCAGCCAGGATGTCTTTAAGCCCGCGCAGCGCCAGGTAGTAGCCGAAGATCCCGAAGCCGGTCAGGACGCCTCGGGCCACGGTCCCGATCTCCGAGATCCGGCCACGCCGGGCGGGATTCGAGATATGCAGCTCTATCGTCGGGAATTTCACCTGCGTGATGGCGGCCATGAGGGCCGGATGGCCGGTCGAGTAGCCCGCCGGGTTGATGATCGCCGCGTCCACGCCGCCGTCGTGGGCTGCGTAGAACTTGTTGATGACCTCGCCTTCGACGTTCGAGTGGAAGATCTCCACCTCGACGCCGAGCTCACCCGCGTACTTGCGGATGTGCTCGTCGTACTGCGCCAGCGTCATCGGCCCGAACACGTCGAGCTGGGCCTTGCCGCGCATGTTCATGCCGGCGCCGTGAACTACCAGTGTTTTTGCCATTTTCTTCTCCGTTAAATGCGTCTCAGATGAAGTGTCTCAGATAGTACGTCCGCCCTCTCATCCCTATCTCTTCGGGCCCGGAATGGGCGGCCGATTCTTCCGGTAGGAGTTCTTGAGGGCGATTTTCCCGTCGCGAAACCGGAAGAGATCGCAGCCATGCACTTCCACCCGCGTGCCGTCGGCGCGGGTGCCGGTGAATGTCCACTCCGACACGCCGCGATCGCCGCACACGAAGTGAGTGGCATTCCCCCAGTGCGCATCCGGAAACGTCGCCCAGACCTCCGCATAGGCGGCGCGCACGGCGTCGCGGCCCACGGAGCGGGTGCCCGCCACATCGGGCCCGGCGGACGCCTCGAAGACGCAATCATCGGTCATGAACGACATCAGGGCGTCGACGTCGTGGCGATTCCAGGCGTCGGCAAAGGCCTGCAGCCGTTCGGTCGTGACTTCTGCGATTACTTGAGACATGAGCGCTTTCTCCTTCACCTGACCACCCCGGCGGCGCTATCTCGGAAACTTGCCTTCGAGCTCCGGCGTGAAGTCCCCGTCGATGAGCACGTAGAGCATCTTCACGTTCTTCCCCGACCGGTTGCTCCACGCGTGGCTGGTGCCGCGCTGGACGACGACGTCGCCCTGCTTGAGTTGCACCTCGCCCTCGTCGAGGATGAGCGTGATCTCGCCTTCCAACACGACCGCGTAGTCCACTGTCTCCGTGCGATGCATCATCGGGTGGCGGCCGCCCTTCCCGAAGGTCGAGGCCTCGCCGGCGCCGCTCTTCCGGAAGAGCTCCTGCGCCTGCTCGGCGGTGAGCTTCCGCGTTTCCTCGCTCTCCGGCGGCACGATGGAGATGCGGAACACGTTGCCGTTCCTCGGCGGCTGGAGGGAGCGCGGCCCCGTGGTGGGCTCCGGCTCTTCGGCGGCCAGCAGCACCGGCGCCGCGTGCGTTTTCCACACCTCGAAGGAAAGCTGTCCGGGGCGTATCGGGTTGCTATGGACTGTCGGCACCGGTCCGTCCGACAGGACGAGGGCTTTTCCGTTCTTGTCGTGGCCCGTAACCACGCGTCTGATCTGCGTCATGGGACTGCATTCTAGCAGCCCATCCGCCACGCTCCGCGGATGATCCGTCCGGGAGAAGCTCCATAACAGAAAGCCCGTATCAACGATACGGGCCGTGGTGTAGGGGAGAGTCAGGTGTGCGGTTGAATCCGGTCGCGCACGACCTTGACCCGGTCGCCGCGCTCCCAACTGCTCGCGCCGATGCTCTTCAGGACGCGGCTTGACCCGTCCTCGAAGCGGACCGTGACCTCTTGGATCGTGGCAGCGCCGGCCGCCGGTTGAAACCGGTTGCCGACCAGCGCGCCCGCGACCACGCTCAACACGAGCATGAGCTCATCGCCGGAGCCGCGGACGGTGACGCCGGATGCACGGCCGACTTCCGCCCTGTCCATGCTCCGGACCGACTCGACGACGCCGCACCAGCGGCACACGTCTGCCACCGGCGTGGATTCCGGCCCTTGTGTGACCTGAACGGTCTTCTCAAGGTCACGCATCAGGGGTGTCCATTCCTGCACCGCTACGACAGCGAGACCGAAAGCCACCGCCGCGACGGTGACTACCAGGAGACCCAGGGCGGGATTGTCGCGATTCGCGTGCGTTACCATGCGGTGAACGATAGCCAGCCGGAATACGACATTCTGTCGGCGCCGGAGCGGCCCCGTGTGACGGAACCACGACAAGGTGCAGCGACACGCCCGGTTCCGCGGGGCGCCATGGCATAGAATGCGCTATCGCCATGCTTCGCCGGAATTCCGAGACACCGCCATGCCCGGACTGGAAATTGCCGGCATCCTGACGCTGGCCGCGCTCGCGTGGCTCTGGCTCGACAGCCTCAAGGCGCGCGAAGCGGCGATCGTCGCGGCCCGGGCGGCATGCGAAGCGGAAGGCCTGCTCCTGCTCGACGCCACCGTCTCGATCGCGAGCCTCAAGCTGGCGCGCGACGGCGAGGGCCGCCTCAAGCTGCAACGGGCGTACGATTTCGAATACAGCGATACCGGCGACAACCGGAAGAAAGGCAGCCTCGTGCTGCTCGGGACGAGCGTGGTGCTGCTCAACGTGGGATTGCGCTTCGTTTCGAACGCGAGGACGCTGCACTAGAACCCAGGGACTCGGGACTACGGACCAGGGCGGGCATGAGAGACCAGGGGGGAAAAGGTGGGTGACGGTCGACGGGAAAGCGGCCAGTTCGCGCTCCTCGTCGAGCGCCGCTTCGGGCCCTTCTTCCTGGTGCAGTTTTTCGGCGCGTTCAACAGCAACGTCGTCAAGAACGCCCTCGTCATCTTCGTCACCTACCAGTCCGCGCATTTCGCCGCCGGCAGCCCCTTGCTGGGCGACATGGAAAGCGGCGTAATCGTGAACCTCGCGGCGGGCCTGTTCGTCCTGCCCTTCATCCTGTTCTCGGCCACCGCTGGGCAGATCGCCGACAAGTACGAGAAGTCGTACCTGATCCGCGCGGTGAAAGTCTTCGAGATCGCCGTGATGGCGCTCGCCGCCTGGGGATTTCTGGGCGGCCACCTCGGCCTGCTGCTCGCCGCGCTGTTCCTGATCGGCACGCAGTCCTCGCTGTTCGGCCCGGTCAAGTACTCGCTCCTGCCCCAGGTGCTCAGGGAAACCGAGCTGGTCGGCGGCAACGCGCTGGTCGAATCCGGCACCTTCGTCGCCATCCTGCTGGGGACGATAGCCGGCGGGGTCCTCGCCTCGCTGTCCGGGAACGGCCCGGCCGCCGCCGCCTTCGCTGTGATCGCCCTTGCGATCATCGGCTTCGCCACGAGCTGTTTCATTCCACGCCTGCCGGCGGTCGATCCCGCGCTCAGGATCGACTGGAATCCCGTCCGCGAGACCTGGAGGAATTTCCGCTACATACGCGGCCACCGCACGGTGTTCCTCTCGATCCTGGGCATTTCCTGGTTCTGGCTCTACGGGGCGCTCTTTCTCTCCCAGTTCCCGGACTACGCCAAGACGGTGCTCGAAGGCGGGGAAACCAGCGTCTCGGCGCTGCTCGCGATTTTCTCGGTGGGCATAGGCGTCGGCTCGCTCCTGTGCGAGCGGCTGTCCGGCCACAAGGTCGAGATCGGGCTGGTGCCGTTCGGCTCCATCGGGTTGACGCTCTTCGGCGTGGACCTCTACTTCGCCTCCCAGTCGCTGCCCGGCGGCGCGCTCGTCTCCACGTGGACGCTCTTTTCGGGCCCGTACCTGAGAGTGGTGGCGGACCTCTTCCTGATGGGCGCGTTCGGCGGGTTCTACATCGTGCCGCTCTACGCCTTGATCCAGAGCCGCACCGACCAGAGCCACGTGTCGCGCGTCGTCGCAGGCAACAACATCCTGAACGCCTTTTTCATGGTCGCGGGCTCCGGCGTCGCGATCGCGCTGATCAAGCTTGGCTTCTCGGTGACGGAGATCCTCCTCGCCGCGGCGCTGATGAACGCGGTCGTCGCGGCCTACATCTACACGCTGGTGCCGGAATTCCTGATGCGGTTCATGGTGTGGATGCTGATACACACGGTGTACCGGCTCGAGAAATCCGGCCTCGAGCGCATACCCGACGACGGCCCCGCCATCCTCGTGTGCAACCACGTGTCCTTCGTGGACGCCCTCGTGATCGCCGCCGCGTGCCGCCGCCCCATCCGCTGGGTGATGGACCACCGCATATTCGCCGTGCCGCTCCTCTCCTTCTTCTTCCGCACCGTGCGCGCCATCCCGATCGCGCCCGCGCGGGAGGACCCAAAGCTGCTCGAACGCGCCTACGCGGAGATCGCCGCCGCGCTGGCCGGGGGCGAGCTGGTGGGCCTTTTTCCCGAGGGACGGTTGACCTCGGACGGTGAGATGGGCGTGTTCCGGTCGGGCATCCGGCAGGCCCTCGATCGCACGCCGGTCCCGGTCGTCCCGATGGCGCTCTCGGGTCTGTGGCAAAGTCTCTTCGCCCGCAATCCCGGCAAGTTCAAGAGAATGAGGGGACTGTTTCCGAAGATCAGGCTCGCGGTGGGCGAACCCGTCGCGGCGGCGGCGGCGACGCCCGAGCACCTGCACGACCTCGTGCTCGGGCTGCGGGGTGAGTGGCGGTGAAAAACATCGCCCGTCTGTTGTTCTCGTTTCGCGGGCGCCTGCCGCGCGCCGCGTTCTGGTGGACGGCGCTCCTCGCCGGTGCCGCGTTCGGCGTGCTCCTTCTCGCGCTGGAAGCGGCGTTCGGACCGCACGCTTCGCTCGTGCTCTATCCGCCGTTTTTCTGGATCGTCGCGGCGCTCGCGGTCAAGCGCCTGCGCGACCGGGGGCGGCGCCCCGCGTGGCTCGTCGTGCTGCTCATCC
>DASRJL010000154.1:0-26971 GCA_035649495.1 Burkholderiales bacterium | reverse complement strand
CCCGATCTGGTGAGCCTGAAAGGAAGCGCGAACCGCGCGGCCTTGCCAACGCGTATCAGCAGCTTCCCCGTGGTATTGCCCGGTGATCCTCGTCAATGCCTCGCCGACGCCCTCGAGCGGCCACTCACCGACGATCCGCGGTATCAACGCTCGCGCCGCGTTCGTGCCGTGCTTCTCCGAGGCATGCAAGCTGCGCTCATGGTTGCGTTTGGATTTTGATTCCATGAAGTCTCCCCCTATCATCGGAACGTTTCACTTACGGAGTGACCGACCATGGCACGCAAACGTGTCCTGATCACGGGCGCAGCCGGCTACCTCTCGCGCCAGCTCTTGCCCGTGTTCCGCGAGCGCTATGACGTTGTGTTGCTAGACCGACGCAAACCGCACGATATCGACGACATCATCGACGTCGATCTCGTCAATCCCGACATCGACACCTATCGCGAGCACTTCAAGGGAGTCGATGCGATCGTTCACAACACGCGCAGCACTCGCCCGGGCGTGAATACCGGCGCACCGCGGCAGTGGCTCAAGGACCGGCCGCTGGGCGATCTGGAGGGTTACTACGTCGAGCGCGATTCGCTCGACATGGCCTATCACGTGTTTCGCCTCGCCCAGGAAGAGGGCGTCACTCGCGTCGTAACGGCGAGCTCGAACCACGCCACCGATTGGTACGAAACCAAACTGCACGACGGCCGCATGGACTCTTGCGATCACACGACCTATCCGCTTTCGGACAACTTCTACGGCTGGGCGAAGATCGGCTATGAGAATCTCGGCTTTATCTTCGCCACCGGTCGGTTCGGCAGGCCGGTCGAAAACATTCACATCCGCATCGTCGTGCCGCGCCCGGTCGATGGCGCGAAGCTTGCGAGCAACCAGACCACCTACAAGCGTGATCTGGCGGGCTACATCAGCGAGCGCGATCTGCAGCAGCTCTACATGAAATCCATCGAGACGCCCGACATCCGCAACGCCGACGGCGTGCCGTGGCACTGCTTCTATGGCGTGTCCGACAATACGCGCTCATGCTGGAGCATCGCCAACGCCCGGCAAGTCATCGGTTATGCGCCGCAGGACGATTCCGAGCGCGTGTTCGCCGACGACATTGCCCGCTTTGTGACCAGCAACGGGCGCACCGCGGCTTGAACGCCGCCGCTTTTTAGCTCAGCCCGTAGAAGCCCATGGCGCCGCCGGCCATCACTTGGTGCTTGGTCTCGGGCGACAGGCCTTCGAGCTGCTTCCGCACCATGTCCGGCGCGCCGGGGAAGAACCCGTCCGGGTGTGGGTAGTCGGTGGCCCACATGATCTTGTGCGGCCCGATATAGTCGGCGAGCACCTTCAGCGATCCTTCGACGGGCTCGAACGAGATCCAGCAATTACGCTGGAACAGTTCGCTCGGGCGGGTCGTCAACCCGGAATCGTTGAAGCCCCGGTCGTCGAAATGCCGGTCCATGCGGTCGAGCCACGGCGCGATCCAGCCGCCGCCCGATTCGAGAAACCCGATCCGTATCTTCGGATGTTTCTCGCACACCCCACCCCAGATCACCGCCAGGCACGCTAGCATCATTTCCATCGTGTGCGTGATGATGTGGCGGGCGCCGCGCGCCTCGAACCGGTCCGTGCCGACCTGCGGCATGCCGGCGTTGCCACCCTCGTGGAAGCCGACCGAGAAATCGAGGTCCTCGGCGGCGGCCCAGAACGGCTCATAATCCGGGTGGTTGATCATCTTGTTGTTGTATGGGTTCGGCCGAATGAACCCGCCCTTGAAGGCCAATTCCTTCCTGGCGAAAGCCATCTCCGCGACCGCGAGATCGACCGACTGCATCGGCAGCATCGCGATCCCGAACAGCCGGTCGGGATAGGCGCTGCAATAATCGGCGAGCCAGCGGTTGTAGGCGCGGCAGGTCGCGGCGGCGAGCTCGGGATCCTGGATTGCGCCCGAGAACAGGCCGAGGCTCGGATAGAGGAACGCCGCATCGATGCCGTCGGCGTCCATGTCAGGGATGCGGGCATGCGGGTCGAAGCCGCCGAGCTTGCCCTGCTTGTATTCCATCGTGTCGTCGGCGACGACGCCCTGGCGCGCGCCGACCGCGCCAATCGCGCTGATGCCGCGCTCCTTGCTGCCAAGCGTCTGCTCCTCGATGACAAGCCGCTCCTTTCCGTCCGCTTCCTTGACGATCCGCGGGGCGCGGTTGCGGAACCGCGGCTCCATGTAGTTGTCCCAAAGATCGAGCGGCTCGAGGATGTGGCCGTCTGCGTCTACGACGTTGTAGGCACGTGTCATCAGCAGTTCCTCCGGTGCGGGATGCGCCATCCTAGCGCAGCGGTGTCACCTACGCGAGCCTGAAATGTCGTTCGAAATCCTCTTGCACGAAAAGGCGGACTTCATGCGGAGAGTTGCTCGCCCGGGTGCTGGAGTAGCTCCGCCAGATCGTCCAGGAAGCGGCCTGCCGGGACGCCGTTCACGATGCGGTGGTCGTAGGTGAGCGAGATCGGGAGGACTCGCCGCACACTCCAGCCTGCGGGAACCGCCTCGTCCACCACCATCCGTGGCGCGGCTCGGCCTATGCCAAGTACGGCGGCCTGTCCGGGGGTGAGCGCCGGCGTTGCCCAGGTCACGGTGCGCAGCATGCCGTAGTTACTCAGGGTGAAGGTTGCGCCGTGAACATCGTCTTTGGACAGGGCGCCGGCCTCCGCCCGCTGCTGGAGTGCATGCAGCCGGGTCACGATCTCGGCGAGTGGACACTCATCCGCGTGCTTGACCACCACCGCCAGTAGGTCATCCGAGGGCAGTGCCAGCGCTATGGCAACGTTCACCTCGGCATACTCCATCACCGTTTGTTCCTCGATCGTGGCGTTCAAGCGGGGGTGCCTGCGGAGGCAGGCGGCCGCAGCCTTGATCAGAAGATGGGTGAGCGTCAGTCCGGGGATCCGTTCGCGCAGGTCTTGGGCGTATGTGAGTACTCGCTCGGCATCCACTTCAGCCATCGCAGTAACGTGCGCGGTGGATTGAATTCCCGCCAGGGTGCGGTTCGCCACCACGCGCTGAATTCCTCGCAGGGGGATGCGCCGCGCGACCGGGACACCGTTGACCTGATCCGTCGCGCCTGGCTCCTGGTGAGTCATGTCCGCGTGCTCGCCATCACGCGGCGGGCAGCCTCCACGATGTGGCGCGCGTTGGGCAGCGCGTGTGGGCGCACTTTACCGCTGGGGACCGGCACCGGCGCGGCGCCGATGCGTATGACCGGCGCAACCAGCACCTCGGGCGCCGCTTCCACCACGGACGCTACGACCTCGGCGCCGATGCCTCCGGCCACCCAGGCTTCGTGCACGGTGATGAGACGGCGGGTGCGCCGGACTGAAGCGAGGATGGCGACACGGTCGAGCGGACGGAGCGTGCGGAGATCGAGGATCTCCAGCTCGATGCCCTCCGCGGCCAGCTCGCCGGCGGCGCGCACGGCGAGGGGGAGCGAGCTACCTACCGCAACCACCGTCACGTCGCGACCCTCACGCGCAATTCGCGCCTGGCCGATAGTCGTTTCGAAGGCGTCGTTGGGCACGGGTGCACGGGCGGCGTGAGAGAGGCTCATTCCCTCGAAAAACAGCACCGGACCATCGTCGCGGATGGCTGCTGTCATCATCCCCTTCGCGTCCACCGGTGTGGCCGGCATGACCACCTTCCAGCCCGGCACGTGGGCGAACCAGGCGGAGTAATCCTGCGGGTGGCCGCCGTAGGGACCGTCGCCCACGCGCGTCCGTACCACTACGGGGAGGCGCGCGGTCCCGCCGGTCATGTAATGGAGGTTGGGTGCCTGGTTGATGAGCTGGTTCATGGCCGCGGGCAGAAACTCGCCGAAGCTGATCTCCACGATGGGCCGCTGGCCGAAGAGCGCCGCGCCCAATGCCGCACCCACCATGGCGGACTCGGAGATCGGCGCCTCGCGGATGCGCATCGGGCCGAATTCTTCCAGCAGACCCCTGGTGCCCTGCATGGATCCCTGCATGGCACCCACATCCTGACCGATGTAGAAGACGCGCTGGTCCTCCCGCATGGCCACCGCGATCGCCTCGATGATCGCCTCCATGTGGGTCAGTCGCCGGGTAGTCTCAGCGCTCATGGGTGGACCCGCTCATGGGTGGACCTCATTCAGGCCCAACTCCGCCTCACCGGTGTCCGGTAGCGCCCGCACCGCTTCGAGCGTCGACGCAACCGCGGCCCGTGCGGCATCACGCAGCCTGTCCAGATCCGTTCTCGATGCTTCGCCTCGCTGAACCAGGCGATCGCCGTATCGGACGAGAGGGTCCGCCATGGGCGTGTCCGGGTGGATTGCCCGATAGTCCTGCGGATCCGCGGCCCAGTGACCCTTGGCTCGCCACGTTCTCGCCTCGATCAGGCTGGGTCCCTTGCCCGCCCGCGCGCGTGCGATCGCCTCCGTCGTCGTTCGACGCACGGCTTCCAGGTCATTGCCGTCCACCCCGAGGCCGGGCATGGCATATCCCGCCGCGCGATTCGCCACGGGGGCCGGCAGATAGTCAGTGGCGGGTTGGGAGATGGCCCAGCCGTTGTGCTGGCACACGTAAACAATGGGCAGCCGCCAGCTCGCTGCCAGGTTCAGGTTCTCATGGAAATCACCACGATTGGCCGTTCCATCGCCAAAGGTGCAGACGCAGATGCGGTCCGATCCCTCCTGCTGGAACGCCAGCGCGGCGCCGGTCGCGACTCCCAGACTGGTGCCGAGATCACCGGCCACCCATGGGACGATCTTCAGATCCACGGGGCCGGTAAACGGCACCGAGCGGCCTTTGTTGTAGCCGCCGACCTTTCCGAGGACCTGCGCCACGAGCCGCGCCATCTCCGCGCCGCGCATCATGTAGATCACCAGGGGGTCGCGGTAGTGCGCGGCGATCGCGTCGTCCGGGTGGAGGTCGCAGAACGCGCCCACCATGGTGGCCTCTTCTCCGGCGCTCGGGAACCAGCGCGGATTGGCAGCGCACAGGACTTCGTCCAGCTCGCGCGAGAGTGCCATCCAGCCGTAAAGGCGCAGCCCCTCGCTCAGGCCCTTCGCCTCCGTTGGCTCAAGCGTCGGGAGATCAACCACAGCTCACCCGCCGAGCTCGGCAATCGCGCGGGCTATGGCTGCGGCGTCTCGCGGCTCATCGGGGGCAGCGATCACCGCCAGAGGATCGCCCGGCTTGAGGATCTGCCCTTCCTCCACCAGCACCCGCGCCAGTGTGCCCGCGATGGTGGCTTCCACCTCCACGTTTGCTTTGTCGGACTGCACTTCCAGCACCGGCTCGCCCACCGTGATGCTCTCGCCCACCGCCTTGAGCCAAACGACCAGCTCGGCCTCGCCAGTGCTGGCGCCCAAGTCCGGCAGTCGGAGGATGTTCATCGCTTGATTGTAGCGCGCATGTCCGAGCTGCTGGCCGGGTCCTGTCGGCCCGGAAAACATTCCCCTCCTGCAAATAGGAGGGGTGGACGCGAAGCGGCCGGGGTGGTCAGGGTAGCGGAACGAAACGACACAGCCTCGCTGCTGGCCGGGTCCTGTCGGAACGCCTTGCCTGCCCGATTCTCCCAAGCGCCCTCGGAGGATTTGGCCATCGCGTTATCTTGGGGGCTACCGGTACCGACGACTCGATTCTGACCAGCTGCATCTTCATCACGTTGTCTTGGGACGTACCCTGACCTGGGAGAATCGGATCAGTCTGCGGCATCCCGCCACCCGGCCGCGGCTCGGGCCCGCGGCTAACCGCTGGCGGTTTTTCGGGCACGCATGACCGAAGACGCATGACCCATGACGGGGTTTAAGTGGGCCCACTAAGACCGCCCCCACCGCCCGCCCTGATCTGCCGGCGCTACTCACTGCAAGTAATTGAGCTTGGCCCGAATAGTTGCAAGTAATTGAGCCTGGCCCGAATAGTTGGCGTAAGCCGCATGTACAGTTACGGTAGCGGCCGGTGTCCTACGTTCGGTATCTTACGTCGAACCTGGCTTTCCGCGTAGCGTGCGCCGCCCCATGGCGAGCACCCCGTTCGTCGATGCCCAACGACCCCGAGTGCGCCGTGCCCGGCTCTCACCCGCGGCGGTAGGGGTAGCAGCGCGCGGGATCCAGTGTGAGGCCATAGTGCCGGGCCAATACCTTGATGTCCTCGCCGTGCTTCGGGTAGGGATCGGCGTTCGCTGGCCCCACCACGATCGGCCGGAACGACGTTTCATCCTTGCCGGCTGGCGGCAGCATGGCAGTAGCGAGCCCCGCGCCTTCAGGGTCACGCAGGGTAACGAAGATCGGCATCACCTTTTGCACGTGGCTCTTCAGCCCGATGTTTTGCTCGAACTTCCATCTCGAGGCAAGCGGAACGTACGTCTTCTCCGCCTCTTCGGCTGCCCGGCAAAAGTGTTTCTCGACCGCGTGGTTCATGAGTTGCGATTCCTTGAACGCCTCGCCCTCGGTCTCTATCCTGAACCAACTTCCGTTTGGAGCATCGCATACGAACTGCATACGCCCACCTCTCGGAAAAGCCTCGCGGGGGAGGGGATAAGTAGGGTCAGTGTAAACTTTTCCGTGGTGCGTGCGTTAAAGAGGGAAACCGTCTACGCGAAGGCGCTCAGAACCTGAAATTGCCTCGCTTCAGCGGTTGCAATAGATTGCTCGTCACATGTCGGGCCTGTTCAAAGGAGGAGTGTGCACATGAGCGGCCGAGTCCGTGGCGACGGGCTGCTCCCGCCCGCCGCCTATGCGCGGGAAGACGAGACGCCGGACGATCACTTCTATCTTCCGCCGCGCAAGGTCGTCCACATCGACGAGCGCGCGATCGCCGCGCTCGGGCGCCTCTACGCGGAGGTGCTGCCGACCGGAGACAGCCTGCTCGACCTGATGAGCAGCTGGCGCAGCCATTTTCCTGACGGGTTTCACGCGCGCGAGGTCGTTGGGCTCGGGATGAACGCGGAGGAGATGGCCGACAACCCGCGGTTGACTACCCACGTCGTGCACGATGCGAACCGCGAGCCGCGCCTGCCATTCGACGACGAGACGTTCGGCGGCGCCATGTGCGCAGTGTCCATTCAGTACGTGACGCACCCGCTGCTGCTCTTCCGCGAGGTGCGGCGCGTGCTGCGGCCCGGCGCGCCGTTCGTGGTGTCGTTCTCCAATCGATGCTTCTTCACGAAGGCCGTGGTCGTGTGGCTCAACACCACGGACGAGCAGCACCTCACGCTCGTGCGCACCTACTTCGAGCGCGCGGGCGGCTGGATGGACGTGACGACGGTAGACCGTTCGCCCGGCGGCCACGCTGATCCGCTCTACGCGGTGTGGGCTCGCCGCGCTCCTGGATGACATGGTCCGGGTCGTCCCAATGAGATAATTGTTTTTCGAGAGGTGATGTCAGGCCTGATCGTCAACCAACAGGAGGCCCCTGTGGCAAGACTACCTTTAGCAAGCCGGGAGAACGTTCCCGAAGACCAGCGTTCCGCTTTCGACGAGCTCGTAAAAGGCTACGGAGCCGTCCCTCGTCACGGCCCTTCCTCCGTGATCATCAACGTGCCCAAGGCGCAGCAGCACGTGAATGCACTGAACAAGTATCTGCGGACCGAATCGTCGCTCCCGAAGAAGATCCAGGAGCTTGCGATGCTGGTCACGGCGCGTGAGAACGATTGCCAGTACATCTGGAACGCGCATGCGGCATCGGCACGCGCCGCCGGTGTCAGCGATGCGACGGTAGATGCATTACGGGACCGCAAGGAACTGCCGAAGCTCGCCGCTGACGAGAGCGCGGTCGTGCGTTACGGGCAGGAATTCTTTCGCACCCGCCGCGTGAGCAAAGGCACTTCCCAGCTCGCGCTGGAGCACCTCGGGACGCGGGGCGCGGTCGAGCTCGGTCTCCTCCTTGGGAGCTACGCCCTGCTCGCGTTAATGGTCAATTCTTTCGACGTCGATCTGCCGCCGGACCGCAAGGAATCGGTCATGCCGGTCTAGAGCCGCGAAGGAGAGAACATGCTGATCGTCGACGCGCAGGTCCACCTCTGGAATGCGGGCAACCCCACCAGCCCCTGGCACCGGCAGGTGCCCGCCTACTTGAAGGACGACGCGCTCAAGGAAATGGACGCCGCCGGGGTCGATGCCGCCGTGCTCACTCCCCACACGCCGTGGGATCCGAACGCCAACGAGCTCTGCATCGAAGCGGCCCGCCGGCACCCCGACAGGTTCGTGATCCTCGGCAGCTTCCCGCTCGACAAGCCAGAGAGTCGCGGGCTCGTGGATTCGTGGAAGCAACGTCCCGGGATGCTCGGCCTGCGGTTCACGTTCAATGAACCAGCGCAGAGCACGTGGCTGACGGACGGGACCGTCGATTGGCTGTGGCCGGCGGCGGAGCGGGCGGGCCTGCCCATCGCACTGATGGCCGCGAGTTTCCTTCCGAAGGTCGCCGAGGTGGCGCAGCGGCATCCGAACCTCAAGCTGATCCTCGATCATCTTGGCCGGCCCCGGGGCACCACGCCCCTGCGAGAGCGGTGGGCGAATCTACCGGAGGTGCTGGCGCTCGCGAGATATCCCAACATCGCTATGAAGGCCACCGGCGCGCCGAGCTACTCCGATCAGCCGTACCCGTTCCGCGATATCCACGACAACCTGCATCGGCTCTACGACGCGTTCGGCCCCGCGCGCTGGTTCTGGGGCACCGACATCACGCGCATGCCCTGCCCGTGGCGTCAGTGCGTGACGCTGTTCACCGAAGAGCTGCCGTGGCTCCGCGGGCGTGATCTCGAGCGCGTCATGGGCCGTGCCGTTTGCGACTGGATCGGCTGGAAGCGGTGAAGGTCGCGCTCTACGCTAAAGTCGGGGCCGATCTCACGCAGTACGACGTCGACGTCGCGGCGCACCACCGCGCGATTGACCGCGTCCGGGAACGGCCATATAGTCGCAGTCAGTCCAACCAAAGTGTTTGATTTTCCTGTTCGCCTCACCGATTCCGAAGGAGGAAGCCATGCCCGATACAGTCACCGCCAGTAACGCCATCACCGTCGAGGATGTGGAATACCAGCCGGGCATGCTTGCTCGTCTGTACCGGCCGAAGGGAACCGGGCCGTTTCCGGGGGCATTGCAGGTGCACGGGGGCGCCTGGACCAGCAAGGACCGTACCGATAACGACTTCATGGCCAAGGCGCTGGCCGAAAGCGGCATCTTCGTCGCCTCGATCGACTTCCGCATGCCGCCGGTGGCACCTCATCCCGGCTCGATCCAGGACATCAACCTGGGCATCCGCTGGCTGAAGGCGAATGCGCGTTCGTTCGGCAGCCGCCCCGAATGGGTCGGCTCATTCGGCACGTCGAGCGGCGGGCACCAGGTCCTGCTGGCCGCGATGCGGCCGACCGATCCGCGCTACACGGTTCTGCCGGGCCCGGCCGGCGTCGATGCGACGCAGGCCTGGGTGATCTCCGGCTGGGGCGTGCTCGATCCGCTGCTGCGCTACAACCTGGCGAAGCAGGCTGGCAAAAAGGATCTGGTGCATCACCACGACACGTTCTGGCTGACCGAAGAGGCGCATGCCGAGGCGGCGCCGCCGACGATGCTGAAGCGGGGCGAGAAATGCGCGCTGCCGCCGGCGCTGGTATTTGGCGGCGACAAGGACGAGTGGGTCCCGGTGGAGCTGATGCGCAGCTTTGTCGCCGACTACAACAAGGCCGGCGGGCATGCCGAATTGCAGCTCTACGAGGGCGCCGACCACGGCTTCATGACCGGCAAGCCCGATGCCAAGTATGCGGCGCGCGCGATCGAGCGGATGAAGGAATTCGTCCGCAAGCACACGACCCCGTAACCCCCGTCAGGGGTCAGGCGTCAGCGGTCAGGGGCGCGAAACAAAGAAGGGCCGCCGAAGCGGCCCTTTTCGTTGTACGAAACAGAGTTCAGGCGTTGCGGCGGTTCTGCTCGTAATGGGAGTTGCGCAGCACCTTGCCCGGCAGGGCGCCGGTGTACTTGCCCTCTTCGTAGAGCACCTGGCCGTTGACGACGGTGCCGAAGATACCTTCCGCCGATTCCTTGATGCGCCAGGCGCCTCCCGGGAAGTCGTGCACGACGGTCTCGTGCCCGCATTTCACCGTGGCCGGATCGAACATCGTGATGTCGGCGGCCATGCCCGGCCGCAGCAGGCCGCGGTCGTACAGGCCGAAGGCCGAGGCCGAGTCGAAGGTCAGCCGGCGCACCGCCTGCTCCAGCGTCATGACCCGTTTCTCGCGCACCCATTCGCCGAGCAGCTTGGTGAGGTAGCCGTAGCCGCCATGGAACTGCACGTGCGCGCCGCCGTCGCCGAGCCCGATCACCGTGTTCGGGTGAGTCAGAATCTTTTTCAGCGCCTCGTCGTCGATGTTGTTCTCGGCCTGCAGGAAGCGGGTCTCGAGCTTCTCCTCGACGACGAGGTCGAGGAACGCGTCGATCACGCGCTTGTCCTGTTTCTTGGCGATTTCGCCGATGTTCTTGAACTGCATCCACTTGTTCTTTTCCAGCACCGGCTGGTTGACCCAGATGTAGTTCCACCAGGTCTTCGAGATGCCGACCGCGCTGTCGGGCTTGTTGACGACCGCTTCCTCGTGAAGCTTGCCACGGATTTCCGGATCGGCGTAAAGCCGCAACTTCTCCTCATCCGACTTCAGCAGGATCGGGTGCCAGGTCGGCAGGCCGCGGAAGACCTGCGAGTTCTTCATCGTGAAGTCCTGGGTCACCCGGTTCGGGCTGCACATCGGATAGGCGCGGATGCCCATCGCCGCGGTCTCTTCGGCGCGCGCCATGTGGACCTTCCACTCATCCGGACGGCGCATCGTCTGCGACAGGCTGTTGTAGACGACCATGCGGCCGCACTCCGCGGCGAGGCGCCGCATCATGCCGTCCTTCAACTCGACATACTGGCCGCCGCCGCACTGGATCGTGCCGGTGCCCATCTCGCGCAGCACGTCGGCGAGCGCGAAGATTTCCCTCTCGTCGGCCCATAGCGCCGGGATCGGCACGCCCTGCGGATCGAAGTGACCCTTCTCGCGCGACACGCTGAGGCCGAGCGCGCCGGCCTCCATACCCTGCCGGACGACCTCCCGCATCTGCTCGAGCTGCGCTTCGGTGGCGCCGGCCTTCTGACAATCGTCGCGCATCACGTAATGGCGCACTGCGGTGTGGCCGATCAGGTTGCCGACATTGATGCCGAGCCGCTTGTCGAGATGGTCCATGTATTGCGGGATCGTCTCCCAGGCGAAATCGACGGTCTTCAGCACCGACATCGGGATCGCTTCGACATAGGAGAGAAACTCGGCGAGCCGCTCCTCGGTGCCCTTGCGCACCGGCGCAAGGCTCAGCGAGCAATTACCAAAGATCACGCTGGTTGCGCCGTGCTCGGGCGAGAAGGTGCACAGCGGGTCCCAGGTGACCTGAGCGTCGTAATGGCAATGATTGTCGATGAAGCCCGGGCTGACGGCGCGGCCGTCGGCGTCGATGGTTTTCCCGGCAGGGCCCGACAGCTTGCCGATTTCGGCGATCTTTCCATTCCTGACCCCAACGTCGCCGCGGAATGCCGGCATGCCGGACCCATCCACGATCAACCCGTTCTTTATCAGCAGATCGTACGCCATGGCCTGTCCTCCGTAGGAGTTCCGAAGCTCGCACGGAAAGTGTAGCACGCGGCTGGGGCATCAAGGCGGCGGGAATTCGGGTAGATTAGTACGAACAGGAGGAATGCCATGCCAGTCATCGACGTTCAGGTCCATCCCTTCGATCGAAATCATCCCGGCCGGCCCTGGGCCAGCCCCTCGCACGGGCTGAAATCCGCCACGGGCGAGGAAATGGTCGCTGCCATGGCGAGTGTCGGCGTCGACGGCGCGATTATGGTGTCGTCGTTCAGCGCCTATGAGTACGACCCGAGCTACGCGCTCGAGGTTTACAACACCTATCCGGATAAGTTCCGGGTCGTGACACCGGTCGATGCAACGGATCCGGCAATCGACGATGTGGTGGCGAAATGGGCGGCGACAAAAGGTGCGCGCGGCATTCGCATACGCATGCGTGAGGGCCTGCCGATGGACGCCGACCATCCCGGGCTGAACCGCGCGTTCGCCGCCGCTGCTAAGCACGGGTTGCCCGTCAATTTGCTTTGCTGGGGCATACTGGACAAAGGCCTGCCGCACATCCAGCGGCACCCCGACACGGTCATCGTGATCGATCATCTCGGTCTTCTGCAACCATCCCGACCGCCGGTTCCGCCCGACGTCTGGGCCGATCTGCCGAAGCTGCTCGCGTTGGCTCAATACGCGAACGTAAGGGTGAAGATCAGTGGCGCCTGCACGATGTCGCACCAACCGTTTCCCTACGACGACATCTGGGAACCGGTGCTCAGAATCATCGATGCGTTCGGGCTGGATCGTTGCATGTGGGGCACCGATTGGACGCGGGCGATCGGCATGCTGACCTACGAGCAGGGCGTCGCGCCGTTCCGAGAAACGAAGCGTCTGTCCGGGAGCGACAAGGCGGCGCTCATGGGCGGAACGTTGCAGAAAGTCTACAAATGGTGATGGGGCCGCGACGATCCGGCCAGGTCATATTCTGAGTGGCCGCGCCGTCGCCGCGCTTGAGTGTGCCGCGAGACCTCGCGGCTATCGGGCGGTCATCGCAATGACAAATCCCGGCTGGCGCCGGGATTTTGCCTGGATTGCCCGCTCCCGCGGGAATGACCTGCCGCCCTAGAACGGCCGGTCGCCGCGCACCAGGATGCGATAGAGCCGGCGGTGCTGGGACATATCGAAATTCTGTCCGGCTTTGTGCATCCCGCCGCGGTTGTCGATGATCAGCATGTCGCCGAGCTTGTAATGGTGGGCGTACGCGAACTCGGGCTTGATCGCGACGGCGAGCAATTCGTCGAGGAATCCCTGGGTTTCCACCGGCTCCATGCCGATGATGCGCTCGGTCTTGCTCTTGTGGAACCAGATCGCTTTCGTGCCCGTCTCCGGATGCGTGCGCACGAGCGGCTGCAACGTAAACGGCTTCTTCGCTTCCAGCTGCTCCTTGAGGATGTCGGGATTGGAGACGCCGTAGCGCGCGCTGCTGATCAGGCAGTTCTCCGTCTTCATGTCCCTGATGCGATCTTTCCATTCCTTCGGCAGCGCCTCGTACGCTGCGCGCATGTTGCAGACCTCGGTATAGCCCCCGCCGTTGTCCGGCAGCGCGACCGGGTAGAGCATCGTGAACTTCGGCGGCCGCTCCTGGTTGGTGTGGTCGGTGTGCCAGGTGCCGTTCTTCACGACTTTCGCGGGGCCGCCTTTGCTGTCGGTGAAGCGGTTGTCGAGAATGGAGACGAGCGGCACGCCGTCGGCGATGTAGCGCCGGTTCTGGTCTTCCATCAACTCGCCGAAGTTTTCGGCGGCGGTCTGGTATTCGGCCGGGGTAAAGTCGAACTGGTCGCGGATGACGAGCGCCACGTGCTCGGCAGCGGCGTCGTTGAGACGCTTCTTCGTGGCCGCATCGAGCGGCCTGCGCAGGTCGACGCCGGTGACTTCAGCGCCGATGTGTTCCTTGATCCTGGTGATCTTCAGCGTGTCTTTCAGAACGGCGGACATAGGCCCCTCCTTGGGGTGATGTGGGGAATTCTACCGCCAATCCCGTGAAGGCCCGGTGAGGCGTGCGAAACACGCGCTCCTTGCCCATATTCTGGAATCGGACTGGCATGCCGCCATCGTGGCACGGCAGCCGCTTCGTCGCCGGGTGCGAAATGGGCTGACGTTCGCATAACCTGGATGTCCATGGTCTGGAAGATGCTGGCTCTGTGTGCTACGGTTAGCCGGAAACCATCGGAGGTGTGCCATGGATCAGACCGAGGTCGGCAAGAAGAGCGTTGCGGCGAACACGCAGAAAGCTTCGTCGGCCTACGTGCCGACGCTCCAGCGCACGGCAGGGCAGCCGGCGCCCATTGCGGCGAATGGCGGCCTGTCCTATATGTCGTTCGACCGGGACGGCGATGGGGGAACCCGCAAGGCGCTCGAGGACGCGCTCGCCCTGATCGCCGAGGGCGAGGGCCAGCGCGTTGCCGACATGGTCCGCAACGCGCCGCCGGGCGCCCCGATCGAGACAAAGTGGGGCCTCGGGTTCCGGAAATACGACGAGTGCATGGCGCACATGCGCAGGACCAACGCCGTCAAGGCGCCCGAAGGCGGCTTTGCGCTGCCGCTGCCCTATACCATCTACGAGCGGCACACCTATTCCGTCGTGCCATCCAACGCGATCTGGCGCGACCCGGCGCGCCCCGAAGTGGCAGCGCTGCTGCGCCAGAACGAGCAGAACAACAAGCGCCGCGACCTCTGGTTCCCGCAGGTGATGCGCGACGCGCATCGCATCGGCGAGTACTACCCCGGCCTGTCCCCCACCAGCGCCGAGTGCATGGACCGGCTCGGCGTCTCGCTGGCGCACCTCGAGTCCAGGTGCTCGAACTTCTACGATTCTGCGGAGGTGGAGCGCGTGTACTACCCCGAGATCGAGAAGCTTCTCCTCGAGTACTTCCCGGACGCGACCGATGCGCTGGTCTACAACCACGACGTCTTCGACAAGGATTACACGGGCGATCGCACGGAAGACCAGGCCAACAAGAACCCGGGTGTGAACGCCCGTTATGCCACCCTTGTGCACAACGACCTGAACGACAACAGCGGCCGCGTACGCTGCCGCGAGCTGCTCACCAAGAACCTGCGCAACTTCGGTCGCGAGCAGCACTACACGGAGGCAGAGGCCGACAGGAAGATGTCGCGGCGCTTCGTGTCGATCAATCTCGCCAAGCCGATGGAGACCGTCGGGCAGTTTCCCTTCGTGCTCTGCGCCTGGCCCTCCTTCGCCGACCAGCCGTACATCACCAACTACCGGATCTACGACGACCGCGTCGGCGAGACCACCCGCTTCACCTACCGTCCCGACCACGAGTGGTACTGGTTTCCCCAGCAGAAGGTGAACGAGGTCTCGATGCTGAAATGCTATGACTCCGTGACCGACGGCTCCGTCTCGCGCTGGTCTTTCCATACCGCGTGTATCGACCCGACCGCGCCCGCCGACGCGCGAAACCGCAGGAACTGCGTGGTCCGGGCTTACATATTTTTCTAGGAAGACAAGAGCGGAACCCGACATTCGTGTCGTGATACCGGAAACCATCACATTCGCGGCGAGCGTAGTTGCTCAGATCCAGCCCTGGCCGCACGCCACGGTCCGCCTTCTGGCACACTCCCGGTAGTTCCCCAGCAGCATCCGCAACGGTCGGCAGCAAGACTCGACGCGGGTTTCTTTCAGAACCTATCTCATATATAGGCGCGTGATGCGTTGTGGCCAGGACGGACCGTATGCAAGGCGCCCGACGAAGGCCATATGTCAATATGGTCGAGGAGGGCAACGCAGTAGACGACCGTCCTGGCCGCAACCCGAAGGGACGGGGCGATCTGGGCGCATCTCTTTGTCGGGACCCCTCGCAATATCGGCATATTGCTTCGGGCTCTCCTCCTCGACCTGCATCCCACCTCGCCTCCGTCGCACACGTGCCTATATATGAGATAGGTTCTAGTGAAGATCGCTACCTGGAACGTGAACGGCATCCGCGCCCGCCAGGCGCAGGTGTGCGAGTTGCTCGAGCGCGACCGGCCCGACGTCGTGTGCCTGCAGGAGTTGAAGGCCGAGGCGGCCCAGGTGCCGCTGCAATGCGCCCGCGACGACTACCATGTCTATTGGCACGGCCTGCGCGCCTATTCCGGCGTTGCGCTCCATATCCGGAAGGGATTGCTCGATACCGAGCCGGTCTTCAGTCATCCCGATTTCGACTTCGAGAGCCGCATCGTCCAGGCGGCGCTCGGCAAGCTGGTCCTGGCGTCGGTCTACGTGCCCAACGGCGGCAAGGACTACGAAGCGAAGCTCAGCTTCATGCGCAAGCTCGCGGCATGGGCGCGCGAGCTGCAGCGCGAAGGGCGCGATCTCGTCCTCTGCGGCGACATCAACATCACCCGCACCGAGATGGACGTGCATCCGCGCGAGCGGAAGACCGGGCTGATCGGGCAGCGGCCCGAAGAGCGCGCTCTCTTCGAGGATCTGCTCGGCGGGCACCTGGTGGACGTCGGACGAGCGCTCGATCCCGACAACCCGGGGCTGTTCACCTGGTGGGCGCCGTGGCGGAATATGCGCCAGCGCAACATCGGCTGGCGTCTCGACTACATATTCGCGACGCCGGCGATCGTGGAGCGCGCGGAGAGTTGCGCCGTGCTGGCCGACTTCGGCACCAGCGACCACGCGCCCGTCGTCATGACGCTTGCCTGAAGGTACCCCGGGAAAGTCAGCCTGCTGCGGCGAGTACCAGATCCGAGGCCTTTTCACCGATCAGGATCGTCGGCGCATGGGTGTTCGAAGCCACCATGGTCGGCATGATCGACGCGTCGCAGACGCGCACGCCGGCTACGCCGTGCACTCGCAACGTCGCATCGACGACGGCCTGCGCGTCGCTGCCCATGCGGCAGGTGCCGATCGGGTGGTACGAAGTCATACCCGTGCCGCGCACGTGCTCGAGCAGCGCCTCGTCGTCCTGCGCCGCCGGTCCCGGCCGCGTCTCGCGCACGATGTACTGCGCCAGCTCCGGCTGGGCCGCGACGCGGCGGATCATGCGCAACGCCGCGAGCATGGTGGTGACGTCGTGCTCCGCTGAGAGGTAATTCGCGCGGATCTCCGGCGGCTCGTTCGCGTCGGGCGCGCGGATGTGCACCGAGCCCTGCGATTCCGGCCGCAGCACGTAGGTGCCGATCGAGAAGCCGGGCCAGGGGTCGAGGCCGAGGCGCTCGGCGACCGAGCGCGCGCTCCGGTTGTCCGCGTAATGGCTGCTCGCCATCGACAGCTGGTGGAGCTGCATCTTGATGTCGGGGCGCGGCAGGTCGGGGCGGCTGCGGGCGATTGCCATCGCCGTGGCCGACGAGGTCGTCATGAGGCCGCGGCTGAGGAACAGCCAGCGCGCGCCCATCTTCATGCGCTCGAGCGGGCTCCTCATGATGGTGTTGAGCGTGACGGGCAGATTGGTCTCGTAGCCGATGCGCACGTGCAGGTGGTCGCGCAGGTTCTCGCCCACGCCCGGCAGCGGGTGAAGGGGTGTGATGCCGGCGCGGTGCAGGATTTCGGGGGCGCCGATGCCGGAGAGCTCGAGCACCTGCGGCGACTGGATGGCGCCGGCGGCGAGCAGAACCTCGCGGCGCACGCGCACGCTCGACTCGGCGCCGTCCTTTCGATAGACGAGGCCCGTGGCGCGACCGCCTTCGAGCACGATCCGCTGCGCCAGCGCGTGTGTTTCCACCGTCAGGTTGGGCCGGCTCATGGCCGGGCGCAGGTAGTTGTCGGCGACGTGCCGGCGCCAGCCGCGGCGCGTGTTGTACTGCAGGTAGGCGACCCCCTCGAAGCGCGGGCCGTTGTAGTCGTCGGTGGCCGGCACGCCCGCCTGCTGCGTGGCGGCGATGTAGCCCTGCGACAGCGGGTCGCGGTCGACGTAGCGCGTGATGTGCATGGGGCCGTCGCGGCCGCGGTACTGCGGATCGCCGAGCGCGTAGCTTTCCATGCGCTTCAGGTACGGCAGCACCTCGCTCGCGCTCCACCCCGGATTGCCCAGGCTCTCCCAGTTGTCGTACTCGAGCGGATCGCCGCGCACCCAGATCATGCCGTTCACCGCGCTCGAACCGCCCAGCGCGCGCCCGCGCGGCCAGAAGATCTCGCGTCCGTGGACCTTCTCGTCGCGCTCGGTGTGGAAGCGCCAGATCGCGCGATCGCCGGTCAGGATGTGGGCGATGCCTGCCGGGATGCGTATCCACATCCAGCGGTCGTCCTCGCCCGCTTCGAGCAGCAGCACCCGGTGCCGGCCCGAGGCGGTGAGGCGGTTGGCCAGCACGCACCCGGCGGTTCCGGCGCCGACAATCACGAAATCGTATTCCCTGCCGTTCACAGCCATTTGTCCCCCAGCGTCAGTTCTTGCCAATCCGGATAACCAGCCTGCTCTTGCCATCGGCGGCCCGGTAGTCGATGGCCTCCGCGACGCGCCTGACGATCCTCATGCCGAAGTCGTCCGGCTGATCGCTCTCCAGCGGATTGGGCCATTCCCCGCTGCGCTCGAACGTCACCTCGAGCGCGTCCGTTTTTTCGGACCAGGTCACGGCCAGATCGAGCGCGGCGGTGCGCAGGTCGGGCTTGTAAATCTCGAGGATCTCCTCGATCGCCAGCGCCAGGTTGTAACGGGTTTCCCGCGGCAGTATGTGCTTTTCACAGAACGCCTCGATCTCCGCGTTCATCGCGTAGCGATCGAAGTCGGGCGAGCCTATCCGGTAGCTCCAGGTGCGGATCCGGTTGACGAACGCCCGCGTCTTTTCCTTCTTCGGGTTCCCGAAGATCTCCTCGGGCGTTCCCTCTTCGTAGATCAGTCCCTCGTCCATGTAGAAGACCCGGTTCGACACGTCCCGGGCGAATTCCATCTCGTGGGTGACGACCGCCATCGTCATGCCGTCCCGGGCGAGCTGACGCATGACCGACAGGACCTCGCTCACCATGGTTGGGTCGAGCGCCGAAGTCGGCTCGTCGAAGAGGATGATCTCCGGGTCCATCGCCAGGCAGCGTGCGATGGCGACCCGCTGCTGCTGGCCGCCGGACAGCTCGTGCGGGAAATGATCGGCCTTCTCCGCCACGCCGACCAGCCGCAACAGATCCAGCGCCTTCGTCCGGGCGGTCTGCCGGTCCAGGCCCTTCAGCTTGATGGGTGCTATCGTCAGGTTCTCGAGCGCCGACAGGTGCGAGAACAGGTTGAACGACTGGAACACCATGTTCATCTTCTGGCGCACCTTCGCGATATCCGTCTTCCGGGCGAGGATGTCGACGCCGTCGACGTGGATGGCTCCGCCGCTCGGCTGCTCGAGCAGGTTCAGGCACCGCAGGAAGGTGCTCTTGCCGGTGCCCGACGGGCCGATGATGGAAACCACCTCCCCCTTGCGGATCTCGGCGCTGACGTCCTTCAGGACGCACAAGTCCCCGTAGTGTTTGGAGAGATGCTCGATGCTGATCATGCCCGGGCCGCCTCCCGCCTGCGCTGCGGATCCGTGGCCCGTTCGACGTACTCGAGCGCCAGCATGAGCATCCAGGCGATCAGGAAATAGAGCACGGCCACCAGGATCAGCGGGAAAAAGGCGTCGAAAGTGCGGCTGCGGATGATGTCGCTCGCCTTCGTCAGGTCCTGCACGGCGATATAGCCCACGATGGAGGTCATCTTGACCAGCGAGATGAACTCTCCCCGGTAGACAGGGAGTATGCGCTGCACGGTCTGCGGCAGCACGATATGGAAGAAGGTGCCGAGCCTGCTGAAGCCCATCGCGACGCCGGCCTCGGTCTGGCCCGTGGGAATTCCCTCGACCCCGGTCCTGAAGATCTCCGCCGAATAAGCCGCGAAATTGAGCGCGAAGGCAATGACGGCGACCAGCAGCGGATCGATATTCACCGAGGCGAAGACGACGTAGAAGATGAGCATCAGGAGGACCAGGATCGGCATGCCGCGCATGAGGCCGATGTAAATCCGCGCGGGCACGTTGAGCGCGGAGAGCCTCGCCATGCGCATGTAGCAGACGAGCGCGCCCAGCAGTGTGCCCAGGATCGTCGCGAAGATCGAGATGAGCACGGTGGCCTTCAACCCCTCCCACAGCAGGAGGTAACGCTTTTCGTGGATGATGTTGCTGTGGAAGCTCGCCGCGGCCCTTTCCAGGAACGGCAGTCCCGAATCGGCGTCAGTGATCGACGTGCCGTAGGCCGCAATGTTCTTCTTCAGGCCGAAGACCCTCGTGGCCTCCTCGTAATAGGGATCGGAGAAGCTGATGCTCTGCTTGCGCTCGTCGGTAATGAAGATGGCGGCGACGATCATGTCCACCTTGCCGGTCGCCACCGCCGCGATCAGGCCGCTGAAATCGACGTTTGTGAACCGGACCTTTTTTCCGAGATAGGCGGCAAATCGCTCGGAGAGCTCGATTTCGAACCCGATCAGCTTTCCGTCCTTGATCGCGACAAACGGCAGGCCCCCGTCGCTGATGCCCACCACGAGCTCGCCGCCCGGATTCGGGTTGGCGATGACCGGCATCTCGGTGATGTTCTTTTCCATCCACCGGTCGACCATTTCCGCGTGGACGCCGTTTTTTTTCAGATCGGCGAGGAAGCGGTTGAATTGCTCGAGCAGGGCCGTATTCTCCTTCCTGAAGCCGACGCCCTCCGGAAATGAAAAGAGGTTGCCGCCCAGCACGCCGAGGGTCTTGTCCTCGCGCAGCACCTCCCGCAGCGGCTCGGCATCGCTCAACGCTGCGTCGACCTTGCCGGTCTTGACCGCCAGCAGGAGGTCCGCGGGCGTGTTGTACTGGAGGAGCGTCGCCCGCGGCCAGGTTTTTTCCACGTACTCCACGTGAGCCGATCCCTGCAACACGCCGATGCGCCTGTCCTTCAGGTCGTCGACCTGGGCGAGTTTCGCGCCCGCCGCTTCGGCATCGCCGCCGGCGGCAACGAGCGCGAGCAGCGCGAGGAAAATGAACCTGATCATGGCGCGATGCTGAATGAATGGAGGGTCGCCGGTCAACCTGTTTCGTTGACCTGCGCTGGTGCCTGGCGTAGATTGTCCGGAACCGTTCGAAACAGGTTCTGGATTCCCGGTCGCGTTAGGGTCATGCCCATTACTCATGAAGACGTCAGCGAGTCGTTCCGGCGGATAACTCTTTCCGGGCGCCTCGACGGCCCGGGAACCGCGGAGGTCGCCACGAAGCTCGCGGCGCTCTCGACCGCAGCGAAACGGCGCGTGGTCGTCGACCTCACCGGGGTCAGTTTCCTCGCCTCCATCGGTATCCGCGCGGTGTTGAGCAGCGCCAAGGCAGCGCAGCAGGGCGGCGGCCGCATGGTCCTGTTCGTCGGCGGCAACTCCGCCGTGACCAAGACGCTCGAAGCGACGGGTATCGATGCCCTGGTGCCGATGTTCGCGGATGCCGCCGAAGCCGAGAAAGCCGCGTTGGCCTAGCGCCGGCCGCGACGACCCGGCGCGCCATCGAACCGGTTGTGAATCTTTCTATTCGAGTTGATTCCGGCGAGGTCGCGCATGCCTCGACCTGGCTCGGCGAGACGGGCGCTGCGCGAGGCATACCCGCCGAGCCGCTGTCGCGCCTCGATCTGTGTGTGACCGAGGTGGTCGCGAACGTCATCGACCACGGCGGCGCGGGGACCGCGTCGAGTCCGATCTATCTGCGTCTCGATGTGCACCGTAGCGCGGACGGCGGCGAGGCCTCGGTTATCGTCTCGGCTGCCGGCGCCAGGTACGACCCGCTGACCGTGCCTTCGAGGCCGCGGCCGCGCACGCTCTCTGAGGCTCAGCCAGGCGGCCTGGGGCTGCTCATACTGCGTCAATTCGCCGACGCGCTCGACTACTCCTACAGCGAGGGGCAGAACCACCTGACGATCCACGTGCGCTGGAATGAGGAGGACGCTCCGTGACGAGCGAAGGAAGTATCGTACGCATCCGCTTCGCCAGGGGCCCCGAGCGCAGGAAGACCGGGCGCGGCTACACCCCGGAGCGGCGCCACCCGTCGGAGGACCGGCGGCGCCGCAACGGGCTCGACTGGCTGACTCTCTTCCGCGGCACGGACCTGGCCGTAGTTGCGCGGGCCATCGGGGACTGCGATGTGATCGCGGTGGCTGCGGGCACGCCGCTGCTCAAGCCGGGCGACGCCAACGACACCGTGTACGTGCTGCTGGCGGGCCGCGTGGCGGCGTACCTCGACAACACGCCGGACTCCGGGAACGAGATTTTCATTCCGCCAGGCGAATGTATCGGCGAGCTTTCCGCCATCGACGGCAAGCCCGCATCCGCGCTCGTGCTCGCGCAGAGCGACGCGCGCGTGCTCACTCTGCCGCGAGACCTGTTCTGGAGCCGGGTGATGTCCATCCCCGCGGTCGGCCGCAACCTGCTCGCCGCGCTGGCGGAGCGCATGCGGCGCAGCAACGAGGCGATGCTGGAAGCGCAGCGCCGGCGGCTCGCCCTGGAATTCCTGGAGCAGGAGCTCGAGCTTGCGCGCCGGCTGCAGGCCGGAATGCTGCCGTTGCGCGGGCGGCTGTTTCCGGATCGGCCGGACGTCGAGGTAGCGGGAATGATGGAGCCCGCCTCGAGCGTCGGCGGCGATCTCTTCGACGCCTTCTTCGTCGACGAGGGACGCCTGTTCCTGTGCGTTGGCGACGTGTCCGGCCACGGGGTGCCCGCGGCGCTCTTCATGGCGCGCGCCATCGGCCTGATGCGTATCGTCGCGATGGGCACTACCCGGCCCGATCTCCTGCTGGAGCGCATCAACGGCGAGCTCTGCGTCGGCAACGACACCAGCATGTTCATGACCATTTTCTGCGGATTTTTCGAAGTCGCGAGCGGGCGCCTCACCTATTCCAACGGCGGCCATTGCGCGCCGGTGCTCGTGCGCCGCGACGGCATATCACGCCTGCCGCTGCCGAAAGGCACCATGGCCGGGGCGGTGCCCGGGCTGCGCTACACGGCGAGGGAGACCGTGCTCGAGCCGGGCGAGATGCTGGTCTGCTTCACGGATGGAGCGACCGAGGCTCAGAACGGCGCGGCGGAGGAGTTCTCCGAAGAGCGCTTGCTGGAGATCGTCGCGCGCCACGCGGCGGATCCCCTGGAAGCGTTGCTCGACGCCGTGCGTCGCGAGGTTACCCAATTTACCGGCCGCGAGGCGCTCGAGGACGATTGCACCCTGCTCGCGGTGCGCCGGCCCGACAGAAAACGGGCGCCCTGAGGCGCCCGTTCCCGAGAGCTGAGTCAGCCCTCAGCGGCAGCAGAACCTGCCTGTTACCCGATCGTGTCCGTGTCGAGCGATTCGAACGTGGACAGATAGGTCACGCTTCGCGGCTCCGAGTGCGCCCACATGTCCGGCGAGCTCAAGTCGATCTCAGCCGAGGCCATCGGCGTGGCGTCGAAGTAGTAGGTGACGAGCACCGGATCGGACTCCTGCCAGAATTCCAGCAGGGCGATTTCATCCTGCCCCGTCGGAACCATGGAGTAGGTCACAAAAGGCGGGCTGGGCACCCACACGTCCTGGACGGACGTCATGCTGCCGAGCACATCAGGCGGAATTGCCGCGCAGGAGATGGAGGACGAACCCGGCGACTCCTGCGTGCAAAGAAAAGTCTCCGCCGACGCGGTGCCGCAGGTAAAGGCGCCGGCTATTCCGAGGGCAAGCAGTGTCTTCCGTTTCATGGTGCAACTCCTTTCTCACAACAGCCCGAAGTAACGGGCGTACCCGGCTACTTGCAATCGCCGTGCCAGGAAAATATTACAAATAAAACAGTGGATTAGCCTGGGCCATTCGCCCCCATGGTCGCCGCTCGGCGACACGGCCCCGGGTAGGGTACCGAAAGGCTGGAACCCAAAGGGTTTATTTGTCGGGCCACACCGACGGGTCGCACTGTTGCCGCCAGCGGTGGTGCTGGCGCTGCTGGAAGCGCTGGCGGTCGAGTTTCCGTGGGGGAGCGCGAGGCCCGCCGGAGGGCGGAGCAGGGCTCCCGCTAGCTTGCTAGCGGGATGCGACCCCGGAGGCGGGTAGGCGGCCGACGCGATGACGTCGATCCCAAGATGGTGATTCCGAGGCCGCGCGCACACTTCCGCGTCGAAGCGACCCGTGTGACCGGCATCCGCCGGTCCGCGACGCTATCCGAGCTCGAATTCCGCGACTATGACGCCCGGCTCGTCCGGCGCCCGGCCCAGTGCCATGCACCCGGAACCGCGGAGCACCAGCGGCTGGTCGACCAGGAAGAATTGTCCGCGCCCGAAGGAGATGAAGATGCCGTTGCGGCTGTTGTCGGTGAGCACCAGGTGGCCGCCGCGGATCTCGATCTTGCCGTGGCTGCCCGACACGTAATGACCGGGATCGGCGATGACGAGCGCGTTGTGCCGGGCGCGTCCGAACGTAAGGGCCCTGCCGCCCGGTTCCAGCACGCGGACATGGCCCTGGCAGCGCAGCGTAAGGCGTCCGAGCCGCGCCGCGGCGCTTCCGGATGGCCGCGAGACTGTCGTGCGCTCCTCAGGCTCCCTGCGCCAGTTGAGCTCGAAGAGCTCGAAGCTTTCCTCCTTGCCCTTGAACGCTTCGCTGCGCCATTGCCGGAGCATCTGGGAGAGGTCCTCGTCCAGCCGCTCCGCCGTTGCCCGCGTCATCAGGATGCGCTCGGGCTTCGATGCCGCGGCGACTCGCGCGGCCACGTTGACGGTGTTCCCCTCGATATCGTCGTCCTTCATCACGACGTGGCCCGCGTGCATGCCGATGCGCAGCGGCAGCGGCTCGCTGGCGCGACTGTTCGCTCGCTCCGCATAAAGCTGCATGTCGCGCGCGGCGCGCGCCGCGTCCTGGGCGGAATCGAACAGGCACATCAGCTCGTCGCCGATCGTCTTGACGAGCCAGCCCCTGTATTGCCGGATGATCTCCTTGAGCGGTCCGAACAGCCCGTCTCTCAGAGACAGGGCGGCGCGATCACCAACGCGGGACGTGAGGTCGGTCCAACCCGAAACATCGGCAAACAAGACCGCCGGCACGGAAGCAGCGACTTCCGTGTCTATCTGGGTGGTGACACAATCCGCTTCCACGGCGCGTCCTGTTGAGAGAGTTCGTCGAGTATTATATTCGTTTTGCAAGTTTCCGCTGTGAGTTATTTCCTACGCTCCGCTGTGAGTTATTTCCTACGACGAGCTCTCGGAGACGTTGTCGGAATATCGGCGGAGTGGGCGGTCTCTTGAGTGGACCAGGCGGCAGAAGCCACCGGCCACCGGAAAAAAGTCACGACGCCGCGCTGGTGACGACGCTTTCGCAGGAGGTGCAACTGTTTTCGTCACCGCGAAGCTCATCACCGGGCACCTAGTCACCGCGAAGCTCGTCACCGCGGATCGCAGAGTTCAACGATCCGCTCATAGACCCGCTCGTCGATCGTCACCATTCCCGCTGCCAGCGCCTGCCTGCGCCGCTCCTGGCTCCCATCTCCCGGAACGCGGACCGCCGGCTTTCCCGGCATGGGATGACTGGCGGCAATCGAGCGCCTCAGCTCCGACATGCGCGCCTTGCACTCGCCGCCGGGCAGCAGCGCCTCCGGATCGATGACGAGGAAGAACAGCCCGAAGCCGGCGGTCTCGCGGATCACGGGCGCGCTGCCCGCGAGGACACCCAGCGCCTGGATCGCGAGCGAGAGCGCGCTGCCGCGCGGCCCGCCCCACGAGAGGAAGGCGCCTTCGAGCGCCGCACCCGGATCGATCGTCGGCCGGCCCCGGGCATCCACGGCGACGCCTTCGGGCAGCGGCTCGCCCTTGGTCCGCGCGAGGATCGCGTCGCCCCACGTCGTCGCCGACGTGCCGATGTCGAAGATGAGCGGATCGTCCTCGCTCGGAAACGCCAGCGCGATCGGGTTCGTTCCCATCAGGCGGTCCATACCGCCGTAAGGCGCGACGCGGGCCGTGACGCTGGTCGCATGGATGGCGACGTAGCCCTGCCGCGCGGCCCGTTCCACGTAGTACGCGAGCCGGCCGCTGAACCAGGTGTTGTTGGCGACGACGACCGCGACGCCGTTCTTCCCGCAGATCTCGACGGCCTTGTCGATCGCGGCGAGCGAGACGACGTAGGCGATGTTGTCTCCGCCGTCGACGACCGCGGACGAGCGGTCCTCCCGCGCGACGCGGATCGGCCCCGGCGGCGCCTTCCGGGAAAGCTCGTCGGTGATGGCGACCACGCGCGCCAGGCTCGAGAACTCGTGCCCGCACAGGTTTGCGTCGACCAGGTGGTCCGCCACGATGCGCGCGGACTCCGGGCTCATGCCGGCGCGCGTGAGCGCGCGCACGGCGAGGTCGGTTGCTTCGGGGATCGGGAGTTGCATTGTGGGGCGGTCACTTGGCACCGGGATAGACATCGGGCCCGTAGAACTGCCGGATGCGGTCCAGGAATTCGCCGGTGGGCGCAGCATAGCCGCCGCGCTTCGCGGTGAAGCGGCCGGTCTTGCGCCGCAACTTCACCGCGAGCTCGCCCATCTTCACGAGCTCCACGATGCCGTTCAGTATCGGGGCGCCGCCTACCTCGAATACGCCCGCATCGGCCAGGAGCACGATCACGTCGCCCCCGGCGGGGATGACGACTTCGGCGCCTTGCGCGAGAAGCCGCTCCGCCCGCTCGCTGAACTGCTCGACGATGAACTTCAGATGGGCGGGCTCGACGAAGCAGCGTTTGAGATCGAGCGGCGAAGTGCTCATCGGCTCGATCGCCGCGAGGCGCCGCTCGAGACCGTAGCGCTGCACGTTCTCGATGAGGCGCGGCGTCCACTTGGGGCTGATGGCGACGAGGCCGAAGCTCGCGCCCATCATGCACGCGATGTGGAGGCTCGTCTCGCACATGCCGAGCACGGGGATGTTCACGGCCTCGCGCGCCTCGCGTATGCCGGCGTCGCTGATGTTGCCGATCAGGAACGCGTCGTAGCCTTCGCGCTCGGCCTGCGTCACGTTCAAAATGACTTCCCGCGTGTCGTGGTACTCGAGAAGACGATAGTGAACGCCGATGCCCGCCGACTCGCGCACGCCCTGCAGGTGCACCGTCGTGCCGGGATCGCACGCCGCGTTGATCACGCTCCGCAGCATTTCGCCGTAGGGAGTGGATTCGGTCTGACGCGCAAGACTTTGGTACCAGAGCTTCATCCGTCCTCCATGCAGCGGCGGTCGGCGCGTCCACTACCTGGCCATGGCGTCCCGCCGCACCAGGCAGCGATTATCGCTGATAATGGCACGAGCGCGGCCCTCGCCGCTCCCAGCAGGGTTGATCCCGTGAAGATTGCCGTCCTCGACGATTACCTCCATCTTTCACAGAAATCCGCAGACTGGTCGAAGCTTCCGCCCGACTGCGAGATCACCGTATTCGACAGGC
>DASRJL010000153.1:0-5620 GCA_035649495.1 Burkholderiales bacterium | reverse complement strand
TAGCGTGCGACGATGCTCTCCATGTCGTCCGCCCGGTCCGCATCCCCCATGGCGGCCTCCAGCTCCTTCAACTCGGCCGCCACGGCGCTCACCGGGCCGGCGCCGTCCATCACCTCGGACACGGCGCTGCGGCCCGCCATCTCGCCCACGTCCTGGCTGAAGTAGCCGATGGTCACGCCCCGATCGACGGCCACCTGGCCCTCGTCGGGGAGCTCCTCTCCGATGATCATCCGGAACAGCGTCGTCTTGCCGGCCCCGTTGGGACCGACGAGGCCGACCTTCTCGCCCTTCTGGAGCGCCGCCGAGGCCTCGATGAAGAGGATCTGGTGGCCGTTCTGCTTGCCGATGTTGTCGAGACGAATCATGTGCACACGGGGCCTGGCAAAGTCGCGGCGCCCTTATGCCATGCGGCGCGCCTGCGGAAGAGTGCTCCGACCTCCGGCCCCGCGGCGAGTGCCTGGTGCGGTCTTCTGGTTTCAGTCTTTCGCCGGCGGGCTATCTTGCCAAGTTGCGGAATAGGTCCAACACTCGCGTCGCAATCGGGAGGCTGACCCATCCTCGAGCCGCACAGGCTCGGTTCGGCTGAAATTGCGGAGTGGCACGCGGCAGCCATCCGCGATGCAAGACTTTTTTGCGCCTGTGTACGAAAGCTCCAGTCGGAGCGACTGAGAACCTCGGGAGAAACCATGATCACCGTCTTGACCGGTTTGCTGGATGAAGCCGAAATTTTGGCCGATACGCCTGGTGTTACGGTTCTGTGTGGCGCGTCCGCCCGCGACAACCTCCTCGCGCTGACGCCGCCGGGTACCGAAGCGCTTGTCAGCTTCGGGGTCTGCGGGGGCTTGTGCCCGCGGTTGCAGGTGGGGGATCTCGTCTTCGGGACCGCCGTGACCAACGGCAGCTCCGTCCACCGGGCGGACCGGGATTGGTTCTACGCGATGGCCGGTCGGCTCACCTTCCCGCACCATGGGGCGCCGGCCTATTCGACCGGCCAGATCGGGGCCGACACGCCGGCGGAGCGGCACCAAATATATTTGGAGACCAAGGCGTGGACGATCGACGACGAGTCCTTGGCCGTGGCGACGGTGGCGACCGCGCTGGGCATTCCGTTTGCGATCATCCGGTCCGTGTCGGACGACTATCTGGAGATGATGCCGGCTGCGATCAGGAACGCCACCAATCCGGACGGGTCGTGCAACCTCGAGGCTATCCTGGCGGCGCTGGAGGCAGACCCGATCGAGCTGCTCGAGCTGCCCAGGGTGGCCTGGAACTTCGAGCGCGCCCTGGGCACGCTGCGCGGCGCCTGGCGGATCCTGCAACCGAATTTCGTGATGACGTGACGGCGAATGTCCCCGGTCAGGGCGCATTTCGCGGGCAGGGCGGATCACGAATGGGGAGCGAACCAGCGCGAAAGCGCGCGAAATTCTGCTTGCCGATGCTTTGGATCGTATGTCCTGGGAGCATGCGGGGGTCGTCGCATCAATCGCGATGTTGCGGCCTCAAGCATTTCCGAATCTCGGCCAACACCTTGAGCCCCGTTGCGCAAGGCAGGACAGCGCTGGCTCGGATGTAAACCAGCGCTGCCAGCGACCGACGAGAATATGATGGGCTGGGAAGTCCGAAGGCGTATGGAATTACGCCCGGCGGGCGCCGTTTAGTCGGCTGGAGATCAGCTTCAGCCAAGGCGGCGAATGGAAGGCGCTCATCAGCAAGTACATCGGGGTCATTCCGCTCAGCGGCGACGTATGCTCCGCAGCCGAACAGAAGATATCCGGCTGACCGCTGCCGAGAGCGCCCGTGAGCAGCGCCATGATTGCGAAGGTCGGTGCGGCCCCGAGACATAGCCAGTCCGCTGCGGGGAGGGCGGCCGCATGCCGGTTTTCAGACCGGATTGTGCCGCCAGCGCATCCGCTGGGATAGGTCTTGCTCATGTCATTTCTCCTGCGGCATAACGTCAACCGCGCCGCTAGAGCGGGATGACTTTTCTTCGAATCGTCATCCCGCTCTAGCTCTTTGGTGGAGCATGATCTTTTCCGAAAACCGGTATCCACTTTTCGGGATCATGCTCTAGCGCTTGAAAGAATCGAACAGCCGCTCGACCGAACCAGCCGCCGGCGCTGCCTTCGCAACCGGCCCCGGCTCATAGCGGTCGTGGTGACGCACCCACTCCATCTTGTATTCCACGTCTCTCTCATCGCGGCCCTTGGGCGTGAGGTCGAGCATGTCATAGGTGCCCATCATCACCTCCACACCGCGTCCGTAGGTCGAGTACGTGTGGAAGACCTCGTTCGCATCGTTCTTGAAGAACACGCTGATGCCGGGCCATTCCTCGTACGCGAAGGGCCACGTGCCGTAGTTGTAGTTGAGCTCACCTTTGGCCACTTCTTCCGGCGTGAAGCTGACGCCGAAGTCGTAGTTGAAGTCGCCGCCGTGCGACGATACCCACTTGAACCGCCAGCCCATGCGCTGGCGAAAGCGCTCGATGTCGGCCAGCGGCGCGCGCGAGACGGCCACCAGCGTGACGTCGCGATGCGCCAGGTGCACGTTCATGCCGTCGCTGTGGTCAGCCATGAAGGAGCAGCTCGGGCAACCTTGCTCCCACCCCGGGGCGAACATGAAGTGCTGCACCAGCAGTTGTCGGCGACCCTCGAACAATTCGGCGAGCGTGCGCCGGCCCTCGGGCGCGTCGAAAACGTAGTTCTTGTCGATGCGCACCCACGGCAGCGCGCGGCGCTCGCGGGCGATCCGGTCGCGCAGGCGCGTCAGCTCTTTTTCGTGCGCCAGTAGCGCCTTGCGCTCGGCAACCCATTCGTCCCTGGATACGATGCGATGGTTTTCGGGGCTTGCCTGGGAACTCCCGGTGGTGGTGGTGGTGGTCATGTGCGTTCTCATCGCTTTGGCTCCGTCCTTCCCTTCGGCTATCCATTTCGCTGCTCGATACTGTCGGCGCTTGTCTGTCGCGAGACACTTAGTGCCGGGCATCGAAAGGTGGGAGTGACAAATGTGACGGGATTCCGATGGACTCGCTGATCACGGCTGCGGCGCGTGCCCTCGCCGCGGGTGACCTCATCGGAGTATTGAAACGGGTTGGCCTGCGTGATGACGCGCCTGCCCTCGCGCTTCGCGGTATCGCGATGGCGCAACTCGGCGACTTCGTGCGCGCAAAGGCTCTTCTGCAAAATGCGGCACGCGCCTTCGGTCCTAGAGAGGCCGTGGCTCGCGCGAGGTGTGTCGTCGCCGAGGCCGAGATCGCGCTCGTGTCGCGCGACCTGGGCTGGCCGCCGAAAGCGCTCGACGCGGCGCGGGCGACGCTTGAAAAACACGGCGACTGGGTGAATGCCGCGCATGCGCGACATCTCGAGGTCCGGCGTCTTCTCCTGATCGGGCGTCTCGACGTGGCCGAGCGTGCGCTCGCCGGGCTCGACCCGGCCCCGCTCCCGCCCGCGTCGAGGGCCGCCTACGAACTGGTCGTTGCGGGCATCGCAATCCGGCGCGTTCGGGCCAAGGTGGCGCGCGCCGCGCTCGCTCGGGCCGAGCGGGCCGCGCGCCAGGCAGGTGTTCCTGCACTGATGGCGGAGGTGGAAAGCGCATCCCTGGTCCTGAACACGCCCGCGGCGCGCCTGATCGCGCGTGGGGAGGAGCGACTCCTCCTGCTCGAGGAGGTCGAAGCGGTGCTGGAGTCCGGGGCTCTCGTCGTGGACGCGTGCCGTCATGTCGTGCGTGGCGACGACACGGTGGTTTCGCTCGCAAGGCGTCCAGTGTTGTTCGCGCTCGCACGCGCGCTCGGCGAAGCGTGGCCCGGAGACCTGTCGAGGGATGCGCTCGTCAAGCGAGCATTCCGTGCAAAGCACGCCGATGATCGCATCGCGCACGCTTGCGAGTGGAGATTGGGCGGCTTCGCACCGAGCTTGGGTCGCTCGCGAGCTTGAGCGCGACGACACAAGGGTTTGCGCTGGCGCCGCGCCGTGCGCGCGAAGTCATCGTGCTGGCGCCGCCCGTCGAGGACCAGCATGCGGCGGTGATCGCATTCCTCGCCGACGGCGAGTCGTGGTCAAGCTCGGCCCTGGCGCTTGCGCTGGGGGCCAGCGCACGCACGGTGCAGCGGGCCCTCGATTCGCTTGCGATGGCAGGCAAGGTGCAGTCCTATGGTCGCGGGCGAGCACGCCGCTGGATGACCGCGCCCGTGCCGGGAATCACGACAACCTTGTTACTCCCCGGTCCACTGCCGAGTGACTAGACTCCAGGCATGAAAACATCAGCAGCCGAAATCCTCCGCGAGTACGGTCCTTTTCCGGGCGCCGACCACGTACATGGTGTCACGTTTGACGGTCGGCATGTGTGGTTTGCGTCCGGAGACAAGCTGAGCGCCCTCGATCCCGAGACTGGAAAGACGGTGCGCTCGATCGATGTCGCCGCGCACGCAGGAACTGCCTTCGACGGCAAGCACCTGTATCAGATCGCCGAGGATCGCATTCAGAAGATCGATCCGACGACAGGCCGTGTGCTCTCGACGATCCCGGCGCCGGGTGGCGGCGGTGACTCGGGGCTCGCATGGGCGGAAGGGACGCTCTGGGTAGGGCAGCACCGAGGCCGGAAGATCCATCAAATCGATCCCGAAACGGGAGCCATTCTTCGCACCATCGAATCCAACCGCGTCGTTACCGGCGTCACATGGGTCGACGGCGAGCTTTGGCACGGCACTTGGGAAGGCGACGAGAGCGACGTGAGGCGGGTCGATCCTCGAACCGGACAGGTCCTCGAGAAGCTCGAGATGCCGCCTGGAGTGGGTGTGTCGGGGCTCGAGTCCGATGGCGGCGACCGGTTCTTCTGCGGAGGCGGAAGCAGCGGAAAGGTGAGAGCCGTCAGCCGACCCAAGCGACGCTCCGCGGCCAAGCCGACGGATTAAGGACGAGCTTACCTTTCGGTCCCGCTTTCTCCGATCTTGTCCGTTGCCATCGCACGGGCGCTGCCCCGGTCCCCACGACGTGGCGAAAATCATCAGATCGCGACTTCGCTTGCGTCCTCATGCACCTCGCCGCCTCGCATGAGGCGAGCGGCGACCTGGGCGGTCTGATGGCGCGCGCGGGACGTCGGGGAATGGGCCGCGAGGTAACGCGCGGCGGCGATGAGGATCGCCGCGACCTCCGGGTCGCCCTGCCAGACGAGGCTCTGCTGCACGGCGGCTTGCAGGTTCTGGATCATGTGGAAGCCGGCATCCTCGCGCAGGACCGCGTGGCCCAAAACCGCAATGAAATCGGAAGGCGGCCGGCCGGCGGCGAGGTGGGATGCAGCGAGCCTCGCGGCTTCCGCGACTTGCTGCTGGCGGTCGCAGGCATCGAGGAAGGCGCGGCGCAGCTCCACCGGCGCCAGGGCCGGTTGCTCGCCAAGCGGCAGCCGCGCCGGGGGGACGTTAAGGTAGCGATTGAGGTAGACCGCGAGCGCGCCATGCAGGGCCGCGCGCAGGCACAGTGCCTCGGTTTCGACATCAGCCCCACCGCCGGTCGCCCGCGTGATGAGACGACAGGCGGCATTGGCATAGGTGAAGGTGTGGTGCGCGCTTTCCCAATCCGAATGATCGTTGCTGGTGCCGAAATGCGCGATGCGCAAGGCGGCGGCGAAG
>DASRJL010000152.1:0-38749 GCA_035649495.1 Burkholderiales bacterium | reverse complement strand
GGCAGACGCGCTCGATTTCACCGAGAAGCAAACGATCCTGATCGTCGACGACACGCCCGACAACCTGACCTTGATGACCGGGCTCCTGAAGGACACCTACAAGACCCGCGTCGCGAACAACGGCGAGCGGGCGCTGACGCTTGCCGCGATGCTGCCCTGTCCCGACCTGATCCTGCTCGACATCATGATGCCGGGGATAGACGGCTACGAGGTCTGCCAGCGCCTGAAGGCGGATACGGCGACGGCGGAGATCCCGATCATCTTCCTCACCGCCAAGACAGAGGTGGAGGACGAGCAGAAGGGTTTCGACGTGGGCTGCGTGGACTACATCACCAAGCCGATCAGCCCGCCCATCGTGCTCGCGCGCGTGAAGACGCACCTGCTCCTGAAGAGCGCGCGCGACTTCCTGAAGGACCAGAACGCCTTTCTCGAGGCGGAGGTCGCGCGCCGAGTGAAGGAGGTCCAGACGGTCCAGGACACCACCATCATGGCGATGGGCTCGCTCGCGGAAACCCGCGACAACGAGACCGGCAACCACATCCGCCGCACGCAGCACTACGTCAGGGTGCTCGCCGAACGGCTGAAGCAGAATCCGAAATACTCGAATGAGCTCGACGAGGGGACGATAGAGATCCTCTACAAGTCAGCGCCGCTGCACGACATCGGCAAGGTGGGCATACCCGACCGCATCCTGCTCAAGCCCGGGAAGCTGACGCCCGAGGAGTTCGAGATCATGAAGACGCATACGACGCTCGGCCGCAACGCGATCCTCGCGGCGGAGAAGCAGCTCGATGCGCCGAGCTCCTTCCTGCGCTACGCCCGGGAGATCGCCTACTCGCACCAGGAGAAGTGGGACGGGTCGGGCTACCCCGAAGGAATGGTAGGTCCGCTGATACCGCTGTCCGCCCGGTTGATGGCGGTGGCCGACGTCTACGACGCGCTCATCAGCAAGCGGTGCTACAAGTCGGCCCTTTCGCACGAGAAGGCGGTCGAGATCATCCGCGAAGGGAAAGGCAAGCACTTCGACCCGGACATCGTGGACGCGTTCGTCGAGGCCCTCGACGACTTCCGCAAGATCGCCTCGGTCTACATGGACTCGGACGACGATCCGAAATGAAGGGCGAAAGTGCCCGAAATGCAACCGCCGATGACGCGGATGCGTGCCGATTAGAACAGAAGTTGAGCCGCCAAGCCGCCAAGGCCGCCAAGAAAAAGCAAGTCAGCCATCAAAAAAGAGGAGGGAATATGCGGAACACATTTGTAATAACGGCTCTGCTTCTGCTGTTCGGTTGCCAGACAATGCAGTCACCCGAATCGGCAAGAGGCGAAATTGCGGCAGCGACTCAGGCATGGATTGCCGGCATGACCCGGCACGACGTAGAGGGAGTCCTGGCTCTCTACCATCCCGAAGCCGTATTGTGGGGTACCCGCTCTCCATCACTTCGTGACAACCCTGCCACGGTCCGCGAGTACTTCAACATACTGAAGACCGTCCCCCCATCGTACAAGGCCGTCCTCGGCGAGCAACGTATTCGGATCTACGAAGATATCGCCATCAACACCGGGACCTATACTTTTTCGGAGGTGCAGGACGGCAAGGAAATCGTTCGCCCGGCGCGGTTCAGTTTCGTATATCGAAAGCACGACGGGCGTTGGCTGATCGTGGATCACCACTCATCTGCGTCACCCGCGCCGCCTAAACCGTGATGGCTAACCCCCAAATCGAGGAAGTGCTCCACGAGTTGCATGACCTCGCGGAAGAAATCAGCTACCGGCAGTATCCCGAAGGCGGATACTGGACCGTGAGTTACAAAACGAGGAAGCATCGCTAACAGTCGCGTGGAGCAGAGGCGGTCACTGGTCACTGGTCACTGTAGTTTTATATTCGCCCCCGCTATCGTCTTCTCCAGCTCGACGTACTCGCGCGCGAACCTGGCCTTGAATTCCCCGTGCGTCTGGGGCGCCGCCGCCTCGGCGCCGTCGTTGGCGAGGACCTTGCGCGTTTCCGGAGCGTTCATCACCTGGATCAAGGCCGCGTTGAGCTTCATGACGATAGCGAGCGGCGTTCCCGCGGGCGCAAAGAACGCGTAGCTGTTGGTCAGCTCGAATCCCGGCAGCCCCGATTCGGAGATGGTCGGCAGGTCCGGAAGGATGGCGAGGCGCTTCGGGCCGGTCATGGCAATGGCCTTCAGCTTGCCGCTCTTCATGTGCGGTCCGGCCGTGATCGTGGTCGTGATCACCATCTGGATCTCGCCGCTCATCAGATCGATCACCGCCGGCGCGCCGCCTTTGTACGGCACGTGGACCACGTCGATCTTCGTCATCGCGATGAGGCGCTCCCAGCCGATGTGGATCATGGTGCCGATGCCGGGCGTGCCGAAGGAGAGCGCGCGGGGCCTGGCCTTGGCGTAAGCGATCAGGTCCTTCACGGTGGTAACGGGAACCGACGGATTGACGACCAGTATGTAGGGCTGGCTCGATATCGGCGCTATGGGCACGAACGCCGTGCGCACGTCGTACTTCGTCCGTTTCAGCACGCCGTTCAGCATGATCGTCTCGGAAGCACACAGCAGTGTGTAGCCGTCGGGAGGAGCCGCCTGCACGAGGTCCGAGGCGAGCACGGTGCCGCCACCCGGACGATTGTCCACGACCGCTGTCTGGCCGATGCGCTCGGAGAGCTTCTGCGATGCGACACGCGTGATGGTGTCCAGGCCGCCGCCGGGTGCGATGCCGATGATCACCCGGATGGGGCGTGTCGGATAGTCCGAGGATCTGCCCTGGGCATGCGCCAGGCCCGTGATGCACGTGAAGCACGCAAGCACGACGGCCGTGTGGCAGCAGGCGACCATTTCTCCTCCTCCTGAGAAACAGGCGTTAAGCGTCAGGCGGGTAAAGACCGGTCAGGCGTCAGCGGTCAGGCGTCAGGCGTGCTGCCCGAACAAGCGTCCTTTACTCCCCTGACCCTTCACCCCTGAGCCCTGACGGGTTTTGCTACTTCCTTCCCGAGAGCTTGAGTCCCGTGTCGAGCGTGGCGTTCGAGCGCACGGGGCGCGGCATCAGCCAGCGGAAACCCTGCTTGACCACTTCCTCGACGTTGTCCTTCTCCACGTGGGGGTGGCCGCACGCGACCTTGTACTCCTTGCAGATCGCCAGGATCTCGCCGATCGCCCCGGCCACCGTCGGGTGCGAGTACTGGCGCGGGAAGCCCAGGCTCTGGGAAAGATCGCCTTCTCCTATGACCACCGCCCCTATGCCGGGGACTTCCTTCAGTATCTTCGGCAGGTTCTTCAGGCCCACCATGTCCTCGCACATGATCGCGACGAAGATTTCACCCTTCGGGTCGAGCGGCCACACGTCGGCGCGGTCGTAGTACTCCTGCTGCGTAAGTCCCCAGTAGCGCGCGGCGTAGGCGGGCGCGTCTCCCCGCTGGCCCGCCGGCTCGTAGCGCGGCGCGCCCGCCGGCCGCGCATAGCGGCAAGACGCCACGGCGCTTCGCGCTTCCTCCACCGTGCTGACGTGCGGCCACAGGATGCCATAGACGCCGCTGTCGAGCACCTGCTTGGCGACCCACTGGTTCATCTCGGCGCCGTTCGGCGGGATGCGTACCATCGGCGTCACCGCCGGAGCCAGGGTGCCGGATGTCACGATCTGGCGGCGGTTCAACAGATTCTGGAGACATTCCCGGAGGGTCCGGACGTCGAACGCGCCGTGCTCCATCTCGAAGACGACGCCGTCGTAGCCGTCGCTGGCGACGAGGTGGGCGTTGCCGGGATCTCCCGGCGCGAAGCTCACGAACACGTTCTTGCCCTGCTCGAGGACCTTGATGATGCCGTTCAGTCTCGGAATGTCCACTCAACACCTCCGTTATGCAAAACTCAATACCGCCACGGAAACACACGAAATGTTTCGCGAGCAAAGGTCAAAGACAGATTGGCCACGGAACCACACGGAAGGGCACGGACGTTTAGAACCAAGAGTAAATGCTCGTCAGCACGTATTCATTCTGCTACCCATGCTTGGAAGCTACCGCCGGAGTTGTCCTTTGATCCTTTCCGTGTGTTTCCGTGTGATTCCGTGGCTAAATTGCTTTTGATTTATCCGCGCTAGTCAGCGTACATCTGAGGTTTCATTTGCCTGACGCGCGCTTCTTCAAGTGCGCCTCGAGCCGCGGGTAGACCTTGCGCACGTTGCCGCTGAAGATTTTTTCGCGGTTGGCGGGCTCGACCCACTCGATCGCGTCGATGTAGCGCTTGGTGTCGTCGTAGTAGTACCCCGTCTCGGGATCTATGCCCTTGACCGCGCCGACGATCTCCGAGGCGAAGAGGATGTTCTCGGGCGGTATCACCTTGAGGAGCAGCTCGATGCCCGGCCGGTGGTAGACGCACGTGTCGAACCAGACGTTCTTCAAGAGCTCGGTCATGGGCGGGCGCTTCAGGTCCTGCGCCAGGCCGCGGTAGCGTCCCCAGTGGTACGGCACCGCGCCGCCGCCGTGCGGAATGACGAAGCGCAGGGCCGGGAAGTCCTTGAACATGTCGGAGAGCAGGAACTGCATGAACGCCGTCGTATCGCCGTTGATGTAGTGCGCGCCGGTGAAGTGAAAGGCCGGGTTGCACGAGCTCGACACGTGCACCATCGCCGGCACGTCGAGCTCGACCATTTTCTCGTAGAGCGGGTACCAGTAGCGGTCCGTGAGCGGGGGGTCCTTCCAGTAGCCGCCCGACGGATCGGGATTGAGGTTGCACCCGATGAAGCCCAGCTCCTCGACGCAACGCACGAGTTCCGCCACGCAGCCCGCCGGGCTCGCGCCCGGCGACTGCGGCAACTGGCACACGCCGACGTAGCTGTCGGGATAGAGCGAGCAAACGCGGTGGATCATGTCGTTGCAGGCCCGCGTCCAGTTGATGCTGGTGATCTCGTTGCCGACATGGTGGGCCATGCCGCCCGCCTGCGGCGAGAAGATCGTCATGTCCACCCCGCGCTCGCGCTGGATCCGGAGCTGGTTCGACTCTATGGTGTCCCGGATCTCGTCGTCGCTCACCTTCAGGTCGGCGACGAGCGGCGGCAGCTTCGGGTCGTCGAGCGCCGCGACCTGTTTCTCGCGAAACGCTTTTAGCGCCTTCGGGGCGGTGGTGTAGTGGCCGTGGCAGTCGATAATCATAGTGACCTGTGACCAGTGAACAGTGACCAGTGAAATGAAACCGAGGATGAACGCCGATCGACGCCGATACCATCAGGAACTGAAAATTGTACTGGATTCTCTTGGCGGTCTCGGCGTCTTGGCGGTTCCGTTTTGCCTTTCTACTTTACGTCTTCCAGCCGCGGCGTGCGCGCGCGGTCGGCGGGGTCGTCCCAGCCCTTGAAGACGGGCTTGCGCTTCTCCGCGAACGCCTTGCGCGACTCCATGAGATCGCTCTTCGCGCCGTGGTTCTTCAGCAGCTCGGCGAGGTGCTCGAGCCGTTCCGGCACGGTGGCGCGCATGGCACGCATCATGGTGAGGGTGTTCACGCGGCACGCCGGGGGCAGCGACAACAAGTGTGCCGCCATCTCCCTGGCGGTTGGTATGAGCTGATCCGGCTCGACGATGCGGTTGATGAATCCGAGCTGGTGGAGCCGCTCGGAGCTGAAGCGGAACGCAAAGGCCAGCTCGGTTGCGACGGCGTGGGGCAGGCCGTTCTTCACGCCGTGGTCGTAGCCGCCGATCAGCCAGCGCTTGGCCTCCGACGATTCGAACTGGATGCCGGGAACCGCTATCCGCAGATCGGTCCGCTCGACGAGCAGGAAGCCGCCGCCCATGGCGAGCCCGTTCAAGGCGGCGATGACCGGCTTGTTGACGCGGCCGCTGCGGAACGGGTCGGCCTCGAGCCGACCCGCTGCGCCACCGCCCACGGTGCCGCGCTCGACGGATTCCTTCATGTCCTCGCCGGCGCAGAAAGCGCGCCCGGTGCCGGTGAAGATCGCGACTTCCAGCTCCCTGCTCTCGTTGAACTCGGTCCACGCCTCGATCAGCGCCGTGCGCAGCTCGGTGTTCAGCGCGTTCAGCCGCTCCGGCCGGTTCATCCGAAGCACCATGATCCCGTCGCCCCGTTCTATCTCCAGTACGCTCATTCGTCTCTCCTGTGTGGCCCGCGATTGCAGCGGCGCGAGGCGCCGCCGCGCGATCAACGAGCCGGTTTACGCTTCCTCGCCAGTCCCTCCAGATGGACCTTGCGCGCCGCTGCTTTCACCGTCTTCTGCACGGTTCTGCACGACCGGCAGTACACCGCGTCGGTCCAGATGTTGCCCTTTGCGACTTCGTACCACCATTTCTGGCGCCCGGCAAGCCAGACTTCCTCGGCGCCGCACTCGCGGCACTTGATGACGCGATCGACGTAGAACCGCGGCAGGGGAGAATAGGTGTTGTTGTGAGCAAGCCGGGCAGGATCGGCCGGCACCGCGCCCGGCGGCGGCGTCACGTCGGGATTGCGGGTATCGATATCCGCCAGCGCGCGCGCCCGCTTGAGCGTACTCTCAGCCAGCCGTCCCTGCTTTCTCCTGACGCTCGACACGGAGTAAAAACCCATCACCCATCACTTATCACGCATCACCATCTCAGGCCCACTAGAATTTCTCAACATAGGGCCTGAGATCGAGCTCCAGCGTCCACGCGCTCGGCGCCTGCAGGTGGAGCTGGTAGTACGACTCCGCGATCGCGTTCGGCGACAGCACGGCGTCGGCGCCGCGCTCCGCCATGCTCCGGCCCGGCCGGTCGCTCTCGATCTGCCCGTCGATGACGACGTGCGCGACGTGTATGCCCTGCGGCTGGAATTCGCGCGCCATGCTCTGCGCCAGCGCGCGCAGGCCGAACTTGCCGACCGCCATGTTGAGGAAGTTGGCGCCGCCGCGCAGTGCGCCGGTCGCGCCGGTGAAGATGAGCGTTCCGCGGTGCCTGCGCTCCATGCTGTTGCCCAGCATCACGCGTGCGGCTTCGCGCCCGACCAGGAAGCCACCCATGCAGATGTTTTTCCAGCAGCGCTCGAATTCCGCGGCGGTCGTCTCGAGGACGCCCTTGCGTATGGAGCCGGCGGCGTTAAATGCGACGAGCGTCGGGGCGCCTAAATCACCAGCCACCGCGGCGAAGAGCTTCTGCACCGCCGCCTCGTCGGTCGCGTCGCAGGAATACGCGCGCGCGCCCGCGCCCAGCTCCTTCGTCAGGCCTTCCAGCTCGCCCCCATTCCGGCGCGCCACCGCGACCTTCATGCCCGCCCGGGCAAACCGCCGCGCGAGCGCCGAGCCCAGCCCGGGACCCGCCCCTACGACAACTGCTGCGCCAGAATTCTCTGCCATGGTCCGTTCCTATTCCGGCTTCACGCCGGCCGTCTGTATCACCTTGCGCCAGATCTCGATGTCGCGCTTGATCAGGGACGCGAACTGCTCGGGCGTGCCGCCGGCCGAGGAAACGCCGTCCGTGGCGAGCTTCTCTTCCATGTCCTTTGCCTTCAGCGCCTTGTTCAATTCGGCGTTCACCCGGTCGACGATGGGGCGCGGCAGGCCTTTGGGTCCGATCAGTCCGTGCCACAGGACCACTTCGTAACCCGGCACACCCGACTCCATGACGGTCGGCACGTCCGGCAGCGCGGGTATGCGCTTGGCCGTAGTTACCGCTATGGCGCGCAACCGGCCGTTCTTCACCACCGGCAGTGTCGGTCCGATGCTTCCCCACAGCATCTGCGTCTGGCCGGCCATCGTGTCGGTAATAGCCGGCCCGGTGCCCTTGTACGGGATGTGCACCGCCTTGACGCCCGTGGTGTGCAGGAACAATTCGGTCGCGAGATGCACGATGCTGCCCTGGCCGCTGGAAGCGTAAGACAGGCCGCCCTTCCTTGTTTTTGCGATCGCCAGGAGCTCCTTGATGTTCTTTGCCGGAAGAGACGGGTGCACCACGATCAGGAGCGGCCCCTGCGACAACTGGATGACCGCGGTGATGTCGTTGACGGGATCGAAGGCCAGCTTGTAGAGGCCGGGGTTCACGGAATAACTGCCCGCAATGATGGTGAACGTGTAGCCATCAGGCGGCGATTTGGCCCCGATCTCGGCTCCGAGCGTGCCCCCGGCGCCGGGGCGGTTGTCCACGAGCACCTGCTGCATCACCGCCTCGGTCAACTTCTGGGCGGCGACGCGCCCGATGAGATCGGTGCCGCCACCGGGCGCGAAGGGCGCGACGAAGCGTATCGGCTTCGTCGGCCACTGCTGCGCCGACGCGGTTCCCGTTACCAGGAGGAGAGCGGTCAAGACGACTAGATTGCGTTTCATATTCATTCCCTCAGGCCGGTTACGTATCACGTATCACCTATCACGTATCACGCCGTTTCTTTCTCAGGCGGCACGCGACTTCGTCTCCCCCAACGCCGTCAGCACCCGCTTGGGTGAATAGGGCAGGTCGCGGATGCGCGCGCCGGTGGCATGGGCGACAGCGTTGGCGATCGCGGCGCCGGTCGGACCCTGCGAGCCTTCGCCGGCGCCCAGGGAACGCTCCTCGGGACGGTTGATGAGATGCACCTCGATCGCCGGCACTTCGGGGAACGTCAGGATCGGATAGTCCGCCCACGAGCGCATCGTGATCCGCTCGCGGTCGTGACCGACGTGCTCCTTCAGGGTCCAGCTGGTCGACTGTATGATGCCGCCCTCGATCTGGTTCACCACGCCGTCGGGATTGACGACGAGCCCGGCATCCACGGCCGACACGGCTTTCGTCACGCGCACCTTGCCCGTGCGCCGGTCCACCTCGACGTCGGTCACCACCGCGCAATAAGCCGCGAGATTCTTGTACTTTGCAAACGCGAAGCCGCGTCCGCGCGTGCCGTCGCCCTTCCGACCGGGCTTCCAGCCCGCTTTTTGCGCGCAGGTTTCGATTACCGCGCGCGCCCGGGGATCCTTCATGTGCCGCAGCCGGAACTCGACCGGGTCGGCGCCGGCCGCCGCCGCCATCTCGTCCATGAACGACTCGAGGGCGAAGACGTTGGCGTAGGCGCCCAGGCCGCGCAACGCGGACACGCGAACCGGCATGTCGGTGACGTAGTGCAGCAGGACCTTCTGGCCGGGGAAATCGTAGAGCGGCACCGAGTTGCGGTCCGCCGCCCCCGAAGGCTGCGGCGAATTCTCGGGAACGCCGATCGGCACCGGATCCGCGATGTGCCAGCCCGCCAGCAGGTTGCCGCCCGGCGTACTCGCCGGGCGCGTGGAATGGGGGTGGCTCCAGACTTCGTGCTGCCAGTGCACGATGCTGCCCGAATCGTCGAGCCGCGCCTGCATCTTCATCACCATCGCGGAGCCGTACGGCTCCCAGCCGAACTCGTCCTCGCGCATCCACTGCAGCTTGACCGGGCGGCCCCCGGTCGCGCGCGCGAGCAGCGCCGCATCGAGCGCGACGTCGTCTGCGCCGTTGTGACCGTAGCAGCCGGCGCCCTCGACGTGCGTGCAGGTTATGTTCGACGCCGGGACTTTCAGCACCTTGACGAGGTCGCCGCGCAGCGGGAACACGCCCTGGCTGTGCGTCCACACCGAGTACTTGCCGTCCCTGAACTGCGCCACGGCGCACGAGGGCGCCATCGATGCATGCGCCTGGAACGGGCGCTTGTAGGTCGCTTCGTGGGTGGTGATTCTGCCCCCGGCGGGGACTGCCGGAATCTTCTGGCTGATCACGATATCCTGCGACTTCATCTCCTGCAGGTGATCGAAGAGGGCGGGCATCGGCGGCGGAAGATCCGGGGTTTCGCTCCATTTCGCCGACGCACGCATCGCCTGCGCGGCCTTGATCGCCTGTTCCTCGCGCTCGGCCGCGACGGCGAGAAAGCTGCCGTCGCGCGCCACCGCGATCACGCCGGGCATGGCCTTGATCGCGGCTTCATCGAACGACTTGAGCTGGGCGCGGTATGAAGGAGGCCGCACAACGCGACCGAAAACCATGCCGGGCAGCCGCACGTCCTGCACGAAGCTGCGCCCGCCGGTCATCTTCGACGGAATGTCGCGGCGCGGGACGTTCTTGCCGATCATCCTGTGCTGCGCGGCAGGCTTGGGCTTCGCATGGGCCGAGGCCTCGCGCTCGAGATTCGCCTCGCGCGCGAGGTCCCAGTAGGTGACTTTTCCCGAGCCCGTCACCGTGCCGTCCGAGACGGACAGGCTCGCGACCGGCACGCCCAGCTTCTTCGAAGCGATGTCGAGCAGGATCTGGCGCGCTTCGGCGCACGCGAAACGCAGCGCGGTGCCGCTGTTCTCCACCGACTGGCTGCCCGCGGTCATGCCTTCGTTCGGGGTGCGCGCCGTGTCGGCGGACACCATCTCGATGCGCTCGTAGCCGACGTCGAGTTCGTCGGACGCGATCTGCGCGAGCGCCGTCAGTATGCCCTGGCCCAGCTCGCACTTGCCGGTGAACACGGTGACCGTGCCGTTCGCGTTGACGCGGATCCAGCCGTCGAGCATGCGGTTCGTGTTGAGGCTGCCGGGAAGGGCCGGGCGCGCGGCCTGCTGCGCGAGCACGGACGGGACGCTCCAGCTGAAGGCGACGGTGATGGCGCCGGCGGACTTGAGGAAATCGCGGCGGGAGGTTGTCATCACGGCCACCTCTGCTACGTCATCGGTTGAATTTGCCGCTCCACGTCGGTGGCTCGTGGCCTTCGACGGTCGCATCCCCATGAATGGGGCCCCTGCTCCGCGTCTCATGCCACCTCCTTCGCGGCGCGTTGAACCGCGCGCACGATGCGGTTGTGCGTGCCGCAGCGGCAGAGATTCGCCGCCAGCGCTTTCCTGATCTGCGCCTCGGTTGGTGTCGGCGTCCTGTCGAGGAGCGCCTTGGCGCTCATGATCATGCCGTTGGCGCAGTAGCCGCACTGCGCCGCCTGCTCCTCGATAAACGCCTTCTGCAGCGGATGGGGCTTGTCCGCCGTTCCCAGGCCTTCAAGAGTGGTGACGCTTTTTGCGCCCACTGCCGAGACCGGCAGCACGCAAGAGCGTGCGGGCGTGCCGTCCAGCAGTACCGTGCAGGCGCCGCATTGGGACAGACCGCAGCCGAAGCGCGGGCCGTTCAGCTCGAGATCGTTGCGCAGGACGTAGAGCAGCGGGGTGTCGGGCTCGACATTCGCGTTGCGAGTCGCGCCGTTTACTCGCAGGTTGTAGTTCGGCATGGGTTTCTCCTCCCGCCGCCGGAGAGGCCGGCAGGGACCACATTCTAGAACAATTGCCGGCGGCAGGAGGAAAGGATGAACGTGGAACGTGGAAGGATGACCTGGTCTTGAGCCTTACAGAGCAGGTCATCCCTCATCCTTCATCCCTCATCCTTGTTCCTCAGTCGGCCTTGATCCCCGCCGCCTTCACGATCCGGGCGTATTTCGCCAGTTCTTCCTTGATGTGCGCGGAGTATTGCTCGGGGGTGCCGCCCACGGGCTCCATGGTCAGGCCGGTCAGTTTTTCCCTTGTGTCGGGACTGCGCAGAGCTTTCACGAGCTCGGTGTTGAGCAGGGCGACGATGGCGGGGGATGTCTTCGCGGGAGCAAGAACCCCGAAGGCGGTGCTGGATTCGTAGCCGGGCACGCCGGCTTCGCTGATCGTCGGAAGGTCCGGCACGAACGCCGAGCGGGTCTTCGTGCCGACCGCGAGCATCCTCAATCTCCCCGAGCGCACGTGGGGGAGCGTGACCGGCATGTTCTCTATCGTCATCTGCAATTGCCCGGCGACCAGGTCGGTGAGCGAGGGGGCCGAACCCTTGTAGGGCACGTGCACGATGTTGATGCCCGCGAGCGCCTTGAACTGCTCCACGGAAAAATGCGCGACCGAGCCATTGCCGCCCGATCCGTAGTTGAGTTGTCCCGATTTCGCCCTGGCCAGAGCAACCAGGTCCTTTACCGATTTCACCGGTAGCGACGGATGGATGACCAGGGTGAAGGCGCTGATCGTTGCAAGGGTGATCGGCGCGAAGTCGCGCAGGGAGTCGTAGTTCATGCGCGGCAGCAGCGCGGGATTGATGGCCAGGGAGCCCGGGCTGCCGAGAAGGAGCGTGTAGCCGTCGGCGGGCGATTTCGCGGCGAGCTCGGCGCCGATGATGCCGCCCGCGCCGCCGCGGTTCTCCACGATGAACGGCTGTCCCATGGCCTCCGTCAGGCGCTGGCACAGTATGCGCGCCAGGATGTCCGTGCCGCCCCCGGGCGCGAAGGGAACGATCAGGCGCACGGGCTTCGCCGGATAGGTCTGCGCTCCGACTGCTCCAATCGATGCGAGCGCCAGAACGGCGAAAAATGCCGTTCGCGCGGCGGCCGCGGTCACTCTCGAGGCTTCCTCCAGGATCATCTGCCCTTGCTTCCCCGGCTCGCTTTCCTGCGTGCCGTGCGGCTGCTCTTCACCGAGGGGTAGACGTCCCCATAGTACTTGCGGATCTCGGCTATCTGGTCGCCCGTGGGCGGGGCGTAGTGCAGGCGCTTGCTGGTGAAGGTGCCGCCCATGATGCGGTTTATCTTCACCACCGCTTCGGCCGTTTTCACGAGCGCCGTGATGCCGTTCAGGATGGGTGTGCCGCGGCCCGCTTCGTGCACGCCGGCATCGGCGAGGAGCGCCATGACCACCCCGCCCGCCGGGACGATCACCTCGGCGCCTGCGTCGATGTTGGCGTCCGCCGCTTTCATGAATTGCCTGAAGATCTCCTTGCGCAGGCGCGGGTCGCGGAAGCCGGCGTCGAGGTGCAGGATGCGCTCGAGCTTCATGCGGTTGACGGCCGCCAGCCGGCTCGAGAGGCCGTAGTGCGCGATGTTGTCGACGATGCGCTGCGTGAACTTGTCGTTGATCGTCACCAGCGAGAAGCTGCGTCCCATCATGCTGGCCAGATGGGCGCTCGTCTCGCCGAGCGCCAGCACCGGCATGGTGGCGATCTCGCGCGCCGCCTGCAGCCCGGGGTCGCCGATGTTCCCGATCAGGAAAGCGTCGTAGCCCTTGCGCATCGCCGCCTGCACGTTGGCGAGCACCTCGCCGGTCTCCAGGTAATCGAGATAGTGAAACTGCGGCGTCGTCCCGCCGATCTTCGTGATGCCGTGCACGTCGATCCTGGTGCCCGGGTCCCGAACCGAGTCGAGGATGCGCGCGAGCGCGGCGTTGTACTCGCCCCAGGCTTTCTGGCGGGACATGCTTTGGTACCACAGCTTCACTCGGATGTTCCTCGGGCGGTGGAGGCCAAAAATAGTGATGAATGATGGTGATGGGAAGTGGTGATGGGAAAATGGTGATGGACTGCGCCGGTATTCATCACCAATACTCCATCACCAGTACCTCATCACCAGTACTCATCACTCCTTGTTCAGATCCTGCAAAGGATCTCGGCACCTCGCGCCAGCGTCTCCTCCGACTTCGCAAAACAGAACCGCAGCACCCTGTGCCCCGGCGGCTCGCGGTAGAAGACCGACACCGGTATCGACGCCACGCCGCGCTCCGTCGTCAGCCGGATCGCCAGGTCCGTGTCCTTCTCGTCGCTGATCGCGTCGTAGCACAGGTTCTGGAAGAAAGTGCCGCGCGAGGGCAGCGGCTTGAAGCGCGAGCCCTTGATACCTTCGAGAAAGAAGTCGCGCTTGCGCTGGTAGAAAGCCGCGAGCGACAGGTAGGCCTCGGGCTTTTCCATGTACTCCGCGAACGCGTACTGCAGCGGGCCGTTGGTCACGAACACGTTGAACTGGTGCACCTTGCGGAACTCGTTCATCAGCTCCCTCGGCCCGAGCACGTACCCCATCTTCCAGCCCGTCACGCTGTAGGTCTTGCCGAACGAGGACACGATGAAGCTGCGCTCCGCAAGCCCCGGGTAGCGCGCCGCGCCCTCGTGCCGGTGGCCGTCGAAGACGATGTGCTCGTAGACCTCGTCGCTGATCACCACGACGTCGGTTCCCCGCAGTATTCCATCGAGCATCCGCATGTCCTCGCCCGAGAGGACGCTCGCGGTGGGATTGTTGGGCGTATTCACAATCAGCGCGCGCGTGCGGGGCGTGATCGCGCGCTGCACCTCGGTCCAGTCGATGCTGTAGTCGGGATAGTTGAGCCGGATGTACACGGGGACGCCGCCGGCCACTTCGACGGCGGGGCCGTAGCAGTCATAGGTGGGCTCGAAGAGGATCACCTCGTCCCCGGGACGCACCAGCGTCGCGACGGCGTTGAAGATGCCGTAGGTCGCTCCCGGCACCACCGTCACCTCGTGCTCCGGGTCGTAGCTCTGCCCGTAGAGCGCTTCGCACTTTTCCGCGATGCGCTCGCGCAGGCGCATCACGCCCGCCATGGGCGGATACTGGTTCAGGCCCGAGTTGACGTACTTGGTGACGAGATCGCGCAGCTCTTTCGCGCAATCGAAGTCGGGGTATCCCTGGGACAGGTTGATCGCGTTGTGCTCGGCCGCGAGCCGCGACATGATCGTGAAGATGGTCGTGCCGACGTGCGGGAGCTTGGAAACGATGCGGCCGGAGAATTGGGGCATGGCTGGATTCTAGCAGCCGCCGGCTACCAGCTACGAGCCACCAGCTACCAGCCGCCAGCTACGGGTCACGAGCTACGAGCCACGAGCTCCTCCAACCAGGTAACACCCGAAACCGGGAGCTGGAAGCTGGCAGCCCGAAGCTCGCAGCGCGCCTAGCGCTGCTGCGCGAGCTTCGTAAAGTCGTCTATGTAATCCTGCAGGCGGCGCACCACCGCCGCCCGTTGCTCGGGCGTAAGGAGCTTGTAGATGGTGACGAAATAGTCCTGGCGCATGTCCCACCACTCGGTGAGGATGCGGTCGTATTCCGGCGCGCGCCCGCTCTCCCAGTCGACCAGGTAGCGCGTCAGGCGCGGGGCGAAATCGCTGCTCGCGCGGGATTCCAGCAGCTGCCGGAACTCGCGCTGGCGGCGTATCCGGTCCTGCAGCCGCAGCTCGCTGATCGCCGGCAGCTTCTCCGAGAGTACGGTGATGCTGCGTTCCTGTTCCGGGGTGAGGCTGCTCGTCCACTTGCGGATCTCGTCGAGGGCGCGCTCTGTGCGAGCGCGCTTACGCTCCTCGGCACCGGCCTTGAGGCGGCGCTCGCGGATGAACCTGCGGTTGTCGTCGTCCCATTGCTTCTGTGCTGCGGCAAGCTGCTCCGGCCGCAGCGTGGCCAGGAGCACCGCCGCATCCGGGGCCGCGCGCTGTGCGATGAGGCGGTAGCGCGCCTTGAGACCCTCGGTGATCCAGACGACGTCCTCGCGCGTCGGGGGTCGTGACACCCTGGACTTCGTTTCGGTCAGGAACGCGACGTACTCCGGCAACTGCTCGCGGCGGTGCCACTCGTGCAGGCGGTCGAAGCGGACGCGAAACTCCTGCTTCTGCTGGGGATCGAGATCGAAGTATTCATCCGCTTTGAAGGCTGCCAGGGTGTCGAGATGCGTATAGCCCATCTGCACCATGGCACAGCCTGGAGCGAACAGTAGCCCGCCGGCCAGCGCCAGCCGCGCCAGGACCCGGCTGGTTGCTGCAATGGCGCGCAGACCCGAAAATGCCACTAGCCGTCGAAGGATGAACGGAACATTGTCGCAGCCTGATACAAAATCCGGGATCGAGCAACTGCTTTCCGCGGCGCTCACTGCCCGGACCGCGGGCGATCTCGGCGCCGCCGAACGGATCTACCGGCAGATCGTCGGACTGGACCCCGCGCATCACGGTGCGCTGCACAACCTGGGCGTGATATCGACCATTACGCGGCGCCTGCCGCAGGCCGTGGAATGGTTCGAGCGCGCCGTGTACGCCAGGCCCGACGCGGCCGATACGCACAGCAACCTCGGGGCCGTGCTCAAGGACCTCGGCGACGTGGATCGCGCCACGACCCACCTCATGGAGGCGATCCGGCTCGAGCCCGGCCACGCGGCGGCGCACAACAACTTGGGGTCGGTGCGGTTGATGGCGAACGATCCCGAGACTGCGCTCGATCACTTTCGCCGGGCCCTCGAGTTGAATCCCGGTGATGGCTTCGCCTGGGGCAATGCCGGCCGCGCGCTGCTGATGTCGCGCGGCGCCGCCGCGTCAATCGAGCCGTTCCAGCGCGCGGTGGCGCTCGCACCGCAGTCGGTGGAGATGAACGTCGCGCTGGGCGGCGCGCTGTACGTGCTGGGCCGCTATGCAGAGGCGAAGCACGCGCTCGGGAGGGCGCTCGAGCTGCGGCCGGGGCAGATGGAAATCCTGGCGGACCTGGTGCACATGCGCCAGCACCTCTGCGACTGGGCGGGCCTGCGCGAGGACGCCGAGCGCATACGAGACTACGTTGCCGCGGCCCCCGAGTGCGGCGTTTCGCCGTTCTATTTCATGGTGCTGCCCGGCACGACTGCGCTGGAGCAGAGGCGCTGCGCCGAGAAATACGCGCGCAGGCTGCTGGGCGGAGCGCGCGGGCAGGGCCAACGGCCGCGCTTCACCTTGAGCCGGGAGCCGAAGCGCAGGCTGCGCATCGGCTATTGCACCGCGCATTTTCGCGGGGACGCGACGACCCGCTTGCTGATCGGCGTGCTGGAGCGCCACGACCGCGGGCGCTTCGAGGTCGTGGGGCTGTCGTGCGACCGGGACTCCCCGCGCGAGGTCTTCGACCGGGCGCGCGCCGCGCTCGACGATTTCCTGGATCTCCGCGCCATGAGCGACGACGAGGCCGCTCGCGCCATTCACGGGCGCGGCATCGATATCCTCGTCGATGGCCAGGGCTACAACCGGGGCGCCCGGCCCGGTATCCTCGAGCGCCGTCCCGCTCCGGTGCAGGCCGCATACCTCGTATATCCCGGAACGACCGGCGCTGATTATCTCGACTGTCTCATCGCGGATCGCTTCATCGTGCCGCCCGGGCTCGCTGCGGGCTACTCGGAGCGGATCAAGTACCTCCCCAACTCCTACCAGTGCAACGACGACAGGCGCGTCGTGCCCGATCCACCCTCGCGCGCCGAATGCGGACTGCCGGCGGAAGGCCTCGTGTTCTGCTGCTTCAATCAGACCTACAAGATCACGCCTGAGATATTCGCGATCTGGTGCCGGCTGCTCAACGAAACGCCGGCCAGCGTGCTGTGGTTGTGGGCGTCCAACGCCGAGGCGCCGGACTACCTGCGGCGCGAGGCACAGGCGCGCGGCGTGGGCGCGGAGCGCCTGGTATTCGCCCCGACGCTCCCCGCCGGGCCGCACCTGGCAAGGATGGCCGCCGCGGACCTCTTCCTGGACACCTTTCCATGCAACGGGCACACCACGGCCAGCGATGCCCTGTGGGCGGGTGTTCCCGTGCTGACGTGCGCCGGCGAAACGTTCGCTTCGCGCGTGGCGGGCAGCGTGCTGCAAGCGGTCGGGCTGCCCGACATGATCACCACGTCGCTCACGGAGTACGAAGCGCTCGCGCTCGGGCTCGCCAGCGACCCGGCGGCGCTTTCGGCGCTGCGGGCGCGGCTTGCAGCGAATCGTGCGACGGCGCCGCTCTTCGACACCGCGCGCACTACGCGCGACCTGGAGGCGGTGTACGAGGAGCTGTGGGCGGATTTCCTGGCACGGCCGGCTTAAGTTCAAGAAACGCTACACCGCTCAGGACGCAAAGGACGCGGAGGAAGGCGCAGAAAAGCTTTACCGCGGAGATCGGCGCGCCGGAGCCGCGGAGCAGGGGCCCCGTTTTTTGGGGATGCGACCGCAGAGGCGCGCATGAGGACTGCGGAATGAACCGGCGCGCTCGGCCTGCTCCGGGGTCGCACCTATGCCCAGTGGCGCAGGCACTGCTCCGCCCTCCGCAGTCCAGGACGCGAAGGGATAATAATAAATTCAACCTCAAGTCCGCCAAGACAACGCCAAGGGGCGGTAATGCCACCGGTCCGGTAGGGATAGATTCCGCGCGTTACAAGCGATTCGCGACGCGCTTGATGCCGTCGCGGATGTGGGCAGTGTGGACACTGAAGCGGAATCCCAGGAGGTCATACCCTCACCGTGGCCATTCCCATACTTGGCGTTGTCTTCGCGTTCTTTTCTTGGGTTTGATTTTATTGTTATTCCCTTGGCGTCCCCCCGCGGACTTGGCGGTGAGGCTTTTCTTTTCCTTCGCGGGCATTGCGGCCTTGGCGGTGAAGCTTTAGCCTGGGTCAGCTTCGGGACAATTCCTGCGCCATGCGCCGCCGCATGGCGGCGTCCGGCAGCCGCCCGAGACCGGCTTTCAGGTTGTCCTCGAGGTGCACGACGCGAGAGGTGCCCGGGATGGCGCAGGTCACGGCCGGATGAGAGACGATCCACTTGAGGAAGAACTGCGCCCAGCTCGCGCAGTCGATCTCGGCCGCCCACGACGGCAGCTCCCTGCCTTTCACCCGGCGAAAGAGCGCGCCCTCCGCGAAGGGGCGGTTGACGATCACCGCCACGCCCAGCTCGGCGCACGCCGGGAGGAGCCGCGCTTCGGCCTCGGGCTCGGCGAGCGAGTAGTTGAACTGCGCGAAATCCCATTCCCGGGTCTTGAGCAGCCGCTCGAGGTCGGCGTGCGCCCCGGCATGATAATGGGTGATACCGAGGTAGCGTATCCGGCCGGCAGCCTTCCAATCCCGCAGCGTTCGTGAGTGCGTGTCGAGGTCGAGCAGGTTGTGCACCTGCATGAGATCCATCGTTCCGGCGCGCATCAGCTTGAGGGAGGTCTCCATCTGCCGGATGCCGGCGTCGCGCCCGCTGGTCCAGACCTTGGTGGCGAAAAAAAGCCTCTCGCGCGCGTTTAGGTCTCCGGTCACGTCGCCCACGACGCGCTCGGCCTGGCCGTACATCGGCGAAGAATCGACGACGCGCCCACCCTGCGCGGCGAAGCGCCGCATCACCTCGGTCAGCTCCGCGCGCTCGGGTGCGTTCGGCCCGACATCGAAGGTCTGCCAGGTGCCGAGGCCGATGACAGGCAGGCGCTCACCCGTGCGGGGGATCGGGCGTTGGTGGGTCGACGTGGTTTGAGGCATGGCATTACTCACAAAAGCACAAGCCGCTGATCCTGCCACAACTTTCAACAGCCGACGCCGCGCGGGGCGATGAACATTCATTCATATCCCCAGCTTCTGTACATGGAGCCCGCATTCAGGAGGGCTTGCTGTCGTGATGACGGCCCGGCGACCATCAGTGTCACGTTGGTGCGTTGAAATCTCTTGGAACACCGATCCTGCCGATAGAAACAGCGTTCCAAGTCTTCCCAGGCCATATTTCACCGAGTTTGCCTTGATTCAGTAGTGTCAGTACGCGTTGCATCCAGGCGCCAATGTTGACATGACCACCCCGGCGGGCTGTCGCGCGCCACCCCTCCTAGATGAAGGAGGGGAATCTCGAGTCTTCTCTGTTGGTCATCGCTTCGCCTGCTGTTGTACGTACCCTTTGGTGCGCATGCAGGCGGCGGTGAGATCGTGCTCCGCCAGGAAGCGGTCCGTGCTGCGCGGGCTGGACGGGACGACGACGGGACGGCCCAGAGGGTCGGCCTGGAGCACCAGCGGCGCGTCGAGCCTGGGAGTCTCCCCGCGCCGGGCGTCCAGCCGTGCCCGCTGTGTGCACTGCTGGAGATCCTGGTCGAGGGCGGCGGCGCCCACACCGGGTTTCTCCCAGTAGAGGTCGGCGCAGCCGGTCAGGGGCAGAAAAGCGGGAACCACGAATGAACACGGATGAACGCGGATCGAGGGCAATAGTGCTGCCGATGGGATGTGCATGGCTCGTCCTCCGCAAGGGTCACCTCGGTTAGACTATACGTCACAGCGAAGATTCGCGACCTTCCTATGCTGATAGCCGACGGACTCGTGGTATTCGCCAAGCGGGCATGCCCGACCTGCACGCTGGTCGAGCCGGTCATGCGCGACCTTGCGCAGCAGAGCGCCGCGTTCCAGGTGGTGTCGCAGGACGATCCGCAATTCCCCGGGGGCGTGGCGAGCATCGTGGACGATCGCGAGCTGGATCATTCCTGGCTGAACGGGATCGAGATCACGCCGACGCTGATCCGCTACGAAAGCGGCCGCGAGGTCGAGCGCGTGGCGGGCTGGGACCGCGACGGGTGGCGGCGGCTGACCGGCGTGACGGAGCTGGGCGAGGGGCTGCCGGCGTTCAAGCCCGGCTGAGGATCGAAATCACTCGAGCCCGGGGTGGCCGAGCGCATGGAAGCGAAGCACGGGCGCCGTGCCGGATGACTGGCCCTATTCTTGCCACAGAGAACACAGAGAATTCACAGAGGGTGAAACCATTTTCCCTCTGTGTTCTCAAGATCTTCATGGCTGATTCTTGGCCTGAGAGGCCTGCAGCCTGAACGCAACCCGGCTTGACTACTGAGAACACAGAGTCCGATTGCGACATGTTAGGTGTGAGACGCACTTATTGTTCTGTGTGTTCTCGGTGATCTCTGTGGCTGATTTCAGATAGGTTCTAGCTGACGGTGATTTTTATCCCTAGCGCCGCTTGTATTTCAGCGCGCCGGTCGTCGTCCAGTGCGGTCCACCATTGAGCCGCCTTCTCGCGTTGCTCGCTCAGGTCGCGGCAGCCCGGTGGCGGTTCTTCGCCTGCCGCCCGGTAGACGCGCTCCCACATGCACCGGTAGCCCACGGTAGGTTCGGGCGCGACGACGATCGGATGCCCCACCTTGCTGAATACGCTGCGGAACACCTGGTCGCCGATGAACGAGAGCTCCTTCGGGATCAATGCCCATTTGAGAGCCGTTGGAAATGCCGGACGCGCAAACAGGTAGCAATTGGTGTCTATCGTGGAGAGCGACTCGTCTTCGTCGGACTTGAAATTCAATGCGGAGCCGTCCGGTCGCAGGAAGGCCCGCTTCAGCACGACCATGTGCACCGCGTTCTCGCGCATCAGCGTCACCGCCATCGCCGCGTGTTGCGGAAAGACGAGATTGTCGGCGTCGAGGAACTGGATCGCATCGAACCCCTCCCGGATCGCGAGCATGAGGCCGATCATGCGCGGGGTGTCGCCGAAATCGCCGTGCGAGCGGTCGAGCGTGACGTGGCGCACACCCGTGGCCGGGATCCAGTCGTGCGGACGGCCGTCGGCCACGAGTATGTGCTCGACGGGAAACTCCTGGGCACGGACCGATTCGATACACCGTTCGACGGTTGCCCGGTCTTCGTCGAAGTACGCGGTGATGATCGCGATCCGCATTGAGCCACCCGTCTCGAGATCAGGCTGCAACTGCCGATTCCAGCGGTTCTGCTGCCAGAAAAGCGTGATTCGTGATTGGTGATTGGCGATTGGTCCCGAGCGAAAGGCGAAGCCGGGACGAAGACGAATCACGCTTCATCATGGAGCACCACTCACCAATCACGCCCGCTGCTTGCGGCGGCCCGGCGCTCCTGCGCCCGTCCAAGGGCCAGGGCAAGGATAAACCAGCCGATCGCTACCGGTACGGTGGACCAGGAAATCGTGGAGAGCTCCACTCCGGCGCCGCGCAAAGCCGCGAACAGCGAGCCGCTCGCGGCATCTACGCCGCGGAACGTCACCCCGTCGATCACGTATTTCGCCTTGTACTTCTCCTCGCGGCTCGCCACGGTGAACAGTATCTCGCGCGCCGGGTTCGAGATCGCGAAATTCGCCGCGCGCTGGATCGCCTGGAAAGCGATGACCGTCGCGAGCACAGGACTTGAGGCAAGGACGGCGAAACCCGCGGCGAAGACGAGCGGCAGGAACGCAGCCGCGGGTCCCACGCCGAAGCGCGCGATCAGCCGGCCCGTCGCCAGGCTCTGGACGACGAGCGTCGTCACGCCCACGGCGAGGTCTATGGTCGCGAAGATGCGCGTGCGCACCGCGGGATCGTCCGAAGCGGCGGCGACGATATTCGCCTGCTGAAAATAGAGGAATGTGCCCGCGAGCGACAGCAGCGCGACCCAGAGCGCGATGCCCGCCAGGTAGGGAGAGCGCAGCACCAGGAGAAAGCCGGAGAAGCTGCTCCCGCCGAGCTTCGCGGCTGCCGCCGGCGCGCTCTCCTGCCGCGGGTTCGCGGCGGCGGTGCGTGCCGCCGTGGATTCCAGCCGGCCCGCGCACAGCACTGCAGCCTCCAGCAGGAGCGCCGCCACGATCAGGAGGTTGACGGGGCCGAGCGGCCCCACGAGCCACACCGTCAGCGCGGGACCGGTCAGCGCGCCCGCGGATCCGCCGGCGGCGATGAAGCCGAAGAGGCGCTTGCCCTGTTCGGAGGAAAAGAGATCGGCCATAAACGCCCAGAACACCGACACGGCGAAGAGGTTGAACACGCTCACCCAGACGAAGAAGACGCGCGCGACGTGCACCTTGGCTACATCGAGCGTGAGCAGCAGCCAGAAAATCAGGATGTTGGCGACGAAGAAGTGATAGACCAGCGGAATGAAGCGGTGGCGCGGCAGGCGCGCGACGACCGCCCCGAAGGCCGGTACCGCCGCGAGCATCACCACGAAGGTCGCGGTGAAGAGGTGCTGGAGGTTGCGCACTCCGCCCGCGATTCCCATCTCGTCGCGCAGCGGCCGCAGCACGTAGTAGCCCGCCAGCAGGCAGAAGAAGTATGCGAACGACCACAGGAGCGCACGCACTTCTTCCGGCCGCGCCGCGACCAGCCGCGCCAGCCAGCCCGGCGCACGTGTCACGTGTCACCTGTCACGTGTCACGCTCTTCTACCGGTTGACGCCGAGCGCCTTGCGCAGCTCCGCCGCCGTCATGTGCTTCACGAATACGGGCGAACCGTAGTCGAACTCGCGGGCGCGCGCGAGCCCGCCGACCACGACCGCCTCGTGGCCGGCATCCTGCACCAGGCGCACGGCCGTCTTGACTGCCTGCGCATCGTCGCCGGCGACTGGAATGCCGAGGCGTTCCCCGGCGCGATGCGCATCTTCACGCATGCGGTTGTAGTTCACGGCGTTGTATACGCGCACGAGCCGCGCACCGGGCAGTAGCTCCGGCGACGCGACGCCCGTGCCTTTTGCGAGCGCTTCTTTTGCCATGTCGCCGTCCCGGGTGGGAACGGGATTGCTGGCGTCGAGCACGATCTTGCCCTTGATCTCGGCGGCGAGCTCGCGTCCCAGCTCCGGCAGCGCTGCGTACGGCACCGAGAAGAACAGCACTTCACCGAACGCCGCAGCCTCCTTCGGCGTGCCCGCCACCGCGCCCGGACCGATGCCTGCGGCGAGTTTCCGGTCGTACTCGATGTTGAGGGACGAGAACATCACTTCGTGCCCGGCCTTGACCCACAGCGTGCCGAGCGTGCTGCCGACGCGTCCCGAGCCGATCATGCCTATCCTGAGTTTCGCGGACGCGCCGCCCTGGGCGCGCAGCGCCGCGGGCATGAGGAGGAGACCCGCGATTGCGGTGCCGGCTGCCCCAAGGAATTCGCGGCGGGACTGCCGCGTAACTCTCGAATTCTCCATGTTCAGTCTCCCGGATTCAGCACGCCGCAATGTTCTCACGAACCGGCGTTCCGTAGCACCGGGTTGCGCGCCGCGTCGCCCGCGAACGATAATTCGTTATCTCATGGCCGATCTTTTGTTGCACAACGGGCTCGTCGTCGCGATGGACGCCGGGCGCCGCGTACTCGAGAAGACCAGCGTTGCGATCCAGGGCGGCCGTATCGTCGAAGTGGGTCCGGCGGCGGCGCTACGGACCGCGTACCCTGCCGCGACGACGATCGACTGCACGCGCAAGGCGATACTTCCGGGCATGGTCGACCTCCATGGCTATCTCGGCGGCAGCCTGCTGAAATCGGTGGGGCAGAGCCTGGACGGGGCGAGCCGGCGCAGGATGCTGGACGCCGTCCTTCCCGATGCGACCGACGAGGAGTGGTGGGAAGTCGAAGCCCAGCTCGCCGCGCTGGAGCGGTTGAAGCTCGGCACGACCTGCATGTACTCCATGATGGGCGGAAACGGCACGCGGACCGACGACGTGGTTTTCGCGCAGACCGCGGCGCGCCAGCTGGAGTGGATAGGGTTGCGCACCCGGATCGGCGTAGGGCCCGCCCGTCCGCCGTGGCCGCGCACCTACACATACTGGCGAGGCGGGACCAGGACCGAGCGCCAGGTGGCGTTCGACGAGGTGATCGCGAATTGCGACCGGCTGCTCGCGGAAAGCCGGCTCAATCCCGGCGGGATCGTGGACTACGGCGTGGCGTTATCCCGCATCGGGAATCGAAACGAGCACGACCCCGTGTGGGACCCGGAGAAGGAAGGCTGGATACGCCGGCAGGCGGAGGCGGTCACCGACCTGATGAAGCGGCACGACGTCGGCTTCTGGACCCATATGTACGGCAACTCGATCGAGTACGCGCACGACGAGAAGCTGGGTCTTCTCGGGCCGCGCTCGATACTGTCGCATTGCACCGGCATCTCCGAACGCGCGATCGGCATCATGCGCGAGACCGGAGCCCACGCGGCGCACCACCCGCGGGCCGGGCGCATCTATACCTACCCCGGACGATGCCCGGTTCCGGAACTGATCGAAGCGGGCGTCAACGTCGGACTGGGCGCCGACACGCCGGCCACGCACAACTGCGATATTTTTCTCGACATGAAGGCCGCGATCGACCAGCAGCGCATACACTTCAAGGACCCCGACCTGATACCCCCCGGCAAGGCGCTGGAGATGGCGACCGTGGACGGCTACAAGGCGCTCGGCCTTGATCGCGAGCTGGGATCGGTGGAGACCGGGAAGCAGGCGGATCTCATCACGGTGGACTTTTCGCAGCCGCACCTCGCTCCCTTCGACATGCCGGTCTATCGGCTCGTCTACAACGCTACCGGTCATGACGTGAGCGACGTCGTAGTGGCGGGGCGGCTCGTGATGCGGGACCGCCGGATATTGACGGCGGACGAGAGGGAAATCCTGGAGCGGGTCGAGCGGGTGTACCGCTTTTTCATGGAGCGTGCCGGTCTCTCCGGCCTCGCGCAGGCCCCGGGTCGGTTCTGGGGCGTGTCGCGCTCCGGATAGTCGCTTTGGAGTGGTCGACAGACCATTTCCGATACAATGAACGCGCGCCGCAAAACAATTCCAGGAGGAGGAACAGGATGCCCATACGCGCAACCGCCATGGCTGCGCCGTTGATCGCGGCGCTCGCGCTTGTCGCGCTCCCCGTGGCCGCCCAGACCTGGCCCGCGAAACCGGTGCGTATCATCGTGCCGTTCGGCACCGGGGGCCCGGCCGATATCTTCGCCCGGATTCTGGGACAGCACCTGCAGGGAGCGCTCGGCCAGCCTTTCGTCGTCGAGGCGCGTCCCGGCGCCGGCTCCATCATAGGCACCGAGATTGCGGCGAAGTCGGCACCCGACGGCTACACCCTGCTCATGATGTCCAACACCCATACGGTGAACGAGTCGCTGGTCCCGAAGAAGCCGTTCGTGCTGATGAAGGACTTCGTGCCGGTCGCCCCGGTCAACTTCTCCGACCTGCTGCTCGTCGTGCACCCGTCGGTGCCGGCGCGCTCGGTGAAGGAGCTGGTCGCCCTCGCGAAAAAGGCGAAAGGCGGCATGAACTACGCTTCCTCGGGAACGGGCACCCCGTACCACATGGCGGGCGAGCTGTTCAAGACGCTGGCGGGCGTCGACATCGTGCACGTTCCGCACAAGACCAGCGGTGAAGCGCGCACGAGCGTCATGAGCGGCCAGACGGAGATGATGCTCGACGCGATCACCACGATGGCGCCGGTCGCGCGGGCGGGTCGGGTGCGCGCGCTCGGCAGCAGCGGGAGGGAGCGCTCCAGCGTCATGCCCGACGTGCCGACCATCGCGGAAGCCGGTGTGCAAGGGTACGAGACCACGATCTGGCTCGGCCTCATGGCGCCGGCTGGAACCCCGCAGCCGGTCCTCGAAAGACTCAACGCCGAGATCACCAAGGTCGTCAACCGGCCCGACGTGAGGGAGAACTGGGCGAAGCAGGGCGCAACGCCGCTGACGATGACGATTCCGCAATTCGAGAAGTACCTGAACGCGGACATCGCCAAGTGGGCGAAGGTCGTCAAGCTGTCCGGCGCGCGGACGGATCAATAATGCGCCTGGTCACATTCTCGGACGCCGCAGGTACGCGCATCGGCGTCCACGATCCCGCAACCGGCACGGTCGTCGATCTCGCGGCGGGCACCCGCTTGCCGCGCGACATGACGGCGTTCATCCGGCTCGGCCGGAAAGGGCTGGCACGCGCGCGGCGGGCGGTGCGCAGCGGGGAAGGGCGGATCTCCCTGGCCGCGGTCAAGCTGCACGCGCCGATTCCGCGGCCGGCGAAGAACATCCTGTGCGTGGGCAAGAACTACCACGAGCACGCGCGGGAATTCCATTCGAGCGGCGTGGACGCGACCGGCAAGGAGGCCGTGCCCGAGGTGCCGATCATGTTCACCAAGTGGCCCAACTCGGTGATCGGTCCCGGCGAGCCCATCCCGGCCGCGAGCGACTACACCGACTCCACGGACTACGAAGGCGAGCTGGCGGTGGTTATCGGCGAAGGAGGCCGCAATATCGACGGAAAGGACGCCTACGATCATGTCTACGGCTACACGATCGTCAACGACGTGACCGCCCGCACGCTGCAGAATCGCCACCGGCAATGGTTTCTCGGCAAGAGCCTCGACGGCTATTGCCCCATGGGTCCGTGCATCGTCACTGCCGACGAGGTCAAGGACGTCGGCAAGCTGCGTCTCGTGACCCGCGTCAACGGCGAAGTGCGGCAGGACGCGATGGTGAGCGATCTCATCTTCGACATCCCGGCGCTGATCGCGACTGTGTCGCGCGTGATGACGTTCGACCCGGGCGATCTCATCGCGACCGGCACCTGCGCGGGCGTGGGCATCGGCTTCGATCCGCCGCGCTACCTGAAGAAAGGGGACGTCGTGGCGGTCACGATCGAGCCCATCGGCACGCTCGAAAGCCCCGTGGGCTAGCGCCACTCACCGCACGATCGAGGAGAAGCAATGAAGATGGACAGAATCGTGTTTGTCCTGTGCTGCGGAATGGCGGCTGCGACTGCCGGCGCTCAGGACGCGTTTCCGTCGCGGCCGATCTCGATGATCGTGGCGTTTCCGCCGGGCGGGGTTGCCGACATCACGGCCCGGCCGACGGCCGCGGCCATGGAGAAGATCCTCAAGCAGCCGGTCTCGGTCGTGAACCGGCCGGGTGCCGCGGGGGCGGTGGGCAACGCCGCGGTTGCGAACGCGAAACCGGACGGCTACACGGTTCTCATGGCCCTTTCCAGCATTTCGGTCATTCCTGCGGCGGACGAGCTGTTCAACCGGAAACCCGCCTATACGCTCGACCAGTTTGTCCCGATCGCCCTGATCACCGCCGATCCGACCATACTGGTCGTGCATCCCTCGCTGCCGGTCAAGACCACGAAGGAGCTGGTGGCGCTCGCGAAGACGAAGGCGGGACAGCTCTCGTACTCGTCGTCCGGCATCTACGGCGCGCTGCACATGCCGATGGAGATGTTCCTCCACGCGGCCGGCGTGAAGATGAGGCACGTGCCGACGACCGGAGGCGGGCCCGCCATCACGACGCTCCTGGGCGGCCACGTCGAGTTGACGGCCGGCGGTCCCGCCGCCATCAGCGCCCACGTGAAGGCGGGCAAGCTGCGCACGATCGCGGGGTGGGGCGCCGAGCGTCATCCCTCGTATCCCGACGTGCCGACGTTGAGAGAGCAGGGCTACAAGGACGTCGAGTACTACATATGGGCGGGCCTGTTCGCGCCCAGGGGCACGTCGGATGCCGTTACCAAAGTCCTGCGCGATGCGGCGCGCAGGACAGTGCAGGACGCGGACTTCAAGGGCACGCTCGCCAAAGTGGATTCGCAGGTAGCATACAAGGACGCGCCCGAGTTTCAGAAGTACTGGCAGGACGACGCGAAGCGGCTCGCGGCGCTGGTGAAGGTGGTCGGCAAGGTCGAGGACAAGAAATAGCTCAAATATTCCCTCTCCCCAAATCTGGGGAGCGGGATAGCACGTTCCCCTCACCCCAACCCTCTCCCCGTTGACACGGGGCGAGGGAGGTTTCAGATGCCTTCCTGGTGATGTGCAAATGACGGCTGACGATCAACCACCAACGAATGGTGCTAGCGATGCCAGTGGCGGCCTGCGCAACGACCGGCTCTCGGGGCTCGTCCTCCTTGCGCTCGCGCTATTCGTCGCGTGGGAGAACCGCGCCTATCCCCTGGGCTCGCTGGCCGATCCCGGTCCGGGCTTCCTGCCGCTTGCGCTCGCCGTCTTCCTGGGCGCGACCGGGCTCCTGATCGCGGTGGCGGGCGGCGGAAGCGCTCGATTCGGTGAGACCCGCTGGCCGGAGCTCACGCGGGCGGTCGTGATACTCGTGGCGTGCGGATTCGCCGCGATCGCCCTCGAGCGCCTCGGCTACCGTCTGACGATGGCGGCGCTCCTCGTGTTTTTTCTCGGCGTCGTCGAGCGCAAGAAGCCGGTCGCGGTGGCGGCGATCGCGCTCGGATTCTCGCTGATTTCCTATCTCGTTTTCGCGACCTGGCTCCGGGTGCCGCTGCCGCTCGGGCCGGGAGGAATCTAGGAAGAAATGGTGATGGAAGATGGTGATGGAAAGTGGTGATGGAAAGTGGTGATGGAGGATGGTGATGAAAACTGGTGATGAGTGAGATGAGCGGTTCATCACCATTTCTCATCACTAGTAATCATCACCAGTAATCATCACTTTTTCGCCACTGCTACCGGTCACCTTCGATATGGCTGAGACATTCAACAACCTCATGCTCGGCTTCTCGGTGGCACTCCAGCCCTCGATACTCGTGTACGCGTTCGTCGGCTGCGTGATCGGCACGCTGGTCGGCATGCTGCCGGGAGTGGGGCCGCTCGCCGGGATCAGCATGCTCCTGCCGGCGACGTTCGGCTTGAACCCGATCATCGCCGTGGTGCTTCTCGCGGGGGTTTACTACGGCGCCATGTACGGGGGCTCGACCACCTCGATCCTGATGCGGATACCGGGCGAGGCCGCCTCGGTGATGACCTGCATAGACGGCTACGCGATGACGCAGCGCGGGCGCGCCGGGCCGGCGCTCGCGATCGCCGCCATCGGCTCCTTCGTCGCGGGCACTCTCGGCGTGGTGGGGCTGATGCTCCTTGCCCCGACGCTCGCCGTTTTCGCGCTGCGCTTCGGCCCGCCCGAGTACACCGCGCTCCTGCTGCTCGGCTTCTTCATCCTCGCCTATATGAGCGGCGGCTCGATGCCGAAGACGCTGGCGATGGCCGCCTTCGGGCTCACGCTGGGCATGATAGGCATCGACGTGATGACCGGTTACACGCGTTTCAACTTCGGCGTCGTCGAGCTGGGCGATGGCGTCGGCATCGTCCCCGTGGCCGTGGGCCTGTTCGGGATATCGGAGATACTGCTGACCGCCGGGCAGCCGGTCGCGGGAAAGGTGCAGAGCCCGACGTTGCGCGAGCTGATTCCTTCCGGCGCGGATTTCCGGCTCTCGGCGGGACCGATCGCCCGCGGCAGCCTGCTGGGTTTCATGATCGGCATCATCCCCGGCTCGGCGCACATCATCGCCTCGTTCGTTTCCTACGGGCTCGAGCGCCGGCTGTCCGCGCACCCGGAACGGTTCGGGCAGGGCGCCATAGAGGGCGTGGCCGGACCCGAGTCGGCGAACAACGCGGCCGCGACCGGCGCCTTCGTACCGATGATGGCGCTCGGGATCCCGACGAGCCCGGTCACCGCGGTGATGATCGCGGCGATCATGGTGCACGGGGTGCTGCCGGGTCCCACGCTGATCAACGAGCGCCCGGAGCTGTTCTGGGGCTTCGTCGCGAGCATGTACGTCGGCAACGTCGTGCTGCTGGTGTTGAATCTCCCCATGGTGGGCGTGTTCGTCAGCCTGCTGCGCATACCCTATTCGTACCTCTATCCCGGCATACTGTGCTTTTGCGTCCTCGGCTGTTACTCGGTGAGCAACAGCGTGGTGGACGTGTGGATCATGCTCGCCATGGGCGCGACGGGCTACGCCCTGCGCAAGTTCGGCTACGACCTCGCGCCGGTGGCGCTGGGGCTCGTGCTCGCGCCCATGCTGGAGCTTTCGCTGCGGCAGTCGCTCGCCATGAGCGCCGGCGACTACACGATCTTCGTGACCCGCCCCATTTCCGTTACCATGCTCGGTATCGGGGTGTTGCTGCTCGCACTGAGCCTGAAGCCCGCGTTCATGCGCAGCAGGGACTGGCGGGAGAAGGTCGGGCTGAAGGATGAGGGGTAGCGCGTCGAGGCGCGGAACAGGGGCCCCCAATGCCGTTTATTTGGGGATGCGACCGCCGGCGGCGCGCTGCGGCCGATATGAAAGCTTCAGCGCTTGTGAGGTGGCTGCAGAGGCCGCGGGATGAGGGATGAGATGAAAGCTGGTTACGGGTCACGAGTCACGGGTCACGGGTCACTCCTTCGCAGTGCGGCGTGCGGCGCGCTCTTGTTCGCTGCATCGCTTGCATGCGCGCAAGACGTAAAGGACGGCGGACCGTACGTCCCCACGCCGCAGAAGGTCGTGGAGGCCATGCTCGATCTCGCCGCCGTGCGCAACAACGATTTCGTGATGGACCTCGGGTCCGGCGACGGGCGCATCGTGCTCACGGCGGCAACCCGCCATCGCGCGAGCGGCGTGGGCGTGGACATCGACCAGGAACTGGTCGATCGCGCGAACGCTTCGGCCCGGAGGCTGGGCGTGGCCGACCGCGTGCAGTTCCTGAAGCAGGACGTGCAGGTCGCCGACATCAAGCGCGCGACGGTACTCACGCTGTATCTGTTGCCGGGAATGATGTCCACGCTGAGGCCCAAGTTCCTGAAGGAATTGCGTCCCGGCACGCGCATCGTCTCGCACGACTTCGAGCTGGGCGAGTGGAAGCCCGACCGCACCCTCGAGGTTGAGACCCCGGAAAAGTACGACCTCGCCGGGAGCTGGACGTCCAACGTGCACCTGTGGATCGTTCCGGCAGCCGTGAACGGCGCCTGGCAGGGCATGTCTCCCGGCCCCAGCGGAGGACGCTTCCAGCTGGAGATCAACCAGACCTACCAGCGAATCGAGGGCAAGGTAACGCGCAACGGCAAGGCCGTGGCCCTGAAGGATGGACAGATCGAAGGGGCGCGCGTGCGATTCTCGGTGCCCAAGCCCGGTGGCGGCAACGAGCGCTTCGAAGCTACCGTGAACGGCAATAGCATGGCCGGGGAGATCAAGGACGACGGGACTGCGCCGGTGAAGTGGAGCGCCAGCAAGGCGCCCTGAAGCACAAAGGCGTGACTCGTGACCCGTGACTCGTGACCCGTAACAGCGCGTTTGCTGCGCGAACGGTATTGCCTTTCACCTCATACGCGTCACGTGTCACCTGTCACGTGTCACTCCTTCAACGACCGTGCCATTCAGCAGGTGGTATTGCTGCAGAACGCGCGGCACGTAGTTGAGCGTTTCCGCGAACGGGGGGATCTTGTTGCCGTACTGCGCCACCGCGCCTTCTCCCGCGTTGTAGGCGGCGAGCGCGAGGCTCAGGTTGTTGTTGAACGCCGCGAGGAGATCGCGCAGGTAGCGCGCCCCGCCGCGCAGGTTGTCGCGCGGGTCCCAGATGTCCGCCACCTCGTAGCGCCGCGCCGTATCCGGCATGAGTTGCATGAGCCCGATGGCGCCCTTGGGCGAGCGCGCCTTGGGGTTGTAGCCGGATTCCACCGCGATCACGGCGTGGAGCAGAGCGGGGTCGAGCTGAATCTCTTTGGCGACGGCGGAGATGAGCGGCGTGTAGTGCTTGCGATCGGCGGGATTGACGCGGGTCGTGCGCCGCGGCGCGGGAACGGGCACGCCGGCCATGGCATCGTCGCTGCCGGGGAGGAGCGCGGGCCGGGACTCCTTCTTGAAGAGGTAATAACGGTGGTCGAGGGGTGTATTGGAGAGGTGCGCCGCCCCGTTCTCGTCGATGAAGCCGTAAATGTCCGCGCGCGCGCCGCCCGACAGAATCAGTGCGGCAAGCAGAATCGCGACGGCGAGCTTCATGGCTGGTCCAGTTTACTATGCAATGCCGCTCGACCATCCGGTCGCTGGTTTACAATGCGCGCAGTGAATCTCAGGGGGATAGGAACGTGAAACCGGAATTCTTCATGCATCGCCGCCGCGCGCTGCTGGCGCTCGGCGCGCTGCCGCTGTCGCGGCTCGCCGCCGCGGCGGAGGACGTCGAAGCCAAGCGCACGGGAGGGCCCTACGTGCCGACGCCGCAGGTCGTGGTCGACGAGATGCTGCGCATCGGGAAGGTCGGGGCCAACGATTTCGTCATCGACCTGGGCTCGGGCGACGGGGTCATCGTGCTGACGGCGGCGCAGAAGCTGAAGGCGCGCGGCTTCGGCGTGGACATCGACCCGGAGCTGGTCAAGCTCTCCAACAACGAGGCGAAGAAGCGGGGGGTCGCCGACCGCGCCTCGTTCCAGGTGCAGGACGTGTTCAAGGCGGACATCAGCAAGGCGACGGTCGTCACGCTCTACCTGCTGCCCGGCATGATGATGAACCTGCGGTCCAAGATCTTCAACGACCTGAAACCGGGCGCGCGCGTCGTTTCGCACGACTATCATTTCGACGACTGGCGGGCGGACGACCAGTACACCTGGGACGTGCCCGAGAAGGAGAAGATCAACGGCGTGCCGCGCGCGACGGTCTATCTGTGGATCATCCCGGCGAAGATCGCCGGGCGCTGGCAGGTCCGGGTTGCCGGCGGCGGCTCAGCCGAGGAGTACGAGCTCACGCTGCGTCAGCAGTTTCAGACCTTCACCGGCGAGGATGCAAAGGGGGGCAAGCTCGTCACCACCCTGTTGAGCGGCGAGAATATCTCGTTCGCGCTGCCGACTACCGGCGGCCGCCACACGTTCAAGGGCCGCGTCACCGGCGATACGATGGAAGGCGCAGTGGAGCTGCCGGGCGGGAAGGGCGCGGCGAAGTGGACGGCCGTGCGGCAAAAGGCGTGACCGGTGACCAGTGACCAGTGACCGGTCTCGAGCATGCGGCTGTGGACGCTTCACCCCAAGTACCTCGACGCGAAAGGTCTCGTAGCGCTGTGGCGTGAGGGGCTGCTGGCGAAGCATGTTCTGGCCGGGCGTACCCGCGGCTACCGGCATCACCCGCAACTCGAGCGGTTTCGCGGTCACCGGAAGCCCGAAGTCGCGATAGACGTCTACCTGTCTGCTGTATGCGCGGAAGCCGGCCGCCGCGGCTACCGTTTCAACGAAAGCAAGTTGGACGGGTGTCGCCTGCGGCGGACCATGCCCGAGACGCGCGGGCAGCTCCTCTACGAGTGGGCGCACCTGCTAAGGAAGCTGCGCGTGCGCGATCCCGGCCGGTACCGACTGCTAAAACCTCTTGCTGTTCCCGAGCCGCATCCGCTGTTTCGCGTCGTGGCAGGTGGCGTCCGGCCATGGGAGCGTACGTCCAAACCCCGGATGAACTCAGACAAACGCAGATAAGATCAAGAACGAATCAGCCACGGAAACACACGGGCGGCTAATTCTCAGTTGACGAGAAACGCCTTCGGCACCGCCTCCACTATCCCCTTCCGATAGACGAGCTGGGCGCGCGCGATGGCGTACGCGGCCGCGCTGCCCGCGTCGGTCACGATCCTGCCGTCTTCCAGCAGCTCCCGGGTCAGCGGTTGCGGCCGCTCCAGCATCTCGGTGAGAACCCGCTCGTGGCGCGCCGGAACGTTATCGAGATGCACGCTCTCCGGTACGCCGAGCGGCGCCGCGGCGGCGACGAGGAAGCTGTTCACCTGCACTGCGTCGGCCCATGGCGGCCGGTAGAGGACGATGTGGGGCAGCTCGGCGCGGAGAGTCATGAGCAGGTGCGCGTAGCTTTCCGGCCGCTCGAGGTCGGCGAAGGTGTTGAATACCGCGACGCCGCCCGGTGCCAGGCAACCTTTCAGGTCGCGGAAGAAGTCGCGCGTGACCAGATAGTCCGGCGTTCCATCTCCATGAAAGAGGTCCACGACCACCACGTCGTAGCGGCGGGGGCAGTCGCGCAGAAAGGTCCGGGCATCAGTCAGGTGCACGCGTGCGCGCGCCGGCTGGTACCCGAACACGCGCGTCGCGGCGGCGAGCGACGCCGGGTCGATTTCGACGGCTTCGACCGCCACGCCCCGGCCGGCAAGGCGCATCGGGACTATCCCGGCTCCCAGCCCCAGCACGAGCGCGGATTTCATGCGCGGGCGGTAGGCGAGCGCTAGGGCCTCGAGCGCATGCGTGTAGTAGGAGAGCGATCTCCCGTCGGACTCCACCGTGTTCTGGACGAGACCGTCCTGGAAGTAGATGCGCGCGAAGCGCCCGGTGGCCGGATCCGGCTCGCTCCTCAGGATCTTGACCGTGCCGAACAGCGACCGGAAGCTCGTTTCAATGCGCCAGGAGCTGCCCGCGTGCTGAGCCGGCCACATGCGCCCGACGTACGCATCCGCCTGCCACAGCAGCACGGCCGCGAAGAGCGTGGCGGCGCCGGCCACGATGCCGAGCGGCCGGCGCGCATGGAGCGGTACCGGTGACCAGCTCACCGCCGCGAGCGAAGCCAGCGCGAGCACCAGCGCGACGATGAGGGCGGCGGAAAAATTGCTGGTGTAAGGGATCAGCATGAACGCGGTCGCGAGCACGCCCGCCACCGATCCGATCGTGCTGACGCCGAAGACCCTGCCTGCTCCGGCGTCCCCCGTGCGCGGCTCGCCGCGGGCGAGCTCGATGGCTACCAGCAGCGGATTCATCGCCGAGGCGGCGACGAGCGGCACGAAGAGCAGGACGAGGCAGGCGGCAAAGGACCCGGCGACGAGGTCCGCGGAGGCGAGCGTGGCGAAGAGATGCGGGTAGACGAGGCACGCGGCGACGATGCCCAGCGCGGCGATCGCCGGCATCAGAGCATAGAGCTGCGCCAGGCGCTCGCGACGCGGGGCGCGGTCTGCGCGCCCGGCGGCCAGCCTGCCGCCCGCCCAGTAGCCCGCCGCCAGCGCGACGAGCGTGATTGAAAGTATGCCGGTCCAGATGTAGAGGCTTACGCCAAAGTAAGGCGTCATGATGCGCGAGGCGAGCAACTCCAGCGCCAGGACGGCGCCGCCGGTGACAAAGAGGATCGCGTAGAGCAACATTCCCGGTATAATCCCGCACGAAATTGATGGTCAGGCACGTCACGGATTGGCGACAGCGACTATAGCGCAGTGCGCTGTTCTAATGGTTTTAATTTAGGGATTTAGCCGATCGATTGTCCGGCCGGATCCCGGGGGGATCGACAGTGCAGCCGATATCAGGTTGGCGACTCGCGCTGCCCGTGCTGGCATGCGCGTTTGCGCTGCCGCTCGTTCCATTGGCATGGGCGGCGGAGCCGAGCGTTCCCTACGTGCCGACGCCGCAGGACGTCGTGGAGCGCATGCTGCAGATCGCGCGGGTCGGCCCGACCGATTACGTGATCGACCTCGGATCGGGCGACGGGCGTATCGTCGTCACGGCGGCGAAGCAGTACGGGGCGCGCGGATTCGGCGTGGACCTGAATCCGGACCGCATCAGGGAAAGCGGCGAGAATGCGCGGAAGCACGGGGTCACGGACAAGGTGGCGTTTTACCAGCGCAACCTGTTCGAGACCGACCTCTCCCAGGCGACCGTGATCACCATGTACCTGCTGCCGCGGGTCAACATGGAGCTGCGTCCCAAGCTGCTGCAGTTGAAGCCCGGCACGCGCCTCGTCTCGCACGATTTCTCCATGGAGGACTGGAAGCCCGATACCCAGGTCACGATGGATACGCCCGGAAAATGGGGCGGGTCGGGCGGCAAGAGCGACATCTTCTTCTGGGTCGTGCCGGCGAAGGCGGGCGGCGCCTGGCGATGGGATATGACGATGGGCGGCAAGCCCCTGCCTTACGAAGTCACGCTCGATCAGAAATTCCAGGTCGTTTCCGGCTCTGCGCGCGTCGGCGGCCGTACCGTCAAGCTGCAGGATGCCCGCCTGAATGGCGACGATCTGCGGTTTACGCTTACAACCGACGTCAACGGAGCGCCGGTGAAGCACGAGTTTGCCGGCAAGATCGAGGGCGACAGCCTCACCGGGTCCGTCGTCCTGTCGGGCACCCGCGTGCAGGGGCAGCAGGAATGGAACGCGCGCCGAGCAGGCTCTGCCGGCGCCTCGTTGCCTACCGGCTCTGCCGGCGGTTGATGCTGAACTCGCCCGGCACGGCGCTCGCTCGCCCCCTCCTGACCGCGCTCCTGTCTGCGCTGCTGGCGGCAGGCGCGGTGTTCGCGCAGGAAAAGGACCTGGACACGCCGTACGTCCAGACGCCCCAGAACGTCGTCGACAAGATGCTGGAGATCGCGAAGATCGGTCCGGACGACTACGTGATCGACCTCGGATCGGGCGACGGGCGCATGGTGATCACCGCGGCGACCCGCTACGGCGCACGGGGCTTCGGCGTGGACCTGGACCGGCGGCTGGTCGAGCTCTCCAACCGCAATGCGGCCAAAGCCGGCGTGGCGAAGCGCGCGGTTTTCTACGAGCGCAACCTCTTCGAAACGGACGTCAGCGCGGCAACGGTGCTGTCGATCTACCTGCTGCCGGACGTGAACCTCGCGATACGCTCCCGGCTGCTGGCGACGCTCAGGCCCGGCACGCGCATCGTGTCCCACGACTACCACTTCGGCGAATGGCCGCCCGATCTCCAGCTGGAGATGCCCGCGCCGGGAAAGAAGGTCGGGATAGGAGAGAAGAGCAAGGTCTTCTACTGGATGGTCCCGGGTACGGCCGCTGGCAAGTGGCGCTGGCAACTCCAGCGCGACGGCAAGCCCGAGGATCACGAGTTGAGCCTGGATCAGAACTTTCAAAAGCTGCAGGGCACGCTGGCCGTGAGCGGGCGGCCGGCGAAGCTCGAGAGCCTCGCGCTCGCGGGCGAGCAGCTGTCATTTGCCGCGCTCGTGGATGGGGGCGCCGGGGCGGTCCGCTACGAGTTTTCCGGACGCATATTCAACAATGCGTTAACCGGGACGGTGCGCGTCAGCCGCGGCGAGAAGCCGGGCGCACAGGCCCAGGAGCTCGCCTGGAACGCGACGCGGACGCAGATCTGGGACCCACGCCACGTCGTCCTGGCCTCGCAGCCGGCGAAATAATGCCTGGGCAATTTTCGAGATAGCATCTGGTGAGGGCCTTGCTCCTTGCGGTCGCCGTACTGTTGGCGGCGTTGCCCGCCGCCGCGGCGGAAGTCACCGGGGAGTCCTACATCCCGACACCGTACGTCCCCTCCACCACGATCGCGGTGGACGAGATGCTGCGGGTAGCCGACGTGCGGCCGGAGGACCTGGTGGTCGACCTGGGATCCGGAGACGGCAGGATCGTCATCGCCGCGGCGCGCGACTACGGCGCCCGCGGCCTCGGCATAGAGATCGACCCGGCGCTCGTCAGGGAGAGCGCGGAGAACGCCCGGCGCGCGGGCGTTGCGGACCGGGTGGTGTTTCGAGAGGGAGACGTGCTCAAGGCCGACTTTGGCGCCGCGACCGTGGTGACGATGTACCTGCTGCCGCAGCTCGTCGAGCAGGTGAAGCCGAGACTCCTCGCGCTGAAGCCGGGCACTCGCATCGTCGCGCACGACTTCGGTTTCAAGGACTGGGCCCCTGACCGGACCGTGAACATCTCCAAGAACTACTACCTCTACATCGTGCCGGCGCGTGCGGCAGGCAAGTGGCGGCTGGAGGCGCAACTGCCCGGCGGCGCGCGCGATTACGACTTCGAGCTCGAGCAGACCTACCAGCGGATACGCGGCGGCGCGCGCGTTGCCGGCGGCTACCTGCCGGCTTTCGAGGCGCGGCTGACCGGAGACCGGATAGGGTTCGTGCTCGTCGAGAACGACACGAGCCACTATTTCGAAGGACGCATCAACGGAGCGGAGATAACCGGTACGGTGCACTCCGGCGCCGGGCGGGAGCGGGTCACCAACCGCTGGCGTGCGACGCGCGTGGTCGGTGTGCCAGACGAAGGTTGACGTCAAATTCATTGGCCACGGACACACACGGAAACACACGGACAAAAGCAGATTAAACCAACAAGATGCCAAGGCCGCCAAGAAGAAACAGAATCAATTCAAACACACAGAAGATTCAAACGACGCACTTTTACATGATCGCTGGTTCTACATTCCGTGTGTTTCCGTGTGGTTCCGTGGCTGAATTGATTTTCGCGGTTCTAACGGGCCTTACCGCTGCGTGCATGCCGGCGGCCGCGCAGACCATCGTCACCCCCTACGTGCCCACGCCACAGGTGACGGTGGACGAGATGCTGCGGCTTGCCGAAGTAAACGAGAAGGACTTCGTGATCGACCTCGGCTCGGGAGACGGGCGCCTGGTCATCACCGCGGCGAGAAAATTCGGCGCGCGCGGGATGGGCATGGATATCGACGAGAATCTGGTCATGGAGAGCGAGGAGAACGCGCGCCAGGCGGGTGTCGCCGAGCGTGTGAAGTTCGTGCAGCAGGATTTCTTCAAGGCGGATATCTCCCAGGCCACGGTCATCACGATGTATCTCCTGCCCTCGGTGAACATGCAGCTGAGGCCGACGCTGCTTTCGCTCAAGCCCGGAACACGCATCGTGTCCCACGATTTCGACCTGGGGGACTGGCCGCCGGATCGCAAGACGACCGTGCGCAAGAATACGTTTCTGTGGATAGTGCCCGCGCCGGTGGCGGGACGCTGGCAGACGAGGCTGCCGTTGCCCCCGATCGAGCGCCACATCGAGCTGGAGCTGACGCAGCGGTACCAGGAGGTCTCTGGAAGGGCGCGATTGAACGGCGTGCCGACGCCGGTGTGGGAGCTTGCGCTCACGGGGGATCGCCTG
>DASRJL010000151.1:0-29416 GCA_035649495.1 Burkholderiales bacterium | reverse complement strand
GACCGTCCTGGCCGCAACCCCGGAGGGGACGGGGCGATCTGGGCGCATTTCGTTGTCGGTCGCTCCTAACATAGAGTCTATGCGTCGTCGCGATCCTCCTAGAACTGCATCCCACCTCGCCTCCGTCGCACACGTGCCTATTGTTGAGATAGGTTCTGGTCCGGGCCTCCCCGCCGTGCAAACCATTTGCCAACCCCCGGCCGGCTGGCTAGATTACCCGCCGTCCAGCCGGCAACGAGTGATGGGAAGTGGTGATGCGAAATGGTGATGGGAAAGTGGTGATGAACACCCTTGCCTAGCACGCACTGCCGAAGTTCATCACCAGTTATCATCACCAGTATTCATCACCATTAATCATCACTTCTTTCCATACGATGCTCAAACTCCCAAGTTTGCTCCTGTCCCTATTGATGCTCGCAGGCGTCGCAGGCGCGCAGGAGCGCTTCTCGCTCTTCGTGCCGAGCGACCAGGAGAACGTCGATCGCATGCTGAAGCTCGCGGATCTCAGAGACGATGACGTGGTGGTGGACCTGGGCTCGGGCGACGGCCGCGTGGTGCTGACGGCAGCGCGCATGAACCCGAAGGTACGCGGCTGGGGTGTCGATATCGACGCGAAGCTCGTCGATGAATCCAATGCTGCCGCCCGCGCCGCGGGCGTCGCCGACCGCGTGCGGTTCTTCCATCGCAACGCGTTCGACGCCGACCTGCGCGAGGCGACGATCATCGCGATGTGGTTCTGGCCGGAGATGCAGCGGTTGCTGCGCCCGGTCATCCTGTCGCAGGCGCGGCCCGGCACGCGCATCGTGACCAACGTCTGGGACCTCGGCTCCTGGCCGCCCGACCGCGTGGACCACAACGGCCAGCCGGTCAGTCTCTGGATAGTCCCGGCGCGTGTCGAGGGCAACTGGAGCTGGGAGCTGCCGCTTGCCGGTCGCGGCGTTTCCTACGCCGCAATCATCGAGCAGCGCTTCCAGGCGTTCGAAGGCGTCGCGCGGGCCGGCAACCGCCGCGAGGTGCTCCACGACGCCCGGCTCACGGGCGAAGACATTTCCTTCACGCTCGCCATGACGCTGGACGGCCCGGGGTTCGTCAGGCACGAATTCCGCGGCAAGGTAATCGGCGATCGCATCGAGGGCACCGCGCGAGTGAGCCTGCCGCCGCACGACAAGACCATCGAGATGCCGTGGCATGCCACCAGGGCGGCGGGCTCGGCGTACTTCGATCCAACCGGGACTAACGTCCCGTGAAGGATCCCAACGCCCTCACCCTTGCCATACGCCGTATCCCTGCTCCCTCAGCCCGATCCCCAGCTCGACTTCCATATCGAGCGCCGCCTCGTACGGCATCGGGTTGTAGCACTCGTAGAGCTCGGGCATCAACCGCAGCCCGTAGAGGCGCACGTACTTGTTCGACTTGATGCCCGCCTTGTGCTTGTCGAAGCGCACGTCGGGGCTTTGTCCGGTCATGCCGACGTACACGCAAGGCCGCGACGGGTCGTAGTCCGGGTTGCACCGCCTGAATTTCGGCTCGTACCAGACGTCCTTCGACAGCAGGACGACGTAGACCGAGTGGTGCCAGGTCCGCTCCTTCCTGGCGCGTGCCGGCGGCGAGTGGGCCCCTGGTGACGGAGCGGCAGCGGTGTCGCTGCTCTTTCGCCGCGGCCGGTTCACTCGAGCTTGATGCCCGCCTCGGCGATGATCTTCGCGAACTTCGCTGATTCGGTCCTGATGAACTGGCGAAACTCGCCCGGCGTCGTGGGCGCCGGCTCGAAACCCGCGCCCTGGAGCTTCTTCACCATGTCCGGGCTCTTCAATGCCTCCACTGCAGCCGCGTTCAACCTGCGCAGCACGGGATCCGGCAGGCCCGCGGGCCCGAAGAAACCGAAGAAATTCACCAGCTCGAAACCCTTGAGCGGCGGATGCTCGGCGATTGCGGGCACGTCGGGCAGCACGGACACGCGCGTCGTGGAAGTCACCCCGAGGGGCCTGATCCGGTTGCTTTCGATGAACGGCAGCGCCGCGCCTATGCTGACGAAAGTCATCGTGATGTGCTTGCCCGCGACGTCGGCTATCTGGGGCGCGGCGCCCTTGTACGGGACGTGCTGGAACTTCACGCCCGCGATCTTGTTGAACAGTTCGCCGGTGAGCTGCTGCGGATTGCCGACTCCGCTCGAGGAGAACGTGAGGTTGTCGGGATTCTTCTTCGCCCAGGTGATCAGCTCCGCTACCGTCCGGGCCGGGACGTCCATGTTCACCGCCAGCACGTTCGGCACCTTGACGAGCAGCGTGATGGGCTGGAGGTCCTTGTCCCAGTCGTACGCCATCTTCGGATACAGGTGCGGATTCAGCGCGACCTCCCCGGACGCGACGAGCAGGGTATAGCCGTCGGGCGGCGATTTCGCCGCAGCCCCGGTGCCCACCATCCCGCTCGCGCCGGTACGGTTCTCCACGACAACGGGTTGGCCGAATGCCTTGTTGAAGTAGTCCGCCAGAAGGCGCGAGGTAAGGTCCGTTCCCCCGCCCGCCGGGAACGGACAGAAGATCTTGATCTGCTGGGTCGGATACGGCGACTGCGCCAGCGTGGGGCCGGTCAATGCGGCAAAGACAAATGCCGCAGCACAACCCAGCCCTGCGTCACGCGGTGATCTCATGGTTTTTACGCCTCCTGCCTTCATTGTCCGGCTGTCAAGCCGCAACCGCAACCGGCGCGGCCAGAACTTGCCTGCATCATTCCTATCGGTGCCATAATCCCCGTTCCGCCGAAAAAGGATCCACCATGTCCACTACCAGCCCCACCGGTCTCATCGTCGAGGAAGTCGTCGTCGGTGCGGGAGCGCTCGCTGCATCCGGTCAGAGCGTCAAGGTGCACTACACCGGCTGGCTCACCGACGGCACCAAGTTCGATTCGAGCAAGGACCGCGGCGACCCGTTCGTGTTCCCGCTGGGCGCGGGCCAGGTCATCAAGGGCTGGGACGAGGGCGTGCAGGGGATGAAGGTCGGCGGCACGCGCAAGCTCACCATCCCGCCAGCGCTCGGCTACGGTGCGCGCGGCGCAGGAGGCGTCATTCCCCCCAACGCCACCCTGGTGTTTGAGGTCGAACTCCTGGGAGTTGGGTAACCAAGGAAGTGACGGGAACTGGTGATGAGAAACAGTGATGAAAAGTGGTGATGAAGGTCGGCGATGAACGAGACATCACTACTACCCATCACCAGTTCTCATCACCATTATTCATCACTTTCTCAATGGACCAGAGCCGGAGTAATATGCCGGTTCCTGCAGGCACAGCCACTAACGACTAGGAAGGAGCCACCATGACGACGAGCTACAACCCCGCGGCACGTTTTGAACTCAAGGTCTGGGATGTGGAATTCCGCAAGGCCCCGAAGCGCCAGTTGATGGCGCGTGTCTACCAGCCCCAGGGCACCGGACCCTTCCCCGTACTGCTCGACGTGCACGGCGGCGCGTGGCACGACAAGGACCGTTTCGCGAACGTTCCGATGTGCGAGGCAGCGGCGAAGAGCGGCATATTGGTGGTCGCGATAGACACGACGCTGTCGCACGAAGCGCCCTATCCCGCATCGGTGCAGGACGTGCACTACGGCGTACGCTGGCTCAAGCACAAGGCCCGCGAGTGGAAGGGCGACCCCTCCACGCTGGGCGTGCTCGGCAGCTCGAGCGGCGGCCACGTCGCGCAGCTGGTTGGCATGCGCCCGCGCGATCCGCGCTACGCCGCGCTGCCGCTCGCCGAGGCGCCCAATCTCGACGCGACGGTGAACTACATCGCGACGCGCTCGCCGATCAGCGATTGCCACGCCCGCTACGAGCACATGGTGAAGACCAACCGCCCGGAAATGATCAAGAAGAGCAAGATGTATTTCGACCCGTGGGAGTCCATCTTCGAGGGCAACCCGATGCTCATCCTCGAGCGCGGCGAAAAAGTCACGCTGCCGCCCCTGCTCATCATGCAGGGCGAGCTCGACTCCAACGTGCCGTGGCAGATATCCGACAAGATGGGCCAGAGGTACCGCGCGGCGGGCGGCGAATGCGAGGTGGAGATTTTCAAGGGCTGCGAGCACCAGTGGATCGCCGAGCCCGGCCCGCAGACCGACCGCGCGCACGAGATCCTGAAAGCGTTCATCGCGCGGCAGCTCGGAGCGCTCCGCAAGGCGGCGTAAGCCGAAGGATGAACGTGGAAGGATGAAGGATGAAGGGAGGCGCAAGCCTCCCTCATTTTTTCTAGTTGACGCTCTTCTCTTTCAAGATGCTTCGTGATGGTGTCTCGATGAAACTTCGTGAGGGCATAGATCCTCTTTTCATCCTTTATCCTTCATCCCTCATCCTTGGCGCGAGCGCGCCATGAGCGCGCCGCGCCCCGCAATGCACGCGGGCGAGGCCGTCGCCGAGGCCTTGCGCGAAGAAGGCGTGGAGCGCGTCTACAGCGTCCCCGGCTCCCATATCCACCCGATCTACGACGGTCTCTCGCGGGTGAAGTCCATCCGGTTCGTGACGTGCAAGACCGAGCCGAATACCTCCCTCATGGCGGACGCCTACGGACGCCTCACGGGCAAGCCGGGTGTGTGCGTGGTGACCGCGGGACCCGGCGGATTGAACTCCATGGCCGGCGTCGCCCAGGCTTACGGCGCAGCCTCGCCCATGGTCCACATCGGCGGCGCGGTGCCTCTGAAAGCCGACAAGGAGGCCTTTCACGGCGTGGACGATCCCGCGTTCGTGCACGAGATGTTCAAGAAGATCACCAAGTGGAGCGCCCGCGTCGAGCGTATCGACGACATCCCCGGCGTCATGGCACAGGCGTTCCACGTCGCCCGCAGCGGGCGCCCGGGGCCCGTCCACGTCGAGCTGCCGCGCGTGTCGGACTACAGCGAGTTCATCCTCCAGGAGTCACGCGCCGTCCTGCCGGATTACAAGGCCTCCCCTACCGTCGTGCCGGCGCCGGACGCGAGCGACGTCGATCGTTACGCGAAGCGGCTCATGGAAGCGCGCGCGCCGGTCATTGCGGCGGGTAAGGGCATCATCCGCAAGCGCGCATTGCAGGAGCTGTCCGAGCTCTCGCTGAAGCTGCAGGCGCCGGTCATCTTCGCGCAGGACGCGATTGGCGTCATACCGGAGACGCACCCCTTTTTCGCGGGCCATTTCCAGCATTACCGGAGCCATCCGCTGTGCATCGAGGCGCTCCAGCGGACCGATCTCGTGCTCGGCGTCGGACTACGCGCAGGCACGGCCGAGCTGGCCGAGTTGAAGCACCGCGCGCCGGAGCGCAACATGATCCTCGTCGGCTTCGACGACACGGCGGACGGCGGCTACCAGGGCGAGGACCAGCGGGTCGCGGATCCCAAGCTCTTTCTCACGGCACTGCTCGAGCGGCTGGGGAGCTTCCAGCGGGCGCCCGAGGACGCGCTCGTCAAGCGCATGGCCGAGACCAAGGCTCAGCTGCGCACGCGCCTCGTCGCGGAAAACGAGCCGCACAGGAGCGACGATCCCATCTACCCGGGCGTGCTGATGGAAGCAATGAACGCCGTGCTGAACGACAGCGCGGTGGTGGCAAGCGACGTGGGCAACTGCCAGATGTGGGCGCGCACCTTCCGCCGCATCGCGACGCCCGAGTCCTTCATGCAGTCCGGTGTCTGGAACGCGATGAGCTACGGGCTCCCCACCGCCATCGTCGCGAAGATGGAGTTCCCGGAGCGCGACGTCGTGGCGCTTGCCGGCGACGGCGCCTTCCTCATGACGATAGGCGATCTCCCCACCGCGGCGGAGTACGGCGCAAACATACTGATCGTCGTCCTGAACGACGGCGCCTTCGGCCAGACCTACATGCAGCAGACCGGCCTCTACGGCCACACCTACGGCACGACCTTCCAGAGCCCGAACTTCGCGGAAATCGCAAAAGCCTGCGGCGCGGAAGGCATACGCGTGACCAATCCGAAGAACGTGGAGAGCGCGCTCCGGCAGGGGCTCGCCGCGACGAAGCAGAAGCCCGCGCTCGTCGAGGTCATGGTCGCGGACAAGCCGTACCCGAAGCTTTAGAGCTTCTCAAGCAGAGGCGTTCCTGTCCTGTGGAGCGCTTTCCAGGCGCTGCAGCTTCGTGCGCACCAGGTCGATGTGGAGCTTGAGGTTGTACGCATAATCCGTGTACAGGAGCGGAACACGCGTGCGCCCTACGCCCTCTTCGATCGCTTCGAGGCGGGCGAGCAGCTCCTGCACCCGCTGCGGCGCGGGGCCCTTCGTGCTTTCCGCTTCGACCTTGGCCAGTTCGCGATACCAGCGGAAGAGCCGCACGCGCACTCGCCACGCGTACACACCCGGAAAGAGGCGCATGACGGGAATCGCCACCGCGATGAGCGGCACGAGCAGGATCAAGAGACGCTGCAAGAGGTTCGCAACCCAGAACGGCATGTAGCGCTGGAGAAACGGCGGACCGGATTTGAAGAACTGCTGCGCTTCCTCGGAGAGCGGGAAGTCCCCCTCGCGCCCGGCGGGGAATTCGCCTGCCCGGTGAAACGCGCCGCCGCCGCGATGCACGCGATTGACCGCCTCCAGCAGCACCGTTACCAGCGCCGGGTGAAAGTCCTGGCGCGCCACGAGGTAGGCGGTGGTCGCCACGAGCGTGACCTCGCGCGACGGAATGTCGGCCGCGATGTCGATCACGCCGCGCGGCAGCTTCACCGCCGCCAGGTACGGAAAGCGTCGCGACAGCGCCTCGGCGTGGCTGAAGTTCATCAGCCGCACGCCTTTCGCCCGCAGCAGCCTCTGGACGTAGGACGCGTCGGGGCCGGCCACGAACACCGCCGCGTCTATCCTGCCGGCCAGCAGCGCGTCGGCAGCCGCGTTGGCGCCGAGCGGAAGGAGCCGGTCGCGGCTTCCCGTCTTGCTGGCGGCGAGGAGCGTCTGCACGAGGGTACGCGTCCCGCTGCCTTCAGGACCGATGGCAATGCGTTTTCCCTCGAGCTGGCCCAGCATCACCAGGTCGCTATCGCCGCGGTAGAAGACCCACAGCGGCTCGTAGTAGAGCGCAGCGAGCGTGACCAGTCCGGGGTACTTCGCGGGGTCTCCCACGCCACCCTGAACGAAGGCGACGCTGACACCGGAAACGGGATCGGCGAGCCGGGCCAGGTTTTCCTGGGACCCGGTCGAAGCGCGCGCTTGCACGCGAATCCGGTCGAGCGCGAGCAATTCACCGTAACGCCTCGCGTTTAGATGGTAGGCGCCGCCCTCGAAGCCCGTGGAAATCACGAACTCGTCCGGCGGCGCCGGCCGCACGTAGCGGAACGCGATCCAGAAGGCGGCCACGATGATGGCGAGCGCCACGGCGGCAACCAGCAAAAACTCGCGGAGCGCCACGCGCTCCGTTCCACCCCCGAGCTTGGTGCGTCGGTACTGCACCAACAACCGCTTCAGGAAGGACGGCCGGTCTTCGCTCATGCCGCGATACTACAAGCGGTCTCGAAAGCGTGAAAGGTCAGACTTTCAACGGGCGGAGCGCGCCCGGTTGCGGGCCAGCATGATCTCGGTATTGGGAACGTAGAGCAGATGCCCGATCTTGCGCACGTAGTGATCCTCGTACTGATCGAGCTCGCCGTCGGCGTATGCGACGCGCCACAGGTGCTCGATGAGGCGAGTCCGCTCCGCCAGCGCCATGTCGCGCTTGACAACCGATACCGGCCCGAAATACGAGGTGAGCTGCTGCGCGCGGGCAGCGCCTTCCTCGAACACGGCCCGTGCCGCTTCATCCGCCAGCCCGAAGAGATCGGCGAGCGCCGCCGCCCCCACCGCGCGCTCCTCCTCGTGCTCGGCCAGATCCACTCGCGTCGCTTCGTGCAGCAGGCTCGCGACCGCGACATGCAGGTGCCTGCGCTCGTGCCCGGCGATCGGCCGCCTGCCGTCCTCTTCCTGCTCCAGCAGCGATTTGAGGAATTTCAGCATCGCGGGGTCCCTTTGCGTTCCGAATCGAATTCTACTTGGAGACGGTAACGAGACGAGGGGCGCCCCTGATGAGCCGGATCGCTGGTACATGAAAAACCCCGCCGCAGCGGGGTTTCCTGACGCAGAACGGAAGTTCAGACGGCTTTCAGATTGCTCGCCGAGGTCTTGCCGTTGTTGCCCTTCGACAGATCGAACGAGACCTTCTGGTTCTCGCTCAAGGTGCCGAGGCCCGCGGCTTCGACCGCGGAGATGTGCACGAACACGTCCTTCGAGCCGTCATCCGGTTGGATGAAGCCGAAGCCCTTGGTGCTGTTGAAAAACTTTACGGTGCCGGTGGTAGACATGAATGTCCTCCAGTAATGGCATTGCCTCGCGCGACAGTGCGCGAGGTATCAAATTGACGTAGTGGGAGAGGACCGAAGGAACCAGCCGGAAACAAGACTGCAGACAGACCCAGAGCGTATTCGACCGGGCGCATTATACGCGCAAGAGGGACGCAGCGATAGGCCCTTGGAAGTAATGAGAAAAGGTGACGACGAAGTGGTGATGGGACATGGTGATGAGAAGTGGTGATGTACGTCACCATTTTCCATCACCAGTAATCATCACTTCTTCTTAGTTCGCAATCCCAGCAGCTTCGCGGCGTTACCCCCGATTATCTGGTCCTTCTGGGCGCGGGAAAGCTTCGCCCCGTTCACGAAATCGACGGGCTTGTAGTACCCCATGTCGTACGGGTAGTCGGTACCGATCACGACGTGGCCGGCGCCCCACAGGTTCACCAGGTGCTCAAGCTGCGTGTGGCTGAACACCATGGTGTCGAAATAGATCTTCTTCATGTAGTAGGAAGGCGGGCGCTTGATGTGGTCGTGGCACTCGGGCCGCACCCTGTAGGCGTGATCCATGCGCGCCGGGTAGTGTCCCATGTAGCCGCCGCCGTGCGCCGCGACGAACTTGAGCCCCGGGTAGCGCTCGAGCACGCCGCCGTAGACGATGTGCGCCAGCGCGACCGTCGTGTCGAGCGGGTTGCCTATGACGTTGGTGAGGAAATGGGGGCCGAGGCGGCTGGTATCGGTAAAGCCGCTCGGGTGAAGGAAGATGACCGCGTTCATCTCTTCCGCCTTCGCGAAAACCGGGTTGAAGCGCCCGTCCGAGAGCTCCGCCTTGCGCACGTTCGTTCCGAGCTCGATACCGCGAAAGCCGAGCTTCCTCATGCAGTATTCGAGCTCCGCCACCGCGAGGTGCGGGTCCTGCATCGGCAGCGTGCCCAGCGCCACGAAGCGGTCCGGATGCAGCGAGACGATCTCCGCGAGACGCTCGTTGACCAGGCGCGAGGTTTGCCGCCCGAGCTCCGGCTCGATCGCGTAGTAGTACTGGGCCGGCGACGTCGAGATCGCCTGGACGTCTATGCCCATTTTGTCCATGTCGGCGAGACGCCGCTCGATGGACGTCAGCTGGGGGTGAAGCTCGACGTCCTGCTCCCGCTGCCGGTCGGCGGTGCGCTTGCTGCCGTGCCGGACGACGGGATCGCCGGCGGGAACGCTGGTTTGCTTCGCGACCTCCGCGGCAGCCGGTGTCTGCACGTGGCAGTGGAGGTCCACCGCAAGGGTGCGGTTGCCGCGCTTTATCTTCTTGCCGCGTCTCGAGCCGGTTCCCGCGGTGCCGCGCGGCGCGCAGGTGTACATCATGCTTTCTCCTCGATACTCGTGATTGGTGATCAGTGCGCTGCAACTGCCAGCTGCTTCACCCGTCCCATGATCCAGGCCGGGATGAGCGCCAGAGTAAACACCAACCCTATGATGACGAAGGTATCGCGAAAACCCATCGTGTAGGCCTGTGCATAGACAACGCGTCCGAGATAGTGGAGTGCTCCCGCCGATTGTAGATCGGGCGAGGCTCCCGCCTGCGCGAGCGCCTGCTCGATCAGGCGCAGCAGGTCGGAGGTCGCGCTGTTGGCCGCGGTCTGCATGGCGGTCAGCGTGTCGCTGTGGAAGAACGTGCGGCGGTCGAGGGTCACCGACAGCAGGTTCACGCCGAACGCGCCGCCCAGCTGCCGCGAGAAGTTGATCATGCCGGCCCCCTGTCCGAGCAGCTCCGGCCGCAGCGCCTTCAGCGCGGCAAGATTGAGCGAGGGCTTGATGAGGGCGAGCCCGATGCGCGACAGCACCACGCACCACGCTAGCGTCCAGAACGATGTGTTGACATCGATGTCCGCCAGCCAGTAGGCGGACGCCGCGAAGCACACGAGCCCGGTGACGATCAGCTTGCGCGCCGAGATACGGTCGGAGAGGAAGCCGCCGATCGGCATGAAGACCCCCAGTATCAGCCCGGCCGGCATGAGCAGGATCCCGGCCGCGAGCGGCGTCAGGTGCTGCACCGTTTGCACGAACAGCGGGACGAGGTAGGTGGATCCGAACATGCCCGCGCCGAAGATGAAGGCGACGCATGCCGCGCAGGTGAACTGCGCGTTCCCCAGCACGCGCAGGTTCACCAGCGGCCGGGCGGTGCGCCGCTCCCAGGCGAAGAAAGTCGCGGTCGCGGCGCCCGCGACCGCGAAGAGGGTCAGGATGTAGTCGGAGGACCAGCCTTCACGCTGGCCGTTGGAAAGCGCGGTCAGCAGGCAGGTCAGCGCCATGCCGAGCAGCATGAAGCCCGGAAAGTCAAAGCGTGCCCGCGGGGTATCCTCCTCCCGCCCCGGCAGGAAGAGACTGCCCATCAGAGTCCCGACGGCGCACACCGGCACCCCGACGTAGAAAATCGACCGCCAGCTGAAGTCCTCGATCAGGATGCCGCCAAGGGTCGGTCCCAGCGCCGGACCGAGGATGACACTCACGCCGAACAACCCCATGGCAGTGCCCCGTTGCTCGGGCGGAAACACCTTGAACAGGGTGTACATCGAGAGCGGCTGCAGCACGCCCGCCACCGCGCCCTGCACCACCCGGGCAAGGATCAGCACCGTGATGTTGGGGCTGTTCGCGGCAACCAGCAGCGCCGCGACGAAGACGCACAGCGCCGCCACGAAAGTCCTGCGCAACCCGAAATGCGCCACCAGCCAGGCGGCCACCAGCATCCCCACCGTCATCGCCGCGAGCATGCCGGTAGAGAGCCATTGCGCCCGGTCCTGTCCGACGCCGAACGCGCCCATGATGTCCGGTATCGCGACGTTGACCGTGGTGGAGGTCAGCATCGCCGGAATCGTACCGAGCATCACCGTGAAGGTCGCGAGCCACTTGTAGCCCGGACCGTAACGCGCGAAGAGCGATTCAATCGTTTCGGACCGCAATCGTAACCTCGACCATCATGCCCGGGCGCAGCGCCGGGTCCTTGTCGGTGAGCATGATGCGTACCGGCAGGCGCTGGGTGATCTTGGTGAAATTGCCGCTCGGATTGGGATCGGGAAGGAGCGCGAACTTGCTGGTCGCGGTCTGGCCGATTCGAAACACCTCTCCCGCGAAAACCCGCCCGGGATACGCGTCGACGCGGACTTCGGTTTTCATACCGGGCTTCAGGAGCCGCACGTCGGTTTCCTTCACGTTGGCCTCGACCCAGATGTCCTTCGGGTCGTGGAACATGAGGATGCGCTGCCCGGGGTTCACGTGCTCTCCCTGGCGCACAAAGGTCATGACCACGCGGCCGTCGGCCGGGCTAGCGATGGTGCGGTCGGCGATATCGACGTCGCGCCTGCGGATCTCCGCGCTGATCTCGTCTACCTGATGGCCCAGCACCGTGCGCTGGCGGTCCAGCACCTGAACCTGGCGGCGGCTGCCGCCCGCCGCAGACAGCGTGCCGCGCGCGGCGGCGTAATCCGATTGCGCCTTGCGGAGATTCTCTTCCGTCTGATGGTAGGTGCTGCGCGCGCGCTCCATTGCCTGGGGCGAGAGCCACTTGGCGTCGGCCAGCTCCTTTGCCCTTTGAAAGTCGTCGCGGGCCTGCTTCAGCTGCACGGTTTGCGACGCGACTTCCGCCTCGGCGGCCTTGAGACGGTTGGTCTCGCTCTCGTACTTGCCCAGCGTTTCCTGGTCCACCTGGCCGGTCTGCGCCTGCACCACGCCGCCCTGGTTTTCCATCGCCTTCAGCCTGGCGACGAGGACCTCGCGCTGCAGCACCATGTCGCGATCGTCCACCTTGGCGAGCAGCTGTCCTTTCTTCACGATGTCTCCCTCGATCACCGGCAGCTCGGTGATCCACCCTGAAACGCGGCTCGAAATCGTGACGACCTCGCCGTCGATGCGCGCGTCGTCGAGGTAGACGTGGTGAAAGCGCTCGTAGACCCAGTGCACGCCCCAGGCAAGGAGCAGGATGGCCGCCGCCCCGACCAGCCACAGCTTTGCGCGGCCGGAAACCGCGTCAAGGAGCTGTGCGCGTGCTCCGTTGGAATCGGAATCTGTCGATGCCATATTGATTGCTTGCTATATCACATAAAGCCGGGGATGGCAGCGCCCCGTCCACACCGTGAGCAGTTTAGGCCAGACCGGCGGCTCCACGCGAGGGATTTGTTCCAGCATGTGGCAAGGAACCTGATACGTTCCCAAAACAAAAGCGCCCCGGGGACACGAGGTCCGCGGGGCGCCGGTACTGCTTTAAGGCAGACGACCTACTTGCCAGCCTTTCGGATGGATCCAACGTTAGAGCCTTGCAGGTCGCTACTGCCTTGATGGTCTCTCACGGGATCACCTCCTTTCGTTGGTTGAAGAATCTAAAGTGTAGCAGAGACTGTGACGAGTGACGAGTGTCAGGCACCTTCCGCCGCCTCCGGATTCCACTGCCCCTTGCGCATGCGCGTGATCGTCACGCTCTTGAACACGCCGTTCTGGGTGAAGGGATCGCCGTCCGAGAACTTCTTCGCTTCCGCGCGGCTCCCGACGTTGACCACGAAACAGCTGCCGATCGCTTCCGTGCCCTCGTCGTTCTGTGTCGCGCCGGCGAGCACCAGTATCTTCTTCTGGCTGCCCAGGTACTCGCGGTGCGGCACGAGGACCTTCTCGCGTATCGCGGCGGTATTCGGATTGTCTACGCAGGTGATGACCCAGAGCATGATGTTCTCCGATCAGGCCGCGCCCATGAAATCGCGCTTGCCGAGCTCGACACCGTTGTGCCGCAGGATGTCGTAGGCCGTCGTGCAGTGGAAGTAGAAATTCGGCAGCGCGCGGTGCTGGAGCAGATCCATGCCGGTAAACTTGGTCTCGCCGGCCGGCGTTTTGACCGTGACGCTCTTGGCCTCGGTGCCGTCGACCTGCCCGGCGTTGATCGTCTTCAGCCAGGCGATCGTGTTATCGACCCGTGCGGCCAGTTCGGCCAGCGACTTTTCGTTGTTCTCCACCTTCGGCGCTTCCACGCCCGCGAGAAGCGCCGTGCTGTTGCGCGCGTGATCGGTCGCTTGCTGCACCTGCCGCGTCAAGCTGAACATGTCCGGATACAACCGGTAGTTCAGGAGAGTTCCCTCGTCGTACTTCTTCTCCGCGTACAGCGCCTGCGCCTTCTTCAGGCAACCGGCGAGGCCGCTCAGGCGGCGGACATAAATGGGAACCGAGATTTCATACATCGTAGCCATCGCTGTTCTCCTAGGTGAATTGAACTACGTCATCGCAATGCGCCGGACGAAACATCCGGCGCGACTGGTCACAGGTCACCGGACGGCGGCCTCCGGTACCCTAACACGGACGCCCGATCCATCGCATCGGCCCCCGCGCGTCACCGGGGGTGCCGCTGCGACTTGGTGTGCGCCCCTGCTCCGCCCCTCGACGCGCCCGGTCACCGGGTCAAAGCGTCGGACTCTTGAACTCCCCACCCAGGGTGTAGTGCGCCCAGGGCGTGTACTGCGCATCGGTGCTGAAGCTGAAGTGGCCCGACGCCGCGTGCGCGTCGCGGAACATGCGCTGCAAGGGGTAGCTGTCGTAGATGCCGTTGGCTCCCGCCATCTCGTGCAGCGAATCCACCGCTTCCACCAGGAGCTTGTTCGCCAGCGCGGAATTGCGCTTGTAGCGCAGCCGCGTCTCCACGTCGAGCGACCCGCCCTCCACGTAGACGCGCTGCGCCTCCAGGACGTCGTCGCGCAGGAGGAGCGCCGCCGCGTCGATCTTCGCGCCCGCTGCGCCTATGCGCAGCTGCACGGTCTGGAAATCGCGCATCTTCGCCCCGGTGTAGCTGGTGCTGCGCGCCTTCACCATCTCGATCGACAACTCGAGCGCCGCACGCGCGTTGCCCACCTGGACGCCGCCGATGCCGTGGCCGCCGAGCGCGGAGGTCGGCACGCGCAGGTGCGGGTTGCGGTGCACGGCGAGTCCCGGCCACGAATGCCCCGGCCGGTTCACGTACATCGAGAGCACCCGGTGGGCGGGAACGAGCACGTCCTTGCAGCGCGCCGTCTTACTGCTCGTCGCGCGCATGCCGAGCACGCGCCAGTCGTCGATCACCTCGTACTCCGCGCGCGGCACCAGGCAGTAGACATAGTCGATGATCCTGTCGCCGTCCCGGACGATGCAGGCGAGCATGCTCCAGTCGGAGTGGTCGGTGCCCGAGGAGAAATTCCATTCCCCGGTCAGCACGACGCCGCCTTGCGCAGGCACGCCGCGTCCCTGCTGGAAAGCGATGCCGGACGCGATCCCGACGTCGGGATTGGGGCCCCAGACCTCCTCCTGCGCCTTCGGATCCCACCAGGAGAGGATGCGGTGATGGGAGGCGAGATTGGTGACCGTCCAGCCCACCGCGGCATCGCCGCGCGAGAGCATCTCCGGAACGTCGAAGTACGCCACGAACGGCAGCTCCATGCCGCCCCACACCTTCGGCTGCAGGTAGCGCAGCAGCCCGGTGCGGTTGAGGGCGTCCATCACCTCCGGGCTCATCCGGCGCAGCTCCTCGCACTTCGGCGCCTGCTCGCGCAGGAAGGGGATCAGCTCGCGCGCCCGGCGCAGGGCCTCGTCGTAGCCGACGTCCGCGAATCCCACGGGTTTATGCGTTGTGTCCACGATGTAAACGGCGCCGTGTCGTGCGGGCGCACTCTTCATTCAACAGGCCGGATGGTAGTGTGAATCAGGGGAGCCGGGAAGGGGGCCGGCTATTGAAGAAAAAGTGATGATTACTGGTGATGTTTACTGGTGATGGGAGAGGGTGATGTACACCCCAGCCTTTGCGCCGCTCACCCCTGCTCATCACCATTTCTCATCACTACTTCCCATCACCATTTTTCATCACCCCTAGTTAAGCCGTGTCCCTTCGGGCACCGCCGACGGGTAGAACTGCAGGCTGACGACCGCGCTGGCGCGCACGGCGCGCTCCCACAGCATGAAGGGCTCCCCAAGCGCCGTCTCGACTTTCTGCTTCACCCGTTCCGCATGCTCCGGGTAGGTAAGCTCCTCCAGTATCATCGCGAACTTCTGCTGGTCTATGCGGGCCAGGGTGTCGGTCGCCCGCGCGATGCCCGCCAGGCGTTCGGCCACCTGCTTCAGCAACTCGTCCGTCTCCGGGTCGCTCAGCGCCCCGGTGCCCGGCGCCGGCGCCAGGTCGATGGACATGACCGCAAAGATCTTCCTGTAGCGCCCGGCGCGGGCCCGCGCCATGGCGAAGCGGACGCCGTAGGCGCCGCCGGACAGGAGACCCGTCAGGCTGTCGTAGATCGCGGAGGCCGGCGGCTCTGCGCTCCGCGTCCCGAGGTTGTAGACCTTCCGCAGCTCGCGCGCGAGCCAGCGTATGTCGGCTTGAGCGTCCGCGGAATAGGCGGACATGCGGTTCTCGATTTCCGCCAGTTCGATCTCGATCACGTTGGTCCTTTCCGCGCCGCTGCGCTCGCCCCGTCACGGCAGCTATTCTAGATGCTGCCTCGACCACGGCAACCGGGCAGGTTTTGCGGGATTGACAGTATCAGCAGGGTTGCCGGAAAGACATTGTTCAGGCGACCGGCGTGACGTGCGCGAGGAGCGCCGCGCCGTAGCGCTCCAGCTTTCGCGCCCCAATGCCGCTGACGGCGGCGAGCCCGTCCAGGTCCCGCGGCCGGCGCCGCGCGATCTCGACGAGCGTACTGTCATGCAGGATAACGTATGCCGGCACGCCCTGCGCGCGCGCCTCCGCCGTGCGCCAGGTCTTGAGGCTATCGAGCAGGCTGAGGTCCGCACCCTGCATGTCGGCCGGTCCCCGCGTTTTCTCCTTGCGGCGCGGGGCGGGCCGCTCGCGGAGACGCCGCATCTCGACGCGCTGCTCGCCTTTGAGCACCGGCCGGCTCGCCGATGCGAGCTTCAGCGCGCCGTGCGCCGCGTGATCCACGCGCGCAAACCCCAGCGCAACCAGCTGGCGAAAGACCCCGCGCCAACCGGCGTCGTCGAGATCCTTGCCGACGCCGAAAACAGACAACCCGTCGTGGCCCCACCGCGCGATGCGCTCGCTTTCCTTGCCGCGCAGCACGTCGATCACGTGAACCGCGCCGAAGCGCTGTCCGGTGCGGTATATCGCCGAGAGCGCTTTTTGCGCCGCCTCGGTCGCATCCCATGTCTCGGGCGGGTCGAGGCAGGTGTCGCAATTGCCGCAGGGCGCACTTGCCTCCCCGAAATACGCAAGCAGCCGCACGCGCCGGCAACCGGCTGTTTCGCACAGGCCGAGCAGGGCGTCGAGTTTCGCGGTGGAGACCCGCTTGTGCTCGTCGCCGGCCTCGGACATCTCGATGAAACGGCGGTGCTGCACGAGGTCGGCGAGGCCGTAGCTCATCCACGCGTCGGCCGGCAGACCGTCACGACCCGCACGCCCCGTCTCCTGGTAGTAGCCCTCTATGCTCCGCGGCAGGTCGAGATGCGCGACGAAGCGCACGTCCGGCTTGTCTATGCCCATCCCGAAGGCGATGGTCGCAACGACCACGACGCCCTCTTCGCGCTGGAATCGCGCCTGGTGCACAGCCCTCGCTTCCGCGTCCATGCCCGCGTGATAGGGCAGCGCGGCGATACGCTGCCCGGCCAGCCACACCGCGGTCTCGTCCACCTTGCGGCGCGTCAGGCAGTACACGATGCCCGCTTCGCCGGGATGCTCTTCGCGGATGAACCGCAGCAGCCGCGCTCGCGCGTCGTCCTTGTCGACGATGGTGTAGCGGATATTGGGCCGGTCGAAGCTCGCTACGAATATCCTCGCATCCGCCAGCGCGAGCCGCTGCAGGATTTCGCCCCGCGTCTGCGGGTCGGCCGTGGCCGTCAACGCGATGCGCGGCACGCCGGGGAAACGCTCGTGCAGCACCGAAAGCTGGAGGTACTCCGGCCGGAAATCGTGTCCCCACTGCGAAACACAGTGCGCCTCGTCGATCGCGAAGAGGGCGAGTCGCGTGCGCGACAGGAGATCCAGGCAACGGGGCGTCAACAGGCGCTCGGGCGCGACGTATAGCAGGTCCAGCGCCCCTTCCATGAGATTGCGCTCGACCGCGCGCGCTGCGTTGGCATCGAGCGTCGAATTGAGGAAGGCCGCGCGCACGCCGGCCTGCCGCAGCGCTTCGACCTGGTCCTGCATGAGCGCGATGAGAGGCGAAACCACGACACCCGTTCCGGCGCGCGCAAGGGAGGGGATCTGGTAGCACAGTGACTTGCCGCCGCCGGTCGGCATCAGAACCAGTGCGTCGCCGCCCCCCACCACGTGCGCGACGATAGGCTCCTGCGCGCCGCGGAACGACGGGTAGCCGAACACTCCGCGGAGAATATCGAGCGGGGAACCCTTCGGAGGGACTAGGGACGTGGGGCTAGGGACTAGAGACTGGTCAGTTGTCACTGGTCACTGGTCACTGGTCACCGGTCACTGGTCACTGGTCACATCACGCGATAGAGCGTGTGGCGCCGGTTGGACGTATAAGGCCGCACCTCGCCCGGCCAGCGCCCGTGGTCGACTGCTTTCGCGAACGCCGGGCTGGTCAATACGTCCGGGCTTTCCAGCTCGTAGATCGCGGCGTAGCGGGGAGCGCCCTGCGGATCCATGGTCTTCGTCTCGCCGCCCATCGTCATGCGCAGCGTATCGAGCTTGACCCGCGTCGCCGAGATCACGCCCGGGACTTTGGTGATGAGCGGGATGTGCTCCTGATCGTAGACCTCGTTGAACAACGCTTCCTTGTCCGGCGCCACATCCATGGCGGCGGTGAAGATCCATTTACCGGTGATGGCCATCGCTTCCTCGCTTCGCTCGGATCAACTACTCGCCCTTGATTCCCCCCTGCTTGATCACCTTGCTCCACTGGGCGTGCTCCGCGCGGATGAAGGTGGCGAATTCCGCGGGCGTGGTGCCCACGGCCTCGGAGCCTTCGGCGACCAGGCGCTTCGCCATTTCGGGTGAGCGCGCGGCCTTGACGATCTCGGCGGAAAGACGATCGATGATGGGTCTGGGCGTGGCCCTCGGAGCCACGAGGCCGTACCAGTTGACGACCACGACGCCCTTGACACCCGCCTCGGCGAACGTCGGCACGTCCGGGAGTGCCGGCACCCGCTTCGGCGGCGTCACGGCCAGCGCACGCAAGCGCCCGGCCTTGATATGGACCTGCGAGGAGATGATGGTCGCAAACGACAGATTGATGCGCCCGCCGACGAGATCCACGTACGCCGCGCCCAGGCCCTTGTACGGAATATGGATCATCTTCGTGCCGGTCGCGAGCTGGAACAGCTCGGTGCTCATGTGGATCGGGCTGCCGATCCCCGAAGAAGCGTAATTCAGCTTGTCGGGATTCGCGCGCGCGTGTTTCACCAGTTCCAGCACGGTCGTCGCGGGCAACGACGGGTGGACGACGAGCACGTAGCCCTGGGCGGTGACCTGCGAAATGGGCGCGAAATCGCGCACGACGTCGAAGCGTGACTTGTAAAGCAGGGGGTAAACCACGGTCGTCGCGCTCAGCATCATCAGCGTGTAGCCGTCCGGCGCCGCTCCCGCCATGATCTCGAGGGCGACCTGGCTCCCTGCGCCGGGACGGTTGTCGACCACCACGGTCTGGCCGAGCGCCTCGGTCAACTGCGGCGCCAGGCCGCGCGTGACGGTGTCCATGCCGCCGCCGGGCGCGAGCGGAACGAGAATCCGCACCGGCCGGCTCGGATACTGCTGGGCGAGCGACGTGAGCGCGGGCAGCGCCAGCAGAAACGCCAGCGCCAGCACCTCCATACGGGCGTGTCTTTTCATTTGACGAGCCCCAGGTCCGTCATGGTCGCCTTCAGCGCGGTCGCTTCCTCATCCAGCCACTTGCGCGTGTCCGCGGCCCCCTTGAAGGCGATGTCGTTCGATCCGCCGGGACTGGTAGGGATCGTCAGCTCGACGTTACGCTCGCGCTTCCAGCTCTGCGCCGGCGCCGGGTCCGCCAGCGCTACCCCGACGGCAGCTCCCGACACCATCACCCACACACGCCATCGTGCCTGCATATCCTCCTCGTTTCTCTTTTTTGATCACTGCCGCTTGGCGCTCCAGGCGCCGTCGTTGCCCTGCATCGTGTCGCCGTTTACCCGTCCGCTGTAGCTCGAACCGCCCACGGTGAAGCTGATCACGTCGCCGCGCAGCCGGCCGTCCGCTATCGGCACGCTCGTGCCGCCCATGTTCAGCGTGCCGGAGAGTTTCTGGAACTTCTGCTGGAGCGTCAGTTGTCCCTGCGGCATGCGCCAGGTGCCTTCCGCCCTGGCGGGCACGATGAAGAGATACGCGGTGCACCAGCTCCCGCAATCGCCGTCCGCGCGACCGGTCTCGTCGGCATCCCAGCCGTCGATCCCGAAACCGTTCGCGACGATGCGCGTGCCCGGCTTCATCTGCAGGAACTTCGGCGTCAGCTTGTTCATATTTTCGGTCAGCAGGAACAGTGCCAACACCGTCGCCTGGGAAATATCGGCCTCGTACATGTCGCCCTGCACGAACCTGGCCTTGTCGGACACGCCCTCCTTCGCTGCGATGCCCTGCGACAGCTTGACCATATCGTCGTTGTACTCCACCCCCAGCGCCCGCGCCCCGCGCTTGGCGGCGGCGATGATGTTCCGGCCGTCACCCGAGCCGAGATCCATGACGAAATCCTGTGGCGTCACTTTCGCCATGTCGAGCATCTTCTCGACCAGCGCGGGCGGCGTCGGCACCCACACCACGTCCTTCCCCGCCTGCCCTACCACGGGCTCGAAGGGCTTCTCGGCGGCCTGGCCCAGCGCCGCGCCGGACAACGCAACAAAGCACGCTGCGGACAACCACTGAACTGCGCGATACGTGATCTTCACGGCAGGTCTCCCTTGTCATTCGATTTTCCAATGATCGCATGGATCGGAGAAGGCGGCATGACGGCGCGGGGATTCCTATAGACTCGCCGCAGATGTCGTTAGAGCGCCCCAGCGAGCCATCGGACAGATCCCGTTCCACATTGCGGGCCGCTCTTGCCTCAACCTGATACCACGGAGGAACTCAGGCCATGCTTATCGTCGATTCACAGGTTCACATCTGGGAAAGCGGGACGCCGATCTCTCACCACCGCCAGGTCCCCGCGTACACGAAGGACGAGTTGCTGCAGGACATGGACGTGGCCGGCGTCAGCGCGGTGGTGCTGCATCCGCCAAGCTGGGACGTGCGGGCGAACGAGGTCGCTATAGACGCGGCCCGCCAGCATCCGGATCGGCTGGCAATACTCGGTTTCTTCGATATCAGCCGGCCGGAGAACCGGAAGCTCGTCGACACCTGGAAGAAACAGCCCGGCATGCTCGGGCTGCGCTTCGCGTTCCTGCGCGCGGGCGAGGAGAACTGGTTGACGGACGGCACGGCGGACTGGTTGTGGCCGGCCGCGGAGCGGGCGGGCCTGCCGATCGGGCTCCTGGCGTCGAACCGCCTGAAGGTCGTCGGCGATATCGCTGCGAAGCATCCGCGATTGAAGCTGCTGGTAGACCACATGGCGCGCCCGCGCGGGAGCCGGGACGACGCGGGATTCGCGGATCTCGGCGAGCTGCTCGCGCTGGCGAAATATCCGAACGTCGCGGTCAAGGCATCGGGCGCCCCGAGCTACTCGAGCGATCCCTGGCCCTACCGCAACATCCACCAGTACTTGAAGCAGATCTTCGACGCCTTCGGCCCGACCCGCATGTTCTGGGGCACCGACATTACGCGCATGCCGTGCTCGTGGCGGCAGTGCGTGACCATGTTTACGGAGGAGCTGCCCTGGCTCAAGGGACGGGACCTCGAGCTCGTCATGGGCCGCGCCCTGTGCGACTGGATCGGCTGGGACCTCAAAGAGTCGAAGAAATAGTACAAAATGAAACTCCCCTCCTTCCTGACTGGGAGGAGGGGTGGCACCGTAGGTGACGGGGTGGTGAGAGATCGCAGTGGTTCTACGCGTCCAGGCAACATATCCGATGAATATGGCCTTGGGAAAACTTAGCGCGCCATTTCTATCGGCGATACCGGTATTCGAAGAGAGTCATCGCGCGAACGTGGTACGGACGGCATCGCAACGGCCGGCGCTCGTTGCTGTAAGCCCTTGCCAAGTTTGATCTGCCGCTACGGTGACGAGCTTATCCAAATGCTCGCGACTTGACCGTCGTTGTCAATTCCAAATTGATTGAACAATAGCGACCTCCGGCCCTTTTCGTAATGAAGTCTCGTTTGTCCAAAGGCGCTAGCGTACTCAGTGTTCCGATACCGCTGATCCTTGTTCTCGCGGGTGAGTGCGTCATCAACTCTCGTCGGTTCGCCCAGTTTAGCAATCACCTTAGTCCTGTTATCACCAAGTCCAAGCCCATTGGCCGTCTTGAACGGTCCAACTTTGGCCTTTCCGGAAGGCTTTTCGGTGCACAGCATTCCTCGCGCCAGGAAAATGCCATCAAGGCGCTTGGAGTCGAGCGGCTCGTCGCCGGAAAATGTCAAAATCTCCGAGGGCATCGGATGCTTGATCGTAGCGACAAATCGTCCGCTTGCTATCGATCCCAGACATTCCAGCACGGGTCTCTGAACCGATCAGCTTGATCAGATCCCTGTAGGTTGGGGCGTTTTTTCCCAGACAAATCTTGCCAACGCACCTATCCAACTGAGCGGCCCACGTCGATAGCGGGATCAATAGCGAAAGCAAGACCGCTGTGCACACGTGGAGCTGAGGCCGGACGCGAGCCAGGAACCGCATTCGACCTATGCCTCGATTCCCCCCGCCTGCAGCACCGCCTTCCACTCCTTCCAGTCCGGCATCGCCTCCGCCAGCAGCCGGTAGAACGGGGCGTCGTGGTACTTCTGCTCCAGGTGGCACAGCTCATGGGTGACGACGAGCTCGATGCAGCGCCGCGGCGCCCGGATGAGATCCGCGTTCAGGCACATGCGGCCGCGCGGCGACATGCTGCCCCAGCGGCGTCTCATGGCCTTCACGGCAAGGCCCGGCAACGGATGGCCGCGCCGCTCGAAAAACGCGGCGTGGCGCTCCTTCAGGATCACGGGGAATAACTCGGCGGCGCGCGCGAAATACCACGCGCGCAGGAGCGTGTTGACCGTGCCCGGGTCGGGGTGGATTTTCGACGACACCACGATGTGCTCGTCGATCAACCGCACGCCCCGGGCTTCTCCGGCGATCAGCCTCAGCGGGTACGGGTATCCGAGATAGCGGTGCACCTCGCCGTTCACGTAGCGCAGCGGCGGGGCCGCCGGGCCGCGGCGGCGGAAGCGCTCGAGCTTCTGCTCGATCCACTTCGCGCGCGAGCGTACCCACGACGCGACCAGGGGGGCGGCACAACGGGCAGGCACGCGCACCACGACGCGCGAGTCGGGATAGACCTCTATGCTCATGGTCCTGCGGCGTGCGCTCGCCCGGACCTCGTAACGAATCGGCTCCGCCCCATGCCCCGCCAGGTCAAAGTATGTGGTCATCTACCAGGATCTCGATTTTGACGGCGAGGATACACCGGACGGCGGCCTCTGACAGCACATCTGATATTCCGTCACATCTCGGTCACGGGTCACTTACACTTCCGTCGCCGCGTCGTGCTCGTAGAGCCATTTCATTGCGGCGAACGTGCGGTCGCCGTTGGTGACGAGCAGCGCGTCGCGCTCGAGCTGCTCCGGGCCATCGGGCAGATGGAAGCGCTTGCGATTGACGGCGGAAAGCTCCTGCAGCCGTGTGGCGCGCGGCTTGCGCACTGCCTCGTAGCGCGCGAGCGCACCGGGCACGTCGCCGGGCATCGCCGCGAGGAGCGTCGCGAGCGCCGCGCCGTCCTCGATCGCCTGGGCCGCGCCCTGCGCCGCCATCGGCAGCATGGGATGGCAGGCGTCGCCCAGCAGCGCGACCGGTCCCCGGGTCCAGCTCGGCAGCGGCGCGCGGTCGTGGAGCGCCCAGATGAAAGTCTCGGAAAAGGCGCCGATCAGGCCGCGCACCACGGGATGCCAGCCCTCGAAGCGCGCCAGGACGTCGGCGACGTTGCCCCGGTCGGTCCACGATTCCGCGGTCCAGTTCCCGCGCTCGACGATGCACACGACGTTCAACATCCGCTGCGCCGACACCCAGTAGTGCACGCAATGCCCGCCCGGGCCCATCCAGAGATGCGAGGCCACTTCGACACCAAGATGGGCTATGCGCTCGGCCGGCACCAGGCCGCGCCATGCCGCGCACCCGGTGAAGCGCGGCGCGTCGGGACCGAAAGTGAGCGCGCGAACGCGGCTGTGTATCCCGTCGGCGCCCACCAGCACGTCGGCTTCGGCCGAGACGCCGTTCTCGAAGCGCGCGATCGCGCGCCCGTCCTTCTCCTCGATCCCGGCCAGGCGATGGCCGGCATGCGCGCGCTCCGGGGGTAACGCGGCGGCCAGCAGCGCCGCGAGATCGCCGCGGTGGAAATGGTAGTAGGGCGCGCCGAACGCCGCCTCGATCTCCGGCCCCAGCGGCGCCCGCTGCAAGGTGCGGCCGTCGTCCCAGCGGCGTTGATGCACGGCGCCCGGCCGCACGCCCCACGCGTCCAGGGCCGCGCCCAGGCCGAGACGCTGCAGCAATCGCGACGCATTGGGCGCGATCTGGATGCCGGCGCCGATCTCGCCGAATTTTGCGGCCTGCTCGTAGACGTGGACGTCGCAACCCGTTTTCAACAGCGCGAGCGCCGCGGAGAGTCCGCCGATGCCGCCGCCTATGACTGCAACGCGCATATTTCGAGTGACCAGGGCGATTGAATCTGAATCCGGAAGGATACGGCATCCGTAAGTTCTGGCGAACGGGTGCCTTCTGAGCGTTGACCGCGGCATGCGATATTTCCGCAGTCTTGCCAGCACGTTAGCGGAATATGCGCGGTGGTGAGCGCCCGCCCCTGGCCGGTGTCGATTCCGGGGCCACCCGAACGACTATGGGTATGAACGGCGGGCCTGGAGACTCGAACGATCGACCGGTGCAGTTTCGCACCATGAGGACGTAAATAGCTCACAACATATCTACGCTGCCCGTGCCTACACTGATTTCTGCAACCAACGCATAACTGAAAGCGCATATGTTCCGCTCCCCGGCATCGCCCTCGCCTCTCGAACTCAGGAAATGGGGCGCCTACGCCCTGCTGCTGCTCGTCCCGGGTTCGTTCGTCTTCCTTCCGGCGTTCTGGCTCGCCAGGCGCCTGGCGATCGCATCCCGCACGGGTAAGGGAGATGGGGTGCGGCCCTAACAATTTGTTACCAAAGAACCGGATTGCTTACCAGAAGGGCCTGAACACTCCTCGCGCCACATGAATCGAAGGAGTACGGCAGGGTTCGGAGAAAGTGGACCTTCACCCGAATGCCGCAACTCTTGAAGGAGGACAATCATGTGGACGAAAAAAGCACTTGCGTCGGTTTTGCTGACTGCCGGAATGCTCGGAGCCGCGGCGGTTCCGCTGCCTGCGGCGGCGGATGCGGCCCCGCGCTGGGTGCATTACGATGGGCGCTCGACTCAGTACAGCTCCCGTTGGGACCGTGATGGAGACGGCATACCCAATCGCTACGACCGCACCCCGTACGGCAGACGCTTCGCGGACAACGACCGGTACGGTCGCTGGCACTACGGGGGCCCGCGCTGGGACCGCGACGGTGACGGCGTTCCCAACCGCTACGACGCCCGGCCGAACAATCCCTATCGGTATTGAGCGGCACTCATCGACATTTTTCTCTCACGCGGTGTCGCCGATTGGAGTCATCTGGCGGCAAACGGGAAATTGTCACGAACCCGCCGCGAACGTGGGCATATCACTCGCGTCGAATCAACTGGAGGGCTCAGGTAAACGTTTTACCTGAATCTGCAAACACTTGTAGGAGGATTCTTATGTGGAGCAGGAAAGTTATTGCAGCGGCGCTGCTGGCGGCCGGCATCATAGGGCCCGCGGCGTTTCCGACGCCGGCGCTGGCGGAGGTCAACGTACAGTTGAACTTCGCCCCGCCGCCACCGCGGTACGAGGCCGTTCCTCCTCCGCGTCCCGGCTATGTCTGGTCGCAAGGATACTGGCATTGGGACGGCCACCGTCACGTCTGGCGGACCGGCCACTGGGTAGCGGAGCGGCCGGGGTACGTCTATCACGCGCCCAAGTGGGTCGAGCGCGATGGACGTTGGCACTACGCGGAGTCGCGCTGGGACCGGGATGGAGACGGTATACCCAATCGCTACGACCGCACCCCGAACGGGAATCCACGCTGGGACCGTGATGGCGACGGCATACCGAACAACCGGGACCGCACGCCGGACGGCAATCCCCGCCGGGACCGCGACGGTGACGGCGTTCCCGACCGCTACGACGCGCGGCCGGATAACCCATATCGGCACTGAGCGGCATCCACCTCGGATGCCGTGATGAAGCGATGAGGCGGCGCAACGCCGCCTCATCCTGCATTCCCTCCTGCGGTGTCTCCGATCGGAGTCACTTCACGGCAAACGGGAAATTGTCACGAACCGCCACGAACATCGGCGTACCGCGTGGTCGAATCAAGTGGGAGGGTTCAGGTAAACGTTTTACCTGATTGTACGAACACTTGTAGGAGGATTCTTATGTGGACCAGAAAACTGATTGCGGCAGCGCTGCTCGCGGCCGGAATGATTGCGACTCCGCTGCCAGGCATGGCGCAGGTCAGCGTGGAGTTGGACTTCGGTCCGCCAGCACCGCGGTACGAGGCCGTTCCTCCGCCGCGTCCGGGCTATACCTGGGCGCCTGGCTACTACTACTGGGACGGCGGCCGCCACGTCTGGCGGTCCGGGTACTGGATAGCCGAGCAACCGGGGTACGTGTACTACGGGCCCACCTGGGTCGAGCGTGATGGCCGCTGGGCTTATCGGGGCCCGCGCTGGGACCGCGACGGTGACGGCGTTCCCAACCGCTATGACGCACGGCCGAACAATCCCTACCGTCAATAGTCAATAGCAGCAACTGCTCCGCCCGCGCCGCAAAGGCGCGGGCGGACGCGCGTACGAAGCATCGACATCCGCAAGACTTCTGGCGCCATCATGTCGGCCGATGCGCGCCACCGAGGGTGCCGCTGTGACTCGGTGTGCGCAGCAGGGTGCGGGATCAGCGAGCTGCCCCGGCAAGTGGATGCTCATGCGACACAGCGGCTCTGCGCCCCGTCCCGCACCACCGTTCCGGAGACCGAGGCCGGGGCGCATCCCCATGATGAAGCCATGGGGCCCCTGCTCCACCTCTCGGCACGCTACTGCCGCCCCGCCGCAAGCTCCTCCCACGCCACCTGCTGGATCTCGCGCTCGACCGCCGGGTCCACCGGCAGCGCAAACTGCTCCTGGAACCACACGATGCACAAGTGCGAGCCGAACTCGTCCGGACGCGCCTTGAGCACGTCGGACGAAAAGGCGCCGACGCACATGACGAGCGGCAGGTACGGGACGTAGAGCGGCGGGGAGACGTTCGAGCCCGTCATTCTTTCCCACTGGCGCATGAACCGCGGCGTCAACTGCGCCTGCTCGCGCCGCACCTTCGGCCGGATGAGCGTGACCGGCGCGCCGGCGTTGAGCCACGGCCGCGCCCGTGTGTGGGCGACTGCTTCCTCGCAAAGATTGCTGTTCCGCTCGTCGTCGGGCAGCCCGGCCAGCACGCCCTCGTAGGTATAGCGCTGGTAGAGCCGGAAAAGCTGGATCTTGCGCCCGTCGGAAAGCGTGATCGAGGACATGCGAGCGAGCCTACCACGGTGACGAACTTCGTCACCAGGCGATAGTCGTCGTCACCAGCGACGAAGGAGCGTCGTCACCGCGAAGCTCATCACCGCTCATTGCGGCTTGATCCCCGCGGACTTCACGACCTTCGCCCATTTCTTCAGGTCGTTCGCCATCGCCGCCGCGAACTCCTCCGGCGTGCCCGTCCGCGGCTCGGCGCCCTCCCGCGACAGGTGATCGCGCAGCTCGGGCACCTTCAGGATCTTGTTGATCTCCTCGTTGATGCGGACGATGAGCGGCCTCGGCATTCCGGCCGGACCGATGACGCCGTACCAGCCGCTCACCTCGTAACCCGGCAAGCCCGCTTCGCTGATCGTCGGAACGTCGGGCAACGCGGTCGCCCGTTGCGACGTGGTGACGCCCAGGGGCGCCAGCCGGCGTGACTTGATGTGGGCGACGGAAGCCGGGATCGACGGGAATCCCAGCTGGATCTGTCCGGAGATCATGTCTATCACGGCGAGCGACTGTCCGCGATAGGGCACGTGGGTCCAGTCGATGCCGGCCATGACCTTGAAAAGCTCCCCCGACATGTGGCTCGGGGACCCCACGCCGGAGGAGCCGGTAGAGAGCTGCCCCGGCCGGGCCTTGGCGAACGCGATGAAGCTCCTCACCGACCGCGCGTTGATCGAGGGATGGATGACCATCACGTTCGGCACGAGCGCGACGATCGCGATCGCCGAGAAATCGCGCAGCGGATCGAACGGCAGCTTGGCGTACACCGACGCGTTGATCACCCAGCCTTCCGGAATCATCTGTATCGTGTAGCCGTCGCGCGGCGACTTCGCCGTCAGCTCGCCGCCGATGATGTGGTTCGCCCCGGGCCGGTTGTCGATGATGACCTGCTGGCGCAGGTTCTCGCTCATCCTGGCGCCTATGGTCCGCGCCAGAATATCGGTGGCGCCGCCCGGCGCGACGCCGACGATGAAACGGATCGGCTTGACGGGGTAGTCCTGCTGCGCGAGCGCCGGGCCTGTCGCAACGGCGAAGGCCATCACTCCGCCCGCCAGCCAACCGCATGCAGCCTTCCTGTCCATGCATCCTCCTCGTTTGCTACACGGGGCCCCTTCTTTGCCGGGAGAGGCTCGCCATCGGGCGCTACATGATCCGGCCGATGATATAGCAATTCCCCCAGCGCTAACCGGGAATCCGGCGACCGCTTCGGCCGCAACACGAACGGCGGGAACGATCGAAACGCGAGGCTGTCCACCACGTCTGGTTGGATCCGCCGGAGGCACGCCGTCATGACTACGCTCACGGACCGCGACGTCGTCGAGAAATGGTCGCACATCGCGATGAAGCTCTTCCCGCCGCAGATGGACATTTCGGTGGCCTACATGAACGGGAGCTGGAACGTGTGCGCGCGATGGAAGGCCCCGGACAGCGGCGTGGATCCGCTTGCCAGAGGCGTGAGCGGCGTGGATCTCCATTTCGACGAGAAGTCGATAGCCGACTATCTCAATGCCGGCGTCGATGCCCAGTTGAAGTGCGACCTTTTCATCGAGGCCGCGATCAACGAGAGGCTGCAGTCCTTCGATCCGCTCGAGACGATCGGCACGCGCCTGCCCGCGGAGCAGTGGCCGATCTCGCTGGAACGCTGCGGCGTCGAATAGCGGCGCTTCGCCGGTGACGCTGCTTCGCCGGTGACGAGTTTCACGGTGATGAGGTTCACGGTGACGACGCTTCGCTGGTGACGACTAGTGGTAGTAGCCCGCCGCATCGCTCGTCACCGCGCAGCTCGTCACTGCGCAGCTCATCACTGCGCAGCTGCTCGCAGCGTCTTCGCCAGCGTTTCCGCAGTAACGGACATGGCCCGCGCGAATCCCGCCACGAGACGCGCTCCTTCGGGCCGGATCGCGAAGAAAGAGAAATCGGCGAACCCGGTGAGCGGCTCCGCCTCGGGAAAGCGGGCGAGATAGGCCTCGCGGCAAGCTCGCGCCTCCTCCGAGCCCTTCTCCGTCTCGCGCGCCTCGCCCAGGATGGTCACGCGCGCAAGCGCCTGTGCCGGCACGCCCTCCCCCTCCGCCTGCATGACGAGCAGGGAGACGCGCGGGTCGTCGAGCATGTCCTTCGTGTGCGCGGCCAGCCGGCTCACGTGGATCACGAACGCATCGCCCCCGGGCAGCACGGCGAAGGGAACCATCGACACGTACGGCGCGCCCGCGTGCAGGGTGCCCAGCGCGCCAACCGTGCGGCTATGCACGAGGCTGGCGAGGATCGAAAGCACCTGATCGCGTTCTTCGCTCATGCACTCCCGTTCACCGCCAGTACGCCATCGCCGGTCAGCTGCGCCGCAAACCCGGCTTGCCGCAAGCGATTCGCCACTTCGGCGCGCATATCGCGTCCGCTCGACAGCCTGTTCGGTGTGCCGGTGTAATGAAACAGCTTGCCCTT
>DASRJL010000150.1:0-2854 GCA_035649495.1 Burkholderiales bacterium | reverse complement strand
GTTCTCGTGCCCACTTGGGCCGCCGGAGTTGACGAGAAGCTGGACGTCGACGCCTTCCTCGTCCATGTCATGAATGCGTGCGTCCACGTCCCAGTCGTCGGTGTGCGGGCGCGGAAATTTGCTCCCCATGAATCGGCCGGCGACGCCGGGCGCCGCGGCACGCGGCTCCGCCTCGCCCAGCATGCGCGGCACGTCCGCTCCCCAGCCGCCGACCGCGGCGCCTTTACGGAGGTCGAAAGTCCTCCGGTTGGGGATGTCGGACTTGCCGCGCGAGACCATGGTGCGCGAGGCCCCGCCGGAAGCCACCTTGCAGCTTTCCAGGTCCGGCACCAGCTCGCGGACGCGGGCAGAGAGGTACTTCTCCAGCGTGTCGGCCCCGGGCCGGATGTGGGTATCGCTGTCGTAGACCCTGTAGTTATTTCTCATGGCGAACCTCGCTACCTCGCTTGCGCTTTTCCACATGGTCCGCACAGGCAGTTATTGAGTCAAGGCCCGCTGGGTCGCCGCACCGGCAGAATCTGGGCTAAGCTGATGTGCTACGAGAACGGACGCGGGAACCGCGCGGAGGGGTCGATGAAACGTTTGTCCGGGCAGCTCGTTATCGCGACGCTCGCCATTTGCGGCGCTGCGCAATGCCTCGCCCAGCAATATCCCGTCAAGCCGATACGCATCGTCATCCCCTATGCGCCCGGCGGCGGCACCGACGTCACCGCGCGCATGCTTGCGCCGCATCTGACGGAGCGCTGGAAGCAGCCGGTGATCGTTGACAGCCGGCCGGGCGGTGCGGGGATGATCGGCGCGGATCACGTGGCGAAGAGCGCGCCCGACGGCTACACGATCCTGCTCGCCGTCTCCCCCGAGTTGGCGCTGAACGTCCCGCTCTTCAAGAAAATGCCCTACGACCCGGTACGCGATTTCCAGCCGGTGACCCTGCTCGGGACCTCACCCCCGGTGTTCCTGGCGCATCCTTCGTTGCCGGTCAAGTCGGTCAAGGAATTCATCGCGCTGGCGCGCACCAGGCCCGGGGCGCTCTCCTATGCCACCCCCGGCGTGGGTCAGCCGCATCATTTTGCTGGTGAGCTCATCAAGATGTCGCTCAAGATCGACTGGACGCATATTCCCTACAAGGGCGCGGGACCGCAGCTGATCGACATGGCGGGCGGCCACGTTCCGCTGGGATTTGCCGCCGCGACCGTGGCACTCCCCTACGTGAAGGCCGGAAGGCTGCGGGGACTCGCCGTCGCTTCGGCCAAGCGCTCCGCGGTGGCGCCGGATATCCCGACGATTTCCGAGACCGCGATACCCGGTTTCGACATCGTCCAGTGGTACGGCGTAATGGTGCCGGCCAAGACGCCCAAGGACATCGTGGACAGGCTGCACGCCGAATTCGTCCGTATCGCGCATACCGACGACTTCAAGCAGAAATGGCTGGCGGCGGCGACCGAGGTGGTCGGCAGCACGCCCGAAGAGCTGGCCCGCTTCCAGCTCTCCGAGATCGAGAAGTACAGGAAGATCGCCCAGGCGGCGGGGATGAAACCGGAGTAATACGCCGCTAGCCGATCACGCCCGTACGGACGCGGGCGTGTGCTTCTTCAGGAACTCCAGGACGCGCGGCTTTGCCGCCGCCAGCGCCGCGCCTTCCTTCCACTCGAGGATGTATTCGACGTTGGGCAGCAGCTTTGACAGCTCGTCGGAGATCGGACGCGGATGCGCCTCGTCGTTGCCCGCGAGGAGCAGCGAGGGCGTTTTGCAGTTCTTCGCGAATTCGCGATCCGCGCAGTAGATGAAGCCCGACTCGTACATGTTGCGGTAGATCGAATCCGCGATCGCCTCGGTCAGCTCGGGGTGGTCCTTCTTGAGACCGTTGATCCAGTCGTTGAAGCGCGCCGGGCGCTCCGGCTTGAACGGACCCACGCGCCCGATCGGCTGCGCCCACACGGCCGCGGCCACGCGCTGCGGCTGCTTCTTGATCAGGTTGGCGATGAAGGTGCCGCCGATGCACTGGCCGAAGAGATGGCACTTGTCGATCTTGAGGTGGTCGAGCACCGCGATGTGGTCGGAGGTGTAGTTGTCCCAGCCGTCCTGCGCCGTCATGGTGGCGCGCGACTGGCCGCCGGCGTTGCGCTGGTCCATCACGATCACGCGGTAGCCGGCGAAATCGGTCACGGGCTTGATCGGCGCCATCGGCTGGCTCCAGACGGCAATGGTGGACAGCACGCCCGCCGGCGCGAACGTCAATATGGGGAATCCCTTGCCGTGCTCTTCGAAGTAGATCGTTGCATTTCCGTTCTGAATGGTCGGCATACAGTTCTCCTTTCCTTGAAATCAGTCTCGCATTATGAGGCAGGGCGCTTCCAGCCGAGCCAGTCGACGATAGCGCCGCCCATCACTCGCTCCAGGTCGCGGCCCTTGAGCCACGGCATTTCCTCCGTGAACATCGTAACGCACTGCCGCCAGGAAATCGGCATGCGGGTGATGTCGGTGCCCCAGAAGCAGCGGTCGGGTCCGAAGGCGTCGATGATCTGCTTCAGATAGCCGTGGATGTTCCTGTACGGATAGGGCTGGCTGGACGTGCTCGGCGCACCAGAGAGCTTGACCGCTACGTTCGGCAGCTTCGCGAGCGCGAGCATTTCCGGCAGGTCCGCATAGATAGCGTCGTCTTTTATGGTGGCCCTGCCGCCGCCGCGGCCGATGTGATCGATGTGCATCTTCAGGCCGGGATGCCGCTCGGCGATCTTCCCGAACACGGGGATGGTCGGGCCCGAGACGAGCAGGCCCACGCGCAGGTCCGCCTTCTCGCACGCTTTCCAGAACCAGTCGAGCGTGCCGTCGGTGAGCCAGGACTTCTGGTGGG
>DASRJL010000149.1:0-14825 GCA_035649495.1 Burkholderiales bacterium | reverse complement strand
GACCGTCCTGGCCGCAACCCCGGAGGGGACGGGGCGATCTGGGCGCATTTCGTTGTCGGTCGCTCCTAACATAGAGTCTATGCGTCGTCGCGATCCTCCTAGAACTGCATCCCACCTCGCCTCCGTCGCACACGTGCCTATATATGAAATAGGTTCTAGTTACAGCTGCTCCCGCGTCGCGATGAAAACCGGGTAACCCGTCGTGAGCTCCGGCCAGACGAACCCGGCGCGGGGAAAGGCGCGCTCCACGCGCGCCCGGCCGCTTCCGACCTCGACGACGAGGAGCCCGCCCGGGTTCAGGTGCACGCGCGCCCGGCGCAGGATACGGCGCACGAGGGCGAGCCCGTCCGCGCCAGCAGCGAGAGCCAGGCGCGGCTCGTGCCGGTATTCCGGCGGCAATCTGCGCATGGCGGGAGCCGTCACGTACGGAGGATTGGAAACGATGAGATCGTAGCGCCGTCCTGCGAGCGCCGAGAACAAATCGGATCGCACCACGCGGATGCGCTTGCCGAGCCGATAACGCCGCACGTTGATCCGGGCTACCTCCAGCGCCGCGTGCGAGATATCGGCAGCGTCTATCCTCGCCTGGGGGAAGCACCCGGCAAGCAGGACCGCGAGACAGCCCGAGCCGCTGCACAGGTCGAGCGCCGCGCGAATCCCGCGCGGCGCGGCTATCCAGGGAGCGAGATCGTCGCGCAACAGCTCGGCGACGTGCGAGCGAGGCACGATGGCGCGCTCGTCCACGTAGAACGGTCGGCCGCCCAGCCACGCTTCGCGCACGAGGTACGCCGCGGGCTTGCGCTCGGCGATCCGTCTGTCGAAGAGCCGCTGCACGGCCGTTGCGCCGGCCGCCGAAGGTTGCGTGGCCGCAAGCGCGGGGAGGCGCTCCAGCGGCACGCTCAGAGCGTGCGCCACGAGGTAAGCCGCCTCATCCATGGCGCTGGACGTGCCGTGCCCGAAGGCGAGGCGGGCGGCGGCGAAGCGCGCGGCGCCGGACCTGATCAGGGCGGCTACGGTCATGCCGCGCGAAGTGTCGCGAGCCGGTCGCCGCCGGGTCACCGGACAATCCCGGTTCGGGAAATCCCTAGCCCAGGGCGTCGAGATTCAGCTTGATGCTGGTGATGTCGGCCGGGGAGGCGGGAGCTATGGTCGCCGGGCCTTTGCCTTGAGACCCCGCCGCCGATGCGGCGCTGTCCGCTGCTTTCGGAGCGTTGTCGAGGAGCCAGTGCAGATTGGTCGGCGAGTCGGAATTCGCCATCGCCTCGTCGATCGAGATCTTGCCGCTCCTGATATGGTCGAACAACGCCTGCTCGAAGGTCTGGCAGCCGGGGGCAAGGCTTTGCTCCATGGCGTCCTTGATCTGGCTCAAATCGCCCGCTTTGATCAGTTCCTGGATGTGCTTCGTGTTGAGCAGGACCTCCACCGCGGGTACGCGCTTGCCGTCCTTGGTGCGTATCAACCGCTGCGAGACCACGGCGCGCAGCGCAATCGAGAGGTCGGAAAGCAGCGCGTCACGCTGGTCGCGCGGGAAGAAGTTGATGATCCGGTTGAGAGCGTTGTAGCTGTTGTTGGCATGGAGCGTCGACATGCACAGGTGGCCGGTCTGGGCGAACAGGAGCGCGTTCACCAGCGTCGTCTGGTCGCGGATCTCCCCGATCATGATGAGATCCGGTGCCTCGCGCATGGCGCTGATCAGCGCCTCCTGGTAGGAGAGCGTATCGACGCGGACCTCGCGCTGGTTCACGATCGACTTCTTGTGCTTGAACGCGAACTCGATCGGGTCCTCGATGGTGAGTATGTGTCCGCTCTTGAGACCGTTGCGGTAATCGATCATCGAGGCCATGGTGGTGGATTTGCCCGAGCCGGTCGATCCCACCACGAGGATCAGGCCCAGCTTCTCCATGATGACTTCGCTGAGGATGGGCGGGAGGCCCAGCGAGTCGAACGCTGGAACGTCGGGCTTCACGAAGCGGATCACCATGCTGACGGTGTTGCGCTGGTGAAAGATGTTGACGCGGAAGTTGCCGAGCGCGCCGTGCTCGTCGCTGTAGCCACGCTTGGCGAAGTTCATCTCGTGCTTGGACTCGAATTCCGCGATCTGGTGCTCGTTCATCAGCTCGTAGCAGATCTTCTTGACCGTTTCCGGATCGAGCACCTGGCTGTTGATCGGCATCACGACGCCGTTGATCTTGATCTGGATCGGCGCCCCGGCCGTGAAAAACATGTCCGAAGCCTGCTTGTCGGACATCAGCTTGAAGAGCGGGGTTACGAACATGACCGTGCTCCCGGGTAGGTTGCAGTGCCGCCTCGATCGGCTCGCCGTGCCGGGCGGGGCGGAGTCCAGCTGATCATTTTGCCAACTCCCCCGGGCGTTGACCAGAGCCGCGACACGTCGGTTTCGAAATCGCTCTGCCCATAGTCAGAATGTCGCGAAACCAGTGCGGATCGATACTATTCGGCGCGGAGAAGCTCGTTGATGCTCGTTTTGGCGCGGGTCTGCGCGTCCACCTGCTTGACGATGACCGCGCAATTGAGGCTGTATCGGCCGTCGGGTGAGGGTAGGCTGCCGGGCACGACCACCGAACCCGCCGGTACCCGTCCGTAGAAGACTTCCCCGGTCTGCCGGTTGTAGATGCGGGTGCTCTGGCTGATGAAAGTACCCATCGCCAGCACCGAGCCTTCCTCCACCACCACGCCCTCGACGACTTCCGAGCGCGCGCCGATGAAGCAGTTGTCCTCGACGATGGTGGGATTGGCCTGCACCGGCTCGAGCACGCCGCCGATCCCCACGCCGCCCGACAGGTGCACGTTGCGGCCGATCTGGGCGCAGGAGCCGACCGTCGCCCAGGTATCCACCATGGTGCCCTCGTCCACGTACGCCCCGATGTTCACGAACGACGGCATCAGCACCACGTTCTTCGCGATGTACGACCCCATGCGCACGGCGGCCGGAGGCACGACGCGGAATCCGCTTTTGCGGAACGTCTCCTCGGTGTAGTCGGCGAACTTGGACGGGACCTTGTCGTAGTAGCGGCTCTCGCCGTCCTGTATCACGCGGTTGTCCTCCAGCCGGAAGGACAGGAGCACGGCTTTCTTGGCCCACTCGTTCGTGGTCCATGCTCCGCCGCGTTTCTCCGCGACGCGCAGGGTGCCGCGATCGAGGAGGGCTATCGTCTCGGCGACCGCGTTCTTCACCTTCGGGTCGGCGCCGGCGGGCGAGATCGACGCTCTCTGCTCCCACGCCGATTCGATGACGGACTTCAGCTCTTCCATTTGCGTGATCCTCAGAGTGACTCAACGAACGAGCGGATGCGCCGCGCGGCCTCGGCGCACTCGGCGGTCTCGGCGACGAGGGCGATGCGCACGCGCCCGGCGCCCGGGTTTCTCCCCTGGGCCGCGCGCGCGAGGTAGCTCCCGGGAAGCAAGGACACCGCCTGTGTCTCGAACAGGCGGCGCGCGAACTGCCCGTCGTCGATCGGCGTCGCGGGCCAGAGATAGAAGCCGCCGGCCGGCAGGTACACGTCCAGCACGGGCTTCAGTATCTCGAGCGCGGCCGTGAACTTCTCGCGGTAGAGACGGCGGTTCTCCACGACGTGCGCCTCGTCGTTCCACGCCGCAACGCTCGCCATCTGCACGGGCGGGCTCATCTGGCAGCCCTGGTAGGTGCGGTAGAGCAGGTATTTCTTCAGTATGCCCGCGTCACCGGCGACGAAACCGGAGCGCATCCCCGGCACGTTGGAGCGCTTGGACAGGCTGGAGAACATGACGAGCCGGGGATAGCCGGCGCGCCCCAGCGCCTGCGCCGCCTGCAACGATCCGAGCGGGGGCCGCGCTTCGTCGACGTAGATCTCCGAGTAGCACTCGTCCGACGCGATCACGAAGCCGTGGCGGTCGGACAGCGCGAACAGGCGCTCCCAGTCCGCGAGCGTCATCACGTAGCCGGTGGGATTGGAAGGCGAGCAGACATACACCAGCTGCGTGCGGTTCCAAACCTCCTGCGGCAGCTCGTCGAAATCGAAAGCGTAGCCGTTCTCGGGCAGGTTGTTGAGATAGTACGGGGCCGCGCCCGCGAGCACCGCCGCGCCTTCGTAGATCTGGTAGAACGGGTTCTGGATGACGACAGCCGCGCCCGGGCGGGTTGCATCCACGACGGTCTGGGCGATCGCGAACAGCGCCTCCCGCGTGCCGTTCACGGGGAGTACCTGCGTGCCGGGATCTATCGCCTCGAGCCCGTAGCGCCGGCCGAGCCACGCGGAAATCGATTCCCGCAGCGCATCGACGCCGAGCGTTGCCGGATAGGTGGCAAGCCCCGACAGGCTCTGCACGAGGGTCTGCTTGATGAATTCCGGGGTGGGGTGCCGGGGCTCGCCGATGTAGAGCGGAACTACCGACCGGTCCGGCGCGGGGCGCGCACCGGCGAGCAGGTCGTTCAGCTTCTGAAACGGGTAGGTGTGCAACCGCTCGAGATCGGGATTCACGAGGCGGGCAGGGAGGAAGGAAAATGACCGAGATCGACGGCAGGCGCCGGCGTCCAGCCCGGCTGGGCGTGCTCCGCCACGACAGTGGTGTAGATGCCCCCGCGCACGTAGAACTTCGCGGCGAGGCGCATGTAGCGCGGGTGCGTCGCGCGCGTAAGGTCGTCGAGGATCCGGTTGGTGACGGCTTCGTGGAACGCGCCTTCGTTGCGATAGGACCAGATGTAGAGCTTCAAGCTCTTCAACTCGACGCACAGCCGGTCCGGAACGTAGTCGAGCACGAGCGTCGCGAAGTCCGGCTGGCCCGTTCTCGGGCACAGGCAGGTAAATTCGGGGATTTCCATGTGTATCCGGTAGTCCCGCGCCGGCTGCGGATTGGCGAAGGTGGCGAGCTTTCTGCTCGGTTTTGCTGGCATTCTCGCGGGCGTCCCACTAAAATATCGTTCCCATATAGCCTGCGAATTATACATACCAAGACCACTCCGATTCCCTCCATTTCAAGATACCCACCTTGAGACTCAAACAGATCAATCTCGCAGGTTTCAAGTCTTTCGTAGAACCCACCCACATCCCCGTCCCCGGACAACTGGTAGGCATCGTAGGCCCCAACGGCTGCGGCAAGTCGAACGTGATCGACGCCGTGCGCTGGGTGCTGGGTGAAACGTCCGCGCGGCACCTGCGCGGGGAGACCATGCAGGACGTGCTGTTCAACGGCTCCGGGCAGCGCCAGCCGGTCAACCGCGCCAGCGTGGAGCTCGTCTTCGACAACAGCCTCGGCAGGGCCGCGGGCCAGTGGTCGAGCTACGCGGAGATCGCGATCCGGCGCGTCCTCGAGCGCGACGGGGAATCCACCGCCTACTACATCAACAACGTTCACGTCCGGCGGCGCGATGTCGCCGATATTTTCCTCGGCACCGGTCTGGGCGCCCGCGCCTACGCCATCATGGAGCAGGGCATGATCTCGCGCGTGATCGAGGCCAAGCCCGAGGAGCTGCGCGTTTTTCTCGAGGAGGCCGCGGGCGTGTCGAAGTACCGGGAGCGGCGGCGCGAAACGGAGCTGCGCCTGACCGACACCCGGGAGAACCTGCTGCGCGTGGACGACATCCGGCAGGAGCTCGACAAGCAGCTCGAGCACCTGGCGGCGCAGGCGGAGGTCGCCGGGCGCTACCACGAGCTGCAGGGACGGCTCACGACCACCCAGAGCCTCATGTGGTTGCTGCGCAGGCAGGAAGCCGCCGCGCAGCGCGCCCGTCACGGCCGCGAGATCGAGCGGCTCGGGGTCGAGCTCGAAGCGGAAACCGCCAGGCTGAGGGAAGCGGAGCGGCAGCTCGAGGAAATGCGCACCCGGCACTACCGCGCGAGCGACGAAGTCCACGCCGCCCAGGGCGCGTTCTACGAAGCCAACGCCGACACCTCCCGGCTCGAGCAGGAGATCGCGCATTGCCGCGACAGCCGCCAGCGCCTTGAGCGTGAAATCGCGGAGCTGAACGCGCAGCTCGCGCGCGACCGGGAGCAGCGCGCGGCGGCGGAGACGGGTCTTGCCGGATGGGGCGAAGAGCTCGTCCGTGCGGCGGAACAACTGGCGGCCCGCGATGCCGCGCTGCAGGTGGAAGCCGGCAAGCTGCCGCTGGCGGAGGAAGCCTGTCGCGCCGCGCGCAACCACCACGACGAGCTGCAGCGCGCCGGCGCGGAAACCGCCCAGGCCCTGCAGGTCGAATACGCCAACCGCGCGCATGCGCGGCAGCTGCTCGACCAGCTGGCGCAGCGCGCCGAGCGGCTGAACGAGGAGCGCGGCTCGCTCCAGGCTCCCGATACCGCCCAGCGCACCCTGTTGACCGACGGGATCGCCGCGGCCGAAGCAGCGTTGCGGGAGATGCGCGCCGAGTTGAACGCCCGGGAGGACGAGCTGCCGCAGAGCGAGCAGGCATTGCGGGACCGGAACGCCGTGCTGGAATCCGCCACGCAGCGCATCGCCGGGATGGAGGCGCGCCTGCACACGCTGGCGCAGCTGCAGGAGCGGCTCGAGCGCGGCGCCGGGGCCGAAGGCTGGCTTACGCGGCAGGGACTCGCCGGGGCGCGGCGCCTGTGGCAGGACATCCGCATCGAGCCGGGCTGGGAGGACGCGCTGGAAGCGGTGCTGCGCGAGCGGCTGAACGGCATCGCGCTGCCGGATCTGGATCAGGCCCAGCCCTGGTTCGAGGATGCGCCCCCGGCAAAGACTGCGTTCTATGCCCCGGGGCAGGAGCCAGCTCTACAGCGCGGCGCCTATCTGGGGTGTGAGCCGTTGAGCAGCTACTTGGCGTGCCAAGACCCCGAACTCGCGGCGATCGTCGCCGAGTGGCTGCAAGGCGTCTACGTAGTGCGCAGCGCCGCCACGGGGCTCGCGCAGCGGATCCTGCTGCCCGCGGGAATGCTGCTGGTAACACGCGAAGGACACGTTTTTACGCGCCACAGCGTGAGCTTCCACGCGCCGGATACCGAGCTGCACGGCGTGCTGACGCGGCAGAGGGAGATCGAGGACCTGACGGCGCTGATCGACGCCGCACGCGCGGAGTCGACCGGGCTGCGGCAGGCGGCAAGATCCGCGGAGGACGATATCGAGCACCGGCGCGCCGCCCTCGATGAGCTGCGCCAGCGCATCGACAGCGAACAGCAGAACCAGCACTCCCTGCAGCTCGAGGCTTTGCGTCTTTCCGGAGAGAGCGAACGTATCGCGCGGCGCGCCGGGCAGATCGCCCTCGACCTCGCCGAGATCGGAGGGCAGACGGCCGAGGCGGGAGGGCGGTACGAGGTGAGCGCGCTCGCGATCACCCGGCTGGAGGGAGAACTGGAGCACGGGCGCGCCCAGGCAACGCTTGCCGCCGATCTCTACCAGCGCGCTGAGAACGGCCTGGGGTTGCAGCGGGACACCCTTCAGGCGGCTCGCGATGCAGCCCACCACGCCGGGTTTCATCACCAGTCATGTTCTATCAAGATCAATGAGATAGAGTCGTCAGTTAAAGTCATTTCAGAGGCTCTGGAACGCTCCAATCTGGCGTTGGCCGCGCGCGCGGCCGAGCATGCCGGTTACGACGAAGAGCCGCTGCAGGAGCGCCTGCAGCAGGCGCTGGCGGTGCGCAAGGAGCGCGAGGCGGCGCTCGCCCGCCTGCGCGACGAGCTGGAAGGCATGGAAGCGCAGTTGAAGGCGACCGACCAGAAACGGGCCGAGTGCGAGGCGAATCTCGAGCCGTTGCGCGAGCGGATAGGGGAAGTCCGCCTGAAGGAGCAGGAAGCGCGACTCACCGAAGAGCAGTTCGCGCGGCAGCTCGCTGATGCCGGCGCGCGCGAGGAAGAGCTGGCCCCCATGCTGGAGAAGGGCGCCCGCGCGAACGCCCTGCAGGCCGAGATCGCGCGGCTGGCGGATGAAATCAGGGAGCTCGGAGCGGTGAACCTGGCGGCCGTCGAGGAGCTGCGGACGGCGCAGGAACGCAAGGACTACCTGGACGCGCAGTCGGGCGACCTGACCGAGGCCATCGCGACGCTCGAGGACGCGATCCGCCGTATAGACCGCGAAACGCGCGAGCGGCTGCAGCGCACCTTCGATGACGTCAACGAGCATTTCGGCCGCATGTTCCCGGTGTTGTTCGGTGGCGGTCACGCGCGCCTGGTGCTGACCGGGGAGGAGATCCTGGACGCGGGCGTGCAGGTGATCGCCCAGCCGCCGGGCAAGAAGAACAGCACGATCCATCTGCTCTCAGGAGGCGAGAAGGCGTTGACCGCGCTCGCGCTGGTGTTTGCGCTCTTCCAGCTGAACCCGGCCCCGTTCTGCCTGCTCGACGAGGTCGACGCCCCGCTCGACGACCACAACACCGAGCGCTTCTGTGACCTGGTGAAAACGATGTCCGCGCACTCCCAGTTCCTGTTCATCAGTCACAACAAGATCACCATGGAAATCGCCGAGCAGCTGCTCGGCATCACGATGCAGGAAGCCGGCGTGTCGCGCGTGGTTGCGGTGGATATCGAAGAAGCGATGAAGATCTCCGAAGCGGCGTAGCAGCTTGCCGGCTTCACCGTTCGGCAAGCTGCTACCAATGAACCCCGGAGGTGCGGTTTTCGGATGAGTTCGCAAGCAGGTGACTGAACCCGCGACCGATATGGTGATCTCATACCTGTCCAGGACAGGCGACGGGGATTCCGTGTTGCGTATTTTCATTGGGATTTTTTCGGACGAAAGGCCGAAAACATCCTGCCCATGAGCGATCTCCAGTTCAGCCTGATCGTCATCGGGGTCACGATCATAGGCGGCGTCTGCCTGTACAACTGGGTGCAGGAGCGTAACTACCGCAAGCGGCTCGACCAGGCGTTCGGAACCGCGCCGGAGGACGTGCTGCTGCCCCGGGGCCGGGACGTGAGCGAGGGCAAAATCGAGCCGCAGCTGCAGCCGGTTCCGGCGGCACCGCGCGCCATCCGCACGGAGGGTAGCGGCGCACCAGCCCCGGCGCGGCAGGTTTCCGGGTCCGCCAGGATGGACCCCGACGCCGATCTAGACTGCGTGGCGGAAATCGAAACCGGCACGGTGGTCGCCGAGGGTCCCCTGGACGAGCTCCTGACCAGGATGGCCGGGTGCGGCAGGCCCACCCGTGTGCTGGGGCTGAACGCCGACACGGCTGCGTGGGAAGAGGTAACGCGCGGCCGCAGCGCGCGCTACCGCGGCCTCAAGCTTGCCCTGCAGCTCGTGAACCGCTCCGGGACCGCGAACGCCGCGCAACTGGCGATGTTCTGCGACGCGGCCCGCAGCTGCGCGGAGAAGATCGCGGGCCGCGCGATACTCCCCGACGCGCACGCGGCGTTGAAGGCCGCCCAGGATCTCGATGCATTCTGCTCCGAAGTGGACGTGGCGATAGGCGTCAACGTCGTTGCGGAGGAGGGTGTGACTTTTTCCGGCGCCCGCATCCGCGAGCTGGCCGAGGCCGCCGGCTTCACGCTCGAGCCGGACGGCGTGTTTCACTATCGCGCCGGCCAGCGCCGGACGCTGTTCACCCTGGACAATCACCAGCCGGCGCCGTTCCTGCCCGAAAGGTTGAAGAGCCTCGCGACGCCGGGCGTCACCCTCATGCTGGATGTCCCGCGGGTCGCGGACGGCGCCGCGGTCCTCGATCGCATGCTGGACATCGGACGCGAGCTGGCCGCCGCGCTCGGCGGGAAGCTCGTCGATGACAATCGCGCGACGCTGTCGGAGGCCGGCGTCGCCCGGATCAGGGAGCAGCTGCAATCGATCGACGCAGCGCTGGCCGCGCGCGGCATCACGGCCGGCGGCGAGCGCGCGCTGCGGCTGTTCTCGTGAGTGGTGAAACGGACTCTGCCGCGCCGCGCGACGTCGCGGTGCGGGTGGAGACGCTGCGGCGCGAGATCGAACGCGCCAATCACGAGTACTACGTCCTCGATGCGCCGGGCATGCCCGACGCCGAATACGACCGGCTGTTCCAGGAGCTGCAGCGGCTCGAAGCCGAGCACCCATCGCTGCGCTCGCCGGACTCACCGACCCAGCGCGTGGGTGGTGCCGCGCGCTCCGACCTGCCGGAGGTGCGGCACGCCGTGCCCATGCTCTCGATCCGCACCGAGACCGACTCGGGACGCGGCGGCGCCTCGGCTTTCGACCAGCGCATCCGCCGCGAGCTCGGCCTGGGACCCAACGACCCGCCCGTGGAATACGAGGCGGAGCTCAAGTTCGACGGCGTGGCGCTCTCCCTGCGCTACGAGAACGGGTCGCTGGTGCGGGCGGCGACGCGCGGCGACGGCCGGGTCGGCGAAGACGTCACGCCCAACGCCCGCACGATCCGCAGCGTGCCGCTCAGGCTGCGCGCCGTTGAACCGCCCGCCGTCCTCGAGGTCCGCGGCGAGGCCTTCATGCGGCGCGACGAGTTCGAACGAATGAACGAGCGCCAGCGCGCAGCCGGGGGAAAGGTGTTCGTCAATCCGCGCAATGCCGCGGCCGGCTTCGTGCGCCAGCTCGACTCCTCCATCACCGCCGGCCGGCCGCTGTTCTTCTACGCCCACGGCTACGGCGAAGTATCGGGCTGGCGGCGGCCGCCGACGCAAAGCATGATCCTCGACGCCCTGCGCGACCTGGGGCTGCCCGTATCGCCGGAGCGCACGGTGGCGCGGGGAGCGGAGGAGCTGGCCGCGTTTCATGCCGGCATCGCCGCGCGCCGGGACGCGCTCCCGTTCGACGTGGACGGCATCGTCTACAAGGTGAACAGCACGGAGCTGCAGAACCGGCTGGGATACGTCTCGCGCGAGCCGCGCTGGGCGGTCGCGCACAAGTTCCCGGCGCAGGAAGAGCTGACCCGGGTGCTCGGGATCGAGGTGCAGGTAGGGCGGACCGGCAAACTCACCCCGGTGGCGAAGCTGGAGCCGGTGTTCGTGGGCGGCGTGACCGTGAGCAATGCGACGCTGCACAACGAGGACTACGTCAAGGCCCTCGACCTGCGGGTAGGCGATACGGTCATCGTGCGCCGCGCGGGCGACGTGATTCCGCAGGTAGTCTCGGTCGTCGCCGAGCGGCGCCCGCCGGACACGCAGGAGTTCGTGATGCCGCGGCAATGTCCGGTCTGCGGATCGGCAGTGGCGCGCGATGAAGGCGAGGCGGCGACCCGCTGCACCGCGGGCCTCTACTGTCCGGCGCAGCGCAAGCAATCGCTGCTGCATTTCGCGTCGCGGCGTGCCATGGACATCGAAGGACTGGGTGAAAAGGTGGTGGATCAACTGGTGGATGCGGACCTGGTGCGCACCCCCGTCGACCTTTACGCGCTCGCTCCCGGTACGCTCGAAAACCTGGAGCGCATGGGAAAAAAATCTGCCGCCAACCTCGTTGCGGCGATAACCCGGAGCAAGCATCCGACCCTGGCGCGGTTCATCCATGCGCTGGGCATCAGCAACGTCGGAGAAGCCACGGCGCGCGATCTCGCGCTGCATTTCGGCGGCATGGACGCGTTGATGGGCGCCGATATCGGGACCTTGCAACGCGTTGCGGACGTGGGTCCGGTGGTTGCCGAGAGCATAGTGGAATTCTTCTCCGAGCCGCACAATCGCAAGGCGGTCGAGGATCTGCTTGGGGCGGGAATCGAGACTCAAAACCCGCCTCGCGCCGAACCGGGGGAGGAAAGCCCCCGAACGGGAATAGCCGGCAAGCGCTTCGTGCTGACCGGGACGCTGCCAACGATGACCAAGGACGACGCGAAGGAGCGGATCGAGGCGCGCGGCGGACGGGTTGCAGGCAGCGTGTCGAAGAAAACCGACTACGTCGTAGCGGGCGCAGATCCCGGCAGCAAATATGACAAAGCCCGCGAACTCGGCATTCCGATCGTCGACGAAGCCGGTCTGCTAGAATTGCTCAAACAAGACAGAGAGTCATGAACCAGATCAACAAGGCGGTGTTTCCCGTCGCGGGCATGGGCACCCGGTTCCTTCCGGCGACCAAGGCGAGTCCCAAGGAAATGATGCCGATCGTGGACAAGCCTCTTATCCAGTACGCGGTCGAGGAAGCGGTGGCGGCCGGCATAACGGAGATGATCTTCATCACCGGCCGGGGCAAGCGCGCCATCGAGGATCATTTCGACAAGGCGTTCGAGCTCGAGCACGAGCTCTCGCAACGCGGCAGCAAGGACCTGCTCAAGATCGTCCAGCGCATCATCCCGGCGAACGTCAATTGCACCTACGTGCGCCAGGCGCAGGCGCTGGGCCTGGGCCACGCAATACTCTGCGCGCGGCGGGTGGTCGGCGACGAGCCGTTCGCGATCGTCCTCGCGGACGACATGATCGACGGGGATCCGCCCGCGCTGAAGCAGATGGCCGAGGTGTTCGCACGGCGGGGGCGGTCGGTGGTGGCGGTGCAGAACGTGAGCCGCGCCGAAACGCGGCGCTACGGTATCGTGCGCATCGAGCCGCGTTCGAAATCGCCGCACCACATCAGCGGCATCGTGGAGAAGCCCGAGCCTGCGGCCGCCCCGTCCACGCTGGGCGTCGTGGGACGCTACATCCTGACGCCCCGGGTATTCCATTATCTCGAGCGGGCCAAGCCGGGCGCCGGCGGCGAGATCCAGCTGACCGACGGCATTGCGGGCCTCCTCGCGGAAGAGGACGTGTTCGCGCACGAGTTCGAGGGCGTGCGCTACGACTGCGGCAGCAAGTTGGGCTACCTGCAGGCAAACCTGCAGATAGCGTTGAAGCACCCGGAGGTCGGGGCGGAGTTTCGCGCCTATCTGCGGGACGTGAAGGTCCGTTCCAAAAAATAGCACAGAGTGTCTCTCTCCCCCGAGAAGGCGCTGCAGCTGCTCTCCACCGCGGACCAGCTCTATTCCGCGACGGCCGTTGCCGAAGCCGTGGCGCGCCTGGCGCGCGAGATCTCGGCACGGCTCGCGGCGAGCTTCCCGCTCGTGCTCGCGGTCATGCGCGGCAGCGTGATCTTCGCCGGCCAGCTGCTGCCCCAGCTGCGCTTTCCGCTGGAATTCGATTACCTCGAGGTGACCCGCTACGGCGCGGCCACGCGGGGCGGCGAGATCTCGTGGAAGGTCACGCCGGGCACCGCGGTAGCCGGGCGCGTCGTGCTGGTGCTGGACGACATACTCGACGAGGGCAGGACGCTCGCGGCCGTGCGCGAGAAGCTGATCGCCGCGCGCGCGCGCGAGGTGTACTGCGCGGTCTTCGCGGACAAGGATATCGGGCGCGCGAAGCCGGTCAGCGCCGATTTTGTCGGCGTCCGCCTGCCCAACCGCTACGTGTTCGGCTTCGGCATGGACGTGAGCGGGGTATGGCGCAACCTCCCCGAAATCTACGCTCTCGGGGAGGAGCCGGGATCCAGCACTTAGGCTTCAGGATCCGGGATTCAGGATTCGGTAAGATCAAATCCGTGAGCAGCAGATCTCTACCGGTCGCTGAATCCTGACTCCTGAATCCCGAATCCTATGCTGGCAATCATCGGCGGCAGCAGCCTCGGTCAGCTTGCTGACTTAGTCGTTGAGCGGAGGGAGGTCGTGCACACGCCGCACGGCGAGCCTTCGGGCGCCCTCATTTTCGGGACTCTCGTTGGACGCCCGGTGGTTTTTCTGGCGCGTCACGGGGAAGGCAACACGATTCCACCGCACGAGGTGAACTACCGCGCCAACGTCTGGGCGCTGCACGTGGCAGGCGTGACGGACGTCGCCTCGGTGGCTTCGGTGGGCGGCATACGCCGCGACCTCCCGCCCGGCGCGCTTGCGGTACCCGACCAGATCATCGACTATACGCATGGTCGTCAGTCGACATTCATCACGCGCACGAGCCATGCCGTGACGCACTTCGATTTCACGCATCCTTACTGCGAGACCATGCGCCGGCGCCTGCTCGACGCGGGTGCAGCGGCGGGCGAGACGCTGGTTGACGGCGCCACTTACGCCGTGATGCAAGGTCCGCGCCTCGAAACGGCGGCCGAGATCGACCGCCTGGAGCGCGACGGCGCCCACATGGTCGGGATGACGGGCATGCCGGAAGCGGCTCTCGCGCGCGAGATCGGGTTGAACTACGGCGCAATCGCCGTCGTCGTCAACCATGCGGCGGGCCGCGCCGGCAGCAGCGGCGGGATCCGCCTGGAAGACATCGCCGCCGTTTCCCGGCGCACCACCGCCAGGGTGTGCAACGTCCTGGAAAAGCTGGTGCAGGCATCGGAATACCAGAATGGCGACTAGGCCGGTGTTGAGGATGGGCGATCCGCGGCTGCTCGAGCCGTCGCGGCCCGTCGAGCACTTCCCGGCGCCGGAGCTGGATGCGCTCGTCTCGGATATGCAGGACACGATGAAATCGCTGGACGGTGCCGGCCTTGCGGCACCCCAGATCGGCGTGCCGCTGCAAGTGGTTATCTTCGGAGTCGATTTCAATCCCCGGTACCCCGACGCCGAGCCGGTGCCACATACCGTGCTCGTCAACCCGGTTCTGATTCCGGTAGGCAGCGAAATCGAGGAAGGGTGGGAAGGCTGCCTGAGCGTTCCGGGCATGCGCGGGCTCGTGCCGCGCTACCGGCAGTTGCGCTACCAGGGGCACGACCAGCATGGGAACCGGATAGACCGCACGGTCGAGGGCTTCCACGCACGGGTCGTGCAGCACGAGTGCGATCACCTCGCCGGCATCCTCTACCCCATGCGCATACGCGACCTGCGCAATTTCGGCTTTACCGAGGAGCTGTTTCCGGGGGAGGAGGTGCGCTCGGACTGAGCGCACCAGGAGTCGGGATTCAGGAGTCAGGATTCAGCAGCAAGCTCGACACCGAATCCCGAATCCCGGATCCTGGATCCTAAGTACGCAGCTGCTCCACCAGCTCGCTCTCCAGCCGCACCACCG
>DASRJL010000148.1:0-10833 GCA_035649495.1 Burkholderiales bacterium | reverse complement strand
GTCACGTCCAGTTCGCTCGTGCCCGCAGCGCTGCGGCGGTCTCCGCGGCTTCCTTCAGCACTTCGGCGTGGTCGAGCGTGGTGAAGCGTCCCGCGCGCACCAGGACGCGCCCGTCGACGATCACGGTGTCCACGTTGCGCGGTTGCGCGTAGGTGACGAGCGCCTCGTACGGATCGGAGAGAGGCGTGATGTTGATGTCGCTCGTGCGCACGAGGATCAAGTCGGCGCGCTTGCCGGGCGTGAGGGACCCGGTGCGGTCGGCGATCCCGAGATCCACGGCGCCGTCGAGCGTGGCGAGCTGAACGAGGCGCTTCGATGGCAGCGGCATCTTCTGGCCGAAGCGATGCAGCTGCAGGCTGTAGAGGATGCGCATGCACTGGAAGTAGTCGCAGGCGTAGGCGCTGGTGTGATCGATCGAGATGCTCGTCTTGACGCCGGCTTCGAGGAGCTCGCCCACCTGGATCACGCCGGCGGTCGCCGGGCGCCGCGATTCGCCGGTGGGCGAGGCGCTGTAGCTCACGCCACGCGCGGCGAGTATCTTGCGCTCCTCCGCGGTGGTGAGGAGCGGGTGAACGAGCTGCACGTCGGGTCCCAGCAGGCCGGCCTCTTCCAGCAGTTTTACCGGGCTCGGTCCCGACGTGTGCATGGTGATCGGCAGCCCGAGCGCGCGCGCGCCGCCCCAGTCCTTGCGGGCGGTCTCGACCGAGATGTTGCCGCGCAGGAGATTCGAGGAATCGCCGACATTGCGCGAGCAGATGCCCAGCGTGAGCGTGCCGTCGTTGGGCATCCACTCGCGCTGTATTTTCGCGAGACCCGCGAGATCCATGGATTCCTCGTCCGGCCCGCCCTGCGGCGTGCCGTAGGCGAGGCGCCCGCGCATGCCTGTATCGCGCATGGCGCGCAGCTCGGCATCGGCGTGCTCGGGCGAGCGTATGTTGTGCGCCCAGTTGTGGACCGTGGTCGCACCGGCGCTCAACCCTTCCGCGAGCCCGAGGCGCACGCTGCGGTAGCTGTCCTCCGGTGTATAGTGGCGGCCCACCGCGTTGGTCACCGGGAAGTAGCTGCGCTTCGGGTCGTCGATCCGGATGATCGACCGGCACACGCTCGTCCACAGGTGCCAGTGCGTGTCGATGAAGCCCGGCATGCAGATCATGTTGCGGGCGTCGAGGACGGTAAGCCCCGCCGAGCTGATATTCTCCCCGACGGCGACGATCGCGCCGTTTCTCACGTGCACGTCGCCGCGCGCGAAATCGCCGAGCTTCGCGTCGATGGTGAGCACGGTGGCGCCGCGGATGACGAACTCGCCGCGCGGCGGCAACGCCCTGGCGGGGCGGGCGCTGAAGCCCGATTGGGCATGAAGCAGGTTGGGCGCGATACCGGACGCAGCGAGCGCCATTGCGCCTTTGAGAACTGTCCTACGGTCGATGTTCCGTCCGCTCATGCTGATCCTCCCATGGGTTACTCGACGCGAAGGTTGGATTCCTTCACGACCTTGCGCCAGCGCGCCAGCTCGGAAACGATACGCTCGCCAAGCTCCGAGGGTGTGCTCGTTACCGGATCGGCGCCGTCGCGGGCGAAGCGCTCCTGCACGTCGGGCAGGCGGATCAGGCCGCTGATTTCGTTGTTGAGCCTGGCTACGATTGCCCCCGGCGTTCCCGCCGGGGCCAGCCAGCCGTACCAGCTTACCGGCTCGTACCCCGGCAATCCGGATTCCGTGACGGTGGGAATCTGGGGGACGGCCGGATGTCTCCGCGCTCCGGTGACCGCGAGCACGCGCACGCGGCCCGTTCTGAGATGCGGCAGCGAGGTCAGCAGGTTGGTGAATACCACGTGAACCTGTCCCGCGATGAGATCTATGAGGGCCAGCTCTCCGCCCTTGTACGGGATGTAAGTCATCCGGATGCGCGCCATGCTCTTGAAGAGCTCGCCGGTCATATGGCCCGCGCTGCCGAAGCCTCCCGAGGCGAAATTGAGCTCCCCGGGCTTCGCCCTGGCAAGGGCGATAAGGTCCGCGACCGTTTTGACAGGAAGCGAAGGGTGAGTCGAGATGGAATAGGGGGCGGAGCCCATGAGCGTGATCGGCGCGAAATCCTTCACCGGATCGTACGGGAGGTTCCTGTGCAGCGCCGAGCTCATCGTATAGCTGGCAGAAATCGCGAGCAGGTTGTATCCGTCGGCCGGCGCCCTCGCGAGTGCTGCATAAGCGGTGGTCCCGCCGGCGCCAGGCCGGTTCTCGACCACGAACGTCCTGCCCATCGTTTCTCCCAGCTTCTGTGAGACCACGCGCGCGAGGATGTCCACTCCGCCGCCGGGCGCAAATCCGACGGTGACCCGCACCGGTTTGCTCGGATACCCTGCGGCAGAACCAGCCGGCCCCTGGCCGCATGCAATCTCCGTCCATGCGAAAAGCAGCACCGCCAACCATGCTTGTTGCCCGAACCGCGGGCAGCGGCGGCATTCCGCGCTACTGGTCACGATCCTGCCCCACCCTGATGGCAAAATGGCAGTTTAGCTGTTCATCCAGGTCCGGCGCTCATCGATGTCGTAAGCCCGCAGCTGGCAGGAGGTTCGCATGCCGCAACTCGTGTTTCTCCATGGCCCCGGCGCGGGCGCCTGCGCCGACGCCTGGTTCTATCAACGCGAGCGCTTTCCGGACAGCGTCTCGCCGACGCTGCCCGGTCATCTCGAAGGGACGCGCTGCGAAGACGTGGCGCGCTACACGGAATGGGTGCGCGGCTGGCTGTGGGCGCAGGGGCTCAACAAGGACCTCGTGCTGGTCGGCTACACGCTGGGCGCTTCGATTGCGCTGCAGTACGGCCTCGACTATCCGGAGGAAGTGAAGGGTCTCGTGCTGATGACCGTCGCGGACCGGCCGAAAGTGCGCGCGCCGGGCACGTACGAGCTGCGGTTGAACGCCGTCAAGGACCCGAAGGTGTACGAGGATTGGCTGGCGTTTCAGCGCAAGGCGATGAAGTTCGTGGAGCCGGGATTGCGCGAGCGGCTGATGGAGCGGCACCGGCAGGTGGGCCCGATGTCCCAGTACCACGACCTGAAGACGATAGACGCGTTCGACGTGCGCGATCGCCTCTCGACGCTCAAGCCCAGGCTTCTCCTCCTGCGCGGGCTGGAGGATCCCAACAACCCGCCGAAGTACGAGAAAGAAATGCACCAGGCGGTGCCGGGGTCGAGGTACGTCGAACTCTCCGGCGCCGGCCACTTCCCGCCCATGGAGCTTCCGGACAAGGTGAACGCCCTGATCGAGGAATTCGTCGCCGGCTTGTAAGGATTGAACAGGAGGAAACGGAGATAACGGAGAAGATCAAAGCCACAATCTCTGTTTCCTCTGTTACCTCCTGTTGGGTATGCTTGCGCTTTGAGTGAAGTCTCGTCATGCCTCGCCTGATCGCGTGTCTCTTGCTGTTGTCCGTGACGGCGCTGCCAGCGCTGTCCACGATGGCGGCGGAGGCGTACCCGGCGCGACCGGTTCGCATGCTGATCCCCTATCCGCCGGGCGGCGGCCTGGATCTGCCGGGCCGTACCGTCGGCCAGAAGTTCGCGGAATACACCGGGCAGCAGATGGTGGTGGACAACCGCGGCGGGGCGGGAGGCTTGATCGCGAGCGAGCTCGTCGCGAAGAGCGCACCCGACGGTTACACGCTGCTCCTCGCGAGCAACGGCCAGATCTCGATTGCCCCGTCGCTCTACCCGAAGCTGCCCTACGATCCGCTCGCCGATCTCCTTCCGATCACGCATTTCGTGGACACGCCGATGGTGCTGTTCGTGAACGCGTCGCACCCGGTGAAGAGCGTGAGCGACCTCGTTGCCGCGGCGAAAGCGAAGCCCGGCCAGATCCGGATCGCGCAATCCGGCGTGGGCGGGGTGTCGCACCTCCTGCAGGAGCTGTTCCGCCAGCGCGCCGGCATCGACGTGCTGGGCGTGCCGTACAAGGGCGCAGGCGCCGCGCTGGGGGATGTCGCCGGCGGCAGCGTGCCGTTCATATTCACCACGGTTTCCACGGCGCGGGGATTGCTCGATGCTGGCCGCGTGCGCGCGCTCGCGGTTGCCGCGCGCAAGCGCACGACCAGTCTGCCCGCCGTGCCGACGCTCGCGGAGCTGGGGATCGCCGGCGTGGACGGGCAGTTGTGGATCGGCATGATGGCGCCCAGGGGCACGCCGGAGCGCATCGTCTCGAAGCTGCACCAGGAATTCGCCAGGGCGCTGGCCGCTCCCGATGCGAAGGAGCGTCTCGCCTCGCAGAGCGCCGAAATCGTCGCAAGCGGGCCGCGCGAGTTCGGCAGGATGATCCGCGATGATACCGAGCGCTGGCGCGGCGTGATCAGGACCGCGAACATCAAGCTGGAGTAGAGCTCGAAGGAACATTGGCCACGGAATCACACGGAAGGGCACGGACGTTCTCGCTGTGCTGATTTGCCTTTGAGCTTCCGTGTGGGTCCGTGTGTTTCCGTGGCTCATGGGCCTTAAACCTTCTGGACATTGAGCATGGAAGAGATCATCGGACTCGCCCCCTCGGGCTCCATGGGCAGCGGCTACAACCTCGATGCGTTCGAGCGGGGTATCTCCGCGCAGCCGCATTTCATCGGCCAGGACGCGGGCTCGACGGACATGGGCCCCTACTACCATGGGACCGGCGCGACTTTCCTGCCGCTCGCGACCTACCGCTACGATCTCGCCATCATGCTGCGCGCCGCGCGCCGCGCGCGTATACCGCTCATCATCGGCTCGGCGCTGACCAGCGGGGCCAACGTGTCGCTCAAGCAGGCAGTTGACCTGGTGCACGACGTCGCGCGCGAAGACGGTTTCTCGTTCCGCATGGCGGTAATCAGCGCGGAGCTCGACAAGACGGACCTGAAGCGCCGCCTGCGCCAGGCGCCGTTCGAAAGCCTGGGCCCGGACCCGCTCACGCCCGAAACCCTCGACCGCTGCGGGCCGATCGTCGCGCAGATGGGCGTCGAGCCTTTCATCAAGGCGCTGGACGCGGGCGCCGAAGTGATCGTCGCGGGACGCGCGTGCGACGACGTGATCTTCGCGGCGATGCCCATCATGAAGGGCTACGACCACGGCCTGGCTCTCCATTGCGGCAAGATCCTCGAATGCGCGGGGCTCTCCGCCGTGCCCTGCGATCTCGCCGAGCCCTTGCTCGGGCGGGTGCGGCGCGATCACTTCGAGGTCGAGCCGTGCCATCCGGCGCACCGCTGCACCACGGTCTCCGTGGCGGGGCACTCGCTCTACGAGCGCGGCGACCCCTGCCTGCAGCCCGGGCCCGGCGGCATGAACGACCTCACGCATACCGTTTTCACGCAGGTGGACGAGCGCTGCGTCAAGGTGACCGGCAGCCGCTTCGTTCCCGATGCGACCTATCGCGTCAAGCTCGAAGGTGCCGAGCACCTCGGCTTCCGCAGCGTCGTGCTCACCGGTATCCGCGATCCATACATGATCGCCGCGCTCGACGGCCTGTTCACGGAAGTGCGCGACCGCGCCGAAAAACGCTTTCGCCTGTCGGACAAGGGCGTGCACCTCAACTTCAGCGTGTACGGCAGGAACGCGGTCATGGGCAAGCTCGATCCGGGCGCCGGCGTGAAGCCGCAGGAGGTCGGGCTGCTGATCGACGTCGTCGCCCCGGAGCAGGAGCTCGCCACCGGCGTCGCCATGTTCGTTCGCGGCACCCTGCAGCACGCGGCCTATCCCGGCATCGTCAACACGGCGGGCAACATGGCGTATCCGTTTTCGCCGTTCGGCCTGCCGGTGGGCCCGGCGTACCGCTTCGCGGTGTACCACCTGATGCCGCTGGCAGATCCGTGCGAGTGCTTTCCGATGACGATCGAGGAAGTCAGAAACTGAAAATGACGACAACGCTCGAGTCACTGGCAAAAGTCATCCGCAGCAAAAACGCCGGCCCGTTCGAACTGACGTTCGACATCATGTTCGACGACGCAGCGAGCTACGAAAGAGTCAAGAAATCCGGCGCGATCAACGTCCACGCCATTGCCGGGATCTATCGCGTGCGCGCCGACGACGTGCTGGTATGCCGGCCGTACGATCCTGCCGTGGCGTTCAAGATCACGATTCGCCGCCCGGTCGGATCCGGCGATATCACCGACCGCGATGTCTACGGTTGCCAGCAGCACGTGCCGCTGATGAAGATCGAGGTTCCTTGACCCAGGATTCAGGAGTCAGGATTCAGGAGTCAGGGTCAGCGACTACCCAGGGCAGGCCCGCCGAATCCCGAATCCCCGATCCTGAATCCTGCCTGAGTTGCATACCAACCGGATAAGTCGGACACTGATTGGCGCTGCCGTCCGAGGAGCCATAATAAGAATTCATGGGCTAGACCGAAGGAGCCTGTCATGAAGCGTTTCCTGGTGGCGATACTGGCAGTCGCGTTCAACCTGTTTCCATCCGTGCGGGATGCGGCGGCGCAATCCGCTGCGGGCAAAGCCGAGCTGTCCGGTCTCGCCACTGTTTCCGGCACGGTGACCTCGGCCGTGCCGTTCCAGGCCGCCAAGGTGTACTTCCGCAACGCCGACAGGCGCATGCAGTACATGGTGTACACGGCGGGCGGCAACTACCAGGCGCTGCACCTCCTGCCCGGCAAATACGAGATGAGGGTGGAGGCGCGCGGGCTCGATTCGGAGGTGACGCAGGTCGTCCTGAACCCCGGCAGCAACCCGCCCCAGAACGTCGTGCTGCGGCCCGTGCAGAGCACCGGGGCGCAGATCGTCTCGATGAGCGAGATGTTCCCGGCGGGATCGGGCCAGCGTCCCCTTCGTGAAGTGTGCGTCGGTTGCCACTCCCCGGATTTCTTCGGCGCCCGGCATTATCCCGAGGCAGCATGGGCGTCGTACATAGAGATGATGCTGAAGGGCGGCCAGGTTGCGGCAGGCTTCCTGTCCGAGCAGGATCGCCTGGAGCTGGCGCAATACCTCGGCAAGAATTTCGGCCCCGAGTCGCGCCGGCGCACGGTCCGCTACGACCGGCAGGTGCCGCTCGACGAGGCGAAGCTCGCGAAAGCCATGTACGTCGAGTACTACCTCAAGCCCAACGACGATCCGAAGTTGAGGCGCAGGGGACAGGATCCCCACTTCGACCAGCAGGGCAACGTGTGGATCACGGACCGCAACGTGCCGAACCGGCTCTCCCGCCTCGACCCGCGCACCGGCGAGTGGAAGGACTGGCCGATGCCGCATCCTGACGGAGAGACGCACGGCCTGACGATCGACAAGGACGGCATCGTCTGGGTACCCGAGCGCATGGGAAAGCGCAAGGACAACGACGGGCTCCATCTCGCCGCGTTCGACCCGAAGACGGAGACGTGGGAACTCTTCCCGATCGACCCCGAGCGCAAGATCAAGGAGCGGCTGCAGTCGCACACCCCGGTCGTCGACTACCAGGGCAACGTCTGGGTCACCATGATCGGCGGCGACCGCTTCTACAAGTGGGACCGCGCCAAGCGCACGGTGCAGATGTTCGAAACGCCGACACGGCCTTCCGCACCCTATGGCATCGACGTCGACAGCCAGGGCAACATCTGGATGGCGCTGTTCCGCGGCGACGTGCGCGTGGGCAAGTACGACGTCAAGTCGGGCAAGTTCTCGGAGTACAAGGCGCTCACCCAGCCCGGGAGAATGCGGCGCGCGAGCGTCGACATGGAAGACCGCGTCTGGTACGGCGTCTACGACCGGGGAATACTCGGGTACATCGATCCCAAGAGCGGCACAGCGACGGAATTCAAGGTGCCGCTGGACATCTCGCGGCCGTACGACCCGCAGGCGGACTACGAGGGCAACGTATGGTTCGGCGACGATGGACAGGGCGGGACTACCACTCGCTTCAACATCAGGACGCGGGAGTTCACCTACTTCCCGACGCCGCAGGTGGCGGACCAGCCGAAGATCGAGATCACGCGCGATGGCGCGGTGTGGTACTGCCCGAGATCGGGGGCCGAGCCGGGAGTCGGCGTGCTCTATCCGGATGTCTCGAAGCTGAAGACGCTGGGTGCGTACTACCTCGACGTGGATGCCCCGACTTCAAGGATGGCATTGCGCAAGCAACGGCCTGCGCGCGAGGCCGCCGTCCGGTAGCCGCCCGTCTCGGCGGGCGCGACTCCATGTGTCGCTCCCGCCGCCGGCGCCTGTCGTTCATCTCGACAGGAGCCTCCAGGGTCATACTGCGGGGCGAACCTTGGTAAGCTTATCCTGACATGCCGCAAGCCACGCCGGGGCGTTCGCAGTCGCCTCTGAAAACCACCCCGTTCCATTCACGCACCGCCGCGCTGTGCACGAGCCACGCGTGGCGGCGCTGGGCGGGTTATGTCGCCGCGAGCTCGTACGAGCTCTCGCACGAGCGCGAGTACCACGCGATCCGCAGCTCGGCCGGCCTGCTGGACATCTCGCCGCTCTACAAGTACCTGGTGCGGGGCAGGGATGCCGCCCGCCTGCTCGATCGCGTCGTAACGCGCGACGTCTCGCGCGCGGCGGTGGGACAGGTGTTGTACACACCGTGGTGCGACGCCACTGGCAAGGTGCTCGACGACGGCACGGTTGCGCGTCTCGACGAGCAGACCTTCCGCCTCACTTCCGCCGATCCGAACCTGCGCTGGCTGGAGGCGAATGCCATGGGGCTCGAGGTGGCGCTCGAGGATGTATCCGAAAGAACGGCTGCTCTGGCCGTGCAGGGCCCGTCGTCACGCGCGATTCTCCAGGATATCGTCGACATTGACCTGTCTCAATTGAAGTATTTCAGGATTGCCGCGGCGAAGTTGCGGAAATCCCTGCCGGTTACGATCTCTCGCACAGGCTATACCGGCGATCTCGGCTACGAGATCTGGCTCGATGCCGCCGATGCGCTCCCGGTATGGGACGCCCTGATCGAGGCCGGCACGCCGCACGGGATCACGCCCGCGGGACTGCTTGCCCTCGATCTCGCGCGCGTGGAAGCGGGACTCATGCTCATGGACGTCGACTACTTCTCGGCGCGCAAGGCCCTCATCGAAGGCCAGACCTCGTCACCCTACGAGCTCGACCTCGCCTGGACGGTCAATCTCGACAAGAATCACTTCGTCGGCAAGCCGGCGCTTGCGAGGGAGGCGCAGCAGGGACCGCAGTGGCAGTTCACCGGCGTCGAAGTGGACTGGGACTCCCTGGAACGGCTTTATGCCGAGGTGGGGCTTGCCCCGCAGCTCCCGTCGGCCGCGTGGCGAACGAGCGTCCCTCTCTACGCGAACGGGGATCAAGCCGGCTATGCGACGAGCGGCGCCTGGTCGCCGTTGCTCAAGAAGTACATTGCCCTCGCGCACCTCCAGTCGCGCTGGGCGGCGCCGGGCGCCGCGCTGGAAATGGAGCTGACCGTCGAGCATCGCCGCAAGCGCGCCGCCGCCCGCGTGGCGAAGAAGCCCTTCTTCAACCCCGAGCGCAAGAGAGCCTGATGCGCATACGCGAATACGCAGGGCTCTCCGACGTCGGCTCCGTGCGCGAGAACAACGAGGATCGCTGGTTCGCGGACCCGCAGGCCGGGCTGTTCCTCGTGTGCGACGGTCTGGGCGGTCACGCCGCGGGCGAGGTGGCGGCGCAACGGACCGTGGACCACCTGCCGCGGCTGCTCGCGTCCCGGCGGGAAATCCTGGAGAGTCGGCAGGAGTACAACGTCGCGCGCACGCTGCAGGCGATCCTCCGCGCGATGAACAGGACGATCTGGCGCGAAGCGCAGGAGAACGCGGAGCGCCGGGGGATGGGGACGACCGTCGTATTCGCGCTCGTCCTCGGCGATACTGCAATCATCGCCAGCGTCGGCGACTGCCGGACCTACCTGCTGCGCGCCGGCAGTCTGCACCTCCTCACCCACGATCATTCTCTCGCCCAGTACCTGCTCGACAATCAAATGGTGTCGCCCGACGACCCGCGCCTGCCTTTCGCGCGCCGGCAACTGCTGCAGCACCTGGGAATGGCGAGTCCGCCGTTGCCCTGGATGCGCAAGCTGACGATCGCCGGGGGCGACCGGCTCCTGCTGTGCAGCGACGGGCTGACGGACATGGTGGCCGACGAGCAGATTGCGGGCGTGCTGGAGCGGGAGACCAGGTCAGAGGCGGGTTGCGCAGAGCTGATCGACCTGGCGAAGCTCGCCGGCGGACGCGACAACATCACCACGGTGGTCGTCGATTTCGCGGAATAACAGGAACCAATCTGCCACAGAGGACACAGAGGTCACGGAGGAGAGTTCTTCTCTGTGCTCTCGGAATGGTGACGGTTCTTGTTCCCAAGATGCTTTCGTTTGAAGCGCGCCTGTTTTACTACTTGAGGACACGGAATCCAATGAACACATGTCCGATGTGAAGGGCACTTGAGCTCTCTTTGCTCTGTGATCTCTGTGGCTAATAGAAACTACGATACGATCGTCATCGGCGCCGGGCACAACGGCCTCGTGTGCGCCGCTTACCTCGCCCGCGCCGGCAAGCGGGTGCTGGTGCTCGAGCGGCGGGAGCGCATAGGCGGCGCGGCGGTGACCGAGGAAATCTTCCCCGGCTTCAGGTTCTCGGTGTACTCGTACGTGGTGAGCCTGTTGCGGCCCGAGATCATCCGCGATCTCGATCTGCCGCGTCACGGCCTGCATATCCTGCCACTGGAGAGCACCTTGACTCCGCTGCATGACGGGACAAAAGCGGGAGACTACCTGGCGCAGTGGGGCGATCACGATCAGAACCGCCGCGAGCTGGCGCGCCACTCGCTGCGCGACGCGGAGGCCTACGACGAGTTCGGGCGGCTCATGCACCAGATGGCGCGCGCGGTGAAGCCGATACTCGCCATGGTTCCGCCGGATCCC
>DASRJL010000147.1:0-80809 GCA_035649495.1 Burkholderiales bacterium | reverse complement strand
ACGTGTGCGACGGAGGCGAGGTGGGATGCAGTTCTAGGAGGATCGCGACGACGCATAGACTCTATGTTAGGAGCGACCGACAACGAAATGCGCCCAGATCGCCCCGTCCCCTTCGGGGTTGCGGCCAGGACGGTCGTCTGCTGCGTTACCCTCCTCGACAATATCGACATATTGCCTTCGTCGGGCGCCTTGCATACGGTCCGTCCTGGCCACAACGCATCACGCGCCTGTATATGAAATAGGTTCTAACCATGAAGAACATCCTGATCACCGGCGCCGCGGGCGACGCCGGTACCCACCTGCGGCGCGAGCTGAAGGGCAAGTACCGGATCCGTGCCTCCGACCTGAGGCCGCTCAAGAAGGCCGGCACGGAGACCTTCATGCGCGCCGACATCTCGAGGATGGCCGATGCGCTGCGCATCACGAAGGGCGTGGATGCGATCGTGCACCTCGGCGGCTATTCGGTGGAGGGGCCTTGGGAGGGGATCCTCAGCGCCAACATCGTCGGCTGCTATAACGTGTTCGAGGCGGCGCGCCGCAACGGCGTCAAGCGCATCCTCTTTCCGACATCCAACCACGCGACCGGTTTCTACCGGCGCGACCAGACCATCGACCACCGCGTCTACCCGAAGCCCGACAGCCGCTACGGCGTCTCCAAGGTATTCGGCGAGGCGCTGGGGAGCCTCTACGCCGACAGGTACGGCATGGAGTTCTTCATGATGCGCGTCGGCAACATCGGCCCGGCGCCGATCGACAAGCGGCGCCTGTCGATCTGGATCTCGCCGCGCGACCTCGCACAGCTCGTGGGCATCGGCATCGAGCACCCGGACATCAAGTTCGAAATCGTCTACGGAGTCTCGCGCAACACGCGCAGCTGGTACGACAATTCCAACGCGGCGCGCCTGGGTTACCGGCCGCAGGACGATTCCGAGACCTACGCGCAGGAAGTGCTCGCGCGCGAGAAGCCGGGCGACGCCATTCCGGAGACCTACCAGGGAGGGATCTTCTGCGTCGCCGAGGAAGTCCCCAACCCGGCGCCGCTGCCCAAACGCAGGAAAATCCCGCCTACCCCCCTTTGAGTCAGGCCGGCCCGTAACCGTGGACGATGCGGCGGGCGTGCACATCCTGTTCCTGGGATCGCGCGAAAACGCCCGCCGCGATGCGCATCAGGAAAGGCGCGCTTCCCGGGGAGCCGTCGCTCGCGGACAGCTACTTTCTCCCCCATTCCAGCACCTCGACCTTGACCCGCGTCTTTCCCTTCCTGCGGAAATCGAGCTCGGTCGCCACCGCTTCGGATACGTCGATGATCACGCCCCGGTGTTGATGCTCCGGCGCGGGGCCGCGGTCTACGATCCTGACCTCCTGTGAACGGCCGTTGCGCAGATTGGTCACCCTGGCCCGTGTGCCCGGCGGGTAGGAAGGATGGGCCGCGACCATTTCGGTCTTGTCGAATGCTTCGCCGCTGGCGGTTTTCCTGCCGTCGAGGCCCCTCCCGTAATATGTCGCCAGGCCGGTCCGCGTGGTCCTGGCCCGGGTTTCCTTTCCCGCGCCCGGCTTTCCCGCCCCGGATTCAGCGGCCGGCGCGTCCGCCGTTGCGAGCAGCGCGGCCGCCAGCAGCAGAGTTGAAAGAACCGGCTTGAGCTCCACAGCGGAATACCACGCCCATCCTGTTGATTATTATTACAAAATGACTTATGATGCGCGGCCGCACTAAAGCGCACCCCGCGCGGCCCATGCACGGACAGACATGAACCTCGAGCAGGAAGTTTCGCGGCGCCGCACCTTCGCCATCATCTCCCACCCGGACGCGGGCAAGACCACACTCACGGAGAAGCTGCTGCTGTATGCCGGCGCGATCCACATCGCCGGCAGCGTGAAGGCGCGCAAGGCCGCGCGCTACGCCACCTCGGACTGGATGGAGATCGAAAAGCAGCGCGGGATCTCGGTGGCGAGCTCGGTGATGCAGATGGAGTACCGCGACTGCGTCATCAACCTGCTCGATACCCCCGGCCACAAGGACTTCTCCGAGGATACCTACCGCGTGCTGACCGCGGTGGATGCCGCGCTGATGGTGATAGACGCCGCGAACGGCATCGAGGCGCAGACGCTGCGATTGCTCGACGTGTGCCGCGCGCAGGCGACCCCCGTCATTACCTTCGTCAACAAGATGGACCGCGAGGTCCGCGAGCCGATCGACCTCGTGGACGAGATCGAGCGCACGCTGGAGATGCCGGTCGTCCCGTGCACCTGGCCGGTGGGGATGGGCAAGGGCTTCAAGGGCGTGTTCGACCTCCGGAGCGACAGCATGCGCGTGTTCCGGCCCGGCGAGGACCGCGTCGGAAACGACGACGAGGTCATCGCAGGCATAGACAACCCGGAGTGCAGCGTGCGCTTCGGCGATTTCTTCATCCGCGCCCGGCAGGACATGGGGCTGGTGAAGGGCGTATCGCCCGCCTACGACCGGGAAGCGTTTCTCGCGGGCAGGCAAACCCCGCTCTTCTTCGGCTCGGCCATCAACAATTTCGGCGTCAGGGAAGTGCTGGACGCGCTCGTGGAGTTCGCGCCGCCGCCCCGGCCGCGCAAGGCCATCCAGCGGCTGGTCGATCCCGTGGAGCCGGAGTTTTCCGGCGTCGTATTCAAGATCCAGGCCAACATGGACCCGGGCCACCGCGACCGCATCGCGTTCGTCCGCGTGTGCTCGGGTCATTTCGAGCGCGGCATGCGCCTCACGAACTACCGCACCGGCAAGGAGTTCCGTCCCGCGAGCGTAGTGTCGTTCCTGTCGCAGCGCCGCGAGCTGGTCGAGGACGCGTACGCGGGGGACATCATCGGCATCCCCAATCGCGGCGTGCTGCAACTGGGCGACACGCTGACCGAGGGCGAAGACCTCCAGTTCACGGGGCTGCCCTTCTTCGCGCCCGAGCTGTTCCAGACGGTCGAGATCGCCGACCCGCTGCGCAGCAAGCAATTGCGGACCGGGCTCGCGCAACTCGGCGAGGAAGGCGCGATACAGGTGTTTCGCCCGGTCGGCGGCGGCACGCTGCTCCTGGGCGCGGTCGGCAACCTGCAGTTCGACGTCGTCGCGCACCGGCTGCGCCACGAGTACGGCTGCGAGCCGCGCCTCGTGCCCGCGCGCTACACGATGGCGCGCTGGGTCACGGCGGACGATCCGAAGGAAATGAAGCGCTTCATAGACGCCAACGCCCATCGCATCGCGCACGACGCGGTGGAAGCGCCGACCTTCCTCGCCTCCCACAAGGCCGAGATCGAGGTCGCGCACGAGCACTGGCCCAACATCCGCTTCCACGCCCTGCGCGAGCACGCGGGGCTGGTGTTCCACTCGGATCCCGTCTGACAATCCGATTTCAGCGCCATGAGCGCGGCATGCGGCGTTAGAATCGTCACATGAGCGCGGTAGCGGAACAGACAGCAGTCGACTTCGCCCGCCAGCGCGACGTCGTCGCCGCGCTGCGCGCCTTCCTGCCGGGGCCGGCCGTGCTGTGGGAAACCGAGGACGTCACGCCCTACGAATGCGACGGGCTGTCGGCGTACCGCCAGGTGCCCATGGTGGTCGCGCTGCCCGACACCGAGGTTGAGGTGCGCCGCATCCTGCGCACCTGTCACGGACTGCGGGTACCCGTCGTCGCGCGCGGCGCGGGAACGGGCCTTTCCGGCGGCGCGCTGCCGCTCGGTAACGGCGTGCTGCTCTCCCTCGCGCGCTTCATGCGCATACTGGAAGTGGACGCCGGCGCCCGCACCGCCCGGGTGCAGCCGGGGGTGCGCAACCTCGCGATTTCGGAGGCTGCCGCGCCGCACGGCTTGTACTACGCGCCCGACCCGTCGAGCCAGCTCGCCTGCTCCATAGGCGGCAACGTGGCCGAAAATTCCGGTGGCGTGCACTGCCTCAAGTACGGGCTCACGGTGCACAACATATTGAAGCTCCGCGTGGCGACCGTCGAGGGCGAGATCCTGGATATCGGCTCCGACGGCCTCGACGCCGCGGGCTACGATCTGCTCGCGTTAATGACCGGTTCCGAGGGACTGCTCGGCGTCGTGACGGAAGTAACCGTCAAGCTCCTGCCGAAGCCCGAATTCGCGCAAGTGGTCATGGCGGCGTTCGACGACGTGGAAAGCGCCGGCAATGCCGTCGCCGGCATCATCGCCGCCGGCATCATCCCGGCCGGACTCGAGATGATGGACCAGGCGGCGACCCGGGCGGTCGAAGACTTCGTGCACGCCGGTTACCGGACCGACGTCGCCAGCATCCTGCTGTGCGAATCGGACGGGACGCATGAGGAAGTGGCGGACGAGATCCGGCGCGTGCAGGACGTGCTGGAGAGAACCGGCGCGGTGCAGACGCAGGTCTCACGTGACGAAAAAGAGCGCCTGCTTTTCTGGGCCGGCCGCAAGGCGGCGTTCCCCGCGTCGGGCAGGATCTCGCCGGACTACTACTGCATGGACGGCACGATACCGCGCAAGCGGCTGGGCGAAGTGCTGCGCAGGATCGCGGAGCTCGAGCGCAAGTACGACCTGCGCTGCGCCAACGTATTTCACGCGGGGGACGGCAATCTCCATCCGATCATACTGTACGACGGGAACAAGCCGGGCGAGCTCGCGCGCACCGAGGAATTCGGCGGCGAGATACTGGAGATCTGCCTCCAGGTCGGCGGCACCATCACCGGCGAGCACGGCGTCGGCGTCGAGAAGATCAACCAGATGTGCATCCAGTTCGGCTCGAGCGAGCTCGCGACGTTTCACGCGATCAAGCGCGCGTTCGACGAGCACGGGCTGCTGAATCCCGGCAAGATGGTGCCCACGCTGCACCGCTGCGCGGAGTTCGGCCGCATGCACGTGCATGCGGGACATCAAAGGTTTCCTCAGCTTCCGCGCTTCTGACGGGCATGACCGGTGACATGGCAAATACAAGGATGAAAGCGGAAGGATGAAGGATGACCTTGCTTGAGAGGTCCGGACCTTTCGTTCCCTCGGTCCGAAGCTTGCACGCACGGCCGCCGGCCGGACGAGAGTGAAAGGGAGGGACCTGCTTTGTCGCGCATCGACGCGGGGTCATCCTTCCACGTTCATCCTTCATCCTTCGTATCATGCGCCACTCCATGCAGGATTTAGTCGATCACCTCGCCAGCACCATCCGCGATGCGGCCGCACAGAAACGCCCGCTGCGCATCCGTGGCGGCGGCACCAAGGACTTCTACGGCGGAGAGCTGCGCGGCGAGGTCGTGGACGTCACCTCATACCGCGGCATCGTCGAATACGAGCCGACCGAGCTGGTGATTACTGCCCGGGCGGGCACGCCGCTCGCTGAAGTCGAGGCCGCGCTGCGCGAGAAGGGCCAAATGCTGCCGTTCGAGCCGCCGCATTTCGGCAGCGCAGCAACGTTGGGCGGTTGCGTCGCCGCCGGTCTGTCGGGGCCTCGCCGCGCCTACGCGGGGGCGGTGCGCGATTTCGTGCTGGGCGTGCGCCTGCTCGACGGCAAGGGCGAGGATCTCCGCTTCGGCGGACAGGTAATGAAGAACGTGGCCGGCTACGACGTCTCGCGTCTCGTGGCGGGATCGCTGGGCACGCTCGGCGTGCTGCTGGAGGTATCACTCAAGGTGCTGCCGCTGCCTCCCATGGAAGCGACGCTGATGCGCGCGTGCAGCGAGGGCGAGGCCCTCGAGTCCATGAACCAGTGGGCGGGAAAGCCGTTGCCGGTTTCGGCCACGTCTTTCCACAGTGGTGACTTCCGCGTACGACTCTCGGGCGCGCGTCCGGCGATAGAGGCTGCGATCGGGAAAATCGGCGGCACCGTGGTCGATCCCGTGCCGGCAAGCCGTTTCTGGACGGGAATCCGCGAACAGACCGATCCCTGGTTCGAAGGCGGACCGTCGCTGTGGCGGCTGTCGGTGAAGTCCACGACGCCTCCCCTGCGGGTGCCCGCCAGGAACCTCATCGAATGGGGCGGCGCGTTGCGCTGGCTCAAGACGGACGCCGACCCCGTGTCCGTGCGCAGCGCCGCAAAGGCGGCCGGCGGCCACGCGACGCTCTTTCGCAGCGGCGACAAGTCGGCGGGCACGTTCCATCCCCTCCCGGAAGGCCTGGCGGCCATCCACCTGCGGCTCAAGCGCACTTTCGATCCGGCTGGTATCCTCAATCCCGGTCGGCTCTATCCTGATCTCTGAGACTGGAGACCGGAGACTGGAGTATGGCGCTAGCCCCTAGAACCTATCTCAAAAACATTACCGGCCACAGCGATCACGGAAAGCACAGAGGATTAGTGTATCCATCCTCTCTGTTCATCACACGTTCTAATTCAACGCGTCAAGTCTTGTGCATCCCGAACTCCAACTCCCACGCTTTCTCCGGCAACTGCTGGCGACTGCTCGTTCCGTCACCATCCGATGTTCTGAAATTGATGGCACTGACCTGATGCGCTACCGAAGATGGAAGTCCTCCCGGGAATTGCGGATGTCTAGGGCGGCCGTTTATGAGATAGCTTCTTAGTCTCCAGTCTCAAACCCTGAACTTCATGGCAAATAATTTTCTCGAGCAGCTCGTCGCCGAGTGGTACGAGTACCGCGGCTACTTCGTGCGGCGCAACGTGCCGGTGGGCCGGCGCTCGAGGGGCGGATACGAGGCCGAGCTGGACGTGGTGGCGCTCAATCCGGAAACCCGGCATCTCGTGCACCTGGAGCCGTCCCTGGATGCGGAGAGCTGGGAAACGCGGGAGCGGCGATTTCGCAGGAAGTTCGACGCCGGCCGCGAGTACATCCCGGGCCTGTTTCCCGGATTCGACGTGCCCGGCGAGATCGAGCAGATCGCCATACTGGTATCCGCGAGCAAGGCGAACCACCCCACGCTGGGCGGCGGGCAGGTGCTCCTCGTCTCCGACCTCATGCGCGAAATCATGGAAGAGCTCTCAGACAAGAAGATCTCCGAGAACGCCGTGCCGGAGCATCACGCGCTGCTGCGCACGCTGCAGCTGGTCGTGGAATACCGCAAGAAGGTATTTGCAACTCTCCGCTGATGCGTCGCTTGCAAATACCAGGATTCGGGAATCGGGATTCAGGATTCGGCGTTCATCTGCGTTCGTCTGCCGTTCCATTATTGAATTTCTTGGCGGCCTTGGCGTCTTGGCGGTTCGATCCTCGTGCAAACCAATCTAGCTGACTTCATCAAAGACACTCCCGAAGGCCGCGACGCCGACGCGATCCTGCGCAAGTGCGTCCACTGCGGCTTCTGCACGGCCACCTGCCCCACCTACCAGATCCTCGGGGACGAGCTCGACGGCCCGCGCGGGCGGATCTATCTCATCAAGCAGGTGCTCGAGGGCGCAGAGCCGACCGTCAAGACCCAGCTCCACCTCGACCGCTGCCTCACCTGCCGCTCGTGCGAGACCACCTGCCCTTCCGGCGTCCACTACAGCCGCCTGCTCGACATCGGCCGGCATGTCGTCGATCAACGGGTCCCCCGTAAAGGCTGGGCAGCGGTCGAGCGCAAGGTGCTCCAGGCAATAGTCCCGCACTGTTCCAGGTTCGGGCCGCTGCTCAAGCTCGGGCAACTCGTGCGTCCGCTGCTTCCCGGCGCGCTCAAGCGCAAGGTGCCCGAGGCCGTGGCGTGCTCCAAGGACTGGCCTGCCCAAGTCCATGCAAGGCGCATGCTGGTGCTCGATGGGTGCGTGCAACCGGCGCTCGCACCGAATACCAACGCCGCGGTCGCACGCGTCCTCGACCGGCTGGGCATCGCGCTGCTGCGCGCGTCCAGCGCCGGCTGTTGCGGGGGCGTCTCCTTTCATACCGGCGCGGAAGACGAAGCGCGCGACTACATGCGGCGCAACGTCGACGCGTGGTGGCCTCACGTCGAAGCGGGCGTGGAAGCGATCGTCATCACGGCCAGCGGCTGCGGCACGATGGTGAAGGACTATGGGTATCAGCTCTCCCGCGATCCCGCCTACGCCGACAAGGCCCGCCGCATCTCGGAGCTCGCGAAGGACATCAGCGAAGTGATCGTGGCCGAACAGAACAAACTGCCGTCAGGGGTCAGGCGTCAGGCGTCAGGCGTTCCCCCTCAGAGAGTGGCCTTTCATTCCCCTTGCACGCTGCAGCACGGCTTGAAATTGAAAGGCACGGTCGAGGCGCTGCTGACGTCGCTTGGCTATGAATTGACGCCTGTCCCTGATGCGCATCTGTGCTGCGGCTCCGCCGGCACCTACTCTCTCCTCCAGCCCGAGCTCGCCGGCAAACTGAGAGACAACAAGATCGACGCGTTGGAAAGCGGCAAGCCCGACGTCATCCTCACGGCCAACGTCGGCTGCCAGGTACATCTTCAGAGCGCGACCGCGTTGCCGGTCCGGCATTGGATGGAATTGCTCGACGAAAGTCTTGAAATCGCAGCAAAATAGGCGAAAGAGCCTGTACTTTACGCTAAGTCATTGATTTAAGTACTTGTACTAGAACGGCAAAGAAGGTACGATCCCTCCGAGTACCCCACTGGAGGAATCGTGATGCTAGGACTGGCACCCCGCAGCGCCACGCGGGCATTAGAGGTTTCGCGCCCGCGCAGCTCCCGAGCCAGACAAGAATCCACTGAGACTTCGGATTCTTTATCTGTTCCGGTCTACGAGGCCGAGTTCTGGACCAGCCGCCAGCGGCAGGCGAGCCCTGTCCACGAGATCTCCTACCGCGCCTGCTTCAAGCCGCAGCTTCCCGCGTACTTCATCGGGCGGCTGACCGACGAAGGCGACGTGGTGTACGACCCGTTCAGCGGGCGCGGGACGACCGCGGTCGAGGCGGCTCTGCACGGGCGGAACGTCATCGCCAACGACGTCAACCCGCTCTCGGCCATACTGACCTATCCGCGCCTGGAGCTGCCGAGCGTAACGGAGATAGATGCGCGGCTCCGATCGCTGCGCTTCGCGGCGCGCCCGAAGAGCGGGCTGGATCTCTCCATGTTCTTTCATCCGGATACCGAGTACGAGATCCTCGGCCTGCGCGAGTATCTCTATCGCCGCGCGCAGAGCGGCGCCGAGGACGCCGCCGACCGCTGGATCCGGATGGTGGCGACCAACCGGCTGACGGGACACTCGCCGGGCTTCTTCTCGGTCTACACGCTGCCGCCCAACCAGGCCGTCACGCAGGAAGACCAGGTCCGCATCAACGCCCGGCTGCGGCAGGAGCCGGGCTACCGCGACATCCGCGCCCTCATCCTCAAGAAAACCATGCAGCTGCAGGGCCGGCTCTCCGCGGCGGAGCGGTGGTGGCTGCGCAAGGCGGCGGACGACGCGCTGCTCATCTCCCGGGACGCCGGCGCAACCGCGGACATCCCCGCCGGCAGCGTGCAACTGACCGTGACTTCTCCGCCTTTCCTGGATGTCGTCCAGTACGCCCGCGACAACTGGCTGCGCTGCTGGTTCAACAGCCTGGACGCCGAAGCGATCTCGGGCCGCATCACGATGGCGCGGGAGGTGGAGGACTGGGCCGCGGCGATGACCCCGGTCTTCGCGGAACTGTACCGCGTCACACGGCCCGGCGGCTGGGTCGCGTTCGAAGTCGGCGAGGTACGCCGCGGCGCGGTCAAGCTGGAGGAAGTCGTCGCTCCGCTCGGTATCTACGCCGGGTTCTCCTGCGAGGCGATCCTCATCAACGCGCAGCGCTTCACCAAGACCGCCAATATCTGGGGGGTGTCGAACAACAAGCTCGGCACGAACTCGAACCGCATCGTGCTCTTCCGGAAAAGCCAATGAAGACCGGCCGGCGCTGTCGCGACTACGCGCGTCGCACCAAGAGCGCGTGCCACGCCGCCCGCCGGAAATCCTGCGGCATCAGGACCCGTGCTGGCCGGCGGGCGCGCTGAATCGACGCCTGACCCCCCTGACGGCTGACGGTGCTGTAACGGAACTGTAATAGCACGCTGCCTATCATCGCGCTCTGATTCCCGGGACCCGGAGCAAGCGCATGAACATGACCGTAGAGCAGGACGACAAGCTCACCCGTATCAGCCTGGCTGGCCGCATGGACCTCGAAGGGACCCGGGCGATAGACCAGCAGTTCGCTTTCGCGACCTCGACCCAGCCGCTCAAGCTCGCCGTCGACCTCTCTAACGTGTCGTTCGTCGCCTCCATCGGGCTGCGCACGCTGCTGACCGCGGCGCGCGCGCAAGCGGGGCGGGGCGGCAGGATGGTCCTGGTCGCGCCCAACGAAATGGTGCGCAAGATCCTGGAAACCGCCGGCATAGACGCCATAGTCCCGATCCTCAACGACTGGGCGAGCGCGCAGGCGCGCCTGCAGGCCGCCTGACCTGGCGCTGCGCTATCGCGGCCTCGCTAGTGGCCGCCCCCCGCGCCGGGCTGCCACGCCGTCGGCGCGAGCGCCTGCTCTTCGCTGATGCAGTCGAGCACGACCGGCTTACCCATGGCGAACGCTTTCGGCAGCAGCTCCTTCAATTGCGCCGGCTTCTCCACGCGGAACGCCTCGCACCCGAACGCCTGTGCCACCTTGGCGAGGTCCGCGTTCTTGGAGAAGCGCCACATTTCACCGGACTTGGTGTCGCGCTTTTCCTTGTAGGCCGCGTTGACGAGCGGTATTTCCTGGTTGAGCGAGCTGTTGTTGTTGATCACGACCACCAGATTGATGTTGTGACGCGCCGCGGTTTCCAGCTCGGTCATGTGGTAGTAGAGGCCACCGTCGCCCGTGAAGAGCACCACCGGCTTGTCCGGCAGCGCGCACTTGACGCCCATCGCGCCGGGCAGTCCCCAGCCGAGCGACCCTTCGCAGCGTATGTAACGCTGCCCGGGCTTGGTGATGTCGACCATCTGTCCCGTCCACATGCCCGCGTGACCGGTGTCGGAGACGAGCACGCCATCGGCCGGCAGCGCGTCGGTCACCTCCTTGCAGATGCGTTCCGGGCGCATCGGGATGGCGTCCGACTGGCGCATTTTCTCCGCGTTCGTGCGCCACTCCGATACGAGTTGCTGCACGCGCCCGGTCCACGCCGCCGCCTCGGGCGTCTTGCGCTGCGCCGCATCCGCCATTGCAGCGAGCGTCGCCTTCGCATCCCCGTGCAGCGAAACCGCATTGGAGTAGTTGCGCCCCAGTTGCTCGGGATCGAGGTCGAGCTGAATCACGGGCGTCCCCGCCGCCGGTATCCGGTAGTTGGTCGTCAACTGGCCGCCGGCGTGATTGCCGACGAAGAACACGAGATCCGCCTCGGACACGACCTTGTTGGCGCAGGCCCGCGAGTAGGTCCCGCACACGCCTGCGGACAACGGATGCAGGTCGGAAATGGCACCCTTCGCAGTCAGCGACGTTGCCACCGGCACCTGGAGCTTTTCCGCGAGCACTACCAGCTCTGCCTGTGCCTGCGAGGACATGACGCCGCCGCCCGCCACGATGACGGGTTTCTGCGCCTTGGCGAGCATGTCCACCGCCGCGCGCACGCGGGCCGCTTCCGCCACGGGGCGGAACGGCGGAACGGTCGCGAACTGCGTCTCGACGGCCGCCTGCAGCTCCGCCTCCATCTCGATGCCCTGGCCGTGCGAGCCCTTGAGCCGCAGGTGGACCGGGCCGGGCGCACCTGAGGTCGCGATGCGGAACATCTGCCGCAGCAGGTCAGGCAGTCGCGCTATGTCGTCGAGGTACAGATTGCGCTTGGTCACGGCGTCGAACTGATCGAAGTCCTCCACCTCCTGATACGCACTCCGATACCGCCAGCCGGACTGCGGCCCCCCGGTGATGGCGATGAGCGGCGTGTGCGCCATGAACGGATCGCGCAAGCCCGCCGCGAGATTGGACGCGCCGATCTGCTGGGCGAGGCACACGCCGGGCGCGTTCTTCGCGCGGGCGTAGCCATCGGCCATGTAGACGGCGGCTTTCTCACCGTGCGTGAGTATCTTCTGTATGCCGAGGCTGTCCGCTTCGGCCAGCGCGTCCATCAATATGGTCGGCACGAAGAACACGTGCGTCACGCCGTAGCCTTTCAGTACCTCGGCAAACAATCGCGATCCCGTCATCTTTGGCATTTCTGTTGCTCCTGTCTAAGATCTGAAGATCCACTTCAGCCACGGAAACACACTGAAACACACGGACGAAAATCAAGAACAGAACCCCGATAAAGGGCCATGGCGGTTTTCAACTTCCGTGCCCTTCCGTGTGATTCCGTGGCAAATGAATTTGAATTTGACCTTGGCCATTCTCCGTGTGATTCCATGGCCAATGTGCTTAGTCGACCTTTACGCCGACTTCCTTGATCACCTTACTCCACTTCGCGATGTCCGACCTGACCAGCTCGCCGAGCCGTTCGGGCGGGCCGCCCGCGACCTCCAGCCCCAGGTCGAACATCCGCTGTTTCACGTCCGGCATGGCCAGGATCCTGCCGATCTCCCGGTTGATGGTGGCGACGATTGCCCTGGGCGTGGCCGCGGGAACGTGGACCGCGTTCCACGAAATGAATTCATAGCCTGGAACGCCGGATTCGGCGATGGTGGGCACCTCTGGCGCCGTCGCCGTGCGCTTCGCGCTGGAAACCGCGAGCGCCTTCAGCTTGCCCGCTTTCACGTGCGGCATGGCGCCCTGCATGATCGCGAACATCATCTGCACCTGGCCGCCCAGCAGGTCGACCACCCCCGGCCCGACGCCCTTGTACGGAACGTGCACGACGTCGACTTTCGCCATGCTCTTGAACATCTCGCCCGCGAGATGCGAGGTCGTGCCGGTGCCGCCCGAAGCGTAATTCAGCTTGCCCGGCCGGGCCTGGGCGAGCTTGATGAACTCCTGCAGCGTCGCCGCCGGCACCGACGGGTGCACTACCAGCACGAACGGTATCGTCGCCATCAAGGTGACGGGCGCCAGGTCGCGGACCAGGTCGTAAGGCAGTTTCGGGTAGAGACCCACCAGGGTCGTGTTCGCGCCGGTGGTCATGAGCCAGGTATAGCCGTCCGCCGGCGCTTTCGCGACGGTCTCCGCGGCGATGATGCCGGCCGCTCCCGGGCGCTGATCCACGACGATCTGCTGTCCCCACGCTTCGGCCAGCTTCTGGCCCAACATGCGCGGCAGCACGTCGGGCGCCGGGCCGATCACCCACCGCACCGGCCTGGTCGGCCAGTCGGCCGCACGGACCCCCGGCAGGAGCGCGGCCAGCAGCAGGCCAAGGGTGACGAAGCGCGCCATCACGACTCGCGCACCCAGACGTCGGTCATCGCCGTGCCCTTCTTGAACGCGTTGGCGTTCACGTTGGGCGCCGCGCTGTCGAACAGCACGCAGGATCGCCCCTGCGCGTCGTTGCCGATGACGACTCTGCGTACAGGCTTTATTCCGTCTGCCATATTCATTGCTCCTTCGATCAATACAAGAAGTGACTCGTGACCCGTGACTCGTCACCTGCGATTGGAGGAATACGGCATTTTCGAGACACGTGTCACCTGTCACGTGTCACTCCTTCTCGAATTGCCTCACTCCGGCTTCGCCCCCGAAGCCTTCACCGCCGCGTCCATCTTGACCGACTGCTCCTTGATGTACGCCGCCAGCTCCTGCCGCGTCGAGCCGAGCGGCACGGCGCCCAGCCCGGACAGGCGCTCGCGGAATTCAGGGGTCTTGAGCGCCTGGGCAAGCTCGGCGTTGATCTTGTCGAGCACGGCGGCCGGCGTCTTCGCAGGCGCGGCAAGGCTGTACCACCCTATGAATTCGTAGCCCGGCACCGTCTCCGCGATCGTGGGCACGTCCGGCACGAGCGGCGCGCGCTTCGCGCTCGTGACGCCGAGCGCCCTCAACCTGCCCGACTTGACCGTCGGCAGTATCGCCGGCACGACGGAGATGATCATCTGCACCTGGTTGGCGATCGTGTCGGTCATCGCGGGCGTTATGCCCTTGTACGGCACGTGCAGGACGTCGATTCCCGCCATCGTCCTGAACATCTCCACCGACAGGTGCGGCGGCGAGCCGGTACCGCCCGACCCGTAGCGCAGCTTTCCCGGGTGCGCTTTCGCGTGGGCGATCAAATCCTTCACGGTTGTCGCGGGCACGGACGGGTGAACCGCGAGTATGAACGGCGTCCACGCGACGAGGCCGATGGGCGCGAAGTCGCGGTTGAGGTCATAGGTGAGCTTCTGGTACATCACTGAAACGATGACGGCCTGGGAGGTGATGATCACCAGCGTCTGGCCGTCAGGCGCCGCCTTCGCGGCGATCTCCGAGCCGATGATGCCGCTCGCGCCCGGGCGTGTATCCACGATCACCTGCTGGCCCCACGCCTCCGTGAATCGCTGGCCGAGCAGGCGCCCGACGATATCCGGCCCGGAACCGGGTGAAGAGAGCGCGATGATACGGATCGGACGGGTTGGATAGGCTTGCGCTTCAATCTCGCCGGACTGCATCAGCATCGCAGCGAGCGCTGCGGCAAGCAGGTTTGCTGTTGGGCGGAGAAGTCGCACGGTCCTCGATTTTGCCCTCTCCCTGCGGGAAAGGGCTCACGGATGTTGCCGGACTCGCGAATATATCACTCTCTTGCGAGGTCCTTGCCGCGCGACAGACCCGCCACCGCGGTCCCGAACCGGGAATCCGCGGCAGCAGGCAGGGCGGCGAGTCAGGCTTCCGCCGTCGTGGGATCCATGATCGCGCGCACGCGCGAGATGCGGTTGGCCGGGAAGCCGCCGCACTTCGCATGCTCCTCGAGGCTCTTCGGCGAATCGGCGGGCCTGCACTCCAACGGAGCCTGAGGGCAGCCCCGGGTTAGCCGGAGGCCGTCAGCGCGCCAAGCCCTTCCGTCCCGTGTCCTTCGACCGGAAAAGCTGCCCGTCACCGGTCGTGAGGTACAGGCTGCCCAATCCCGAGTCCCCGAACGCGACGCGCATCGGCATGTCGGCGGGCGCGGGATGCGTTTCGAGTATCGTTCCCGACGGCGAGATCACGTAGAGGTTGGGTCCGGCACCGGCCTTCTTCCAGCCGGCGCACGCGATGATGTTCCCCTCGCTGTCCAGGCACATGCCTTCGATGCCGCGCTCGACCACCACGAAATCGATCATCACCTTGACCGGCCCCAGGTCGCCCTCGGGTCGGACCGGATAGGAGCACAGCCGCTGCAGGTTGCCGCGCTCCGCGTCGCCGTCCGCGACGAACAGCGTTTTCTCGTCCTTCGACAGCAGCACCGCGCGGGGACCGCCCGTGTCGTGCGTGACGCGCACGACCCGCCAGCCGTCGTTCACCTGCTCCAGGCGCAGCACGGAGGCGTGCTCCAGCATGGGATAGACCGGCGGGCCGTACGGAAGCTGCGCGTTGTACGCATCCGCGAACCACACGCGCCCCTTGCTGTCGACGATCAAGTCCGTCGGCTGGTTGTGATGATGTCCGTCCAGCAAATCGGGCATGGGCGCAGTGGAGCCGTCCTTCAGGTAGTGCACGACGCGGCGCCCGCCTTCCTGCGCGCCGTACACCGTTCCGTCCTTTGCCATCGCCAGGCCATTGGTGCGGCCGGTGTACGGGCGGAACACCTCCGCCTTTCCGCTGGCGGGGTCGTATCGCATGATCCGCTCCTCCTGCACCACGCTGAACAGCATTCCCTTGCCATCCCACGCCAGGCCGCCGGTTTTTCCCTTGTACGGTCCGGCCACGAGCTCGAAATTCCAGGTCATGATTGTTTCCTTCGGAAAGCTCCCAGCCGCGGGCTGCGAGCCGCCAGCTTGAAGCGGATATTGAGAGAGTCGTTCACGATGTCAAGCTCGAAGCTGGTAGCCAATCATCTCCCCGGCACGCCCGCGATATTCGCGCGGATGCGCACCACCGAGCCGATGTTGGTGATGTAGAGCGATTTCCAGTCGTCGTCGCCCCACGCGAAGTTGGTGGGATGGTGGCCGGGCGTTCTCACGCGCGCGAGCACCTTGCCCGCGGGATCGTGCACGAAGATACCGCCGGGGCCGGTGCACCAGACGTTGCCCTCGACGTCGCACTTCATGCCGTCGGGGACGCCGCGCTCGGGTCCGCCGTACTGGAAGAAGAGGCGCCCCTTGCCGAGGTGACTGCTGGCGCCGGGCTTCACGTCGTAGACGCGGATCAGGCGCTCGCGGCTGCAGTTCACGTAGAGGAGCTTCTCGTCCGGCGAGAAACACAGCCCGTTGGGATAGACGATGTCGTCGATCATGAGGCTGATCTGCTTGCCGTCGGGAGCAATGCGGTAGACGGGCTGCTTGTCGTGGTAGCGCTGCATATCCGGGCCCACCATCCCGACGTTGAAGAGCCCGCCCACCGGGTCGGTGAACCAGATCGCGCCGTCCTTGCTCACGATGATGTCGTTGGGGCTGTTCAGCTTCTTGCCTTCCCAGCTGTCCATGAGCGTGGTGTGCGAGCCGTCCTTCTCGATGCGGAACACGGTGCGTCCGCCCCAGCCGGCGACGACCACGCGATACTCCAGGTCGAGCGCCAGCCCGTCGGCCTTGACGGAGGGCATCATCACGGCCTCCAGCCCGCCCTTCTGCTTCCATTTCCAGATGGTGTCGCCGATGATGTCGGTGAAATAGAGCTGCTTCCTGGGCGCGTCCCACACGGGACCTTCACCAAAGATGATGTCGCGCGCGATGATATCGAGCGGCGGGTTCTTGCCGACGAGGCGCTCCCCGCCGGGCGCGAGCATGTCGACTTCGACTTTCAGGTCGTCCAGCGATCCGTGCACGTGCTCCTCCGTTTCAGGTATGCCGCGAGGCGGCTATTCTAGCGCGCCGCAATAACAGGTCCAGCCCGTATTATGCTGGTCACTGGTCACCGGTCACTGGTCACCTGAATGGCGAGATACGACGTAGCCGTTGTCGGCCTCGGCGCGATGGGCAGCGCAACACTGTGCGCCCTCGCGCGGCGCGGCGCGCGCGCGATTGGCATCGAGCGCTTCGTGCCCGGCCACGACAGGGGCTCCTCGCACGGAGAGACGCGCGTCATCCGGCTGGGCTACTTCGAGCATCCGTCTTACGTACCGCTTCTGCGCCGGACCTACGAGTTGTGGCGCGAGCTCGAGGCGGCGAGCGGCCGGAGGCTCCTGCACATTACGGGCATCGCAGAGATCGGACCGCCGCGAGGCACGGTGGTGCCCGGCACCCTCCTCGCGTCGCGCGCGCACGGTTTGCCGCACGAAGTCCTGAAAGCGGCGGTGCTGATGGATCGGTTCCCCGCCTTCCGGATTCCGCCCGACTACGTCGGCGTGGTGCAACCCGATGGCGGATTCGTCACGCCCGAGCCGGCGATCGAGGCACAGCTTAGGCTCGCGAAAGCTGCAGGAGCGGAAATCCGCACCGGGACGAGGGTGGATTCAATCACGCCACGCGGCAATGGCGTGCGCCTGGCAATCGGACAGGACGACATCGAAGCGGACAAGGTGATCGTCTCCGCGGGGCCGTGGGTGAAGCAGCTTCTGCCCGATCTCCCGGTGCAACTCCGTGTCACGCGTCAGGTCATGGCGTGGTTCCGGCCGGTCGAGGCGGCGCCCTTCGCGCCGGAGCGCTTTCCGGTATTTCTCCTCGAAAACCGCCACGGCGTGCACTACGGTTTTCCGCCGCATGGCGACGACACCGTAAAAGTCGCCAAGCACCACCATGCCGACGAGGCCGTCGAGCCGGATCGTTACGACCGCGGTGTCTCAGCGGCCGACGAGGCCATGATCCGCGCCGCGCTCGTCGACCACATCCCGGCGGCCAACGGCGAGCTGGTGGCTGCCAGGACCTGCCTCTACACCGTGACGCCGGATGGGGATTTCATCGTCGACCGGATGCCGGGCGCGCCGGACATCATCGTCGCCTCGCCCTGCTCCGGCCACGGCTTCAAGTTTGCGCCCGTGATCGGCGAGATCCTGGCCGACATCGCCATCACGGGGGCGACGCGGCACGACATCTCGCGCTTCCGGCTCGACCGGTTCAGCTAGGAACGCGGTCAGGATCGACAAGGGTTTCCTTTTGCGGGGTATCATCCAGACGAAACACGGTTCTTCGCGATTCCGCATATTGATCCTCACTCCCGGACCAAGGACGAACATGGCACTCGCCTACGAAAAACTCATGAGCTTCGACATTCCCGAGGCCGAGCAGCACCTCACCCGGAAAGACACGATGCTCTACGCGCTGGGAGTCGGGCTCGGGGCCGATCCGTGCGATGCGGATCAGCTCAAGTTCGTCTACGAGAAGAATCTCGAGGCGCTGCCGACGATGGCGATCATATTGGGCTACGCCGGGAGCTCCGAGGGGAGCTGGCACTCGAAGCGTCCCGAGTTGGGCGTCACCGCGAGCCACACCGTGCACGGCGAGCAGGGCTTCCGCATCATGAAGCCGCTGCCGGTGGAGGGGGACTTGCTCGGCAAGACGCGCATCACCGGCGTCTTCGACAAGGGCCAGGGCAAGGGCGCCCTGATCATGACCGAGAGCGCGGTGCGGGACAAAAAAACCGGTGAAGTCGTCTGCACGCTCACGTCCACGACGTTCGCCCGCGCCGACGGCGGCTTCGGGGGACCGTCGGGGCCCACGAAGCAATTGCCTCCGGTACCCGAAACGTCACCGCAGTTCGTCTGCGATCTTCCGACCCTGCCGCAGGCCGCGCTCATCTACCGGCTCTCCGGCGACTACAATCCGCTGCACGCCGATCCGGTGCACGCGCAGAAAGTGGGCTTCAAGATGCCGATACTGCACGGGCGCGGCACCTTCGGCGTCGCCGGCCACGCGATACTCAAGACCCTGTGCGGCTACGATCCGGCGCGCTTCGTGTCCATGGAGGGACGGTTCTCCTCCCCGGTCTATCCCGGCGAGACGATACGCACGGAGATGTGGAAAGACGGCAACGTCGTTTCCTTCAAGGCCACGGTCCCCGCGCGCGGGGTGACGGTGCTGAGCAACGGCCGTGCGGAGGTTCGGTGATGCCCGACACATCCCGCACCGATCTTTCCCGCTTTCTCAACCCGCGCGCCATCGCCGTCGTCGGCGTTTCGAGCGACGCGGCGCGCATCGGAGGACAGACGCTCTCCCTGCTGACCGACTTCGGCTACACCGGGAAGATCTATCCGGTGAACCCGCGCTACAACGAGGTCAAGGGACTCACCTGCTATCCCGATCTGATGGCCGTGCCGAAACCCTGCGACGTGGCGTTGATCGCCCTTTCCGCGGCGAACGTGGCGGGGGCGATAGAGCAATGCGGCAAGGCGGGCATCCCGTTCGCCCTCGTGCTCGCTGGCGGCTTCAGCGAGATCGGCGCGGAAGGCAGGGCGCTCCAGGAGAATCTCATAGAGACCGCGCGCAAGGCGAACGTGCGCATGGTCGGCCCGAACTGCCTGGGCATCATCAATCTCAAGGACAACGCCCGCATCGGCTTCGGCGGAACGGCGCAGTTGAAGACGCTGAAGGCGGGACCGATGGCGATGGTCACGCAGAGCGGCGGCTTCGGCTTCGGCGTGGTGGCGATAGCGGCCCACTTCGGGGTGGGCTGCAACTATGCGATTTCCACCGGAAACGAGGCCGATCTCACGCTGCTCGACTGGATTGCCGATCTCATCGAGCGCGACGATGTCGAGGTCGTGGTGGCGTTCATGGAAGCGATCAGCGACGGGCGGCGCCTGCTGGATATCGGCGAGCGTGCGCTGGAACTGGGCAAGCCGGTACTCGTCTGGAAGGTCGGCAATACCGACGTCGGCAGCAAGGCCGCGACCTCGCATTCGGCGCGGCTTACTTCCGGATACGAACTGTACCGGGCGGCCTTCAGGCGCGGCGGACTGGTAGAGATCCCCGACGTGGACGATCTCGTGGATGTCGCCAAGGTCTTTCACACGGGCAAGCGGCCAGCGGGCAACGGCGTGGGCGTGCTGACGCTTTCGGGCGGCGCCGGCGTCCTGCTGGCAGACCGCTGCATCGAAAGCGGCCTGCGGCTTCCGGAGTTCGCCGAGGCGACGACTGCCGAGCTCAAGAAAACGCTGGTCTCGTACGCGTCCTCCGCCAACCCGGTCGACGCCACTGCGAACGGCTACAACGACGCCTTCGCCTCCTACGGGAAAGCGGTCGAGCTGGTTCTGAACGACCCGAACATAGATCAGCTGGTCGTCCGCACGCCGCGCGGCAAGTCGGCGCGCGTCTGGTCGGAAAACCTGCTCAAGCTGCTGAGCGGGTCGAGCAAGCCTTGCATCGTCGATTGGCCTACCTCTCCCACCGACAACGGCGACGTGCTCGAGTACCTGGAGGGGAACGGGGTACCGTGCATAGTCGGCTCGGGACGGGCCGCCCGTGCGCTCGCGGCTCTGACCGAGTTTTCCGACAAATGCCGCGCTTACCGGAGCCGCGCGGGAAAGACGCTTGAGCGTGCCCTCGTCCGCCAGGCGCTCGATCTACCCTTTGGTGCCGCCACGCTCGGAGAGCATCGCTCCCGGCAGGTGCTGGAGCAGTACGGCCTGCCGGTCGTGCGCGGCAAGCTGCTCCAGCCGGCGGAAATCGAAGCGCTCAAGGAATCGCCTTTCACGTTCCCGGTCGCCGTCAAGATCGAGTCCGCGGACATTCCGCACAAGACCGAGGCGGGCGGCGTAAAGCTGGGCATCAACGACCTCGCGGGCCTGAAGCAGGCGGCGCGCGAGGTCGTGGCCGCCGCGAAGCGTCACAAGGCGGGCGCGCGCATCGACGGCGTGCTGGTGCAGGAGATGGCCGCGGGAGTCGAAGTCATCGCGGGCGTCGTCAACGATGCGACGTTCGGGCCAGTCGTCACCTTCGGCCTCGGCGGCATTTTCACCGAGCTGATGAAGGACGTGACCCACCGTTTCGCGCCGTTCGGCACGGACACCGCGCGGGAAATGATCGGGGAAATCCGGGGCGCGGCGATGCTGACGGGCTACCGCGGACGGCCCGCGCTGGACGTGGCCGCGCTCGCGGACACGCTCGCGCGGCTGTCGCTGCTCGCCGCGGACCACGCCGACCGCATCGCGGAGATCGACGTCAACCCGCTGTTCGTGCGCGAGCGCGGGGTGGTCGCTGCCGACGCGCTCATCGTTTTGAAGAACTAAACCGCCAAGACGCCGAGGTCGCCGAGAAATACAAATGGAAAAGTGGATATTCGGCAGGACCGTTACATCTCTTGCGATGGTGCTTCTCACAGCAGGAAGCGTTGATGCACAGCAGTACCCGACCAAAGCCGTCCGGCTGATCGTGCCTTTCGCTCCCGGCGGCAGCACCGACATCATCGGTCGCACGGTCGCCCAGAAGCTGAACGAGGCGTGGGGCCAGCCGGTGCTGGTCGACAACCGTCCCGGCGGCAGCACGGTGATCGGTACCGACCTCGTCGCCAAGGCCCCGCCCGACGGCTACATGCTCCTCGTCACGCCGGCTCCGTTCACGATCGTGCCAAGCCTCACAACCACGAAGCTGCCCTACGATCCGGCGAAGGACTTCGAACCGATCACGCTGATCAACACCACGCCGCTCGTCGTGGTCGTAAACCCCAGCGTGCCGGCGAAATCGATCAAGGAGTTGGTCGCGCTCGCCAAATCGAAACCGGGCAAGCTCAATTACGGCTCCTCGGGCAGCGGCGGCTCGAATCATCTTGCCGGCGAGCTGTTCAATTCGATGGCCGGCGTGAAAATGGTGCACATCCCCTACAAGGGCAACGCGCCCGCGCTGACCGACCTCGTCGGCGGCCACGTCGACCTGGTGTACAACGGCCTCACCTCGGCGATGCCGTTCATCAAGTCCGGGAGGCTCCGCGCGCTCGCCGTCACCAGCCTGAAGCGCGCCGGCGCCCTGCCCGATCTGCCGACGCTGGACGAATCGGGACTCAAAGGCTTCCAGGCCGTGGCGTGGAACGGCCTCACCGCGCCCGCCCGCACGCCGAAAGAGGTGGTGGGAAAGATCAACGCCGACGTCGTGAAGATCGTGAAATCGCCGGAGCTGATCGAGCGCCTGAAGGCCGACGGCTCGGATCCGGTCGGCAGCGCTACCGCAGAGTACGCGGCCTTTCTGCGGGATGAGATTGCCAAGTGGCGGAAGGTCATTGCGGCGGCAAATATCAAGGGACTTCAATAATGGAGTGACCCGTGACCGGTGACCCGTGACTCGTAACTGCACCCCTCGATCTCGCTTGCCGGTCACGAGTCACGTGTCACGTGTCACTTCTTTGAAAGGGAGTAATTCATGCCTAACGAGTTCGCAAAATCGCCTCTGGGCGTATACATAGAGCACTGCAAGAAGGGGGAGCTGGCCTACCAGGTGACCGAGGACGGCAAGCCGGTATTCTTTCCGCGCGCCGCCGCGCCCGTGACGGGCGGGAAGCTCGAATGGCGGGTATCGAAGGGCCTGGGTACGGTGCACGCCACGACGGTCGTGCACGGTGCGAAGGACCAGAAGCCCTGGAACGTCGCGCTGGTCGATCTCGACGAAGGCTTCCGCATGATGAGCCGTGTCGAGGACATCGACCCGATGCAGGTAAAGATCGGCATGCGGGTCAAGGTGCGCATGACCGCGGGTGACGAGAAGCAGCCGCCCTACCCCGTATTCACCGCCGTGGAGGGATCCCGATGAGCCGCAAGAGAGGCAGCGTGGCGGTGGTGGGCGCCGCCGAATCCGATCTCGGGCTGGTCGCGCCCGAAATGAGCCCGACCGACCTGATGGCGCAGGCGACCTTGCGGGCGCTGGAGGACTGCGGGCTGAAGCTCTCCGATATCGACGCCGTTTTCGCGTCGCATTCCCAGTCACGCATGGGTGTGCTGCAGTTGTGCGAGTACCTGCGCATCAAGCCGCGCTACTACGACAGCACGATCGTCGGCGGGTCTTCCTTCATGGCGCACCTCGCGCACGCGCAGACCGCCATCGAGAACGGCGACGCGGAAGTGGCGGTGATCGCCTACGGCAGCACGCAGCGCTCGGTTACGCGCGCCGCGGCCAGCTCCCGCGAATTCCTCTATTACGAGTCCCCGTACCGCCCCTTTCTCCCGTCGAGCGCCTACGCGCTGGCGGCTTCGCGGCACATGCACGAGTTCGGCACGACGCGGGAGCATCTCGCGGAAGTGGCCGTCGCAGCGCGCAAATGGGCATTGATGAACCCCGTGGCGTGGGAGAAGGAGCCGCTCACGATCGAGCAGGTCCTGAATGCGCGCATGGTGAGCTACCCGTTCACGGTCCGCGACTGCTGCCTGGTGACCGACGGCGGGGGCGCGATCATCATCACCTCCGCCGCGCGCGCGAAGTCGTTGAAGAAGAAAGCGGCTTACGTGCTGGGGGTCGGAGAATCCATCGGCCACGCCACGATTTCCAACATGCCCGACCTGACAGTGACTGCGGCAGCCGAGTCAGGGCGGCAGGCGTTCAAGATGGCCGGCTTGAAGCCCTCGGACGTGAGGATGCTCTCGCTCTACGATGCGTTCACGATCACGCCCATCCTGTTCCTCGAGGACCTGGGGTTCTGCCCCAAGGGCGAGGGGGGGCGCTTCGTTGCGAACGGCGCCATCGCGCCCGGCGGCAAGCTCGCGGTAAACACGAGCGGCGGCGGCCTTTCCTATTGCCACCCGGGCATGTACGGGCTGCTGGTTCTGATCGAGGCGGTGCGGCAGGTGCGCGGCGACTGCGGACAGCGTCAGGTCAAGGACTGCAACGTGTCCCTCGCGCACGGTAACGGAGGGGTATTGTCGAGCGAATGCACTGTCATACTCGGTAGTGAATCCACGCTATAGCCATTGGGCCCGTGCGGTCGGCCGCCTACGCGGTGCCGCTGCGACTCGGTGTGCGCGAGCAGGGTGCGGGAGCAGCGAGCGGCCCCGGCAAGTGGAAGTGTACGCGGCGCAGCGGCTTTGCGCCCCGTCCCGCACCACCGTTCCGGAGACCGAGGCCGGGGCGCATCCCCGGAAACCGGGGCCCCTGCTCCGCGGCTCCGGCGTCCACGGGAATGGTGGTGTGCTGTCCAGCGAGTGCACTGTAATACTGGGCAGCGAAGCAACACTGTAGCCAAGAAACAACCTCCCCCGTCCAAGGGGTAGGGACTTGCTAGCTCAACGCTCCGACGCGCCCCGATCCTGCACCCGGCGCTTGGGATTGCGGGGGGGTATCTCGGTGAACGACAGGCGGCGGTCCCGGAGCGGCAATAAGCTGAGGCGGACCTTGCTGACGGAGCGCCCGTTGACTTCCGTTATCACCAGCTCGGCGCGTCCCCACCCCGTTCGCTGGCCGACCCGCGGCAGCCCGCCGCACGTGCTTGCCACGTAGTCGCCAATCGACAGGTCCTTGTCCACGAGCGGGCTTGTGAATCCATAGAAGCGGGCAAGAGAGCGGACGCTGGTCGTGGCGGGAAGCACGAACCCATCGGTGCGCCCTTTCTCGTCCTGGTTGCGGTGCGCTGCCTGAAGTCGAGCCGCTAATACGAACATGTCGTGGTCCTCCTGAAGGTAGCGTGCTTTGGTGACGAACGACTTGGTCTATTGACAACTTGCGTTGCGGAAATGCCACAACTCCGCAGCGTCTTGTGCATCGTACTTCGCTTCTCTCGCTTTACGCTGCCAGATTTGTCTGACACCACAGTCCGGAAAAAAGTGCCGATGAATTTTCGGTGACGGTGAGCATACTGCGATCATGCGACCGTACGATGTGCAATCGGTTACAGAACGGAAAAAATAAACGGCTGCCGCGCCGCACCAATTTTCCGCGCTTTCTCCCGGCAAGGCGCCGCATCCAACGACGGCGCTGATCCGTAAGTGCGCTATCATTCACCGAAAATCGAGGAGAGCGCATGGGAAGACGAGGATTGCTGCAGGGCGCGCTGGCCGCGGCGTTGTGGAATATCTTCACCGGGCGTGGCACGGCGGCCCAATCGACGGTCAAGGACATGAAGGGCATCGAGGAACTGCAGAAGAACTGGAAGCTGCTCCTGGCGGAGGGCGTCAAGCCGCCCCTGTCGACCGAGCCGCTGAAGCTCTCGAAGGAAGAGTGGCGCAAGCGGTTGCCGGCGCCCGCGTACAGCGTGCTGCGCGAGGAAGGCACGGAGCGGGCGGGAACGAGCCCGCTGGACCGGGAGAAACGCGAAGGCGTGTTCGCCTGTGCCGGGTGCGATCTGCCGCTCTTCACCTCGGCCATGAAATTCGACAGCGGCACCGGCTGGCCGAGCTTCTTCACCACGATTCCCGGCGTTTTCGGGACCACCACCGATCACAAGCTGATCTACCCGCGCACCGAGTACCACTGCATTCGCTGCGGCGGCCATCACGGGCACCTGTTCGACGACGGCCCGCCGCCCACCGGCAAGCGCTACTGTAACAATGGCGTGGCTCTCAGGTTCATACCGAAGGCCGGTAAGGCCTGAGCCCTTCCCGGACAGCAGCACGTCAGGCATTATTGAGGCTGGGAGGTTCGAAACGCATGCCCAGCCCCACCTACAGACTAGGCGTTCCGGCTGACGCCTACGAGATCGCTGTCATGTCGCGCTACCTGATCGAGGTCGGGCTGCGCGGCTGGTCATGGCCGCCCGATCGCGTCGCGAAGGCGATCAAGGCGCGCGAGACCGGCGTGCTGGTCGCGGACGTAAAGCAGCACCTCGTGGGATTCGCGATCATGGAATTCGGCGATACCTCGGCCCACTTGAGCCTGTTCGCGGTCAAGCCCTCCCACCAGCGCTGCGGCATCGGCAGGCACATGATCGCGTGGCTCGAGGAATCGGCCCTCGTCGCGGGGATCACCACGATCACCCTGGAGCTGCGCGTCAACAATTTCGCCGCCCGCACTTTCTACCGCGTGCTGGGCTACAAGGAAAGCTCGTACATCCCCGGCTACTACCGCGGCATCGAGACCGCGGTGAAGATGACTCGCGACATCCGTCGTGTCATTCCGAGCCCGCAAGTTGAAAAGCGTGATAAGTAACGCGTCGAGGGGCGGAACAGGGGCCCCACGGTTTCTTCGTGGGGATGTGACCCCCGGTGACGCGCACCGCACGCTGATGTGACGCTGCTGAAGACCCTGTTACCGGTACTTTGCGCCGCCGGGATAGCGGCTGCTCCGGCGCTCGCGCAGGAGAGCTGGAAGCCCAACCGGGCCCTCACGCTGATCGCGCCCAACGCGCCCGGCGGAACCAGCGACCGCACCGCTCGCGATATCCAGCGCCTGTTCCAGAAATACAAGCTCGTGGAAGTGCCGGTAAACGTCGTCAACCGGCCCGGCGGCAACGGCACGATCGCGTTGAACCAGCTCCACTCCCTGCCGGGCGATCCCCACGTCCTGCTGCTGTCGACCAGCGCGGCAATCAGCAACCATCTCACCGGCCTTACCGCCTACAACTACACCGACTTCACGCCGCTGGCGATGCTCCTTGCCGATAACTACGGCGTCAACGTGCCCGCGGGCTCCGCGATACAGTCCGCGCGCGACATGCTGGACCGGCTGGTGAAGAGCCCGGACGCGGTCTCGTTCGGCGTCTCCGGCGTCGGCGGCAGCAACTACACCTCGCTGATAGCGGCGCTCAAGCGGGGCGGCGTCGACTTCAAGCGCGTGAAGATCGCGAGCTTCGCCGGCGGCGGCCAGACCAGCATGGCGCTGCTGGGCGGGCACGTCGGCGCCATCAACACCGGCCTCTCCAACATGGTCGATCACCTGCGGCAGGGGAAGATGCGCACCCTGGTCATCACGGGTCCGCGCCGCATGGGAGCCCCGTTCGCCGAGGTGCCCACCTGGAAGGAGGTCGGCGTCGACGTGACCGTGGTCGGCTGGCGCGGCATCATGGCCGCGAAAGGCATCACGCCCGCGCAGGTCGCGTACTGGGACGGCGTGTTTCGCAAGCTGGCCCAGACCGAGGACTGGAAAGCGGATCTGCAGGAGAATTTCTGGGAAAACATCTACTCCGGCCCCGCGGATACCCGGCGCAAGCTGGATGCGGAGCACGTGGAGCTGAAGCAGATACTCACCGAGCTGGGAATGGCCAAGTAAAGTGACCAGTGACCAGTGACCGGTGACCGGGACCGCCCAACTGACCGGGTCCTTTTGCACGTAATGTGGACTGCCAGGTAACGTCTCCAGCGGGCCGCCTGACATAGGGAATTCCGTTTTGCCGGTGGCCGGCGCAGGCTTATACTTGCTCAACTCAATGGTAAGGAGGTCCAGATCATGAAGATCCAGTACGGGCTCATCAGTTGCGATTCGCACGCGCAGTTGGACAAGGACACGTGGACGAGCCGCATGTCGAAGGCGAAGTGGGGCGACAAGATTCCCCAGCTCCGCGAGACGACCGACAAGGAGCACATGATCCGCGCCGCCGACAAGCCGGTCGAGCGCTGGTTCGTGAACGGCAAGGTGGTGGGAGAACGCGGCACCGTGAACTGTCCCACCGTGATGGGCGATCCCCTGCGCAAGACCTTTCCGCAGCGCTGGGACGAAGTGCCGTCGATCGTCTACGACCCGGCCGAGCGCCTGAAGGGCCTCGACAACGACGGCGTCGACGGCGAAGTGCTGTTCCCCAACGACCCGGTGCAGAGCGCTACGTTCTTCCAGGGCGACGCCGAGTTCGAACTCGCCTGCGTGCAGGCCTACAACGACGCGCTGGCCGAGTGGCGCCAGCACAGCGATCGCTATATCCCGCTCGCACTCATTCCGTACCTGGGCACGATCGAGTCCATGACGGAGGAAGTGCGACGCGCCGTCAAGAAAGGCCATCGCGGCATCGTCATGCTGGCGGAGCCAAGCATGGTGAAGAAGGGCCTCAAGCACTTCAACGATCCGTGGTGGGATCCGCTGTGGGCGACCTGCCAGGATCTCAGCGTGCCCATCCATTGGCACGCGGGCGCGGGCATAGCCATCAGGGTTCCGCGCTGGAAGGGCTACACCCCCAACCAGGGACAGGCGATGGGGCCGGCCGGCGGGTTCTCGGTCCAGGCGCAGTTCGTGCCGAACCTCATCTTCTCCGGCGTGCTCGACCGGTTCCCGAAATCGCGCTGGGTGTGCGCGGAGACGGGCATCGGCTGGGTACCCTACATGCTGGAGGTCTGCGATCACGAATGGGAACGCCGCCACTTGTGGACGCAGGGTCTCAAGACGCGGCCCTCCGAGCTCTTCAAGCGCCAGATGAGCATGAATTTCTGGTTCGAGCGCGCGGGCATCGAGCTGCGCCACGAGATCGGCCTGGACAACATCATGTGGGAATCGGACTTCCCGCATTCCACGTCGACCTTTCCCGAGTCCAAGGATTTCGTCGAGCGTTGCCTGAAGGGCGTGCCCGATGCCGAGCGCAAGCAGCTGTGCTACGGCAACGCGGTGCGCACCTACGGGCTCAACTGATACCCGTCGAAACCCGATAGGACACGCAGACCACAGAGGAAGCGCGCGCGCGGCGCCTTTCTCTGTGTTCTCTGTGAGTTCTGTCGCTCTCTTCCATCAAGGCCTGGCACAAACACATGGAACTCAAATACGGATTCATCAGCGCCGACGATCACGTCCAGGAGCACCCGGAGGTCTGGACGAAGCGCATGTCGAAGGCGAAGTGGGGCGAGCGCATCCCGCACATCGAGCGTCAGCCCGATGGCACCGAGCGCTGGGTGGTTGACGGGAAGAAGATCGATCTGGCGAGCGTGGCAATCGCTGGCGCGGCCATGGCCGACCGCGCCCGGGAGCCGCAGCGCTGGGAGGAAGTGCCCAGCGTCGCCTATACGCCCCGCGAGCGCCTGGCGGCGATGGATGTGGATGGCGTGGATTATTCCGTCCTGTATCCGTCCATCGCGGGACGGGCGGGCGAGACCTTCGGCCGGCTCACGGATCCGGAGCTCGAGTTGGCTTGCGTGCAGGCGTACAACGATTTTCTGATCGAGGAATGGGCCTCGGTCAGCAAGCGCTTCATCCCGCAGTGCATCGTCCCGCTGGCGCCGATCGACGCCATGGCGGCCGAGATCAGGCGCGCGGTGGGCAAGGGACACCGTGGCGTGGTCATGCCCTCGGTGCCGATGATGCTGCGCGACGTGCCGCACATCAACGAGCCCGTTTACGATCCGCTGTGGGCGACGTGCCAGGAGCTCAACGTGCCCGTGTGCTTCCACTCGGGCGTGACGCGCGAGATCGAGTTCCCGCCCTATGCCGGGTTCTCGCCGGAAATCACCTCGACGATGGAAGCGATCACGCGCCCGGCGAGCGCGGTGCTGGTGATGGCGAACTTTCTGTATGCGCGCATCCTGGAGCGCTTTCCGAAACTAAAGGTGATATTCGCCGAGACGTCGCTCGCCTGGGGCGCCTACGAGCTGGAACTGGCCGACCATCAATTCGAGCGCCAGCGCCTGCACACCGAGGGCTACGACCTGTTGCCGTCGCAGCTTTTCAAGCGCAGTTGCCACATCACCGGATGGTTCGATACGACGGGGCTGAAGACCCGTCAACACATCGGAGTCGACAAGCTTCTCTGGAGCACGAACTTTCCGCAGAGCACGTCCACCTGGCCGGAAAGCCGCCGCGCGATCGCGCGCGCTTTCGACGGCGTGCCCGACGCCGAGCGCAAGCAGGTCCTCGTCGGCAACGCCGCGAGACTATACAACCTGCACTGAACGTAAAAACCGGGGACAGCCAGGTGATCCTCTGGCCACGAGCCGGGGGTCGTCCCCGGTTTTTAAAACCAACGAACGAAGCAAGGCAGGGCAGCTTCGTAAAAACCGGGGACAGCCGAAGCCATCCCCTGACCGCGAGCCTGGGGTCGTCTCCGGTTTTTACGGCCGCTCGTTGCTCACTTCGCGCAATTTCTCCGGCAGATCTGCCGGCCGCTCGCAGTTCACCGTCCCGATCTTGCCGGGCACCGAGACTTCGAGCGCTTCCTTGTCCTCCGAGACATAGATCTCGTTGTGGCGCACGCCGCCGGGAATGAAGAACGAATCGCCGGCGGTGAAGGTCCCCACGGTGCCGTCCTCGAACTCGATGACGAGCTTCCCTTTCAGCACGTAGACGAACTGCATTTCGCAGGTGTGGTAGTGCCAGCCGGTCGGCTCCGTCATGCCGGCGATGGAGTTGTTCTGGTACGCGCGCATGCGTCCGCCGGTGGCGGCCTCGAGCCCCAGGTCGCGGTACTTGAAGAACGGCCGCCGTCCGGGAGCAAAGGGTGTCGTGCTGCGGAACGATTTCAGCAGCTTCATATCCTGCTGCGCAACGGCTTCAGCAGAGGTCAGAGGCTTATTCATGGCATTTCTCCTTTCCAGGTTTTCGATCCATAGCACCCGGAGGTCGATTCTTGGTAAAGGGAGCGCTGCATTTGCGCCCCGCTGTTGGCACGCGCGACGCTCAAATTGGATCAGGCGAAGATCGAACCCTCTGACTCATTCATTTTCCTAACTTCTCTCGGACTTTCGCGAAGGTTTCCAGGTGGCGTTCATGGTCGCCGGCAAAGCGCAGGACGAGGTAGCCGGCGCCTTCCTGCACGTAGCCGTTCAGCCATTCCGCCGCCGCCGCGGCCGGGCCCGAAAAGCAGGCCTGACGCTTTTTCATGACGTCGGGGCGTTGGCCGTAATACGCCGACAGAAAATCGTCCATTCGCTCACCTGCCCTGGCCGCGTTTTCGTCGACCGCGAGCGTCAGGTAGAGCGCCGCTTCCGGCGCCCCCGGCTTGCGCCCGGCCTCGCGCGCCATGGCCTGCACCTGGCGCCACTGCTCGCCCCAGCGCTTCGCATCGGGCCCGTTCGGGAACCAGCCGTCGAAATGCCGCGCCGCCCGCTCGAGCGCAGCGGGAGCCGAGCCCCCGCCCCAGATAGGCGGTCCGCCCGGCTGGTGCGGCGTCGGTCCGATCACGCCCTGCTCGACGTGCCAGCGGCCGTCCCAGTCCACCGGTTTCCCGGCCCACAGCGCCTTGCAGAGGCGCATGCCTTCCATCAACGTGCCGACGCGCTTCTCGAACGGCACTCCCACTGAGCGGAACTCGGCGCGGATGTTGGGAACGTCGGTAGCGATGCCGACGCCGAGTATGAGCCGGCCCGAGCTCACCTGGTCGAGAGTGGCGACCTGATGAGCGAGCAGCACGGGGTTGCGGAGCGCCGGCAGCAGCACGGCCGTGCCGAGCTTCACGTGCCTCGTTCTTGCCGCGACGCCGGCGAGCAGCGTGAGCGGCTCGTGGCGCGGGCGGGCGAGCACGGAATCGCCTACCCAGACGGAATCGTAGCCGAGCCCTTCCGCCCGCTCGGCAAGATTGAGCAGCGGCTCCGCCTGGGGGCGGCCCTCCATGACCGACTCGCGGGTTGGCAGCAGGTATCCGACGTGCACGGTCATGACGAGTGTCGAGGGGTGAGTCTAAGCGACCTGCGCGAGCGGCCCGAGCGCCTTTTCGACCCGCGGCTTGACCTCGCCTATCATCAGCTCCATCGAGCGCATCGCGGCCTTGTGCGGCGTGTTGCCGACCTTGAACGAAAAGCACACGTGCACGGGCTTGCCCGCATGGATCTCGCCGACGAGCCTCTCCGCGACCGTCTCGACGTCGCCGATCAGCAGGTTGTCGCAGATGGTCTCCAGCGTCGGCTCGTCGGGGAACGGCACGTCGACGAGAACCGTGCCCTGCATGACCTCCTTCCGGCGCCTCAGGCTCGACGCGAGCCGCGACTGATAGCGCGCGTTCTCCGCGAAGCGCATCGCCTCGTCGCGGCTATTGGTGATGTGGGCAAAGCGGTTCACGGTCATATGCGCGCGGGACACCGGCACGTTCTCGGCGGCAAACGCGGCAACCAGATCGGCGTACTGCTCGGCCAGCAGCTTGGCGCCGCCGGTCCGTCCCGACGTCAGCACCCGGTAACCGTGCTGCGCGGCGGCGCGGAACATCGCCTGCGTATGACCGGCGACGTAGATCGGCAGCGGCTTCTGCACCGGCCGCGCCGGGATGTGCGTTTCCGGCATGCGGTAGTGCTTGCCGTTGTAGCTGAAAAAATCCCTGCTGAAAGCGAGGTCGAGGATGTCGCTGAACTCGTTCGTCATCTCGAGGTTCTGCTTGAGATCGACGCCGAAGCGCTCGAATTCGTAGGGCTGGTAACCGGCGCCGATCCCGAGCACGAGCCGCCCGTTCGACAAGGCGTCGGCCGTGGCAATCTCGGCGAGCAGGCGCGCCGGGTTGTACAAAGGCACGACGACCACGGCGGTGCCGAGCCGGATCTTCTTCGTCATCGACGCGCAGTGCGTCACCATCAGCAGGGGCGATGCGCACAGGCAGTAGTTCGAGAAATGATGCTCGGCGAACCACGCGATCGAATACCCCAGCTCGTCGGCCAGCTTCGTCTGCTCGGCGACCTCGCCGAATACCTGCGCCGCCGACGTACTCGGATCGCGCGCGCCCATCAGGTTGAAAATGCCGAATTCCATAACCTGAACCCCCGCTTTCGTTCGATGTCAGGGCACTATAGACCCGGGTCGGACTAGGAGCAATTGCGGTTATGGGAGAGAAGGAGCGCCCGGGTTGGACATGGTCTCGTCGCCCGAATCGGCGCCGCGGCCTCGCAAGCTCGTTGCGGTTTCATCCTGCGCTGCTCGACCGGCTCGGCGGCTCGGCGGTCTGCGCAACTCACGCACTGCCGTCGTTCTTGTTCGCGCCGTCTACGCGTATAGGTTGTGCCAATGGCTGCATCTGTGTGGTTCGACAGTGCTCGCCCGAATTCCCGAGCCGGTCTGCGACTGCTCGGACGCCTCCACGGTCGCCGAGCCCACGCCCAACCCATGCGCGAGGAATTGTCAATCAGCCACAGTCGATCGAGAACAGCAGGACGGTGGCTTTCCGCACGTCCCTACCTTCTTTTGGAGTGGGCCCACGAGCCCGCCCCCGACCACCCGCCCCTGTCGAGGCTAGGAAGTTTGGCCGGAGACATCAGAAAACCGCTTTCGCCTTCAGTTTTTCCCGGAGCGTTGCCGGCACTTCAGCGTCTCGAAGGATACCCAACTCGAGCGCCCGAGTAACCAGCATCGCCTCGTGCGGTGTTTGGTACATCGACCAAACGTCTCGCGCCGCATGCTGGTGAAACTCGTGGATCTTTTGCGACAGATCTGAACTCGATAGTGTTCCGTTGCGCCATTCGGAGAACGATTTGTCCAATTCCGCAAGATGGCTTCCGAGCTCGCGCTCGTACGCCTGCGATGCAAGGCGGCGCAGTTCGACGCGCTCTTTCTTCGAGTATTCCGCCATTCTCTTCCCAGTACCTAACGCCCCAAGCTCAGCGACCCGGCTCGCGGGAGGCGTGGATTGCAACCGGAACGCGATGGCCGGGTTCGCTGCAGCGCATGGTCAGGCGGCGTTCGCATAGGTTCATCCGTCCCAGTCCTCAGCGGTGCGGGCATCCGGGCCAACAGCACGGCCTACGCATGCCTCCGCGCAGCTTATCGATGCCGACCTCGATGCGGCGTTTTCTAGTCTCTTCTTTCTTGGCAGATGTCACCCAACAGATCCACTCGTTTCGCGCCAGAGGGGTGATATCGGTCCAGACGCTCTTCGCAGCGGCGTTGGACTCGATGGCTTTCCGGAAGTCTGCCGGCAGTTTATGCGCCGTGCCGCCCACGATCTTTTGAGTAGTCATAAGTCGAACCGTGTCTGTTTCACCCAACGTGTCCCGATCACCCGCGCGAGCAAGCCAGCGACGCGCGCGATGGCAGGAGGGGACAATGTTTGACGATCGCGGCGAGCGTTCGCGCAGCCGTCACATGGTGAGGGTCATCCACCCCTTTTCCGAGATGTCGATCCGCACCTCGTTCGGCAGATAGAATTTCACCTCGGCGTCGACCAGTCCCTGGCCGGTCGTCTTGCCGCCCATGGGTTTGAACGACCCTCCGGCGCCCTCTACCTGCTTGCGCGCTTCTTCAAGGCTGTCGACCTTGAAGCCGATGTGGTGCAGACCCTCGTAACGTGGTCCCCCTTCCGTATACGCGGCGTAGTCGTTCTTGAACTTGAGAATGGCGAGGTTCAAGTAGCCGTCGGTCAGGAAATAGCCGGTAGCAAGGTCCGAGTTGGCCACCCCGACCTGCTGCAGCCCGAAAGCCTGCTTGAAGAAGCTCGCGACCTTGTCGGGATCCTGCGTGGCGATGGCGATGTGTCTGATTCTGGCTCCCATAAAGCTCTCCTTTGCTAAATTTCTGAAACCGCACTACTTTGCCGAGACCCTCCAGGCGGAGTACGCGTGTCCCAGCCGGCGGATCCTCCCGGAGATCATTGGCAGCAGAAGAAACCATTGCACGTAACCCAGCAGCATCAGCAGGATCCACAGCACCATGCCCTCGGTAAAAACCGCGGGCACGAACTCGTTGTTCCAATAAAGCTCCACCTTCAGCCTGCCGACCGCCAGCAGCCCGGCATGACCCAGCGGCAAACTCATGAAGTAGAGCGGCATCAGTACGGAAAGGGCCCGTCGCTCGCCTGCCTGCATCTCGGGCCGCAGCAGCATCACGACGAGCAGTGCCGCAGCCAGCACCAACCAGATCACCGCCGCAATGCGCAGGACACGGTGTCGAGGGAACAGAGAAAATCCGGAGGGCGTGACTCGTGACTCGTGACCCGTGACCGGTCCCGTCACACACCGCTCACCAGTTTGCTCTATACCAGTCACTGGACGGCGGCCTCTGCCAAGGCAACACGAAAATCGGAGACATCATGGTCGGCCGCCCCACGCGTCACCGGGGGTCGCATCCCCGGAAACCGGGGCCCCTGCTCCGCCCCTCGACGCGCCCGGTCACTGTGGTTTGGGCGCCGGATGGATGTTGTCCACCCAGTGCACCTCCTCGGGCCTCTCCACCACCGGGATGTCGAGGTTGACCACCACCGGCTCCTGGCCGCTTCGCACCAGCACGCACGAGAGCGGCTCGTCGTCGTTCGCGTTGATCTCCTGGTGCGGCACGTACGGGGGCACGTAGATGAAATCGCCGGGTCCGGCCTCGGCCACGAATTCGAGCTTGTCGCCCCAGCGCATCCGCGCGCGGCCGCTCACGACGTAGATCACGCTTTCCACCGGGCCGTGGTGGTGCGCGCCGGTCTTTGCCTTGGGATGGATCACCACGGTGCCGGCCCACAGCTTCTCCGCCCCTGCGCGCGCATGAGTAATCGCCGCCGCGCGATTCATCCCCGGCGTCTGCGCCGTGTTCGGGTCGAGCTCGTTCGCATGCACGACCCGCACGCCGTGAAACTTCCACTTCGATTCCGATTGGCTCATTTCAATCACCCATCCGGGAATTGAGCTTCCAGAAGCTATCTCATGAACGACCGTCTAAGACATCCGCGAGTCCCGGCGAGTCCCGGGACGACTTTCCATCTTCGGTGTCCCACGAAATCAGTGCCATCAAGTTCGGGGTGTCGGATGGCGACGATACAAGCGTCGCCAGCACTTGCCGGAGAACGCGTGGGACTTGGAATCCGTAATTCACACCACTTGATGCGTTGAATCAGGACGTGTGATGAATCACACAACCCTGGCGGTTCCCGCAAGCGTCGGCATACCATTGATGTAGTCAACCCTCCACCTTGCATAGGAAACGGGTCTTTTCGAGATGGCTTCTAGCTAGTCAACCGTTGCTCCGGATATTCTTACCACTTTCGCCCATTTCGCGTTTTCCGATTTGATGAACTCGCCAAACTCCTTCGGCGAGTTGCCCACCGCCTCCAGTCCCTGGTTCGTCAGGTGCTCCTTCATCGCGGGCGTGCGCAGAATTCGCACGATCTCCGCGTTGAGCCGCATGACGATCGCCTCCGGCGTGCGCGCCGGCGCCACCATGGACTGCCACACGATCACTTCGAATCCCGGGAACAGCGCTTCGTTGATGGAGGGCACGTCGGGAAGTAGATCCATTCGCTTGAGGGTCGTTACGCCCAGTGCCCGCAGCTTGCCCGCCTTGACGTGCCCCTGCGACGTGGCGATGGTCGACATCATTACCTGGAGATGGCCTGCAATGAGGTCGGTCAGCGCCGCAGCGCTGCCCTTGTACGGAACGTGCACCATGTCGATCTTCGCCATGGACTTGAGGAGCTCCATGCCGAGGTGCGTAGTGGTCCCGCTGCCCGCGGAGGCATAGGTGAGCGAGCGCGGCTTCGCGCGGGCGAGGGCGACGAGCTCCTTCATCGAGCGCGCCGGCACGGACGGATGGACGAGCAGCACACTCCCCATCGACGTGATGTGCGTGATCGGCGCGAAATCGCGCAGCGGGTCGTATGGCAGGTTGCGATAGAGATGGGGTCCGATCGCGAGCGTGCTCACGTTGCCGAGCAGGAGCGTGTAGCCGTCGGGTGGCGCCTTGGCGGCGAGATCCGAGCCTATCGTGCCGCCTGCGCCCGGCCGGTTCTCCACGACGAACGTCTGCTTCCAGGCATCCGTCAACGCCTGCCCTATTACGCGCGCGATGATGTCCACCCCCGAGCCCGGCGGAAACGGCGCGATGATGCGCACCGGCCGCACGGGGTACGCCGGATCGGCGGCAGCCGCGAGCAACGGCGCCGCCAGCGCACCGGCACAGCACAGGAAACCTCCGACGACTCCCAATCTGCGCAGCTTCAAGCTCATATTCGCAACACTACCATACGAACCCGCGTGACGAATCGGCCCGGCACCCGGATAATCCACCATTTTCTCAGGGCAGATGAAGAAGACAACCATCTCGGGCCTCGCTGCGCGCATCACCGGCGCCGGCGAGCCCCTCGTCCTGGTCCACGGCGGCATGGGTTCCTGGAACCACTGGACGCGCAACATCGATGCGCTGGCGGGCCGGTTCACGCTGCACCTGCTCGACATGCCCGGCTACGGCGATTCGCCGGTAGTGGCGAAAGACACCCCCAACGACGACTATGTGGCGCTGGTTGCGGCGGCCGTGGCCGAGATCGCCCGCAAGCAACCGGTGAAGCTCGCGGGGTTTTCGTTCGGTGCGGTGATCGCTGCCCTGTGTGCAGCCAGCCTGGGGACGCGGGTCAGCGGACTCTCGCTGCTGGGCGCCGGCGGATTCGGCAGATCGCCCGTCGCACTGGACTTGCGGCAGTTCCCTCCCGAAGCGTCCGGACCGGGCTCCTTGCGCAAAGTGCTGCGCCACAATCTGGCAGTCCTCATGATCGCCGATCCTGGCAATATCACCGAGGAGGCCGTCGATCTCCATCTCGCCAACGTCCGCCGCACGCGCTTCGATGGGCGGCACTTCAGCCTCAGCAACATCATGCCGCCAACGCTCGCCCGCATTCTGTGCCCGGTGCAGATGATATGGGGCGAGCGGGACGTGCTGGTATACCCCGACGTCCGGGCGCGTGCCGACACCGCGCGCGCGGCCAGGTCCGACGTGCGCGTGGACCTCATACCTCACGCGGGCCACTGGGTGCAGTTCGAGGCGCCCGGGCCGGTCAATCGCGCTATGCTGCAATTCCTTGGCGGAATTGCAGTTTGAAGTTTCAAGTTTCGAGCTGAGGGAGGAACCATGCCATTTTTCAAGCTGGACGAAATACCGGGCGCCATAGTCGCCCCGGGCCATTCCACCGCCCACGGTCCGACCATCGCCGGCGACGAGCTCGAGATCGGCTACTACACGGAACCGAAGGGCACCGGGGCGAAACCGCACCACCACAAGAGCGAGCAGATGATGCTCGTCATCTCCGGACGGCTGAGGATGCGGGTAGGCGACGAGACCCGCGACATCGGCCCGGGCGAAGTGGCGTTGATCTTGAGCGACCAGGAGCACGAGCAGATCGCGCTGGAGGACGGAACCCGCTTCGTGAGCTTCAAGACGAAGGCCGGGGCGCTGCCGGATGGTGAGTAGAGCGACCGGTCACTGGTCACCGGTCACGGGTCACGGGAGTTTCGCCTCGATCCACTTCTGAAGAAACGCCGCGATCTCGAGATTGTTCTTCTCGAGCATCATCATGTGGCCGTTGCCGCGGATCCCGACGTCGGCAAGACGGACGAAGTCGTGCTCGACCCCCGCCTGCCGCAGGAACCGCGAGGTGCAGTGGTCGTACGCCGCGTGATAGGAGGCCTCGGAAGTCAGGATCAACACGGGGATTCCGCGGAGATTCGCGAGTTGCCGCGCCGGGCCCGCCTGCAGCCAGCAGCAGACGAGGCCCGGACCGTCCGGCTCGGCCTGTCTCTCGAACTTGAGATCGGACGGCGCCGCGGCCGCTGGAGTGAAAGCGAGCGGGCCGCGGGTGATGCCCCACGGTCGGGTGACCAGGCCGTCCTCGAACCAGCCGGGCGGGCCCGTGAACTCGACCTCGCGCACGGGTGCGCCGTTGGGCTCGATCGCGAGTATCGCCCGTACCGCCTGCGGCCGTGCGTCGGCGATCGTCCAGCCGAAGGGGCCGCTCTGCGAATGCGTCAGCAGGATCGCGGGGCCGATGCGGTCGAGGAGCGCAGCGCCCGCTTCGCGCATCATGCGCTCGAGGGCGGCGATGTCGGACATACTCTCCACCTGGGACGCGTAGAACTGATCGAACGCGGGATCGCCCGCGACTCCGGTTCCCGGCCATTGCGTGTGCAGCCCGGCCTGCGGCCAGCGCTTGCCGATTTCGGGAGCCGTGAACCGTTCCGCAATAGCGTCCGCATTCCGGCGAGCGGCATCGCCATAGCCCCTGGTGAAAAATCCCGAGCGCCCGCGCGCCGGCTGATCGACGACGTAGACCGTGAACCCGTTTGCCACGAAGTAGTCCGCCCAGCCGCGGCGCCCGTCCGGGGTGGAGAGGAAATTGACGCCGGTCTGGCCGCCGCCGTGAATCATGACCACCGGATGCGGGTGCCGGCGCGTCCGGGGCACCTGATACTGCACGTACATCTGCCCCAGGATGACGCGGCCGTCGTCGGTCTCCGCGTAGCGCCCACCGGCAAAAAAGCATCCCTGGTCCGCGATTTCGAGGGGTTTGTGTTCGTCGAACATCGGTAGATGCTACCCTAGACGTGATGAATGATGGTGATGAGATAGTGGTGATGAAAAGTGGTGATGAGAATCGCTGGCGGCACATCACCTGGCGAAGCCGTACATCACTGCGATAGCGTACATCACTGGCGAAGCCGTACATCACCGCGCCAGCGTACATCACTTGTTGAAAGGAAAAGCATGGACTTGATGCTGAAAGGCAAGACCGCCATCGTCGGCGGCGCGAGCAAGGGGCTGGGGCGCGCGTGCGCGGAAGTGCTGGCCGGCGAAGGCGCGAACGTGGCGATGTGCAGCCGCTCGAAGCCGGACATCGAGAAGGCAGCGAAGGAGATCCGCGACGCGACGGGCGTCGAGGTGCTGGCATTTGCCGGCGACCTCGACCGGAACGAAACGGTCCGGGAATTCATCGCGGCCGCGGCCGGCAAATTCGGGCGGCTCGACGTCCTCGTCAGCAATTCCGGCGGCCCTCCCCTTGCCTATGCGCAGAACGCGAGCGAGGAGCAGTGGGCCACCGCCGTGCAGCGCTCGCTGCTCTTCTTCGCGCGCATGGCGCGGGAAGCGCTGCCGCATCTCAAGAAGGCGGGCGGCGCGCGCATCATCAACATCCTCGCGAGCACCGTCTACCAGCCGATCCCCAACCTCGCGCTCTCGGGCGCGACGCGCATGGGGGTGGTGGCATGGGCGAAAAGCCTCGCCGACGAGGTGGGACGCGACGGCATTCTGGTCAACAACGTGTGTCCCGGCTCGATCCTTTCGGAGCGCATGCTCTCGAACGTCACGTCGCGGGCCAAGGAAAAAGGCATCTCGGTGGAAGAGGCGCTCGCGGAGCGGGCGGCCGAGACTGCGGTGGGACGCGTCGGCGAGCCCAAGGAGCTGGCGTACCTGGTGGCTTTCCTCGCCTCGGGACGAGCGAGCTACATCACCGGGACGACCATGCTCGTGGACGGGGGATTGGTGCGTTCAGTGCTGTAGGGGTTATCTCCGTTAATTCGTCCTGAAACGAAAAGGCCCGCGATTGCGGGCCTTTTTTACCGGTCACTGGTCACCGGTCACGGGTCACGCACCTACTTCTTGGCGGCCTTCTTTTTCGCCCCCTTCTTCTTCGCGACCTTCCTGCTCGCCTTGGCCGATTTGGCGGGCTTCTTCATCGCCGCGACCTTTTTCTTCGGGGCAGGTTTCGCCTTCGGAGCAGCCTTCGCCTTTGCCGCCGCAGCCTTCTTCTTCGCCACGGCTTCTCCGGCGCCGCCATGGAACAGGTTCAAGGCGGAGCCCTTGCGGAACCAGTCGAGCTGCGGCCCGCTGAACGTGTGGTTCAGCTTCAGCGTCTCCATGGTGCCGTCGGCGTGCTTGACGATGCACTCGACCGGCTTGCCCGGCGCCAGATTCTTGAGATCGACCAGGCTCAGGCGGTCCTCCTCACGCAGGCGGTCGTAATCGGCCGGGCTCTGGAACGTCAGCGCGAGCAGTCCCTGCTTCTTGAGGTTTGACTCGTGAATGCGCGCAAAGCTGCGAACGATGACGGCGACACCGCCCAGCAGGCGCGGGCAGAGTGCCGCATGCTCCCGGCTGCTGCCTTCACCGTAGTTGGCGTCGCCGACGATCACCCACTTGATGCCGCGGGACTTGTAGTCCCGCGCGACCTTGGACACCATTTCGCCGGTAGTCCCCGTCACCACGTTCTTCACCTTGCCCGCCTCGCCCGTGTAGGCGTTGATGGCGCCCATGCACAGGTTGTCGCTGAACCGGTCGAGGTGGCCGCGGAGACTCAGCCACGGGCCGGCCGGCGAGATGTGGTCGGTCGTGGTCTTGCCCTTGGTCTTCAACAGCACGGGCATGTCGAGATAGTCCTTCCCGTCCCACGGAGACCACGGCTGCATGAGCTGCAGGCGCTTGCTGTTGGGATCGACGGAGAGCTTGATCTTGCTTCCGTCCCTGGGCGGCGCAATGTAGTTAGCGTTGCCGCGGTCGAAATTCTTCGCGGGCACTTCGGGCGCGACTTTCGGCGGGTTCAACTTGAACGGCTGGCCGTCGGCGCCGGTCAGCGTATCCGTCATGGGGTTGAACGAAAGCCTCCCGGCCAGCGCCAGCGCCGTCACGATCTCGGGGCTCCCGATAAAGTTCATCGTGGTCGCCTGGCCGTCGTTCCGCGCCGGAAAATTGCGGTTGTACGAGGTGACGATGGTATTCGGCTTCTCGGCCACTTCCTTCGCCCTGCGCCATTGCCCGATGCACGGACCGCAGGCGTTCGCGAGCACGGTGCCGTTGATGTCCTTCAGCGACTGCATCTGGCCGTCGCGCTCTATCGTGGCGCGCACCTGCTCCGACCCGGGCGTGACGAGGAACGGCACCGCCGTCTTGACCCCACGCGCCTTCGCCTGCTCCGCGACGTCCGCGGAACGCGACATGTCCTCGTACGAGGAGTTGGTGCAGCTGCCGATCAGCGTGCTCGAGATTTCATCGATGAACTTGTTGGCCGGGTCCTTTACCTCGGCAGCGAGCTTCGATATCGGGCGCGCACGATCGGGCGAATGCGGCCCCACGAGGTGCGGCTCGAGCGTCGAGAGATCGAGCCTGACCACGCGGTCGTAGTATTTCTCCGGATCGGCTTCGACTTCGGGGTCCGGCTGGAGCAGGTCCAGGTTTTTTTCCATGGGCCCCACGAGCCCGGCGCGTCCGGTCGCGCGCAGGTACTTGGACATGTGCTCGTCGGCCGGGAACATCGACGTGGTCGCGCCGATTTCCGCTCCCATGTTGGTGATGGTGGCCTTGCCCGTAGCGCTGATCGTGCGCGCGCCGGGACCGATGTACTCGACGATCGCATTCGTGGCGCCGGATACGGTCAACTGGCCCGCGACGTACAGGATCACGTCCTTGGGGGCCGTCCAGCCGGAGAGCTTCCCGGTCAGGTAGACGGCGATATGCTTGGGGTACAGGAGTTCCCAGGGCAGGCCGGCGATGGTCTCCACGGCGTCCGCGCCGCCGACTCCGACCGAGCACGCGCCGAGCCCGCCGGCGTTGGGAGTGTGCGAGTCCGTGCCGATGATGAGCGTGCCGGGGAAAGCGTAGTTCTCCAGGACGACCTGGTGGATGATCCCGGCGCCGGGTCCCCAGAAGCCCGCGCCATACTTCGCGGCAGCCGAGCGCAGAAAATCGTAGATCTCGGTGTTCTCCGCGAGCGACTCGCGCAAGTCCTGGCTGCCTTCGACGCGCGCCTGTATCAGGTGGTCGCAGTGTACGGTGGTCGGGACCGCGACGTGGTCGCGCCGCGTCTGCATGAACTGCAAGAGGCCGGTCTGCCCCAGCACGTCCTGGAATACCACCCGGTCGGGCCGGAGGAAGAGGTAGCTCTTGCCCGGTTCCAGATCCTGGGTTTCCGGGTCGTCGAGATGCCCCAATAAGACTTTATCCGCCAAAGTCAAAGGCTTACCGAGGCGGCGACGCACCACCTTGAGGTTCTTCGCCATGGTCTCGTAGACCTTGGCCGCCATCTGGGGGGTCGATTCGATGTTAACCATACTCAACACTCCTATGATTTCTAAGTATTTGGAGGATGACAAAGATAACCGAAATCATCATCGGTCGCGAGGGCAGCGTCTCCGAAACCGCCTCGAGGTGGGCCACATCATCCGCGCCCAGAATCATGCCAGCATCACGCTCGAGTCGCCGAACCGGGACAGACCCCTGCTCGTCCCGCTACTGCTCGTCGTCCGACCACCGGCGGCGGGGTCCGGCCGAGTCGTAGTCGGTCCGGCCGTCCTCGTTCTCGTCTTCCTCCGTCGTCTCGTCATACTTGTCCAGCTCGCGGAGCAGCGACTGCAGGCGCAACTCGGCCTCGGAATCCCTGGGGTTCTCGCGGGACAGGCGCTTCGCGACGGCGGACGCGCCTTCGTAGTCCCGACGGGTGCCGATCGGCCGCACCGGTTTTTTTCTGACGCGCTTGGCCATGGCTCTCACGATTGTAGTCCTATCCGGACGACCCCTCTGCCTGCCGCGGCCGGTATATGGCCGTGTGGAGAATCTCGACCGCGACTTGTGCGCCGGCCCGGATGGCAACATACAGGCGCACGAACTCGTGCCCCTTGCGCTGCCATTTTTCTTCGGGGATCGCTCTCACCTCATAGGCGTTCCCGGCCCGCAGCGCTTCGTGGTGCGTAATGCGGCTGGCCGTATGTATCCATGCCGGCAGGAGGAAGCGGTTCCTGAGAACGAAGTTCGCCTGCCGCAGCACGAAGCCCGGATGGAGATACGGCGCATCGCCTTCGCGGTACAGCGGCAGGTCGTCGCACACGTCCTCGCACCACACCAGGTTGTCGTTCGCCGTCGGACGCCAGTCGAGCGCGGGGAACGGCGCACCGACCACCATCAGGTCCGGCGTCGCTTCGGGGCGCTCCGCCAGTGGCGGCGCGGGGGCAATCGAAGCCCGGGGGTCCGGCGTAACGCCCGCGGCAGGCATTCCCGCCTGCATGCGTGCCAGTTCGACGCCCGCTCCGTTCGTGCAAGTCAGTGAGTGCCCGGCACCCCGCCCGTCGCCGCCGGCCGACAGGCTGACCGCAAGCTCCTCCCCTTCGTACGCGGGCTTCGCGAAACTCACTTCCGCCCAGCCGCGCGCAAGCCATTCAACGCCGTAGTGTGCCACCACCGGCCGGGTCATGTAGCCGAACACGGTCACGCCCGGAACCAGTCCGCCCTGAAATCCGTAGCGGCGGGCTACATCGTCGCTGTGCATCCGGTTCTCGGACGCAGTGGACGAGTTGTGCGCGCGGACTTTGTAGATAGCAGATTCCAAATTACAAGCCTCAAGTCTCAAACAAGCACCAATGCGAAAGCATCAAATTCCAAACGCGTTTGTGATTTGGGATTTGGTGCTTGGTGCTTGCTTCTAATCGATCGCCGAATGCACGATGTTCGCTACCAGATCGAGCCGCACGCTGTGCCACGGGTCGGGCACTTTGCTGTTGGTGATGTAGGCGAACGACACGCCGGAATCCGGATCGCCCCAGCAATACGATGAGCCGACGCCGCCGTGCCCGTAAGTCCGCGGGGAGGCGAGGCTGCCCAGGCCGCGTATCGTTTCGGTGGCGCCGCGCACGTGCACGCCCAACCCGCGATGCATGGGCATGCCCATCGTTTCATCGAGCATGTCGCCGGTGTGATTGCGAGTGACGAACTCGATCAGGCGCCGCGAGAACAGACGCGTGCCGTTCAGGCGGCCGAAGTTCACCATCATCTGGTACAGCGCCGCCATGCCGCGGGCGGTCGCATAGCCGCCGCTGCTCGGGATACCCGCGCGGCGATGGGGCGCGGTGTTCTGTTCCGCCAGCGGACGCTGGCTGCCGTCGGGCCCCGGCTCGTACATCATGGCGGCGCGGCCGTGTTGCGCATCCGGCAGGCCGACGTAGACCTCGCGCGCCAGGCCCAGCGGCTCCATGATCCGCTGCCGCAGGAAGTCCCGGTAATCGACCTTGGCCACGGCTTCGATCAGTGCAGCGGCGGTCCAGTGCGCTGCGCTTCCGTGATAGGCGAGCCGTGTGCCAGGCGTCCATTCGAGCGTGAATTCGCACACCTGGCGGCGCATTTCCTGGTGGTCGGTCCACGCGGCAGAGGAGACAACCTGGCTCGGATAGCCCGCGCGGTGGCTCAGGACCTGTGCGACCGTGATGTCGCCCTTTCCATGGCGCGCGTATTCGGGGATGTGCTCGGCGACGCGGTCGGAGAATCGCAGCAATCCGTCCTCGACTAGCGCCCAGATCCCGGTCGCCGTGATGACTTTGGTGTTCGAAAAGAGGAGCCACAGCGTATCGGCGGCCGCGGCCGCTTCGGGCGCGATCGCGGCCTTGCCGAATGATTCGAACAGCGCCAGACGGCCGTGCCGGGCAAGCGCGATCTGCGCGCCCGGGTAGCGTCCCTCGGCGATATGCGACTGGATCAGCTTGCGCAGGCGCGCCAGCGCCGGCTCGTGAAAGCCCAGCTCGCGCGGAGTGGCTTGAGCAAGTGGAAATTCCTGCGTGGCAGCGGCGCTGGGACTGGCGAGATCTACGGCATCGTTCATGAGGTCCTCCCTTTGGCCAAAGTCTACTCCCTCGTTGTGCGGGTGCGGACTTCGGTATAGATTGTCCTGTCCACATTGAGAGAGGCCATATGACCACCAGCTCCGGCACTTCCACCGCGACCGCCCCCCTCCGCCCCGTCGCTTCCGTCTCGACCGCCCCGCGCTTCGAGATCGATCCCGCGTGGCCCAAGCCGCTGCCGGAGGGCTGGATCGCCGGGCAGCTCGCCTGCGTCTACGTGGACCACAACGATCACGTGCTCGTCGTGAACCGCGGCGATATCACGGAGGAGGAGAAGGAAACCTGCACCCGGGCGCCGGCGGTGATGATTTTCGACCGGGACGGCACCCTGATCGGCTCGTGGGGCGATTGGGACGTACTTCCCTCGACGCCGCACAGCTGCGCCGTCGATCACGACAACAACGTCTGGATCACGGCGAACGGCGACGGCATGGTCCAGAAGTACACCTACGACGGCAAGCTCCTGGTCCAGATCGGCACGAAAGGCCAGTTCGACACGGTGGACGGCACCAGGAAGAGCAAGAACCTGAATGCGGGCAAGGACCGGCTCAACAAGCCCGCGGGCATCGCCTGCGATCCGGAAAACGGCGATGTCTATTTCGCCGACGGCTACGGCAACCGGCGCGTGATCGTATTCGACAAGAACGGCAAGTTCCTGCGCCAGTGGGGACGGCAGGCGACGCCGGAGGAAATGGAGGCCGGGGTAGGCGGCGCGTTCGCGGAGGTCGTACACAGCGTCGCGATCAGCAACGCCGGCCTCGTTTACATCGGCGACCGGCAGGGCGACCGCGTGCAGGTGTTCGACAAGATGGGAAATTTCAAGCGCAACATCTGGGTGCGCACGGGGACCCCGGCGCTGCCGGACAAGCGCGGCACGGCGTGGTGGACGGCATTCTCACCGGACCGCGATCAGAAGTACCTGTACGTGATGAATGGACGGAACGAGCAGGTGCACATCCTCGACCACGCGAGCGGAGCCATCCTGTCGAGCTTCGGCCGTCCCGGGCACCAGCTCGGCAGCTTTACGCACGGCCACAGCCTCGCCGTGGACTCGAAGGGCGATCTCTACGTGGCCGAAACCAACTGGGGCCGCCGGGTGCACAAGTTCAGGCTGGTCCGCTGACGCCACGAGAACCTGTCAGGGGTCATGGGTCATGCGCGCGAGAACCCGTCAGGCGTTAAGCGTTAAGCGTCAGGCGCGCATGACCTTAACAGATTCTGGCACGCCTGACCGCTGACCCATGACCCCTGACGGGTGTTGCGGACGCCTGACGGCTTTTAATGCGTGCTCTGGCTGTGCGCGCCGCCGGCCTGCGAGATTTCCGCCACGGCGTTGCCTGTGACGGCGGGTCGGGCGTTGTGAGAGAGATCGCCTATCGAGATTATGCCCACCAGGCGTTTCTGCCGGTTCATGACCGGGAGCCGGCGCACCTTGTTGTCCCCCATGTTCCGCGTGACGTGCTCCACGTCTTCGTCCTCGAAACAGTAGAGGATTTCCCTGCTCATCACTTCGCTCACCGGCGTGTCGAGCGATTTGCCCAGCGCGACCGCGCGGACCGCGATGTCCCGATCGGTGATGACTCCCAGGAGCCTGTCGTCGTCGCCTACCGGCAGCGCCCCCGTGTCGTACTGGGCCATCATCCGCGCGGCTTCGCGGATGGATTGGGTCGGACCGGCAACGAAAACCTCTTTCGTCATGATTTCATGGATCTTCATCGTCTACTCCTTTCTGTCACGCGGCCCGCTCGCGGGCGGGGTTCCGGCGCGGCACCTTGCCGCCCGCCCGGCGCGCCTCTGACAGGCCGATCGCTATGGCCTGCTTCCTGCTCGTCACCTTCCTGCCCGAGCGCCCGCTGTGCAAGGTTCCACGCTTGCGCTCGTGCATCGCCCTCCTCACTTTCTTCGCAGCCAACCTGCCGTACCTGGCCATGCTTCTCCTCCAATGAACTTCGACTACGGCCCGTCCCGGGCGAAAACCTGCTTGCCCAGTCGCCGATAGACGACAGGGGGTGATGCAGATTCCAGATTGTTGGAATCCCGGCACGAAGGAGTAGTTCCCGCGGTCGAACGCAGCGCCGGACCGGCGCGCCGCGGAGAGCTATCGGGATTTGATGTGATGGCCGGAAAGATAGCGATGCACGGCGCCGGCCTCGAGACGCCCGCCGCACAGGCCGACGTGGCCGTCGGGGCGCAGCAGGTAGTACGCGGGCCCCGTCATATGCACGCGGGCGAGCTCTTTCGCGTTGCCGGGATTCTCGGCTATGGCGTGGATGCGCAGAAGGTCGCCGTAGCCCGCCGTTTCGACGGCGTCCGCGCGTTGTCCGATCGCGAGCAGGTTGAAGCGCGTGTCGTCCAGCCTCTCGAACAAGTCCTCCGGACCGCCGCCGAACTCGAGCGTCAGCCAGGGGAAGCGGTCGCCCGCGCGCGGCGCGCCTTCGGGCAGATCCGGCATTGCCTGCGACAGGGAACTTCGCGGGTAGCTGATACCGGTTTGCGAGAGGGTGCGGAACGCCAGCTGCCGAGCGGGTTCCTTTGTCATCGCAAACGCCGCGAGGCGCGGGAAGAGGCTCGTGCGGAAAATCCCCGCGATCCAGACGTCGGAAACCAGCAGCCTGAACGCCCGGTCGGTGGTGCCGAGCAGGCGCTGTGCGACCGGAATGCGCTCCTCCTCGTAGGTGTCGAGGAGGGCCGCGTCCGCGCGCCCGTTCACGACGAGAGCGAGCTTCCAGGCCAGGTTGTACGCGTCCTGCAGCCCGGTGTTCATGCCCTGCCCGCCCATCGGGCTGTGCACGTGCGCGGCGTCTCCCAGCAGGAAACAACGGCGGTCGCGAAACCGCACGGCGCAGCGGTGATGGATGCGGTAGGTCGAGAACCAGTCGCACGACTTGAACGCGAGTTCCGTGCCCGCCTCCCGACGCACCGCGGGAATCACTTCATCGAACGCGAGATCGTCCCGTCCCCTCAGGGACCTGGGCAGGATGCCGATGACGCGCCAGCGATCCGTCCCGCGCATCGGAAAGAACAGGTGGAAGCCGTCGCGCCACAGGTAGACGTTCAGCTCGTCCGGCACCATGCGCCCGGCCGCTTCGGTATCGGCGACGAAAAAAACGTGCTCGTACGGGGCGCCGGGAAACGTGATGCCGGAGAGCTCGCGCACGGCGCTGCGCGATCCATCGCAGCCCCCGACGAACGCCGCGGTGATCCTGCGCTCCGTGCCGTCGGGCTGCCTGAGCGTTGCCGTGACCTGCTCGCGCTCCTGCCGCAAAGCGGTCAGCTCCGTGTTCCACTGCACGTCCACGCCCAGCCCGCGCAGGCGATCACCCAGTATTCGCTCGTTTTCGTCCTGCCCCAGCATGAGCACGAAGGGAAACGGACTGACGCCCTTCCCGATGTCGCCCAGCGGGATGCGCGCCATCCATCGCCCTTCCGCCCACATGTTGGCGCCGTTGCCGCGCTTGCCAAGATCGAGCGCGCGCTCGGAGATGCCCAAACTCGAGTAGATCTCGAGCGTGCGCGCGTGCACGGCCATGGCGCGCGTCTGCTGCGCGGGTCCGGAATGCCGATCGACGATCAGCGGGTGCACGCCGCGCCGGGCGAGCTGGTTGGCGAGCATCAGACCGGTCGGTCCGGCGCCGACGATCAGGACGTCGGTGCCCATGCCTGGCGGAGTTGCTGAGGGGTGATGGGAACTGGTGATGGATGATGGTGATGAAAAATAGTGATGAACCCATCACCAGTACTCATCACTTTCTCATCACTACTATTCATCACCCTTTAGAACATTGCTCTGGGCCGCCTGCCTGATCAGCGCATCGGCATCGGCCTGCAGCAGAAACCCCTGCCGTATCGCGTTCTCGGCCGCCGCCCGCACCGCCTTGAGGTAGCCGGCGTGATTGCCGTAGCGCTCTTCCAGCGACAGCCGCGGATCGTTCGTGGACAGGCGCTCCGCCCGCGTGCGCGCGAACGGAATCATGCCGCCCATGTAGTTGCAGATCTGTCCCTCGTGGAACGGGCGCGCGCCGCCGGCCGTGACGTTCCAGCCGAGGTAGGTGCCGAGCGGCGCATCGCGCAGCACGACGGGCACGCCGCCCATCTCGTTGCCGTCCGCGTCCACCTTCGGCACCAGCATCTTAATGACCCGCTTGATCTTCGGCGGCACCACTGTGGGCACCCCGGAGCCGTCGCTGTAGTTGAAATCGGGACCGAAATCGTAATCCAGCACGGGCATGATGAAGTTGCCGGGCACCGCGGACGGCAGGCCCGGAAGCGCCGGAAATCCCATGGCTTCTCGCGTCGGATCGACGAGCTGCTTTTCCGCCAGCGTCGGGTAGCGGCTCGCGGGCGGCGGCGTGCCGCTCACGACCCAATTGCGGAAATGGAAGCGCAGCGCGTTGTAGGTCTGGTCGTGCGGCAGCGGGTTCGCATTCAGCACCGCGGTGCCGAAATTATTTCCCGGGCAATCCGGCGGCGGAAGAGTCGTGCCGGCGAGACTGGAATTGAAGCCCCCCGCGCCCCCGCCGTGCGCGGAACCGGGAATGTAGTAGCGTCGCACGTTGTCGGGGAGCGGGATGTCGGCGTCCGCGGCCGTGCCGACCCATTCCGGCGTGAGCTTGAGGCCCCACACTTCCGCGGAGCCGAAATGCTCGATGATCTTCGGGCACGTCTTCGTAGCGCTGCAGCGGTCCAGTATGCTTCGCGCCGGCAAACCGCGCACCTTGTCGGGCCAGGACACCCACCACTGCGGCCCCTCGCTGCCGGCCTGGTACAGCTCCAGCACGCCGTCGGGCTGCGCCCACCGGAAATTCATGCCGATGCGCCGCCCCGCGATGATGGGCCACGCGCCGTCGTAGACCTGGCGGCCGGCCTCGTCCTGGTTGAAGCCCAGGTGCAGAAAGCCCCGCACGAAATTGCCCGATTGCGATCTGCCGCGCGTGATGGACCACCGGATGCCGCCGCCTTCCGCGAGCGGGTTGGGAGTTCCGAAGTCGTCCTGCTTCGCGTGCTTGAAGAACGAGCCGACGTCCCGGAACGCGGCAAAGCCTGCTCCCAGCACGTACGGGTCCCGGGCCGTGAATACCACCTGGTAGAGCAGCTTCGGATCGAAGCCGTTCTTGAGGCAGATGTGCCCGGCATCGGGCGTGCCCGGAAACGGCGGGTGCGCCCCGCCGCACTTCGCCCATGCCCAGTCCGAGGTGGGCACCCGGTTCACGCCCTTCACGATGCCGTCGACCGTTTCGTGCGCGTGCGTGACCAGTGTGGCGCGCGCGGTATCGAGCGTGAGCGGCTTGTACGGCAGCGGGTTGGTCTGGACGATTAGAGGCTGCGATTCCGGGCCGCTGCGATTCACGATACGGGCAAGCACCTGCCCGGTGATCGGCGAGCCGTCGGGATTCTTCGCGACCGGCACGGTCACCCAGTCGTTGGCGATGCCCGGGACCGTGTTGCCGGCGTTGTCACCCTGCCAGCCGCTGGAGAGTCCGACGTCTCCTGCGCTGCGCTCCGCCGCGGGGATGGTGACCCGCCGGCCGCGGTTCGGCACGTCGTGCCACATGAGCCCGCTCGCCTTTGCCATGTCGACCGGCTTGACGAGGTAGAAGCTCGCTACGTACTCGACTCTGCCGTTCGCGTTTCTCGGCGCGAGCGTGATGTCCTGGATGATCGCGTTGCGGGGATCGGCCGGATCCAGCTCGCCGAAGGCGCGGCCCGCGATGGTCTCGTAGAGTCCGGCCGCTCCGAAGGCCTGGTGTCCGCCGCCCTCGCTGAACGGGAAGGCCGGCGTAACCCGGGTGTCGATGACGATGCGGGTTACACGCGCCGCGGCCTGCGGGGTCCAGGCGGCGAGAGATCCTGCCAGCGCTGCGACCAGGCAAGCGCATGCAAGACGCCGTACGGGTAGCGTGCTCGACATTTCCCCTCCCCCCGAGAGTGGCGCGCCGCTCACCGGAAGACGCTACGCGCCGACTATCTGCCCCGCTTGCGGCCGCGCGACCAGCGATTCTGCTTGGGATGGACAGGACGAGCCGCTGCGGCCGCGGCATCCTGCCGGCTCCGGGGCATGGGAGCTCCCTGCCGGTTTTCGGGCGCCAGGAGAATCTCCAGCTCGTTGATTTCGTCCCATTGCGCGTCCGTCCGCTGCCGCTCCGGGATAGCCAGGAGCGCCTGCAGGCGGCTGCGCGGGGAATTCGGGTCCGGTTGGTTCATTCCGGCATTATAGGTGTTTTCCGAAACGACTGGTCGGAGCACCTTGTCCGTCCTCTGCTAGCGTAAGGACGCCGCTACTTCGCTCGTCCAGCGCGCTATTTCGTCTACCGACGCGCCCGGCGCTCCGCGGTGGTCCGAGTCGGGCTCGTAAAGCCGGGTCAGGGGATGGGCAGGCAGCGACCGGAACGTGGGTATGTTGGTTTTGCGCATTCCGGGAACCTCGCGCTGCGGGACGATCCACAGCACCGGGGCCGCCTGACGCACGGCGCGTGCCGCCCGCTCCATGTTCATGGCGCCATCCGGGTCGAACCAGGTCACGTACGCCGCGGGAACGGCGACGACCTGGTACGAGCCCCTGGCGCCCTCGAAGTCGTCGAGCGGCGCAGGCTCACTGCCTTTGCCCTCCCCGACGAGCTGACGGGCGCGGGCAAGGCCATCCCTGACTTTCGGCCAGAAGAAGTAGTGGTCGACATTGCCGCCCGGCGCGATGCAGATGGTGCCATCGACGGTCAGCCTGCCTGCCAGGTACAACGCAAACACGCCGCCCTGGCTATGCCCGGCAACGAATACCTTCGTCGCCCCCTTGACGCGCAGGCCGGCGACAGCCGCTGCGACCTCTTCCTCGCCCCTGGCGACGGGCACGTCATAGTTCCGATTTCCGGACCATGGCATCTCCAGGTTGGCGACCAGATAGCCCCTGCCTTCGAGGTTCCGCGCAAGACCCGCCACCAGGCCCGTCGGCAGCCCGCCCTTGCCGTGCATGATGACGATGCCGATGGAGCCGGTCTGAGCGTGGACAGACGAAGGCGAACCCGCCAGGACCGCCAAAGCCGCCAGGGAAGAAAAGAACCTCACCGCCAGGATCGCCAAGGACAACAGCGCGCGGCTCACAGCTCACTCCTCATAGCTCATAGCCGCCCCGACTACGCCAGTCCGATCTCCGCAAGTATCTCCTTGCGGTGCTGATCGATAGCCGGTGACGTCCCCAGCCGTGTGCCGGTTGCCGGAGGCTTGAGACCCGGCACGCGCGGGAAAGGCACCCTTCCCACGCCCGGTTGGTCGATCCAGGTGACGATTCCAGACGCCTCCACGTGCGGTTCCTCGAGGAACTCGCTATAGGTGTTCACGCGCGCGTGCATGATGCCCGCGGCCTTGAGCCTCCGTCCGAGCTCCGCCATCGTCCTGGCGGCAAACGCCGCCTGCAGCGCAGGCGTCAGGGTGGCGGCGTGCTGGTGGCGCAGGTCGCTTGTCGCGTAGCGGGCCTCGTCCTTGAGATGCGGCACCTCGAGCGCGTCGCAGAGCTTGCCGAAGTCGCTGTCGTGCAGGATGCTCGCGTACATCCAGCCGTCGGCCGTCTTCCAGTTCCCTCCCGGTGACAGACCCGGCCGTACGTTGCCCCGCTCCAGGTAGTGAGCCGTCATGTGGACGAACTGAACCGCCGCTCCCGCCTGGATAAGGCTCACGTCGAGATAGCGTCCGCGCGCCTCGCTGCCGCGCGCGTGCAGCGTCGTCGCAAGAGCCTGAAACGTGCAGAGCGCAGTGGACATGTCCATCAGGATCGGCTGCACGCGATGCGGAATTCCGTCCGGGCCGCGGTTCGTGGCTATCAGGCCGGTAAAGGCCTGGAGGATCGGATCCATGGCCGGCCGCGCGCTTTCGGGCCCCGTCTGTCCGAAGCCGGATATCGATACATAGATGACGCGAGGGCTCAGGGCCGCGATCGCCTCGTAACCCACCCCCAGCCGCGCGGCCACGCCCGGCCGGAAGCTCTCGAGGAAGACGTCCGCGTTCCGGGCGAGCCGGTTCACGATCTCGCGTCCCTCGGTCGTCTTCAAGTCCACCGCGATCGCGCGCTTGCCGAGGTTGCTGCCTATGGAAAACGCCGTGTGGTCGCCGTAGCGCACGCCCAGCATGCGCGACCAGTCGCCCTCGTACGGCTCGACCTTCACCACATCGGCGCCGTATTGCGCGAGCAGCATCGCGGCGTAGGGGCCGGCGACGCCCTGGCTCAGATCCAGGACCTTCAGCCCCGCATAAGGTGTTTCGTAGCTCACCGTGACATCCTCCACGGGCGCGATCGCGCTACCATGAGCGCCACGGCCGGTGCACAATCACGCGCTGACATGAATACCCCCGCTGATTCTCCCGTTGTAGAACATGGCACGAGCTTCGTGCCCGCGCTCATCATACGCCGCGTGGCGACGAGCACGGGATCGATCACCGAGCCGATCACGGAGAACATCGAGACGGCCGTCCTGTTCGCCGATATTTCCGGATTCACGGCGCTGACGGAGAAGCTCGCCGGGCGCGGCGCCGTCGGCATGGAGGAGCTGTCGAAGGTCATCAGCGATTACTTCGGCTGCCTGGCCGAGGTGATCATCGCCCACGGCGGCGACATCGTGAAGTTCGCCGGCGACGCCATGCTCGCCCTGTGGCCGGCCACGGCGGACGAGACGCTTGCGGTGGCGACGCGGCGCGCGACGCAGTGCGCGCTCGAGGTCCAGTCGGCATTGCGCGATTTCGCCCGCCGCGCGAGCGCCCAGCTCGAGCTCAAGGTCGCCCTCGGCGCGGGATCGGCCATCTGCATGCACGTCGGCGGCGTGTTCGGCCGCTGGGAGCTGCTGATCGCGGGCCAGCCGTTCCTGCAGGCGGGCCGTGCGGGCCATCATGCGAAACCGGGCGACGTCGTCATTTCGCGTGAAGCGCTGGCGCTCATCGGCGAGACCGGCTCCGGCGAGCGCACGCACGATGGGACCGCCTTCCTGACCTCGCTTTCGACCGGGATCCCCCCCGTGGCGCTCTCGGTCCCACCGCTCACGCCGCCCGCCGCGCAGCAGCTCCTGCCGTACATACCGGCGGCGATACGCGCGCGGCTCGGCGCCGGGAACACGGGGTGGTTCGCCGAGCTGAGGCGCATCACCGTCCTCTTCGTGAACCTCCCGGGCGTCACGCATGCAACGCCTCTCGAAGAGGCGCAGCGCATGATGCACGACCTGCAGACCACGATCTATCAATACGAGGGCAGCGTCAACAAACTCTCCGTGGACGACAAGGGCGTGACGTTCATCGGCGTGATGGGGCTGCCGCCGCTCGCACACGAAGACGACCCGACGCGCGGCCTGCAGGCGGCGCTCGCGCTCCGCGCCTGCCTGAAGAAGCTCGGCCTGAAAACCGCGATCGGCGTCACTACCGGGCGCGCGTACTGCGGCTCCGTCGGCAGCCCCCGCCGCCGCGAGTACACGATCATGGGCGACATGGTGAACCTGGCCGCCCGCCTCATGCAGGCCGCCCCCGATTCGATCCTGTGCGATGCGCCTACCTACGACGCCGCGCCTGAAGCGTTTGCCTTCGAGAAGCTCGAGCCCATCCGGGTCAAGGGCAAGGCGGAACCGATACAGGTCTACCGGCCGCTCGAGCAAGCGCTGGCGACAGTGACACGGCGGCGCTCGGAGCATGCCATCGTCGGTCGCCATGCCGAGTTGGCGACGCTCACCGCGCAGCTCCAGGTGCTGTCGGCAGGCGGTGCGGGCGCGATCGTGATGATCGAGGGTGAGGCCGGGATCGGCAAGTCGCGGCTGCTGGAGGAGATCGAGAACTACGCCAGGGCAGCCGGAGTGCGCGCGGCAGTCGGGGCGGCGGACTCGATCGAGCGCTCTACGCCCTACCATGCCTGGCGCGGCGTATTCAGCACGCTGCTCGGTCTCGACCAGGTGACCGAGCCGCAGGCGCGCCGCGACCACGTGCTGTCGCTCCTCGCTCCGGCTCCCGAGCTCTCCAGGCTGGCGCCGCTCCTGAACGTGGTTTTCCCGCTCGACCTGCCCGAGAACGAGATCACGGCGCAGATGAAAGGCGAATTGCGCGCCGACAACACGCACGACCTCCTGCTCGGCATCCTCCGGCATACGGCGTCGCCATTACTCATAATTATCGAGGACGCGCACTGGAAGGATTCCGCTTCGTGGGCCTTCACGCGCCTGGTCGCGCGCGACGTGAGGTCGCTGCTGCTGGTGATCGCGACGCGGCCCATCCCGCCGCCTGTCCCCATCGAGTACGGCTACATCATCATGACCCCGGGCGCGGTCAAGATAACGCTCGATCTCCTCGCGCCCGAGGAAGCGATCGCGCTCGCCTGCCGGCGGCTCGGCATCGAGACGCTGCCGGAGCCGGTCGCCCGCATGATCGGCGAGAAGGCGGGAGGCAATCCCTTCTTCACCGAAGAGATGGCCTACGCCTTGCGCGACGCGGGGCACATCATCATCGACAAGGGCCAGTGCCGTATCGCGCCGGGCATCGACGTGCAGGCGCTCTCGATGCCCGACACCGTCGAGGGCGTCGTCTCCGAGCGCATCGACCGCCTCACGCCGGAGCAGCAGCTCTCGCTCAAGGTCGCGAGCGTGGTCGGGCGCACCTTTCTCGAGCGGCTGCTGCTCTCCGTCCACCCAGTCGAGGCCGAGCGGCCGAACATAGGCGAGCATCTGGACGTCCTCAAGATCGTCGATCTCGCCCAGGTCGAGACCGTCGCACCCGAGCGGCTTTACATCTTCAAGCACATCATCACGCAGCAGGTCGCCTACAACCTCATGCTGTTCGCGCAGCGGCGCGAGCTGCACCGCGCGATCGCCGTGTGGTACGAGAGCGAGTACGCCGCCGATCTCGCGCCCTGGTACCCGACCCTCGCGCACCATTACACCAAGGCGGAAGACAGCGCGAAGGCGATCGGTTACCTCGAGCAGGCCGGCATGCGCGCGGTGGCGAGCTACGCGAACGACGAGGCGATCAGCTTCTTCAACCAGGCGATGGCGCTCGACGAGAAAACCCCCGGCCTGAGCGACCCGGTCCGGCGCGCCCTATGGAACGAGCAGCTCGGCGAGGCGTACTACGCGCTCGGCAGGCAGGACGAGAGCCGCGAGCACCTGAACCGCGCGTTGACGCTCATGGGGCGTCCGCCCCCCGGGCCGTTGTGGCAGCACTTCACGCGCCTTATGAAGGCCGTGGTCGTGCAGACCCTGCATCGACTTTTTCCGGGCCGGTTCGTGAAGGAGCCGGGGCCGCACAGTCGCCTCCTGCTCGACGCATCGCGGGCGAACGAGCGGCTGTGCCAGATCTACTACATGGAGAATGCCCTGGTCCAGTCGATGAGCGGCGCCGTGACGGCGCTCAACCTCGCCGAGGAGGCCGGGGCTTCGCCCGAGCTCGCGCGCAGCTACGGGAACGTCATAGTAACGACGGCGATCATGCTGCTGTTCCCGCTCTCCGACATGTACGAGCGGCTCGCGATCGCAACGGGCAAGGCGGTCGGCCACCTGCCTTCGCTGGCGTACATCTACGAACTGGTCGGCCTGTACCACGCCGGCGCCGGCCACTGGCGCGAAGCCGAGGCGGCAATGGTCGAATCGATCGCGCGCGCGGAGTCGATCGGCGACCGCAGACGCTGGGACGAGGCCGCGTTTCTCGCCGCGGTGAGCTGTCATCGCCACGGCCGTCTCGTCGAGGCGCGGAAGCGTTACGAGGAAATCTACGCGGTCGGGCGCCGGCGCGGCATCGTGCAGGTGCAGCTGTGGGGGCTCGCGGGACGCATGGCGCTGTCGCTCGCGATGGGCGGCGACACCGAGGCCAGGGGACTGCTCGAAGCTCTCCTCGCCGAGCACGGCGACCGGCCAAACGCCATCGCGCGCGCCGATGCGATACTCGCGTTCGGGACGATGGCGCAGGCGCACGTGCGCGCCGGGGACGTGCGCGAGGCGCGGCTCGCCGCCGAACGCGTGGTGCGCTTCATCGAGCAGTCGATTACCTGCTCCTACTATCTCCTGGCCGGCTATCATGGACTCGGCGAAACGCTGACCACCCTGTTCGCCATGCGGCGCGCCGAGGGAGCCGAGGCCGAGCGCGGGATGCTGAAGACGACGTTAGCGACATTCAGGATGTTTGCCTTCATGTACCCCACCGCGCGCCCGATGTCGTACATCTGGCACGGCGCCTACGCGCGCATCGATGGCCGCACGCGGCGGGCGCGGCGCTACTTCGTCAAGAGCCTCGACTGGGCGACGCGTCTCGACATGCCCTACGCACTCGCCATAGCCCACCGCGAGATCGCCCGCCTCGACGAGCCCGGCACGCCGGCGCGCCAGGAGCACATAGACCGGGCGCGGGCGCTGTTCAAGGAATGCGGTGCCGTGAAGGATGCCGAGAGGCTCGAAGATATGTTCAGGGTCATCGAAGCGGAGCTCGTCGCCCCGGTTTCCTAGGGCGGATTGAGCCGGAAATGCCGGGCGGCTCGATCTTTCAAGTCAGAACATCCGCCAGCTCGATGAAATCGCGTGTTTCGACATCCGGACGATACGGCGACTCTTCGTACGGCAGGCGGTAGCGGTTCACGTACGCGCCGCGAAAACCGCAAGCCCGCGCTCCCATGATGTCGAAGGAGTGCGCGGCGACCATCATGATCTGCTGCGGCTCCACGCCGAGCATCATCGCGCCGGTCCGGTATACGGCCGGGTGCGGCTTGAAAACGCCCGCCCGCTGCACCGAGATGATCGCTTCGAAGCCGAAGCGCATGCGCTCGCGCTCCAGGTGCTCCAGGTACGGCTGCTCGCCGTTCGACAGGGCGACCAACTTGAAGCGCGGCCTCAGGCGGCGGAGGCCTTCCGCCACGTCGGCGTGCGGCGTCAAGCTCTGCCACGACTGCATCAAGTCCCGCACTTCCGCGTCGGTAAACGCGATGGCGTTCAGCCGCAGGCAGTAGACGAGAGCGCGGCGGCACGTCTCCAGGTAGCCCGCGTGCCCCAGCTGCATCAGGCTGTCCTGGTACTGCTCGATGCGCTGCCGCGCCCGCCACTGGTCCCAGAACACTTCCGCGCTCACGGCGGCGCCCTTCCGCTCCAGGAAGCGCCGGGAGGGCGGCGTGATGCTGCCCGTCAGGTCGAGCACCGTTCCGAAAATATCGAACGTGAGTATCGAAACCTGCTGCAAGCCGGGAATCGAGGATGGCATCGGACGATCAATGCGCTTTCACGGGCTGCCGGGAAGTCGCAAATTCCAGCGCAGAAGTCTCGATATCGAGGAGCGGCGCGAGCTCGTAGACGTTCCGGTAGCCGTAGTTGTAGAGGGCGATATAGGTCGAGAGATTCAACGATGCGCTCGGGAGCTTGCTCGGAAACGGTCCTTCCGCATCGCGGAAGTTGTTGTTGCAATAGATGAGGACACGCGTGCTCCTGTCCGGTATCGCGCGCGCGAGGCTGGCGACGGCGATGTCGGGAAAGCTCAGGTTGAGCGCTCCCTTGATGTGCAGCTCGTCGAATTTCTGCCGGCTCCGCGCATCGAGCACGATGGTCCCAGGCTCCCGGCTCATGCGGATGAACTCCGCTTCCGACAGCCGGCGGGTTTGCCTGTGCTTCGCCGCCGCCATCGAGACGGCGAGGTAGCCCTCCATGTCGATCGCCGGATTTTCGGCGACCTGATTGGCCCCAGCGTCAATATGGACTGAGAGCATGAACGCGAACAAAGCGAAAATCAGTTGATATTTCATGACGTTCTCCCGTTTCGATACGCGCTGAAGCGCGCCTCACCATCGGGAATCAACGCACGACCGATGAATTCGCTGACAGGCGCCCCTCATCCTCCGCCTTCCGCCTTCGACTACGCCCCCTCCGCTGCCCCCGGATTGAACTGCCCCTTGTTCATGCGCGTGATCGTGACGCCCGTGAACATGCCGGCCCTGGTAAACGGATCGCCATCCACGAAAGCCTGGGCTTCGGCTCGCGTCTTCACATTGACGATCAGCAGGCTGCCGACGTACTGCTTGCCGTCGTCGCTCGTCGTTGCGCCCGATATGACCAGGATGTTTTTCTGGCTGCGCAGGTAGTCGACGTGAGGCTGCAGGTTTTTTTCACGATTTTCGGCGAACCCCGGCGCGGCTACGCGGGATATGGCAAAGAGCATGAGGGCATCCTTTCAGGGAGGTGACTCGTGACCGGAAAAACAAGGCTCCCACTGCCGCGTTGCTCACGGCGGAGCGGGAGCCGCAATCGCAGGAAGACGCGTTTACTTCATCCGGCTCTCGATCTTGGCCATGGCCTCGCGGGCGCATGCTTCGTCGAACTGGCCGCCCGGGGCGCCGCTCACGCCGATCGCGCCGATGATGTTGCCGCCGGCCCTGATCGCCACCCCGCCGACCGCATAGGTTACGTTCGGTAGCGGCGTCGTCGGCACCGACGACGGCGCGTTCTTGGCCATCCGGTCGGCGATCTCCTTCGTGCTGCCCTCGTTCCGGCCAAGGGTCAGCGAAGCAGCCGAGTACGCCTTGTAGTACGCGTTGTCCTGCGAGTGGATCGGCGCCCCGTCGCCGCGCAGCAGGGCCTGGCGCACGCCGTCGAGATTGACGACGACGGCCCATACCTTGTAGCCCTGCTTCGCGCAGATGGCGACCGTTTCGCCCACCAGCTCGTTCGCGAGCGCGGCCGACAGCCGCTGGCTGTTGATCACCCCTTGCGCCTGGACACCCGCGGCACCAGCGACAAGCGACACGGCAAGCGCAGTCCTGAAAAGCGTTTTCATATGAACTCCCCCTTTGGTTGTGCCTCAGTCACGAGGCGGCAAGTAGATGATAGACCAATGGCGTGACCCGTGAATCGTGACTGCTGCTTCGTCGTCCGTAGCTCGTGGCTCGTAGCGCGGGGCTCGTCAGAGGTTGAAGTACGCGAACGCCGCGTCGATGGGTGAAGCGTAGATCGGCACGCGGTCCACGATGGTCGCGGTGGTTCCCTCGACGACGCCGGCGGCCGCAATCCAGTTGCACGTCTCGCGCGTGCCGCCCTGGGGGCCGCCGAACCCCGGCATGCCCGTGACTTCCTTTCCGCGAGTCCCGATCTCCTGGCTGGCATCGCCCGCCGGAACCTGGTACTCATCGAAGCAGGCGGCCATCGCCTTGATGTCGCCCCGCGCCATGTGCGCGAGCAGCGCCTCGTCGAAGGCCTCGTTCAACCAGGCGCCCTTCTTCCGCGGCGTATGCCACAAGCCGCCGGAGCCGACGACGGCGATCCGCAGGCTCCCCGGGAGCTCCTCGATGATTTCGCGCACCGCCCTGCCGACCTGGTAGCAGCGCGCGGCGGTGGGCTGGGGCGCGTAGTAGCAATTGATCAGGACCGGCACGATCGGCGTCTTGAGATCCGTCAGCGATTGCGCCGGCCGCATGACGGCGTGGCCGATGCCTTCTTCCGGCTTGGGCATGTCCATGCAGAACGCCGGGTCTATTCCCCGCTTCATGAGACCGGTCAGCAGCGCGACGCCCAGTTCCCGGTGCCCCTTGAGCCGCGCCTTCTTCGCCGGTTGGGACGGGAGCCCGCCGATGGGCGTGTCCTCGCTCGCGAGCGTGCCTTCGAACTCCTCGCCCACGTAGATGGAAAAAGCAGGATAGTTGCTGAAATCGAAGCACTCCAGCTGGTCGTCGCCGAAGACCACGATCACATCGGGTCCCGCTTCCGCCAGCTTCCGCCGCAGCACCGCGAAGCCGTCCTGGACGCGCGCGTGCTTGCGGCGATTCGACTCCAGGTCGTCGAGCGGCACGTCCGCCCGCAGCGCGCGTCCGCTGCGCGCCTGGTTCCAGTCTTCCGGCCTGCGATAGCAGAACGGGGTATGCGCCGCCTGGAACACGCCAACTAGTTTCGCCATGGGCTTATCTCAAGTAAGAATCGTTAGAAGCGGTGTATGTACCTGCGGATTAAGTTCTGGAAGCTATCTAATAAATGACTGCCTGGGACATCCGCGAGTCTGGGACGACTTTCCATCTTCGGTGTCGCACGAAATCTGTGCCATCAATTTCAGGTCCTCGGATGGTGACGGTACGAGCGATCGCCAGCAAGCGCCCGAGAACGCGTAGGGCCTGGAATCCGGGATTCACCACACTTGATGCGTTGAATCAGGACCTGTGATGAATCATACGACCCGTGTAGTTCCCGCAAGCGTCGGCATACCATTGGTGTAGTCAACCCTCTACGTCCACAGGAATATGGTGTTTTCGAGAGGACGTCTAAATACCTTCATTCCGCTTTCACCCCCGTCGTCTTGATGATTTTCGCCCACAGCGCTACTTCCGCGCGAACGTAGCGGGCAAAATCCGCTGCTGAGCCCGGGTGCAATTCCATCCCTTGCGCGATGAATCTGGATTTTACGTCGGAGTGCGCGAGTGCCTGGTTGATCTCCCGGTTGAGCAGGGCGACGACGGCGGCGGACGTTCTGGCCGGCGCGAAGTATCCCACCCACGAGCGCTCCTCGAATCCCGGGAACCCGGCCTCGGACACCGTCGGCACGTCCGGCAACGTCGCCGTGCGCTTCAGGCTTGACACGCCTAGCGCCTTGAGCCTTCCCTGCTTGATCAACGGAATCGCGGCAGACCCCGACGCTGAAAGGAGCTCCACCTGGTTGCCGAGCAGCGCGGCCAGCGCCGGGGCTCCGCCTTTGAATGCGATGTGAACCGCGTCGAGCCCGGCCAGCACCCGCAACAGGTAGTCCCCGGCGATATGCGAAGACGTGCCGACTCCGGCTGTGGCGTAATTCAGCCGCTTGCCCTTCGACATGCGGATGAGATCCTGAAGGTTGGCGGCGGGATGCGCAGGCAGCACTATCCAGAGACCCGCCGCCGATACCGTGTTCGCCACGGGCGTGAGATCCTTCAGCAGGTCGAACCCGGGGTTCACGGCGAGTGTCGCATTGATGCCGCTCGCAGCGGTATGCACGAGCAGCGTGTAGCCGTCGGGAGCAGCTTCGGCCGTAGTCTTGGCCGCGATGTTGCCGCCTGCCCCGCTGCGGTTGTCGATCACGAAAGGCTGCCCCAGTTGCTCGGCAAGCCGCTGCCCGATCAGGCGCGCAGTGGAATCGGCGAAACCTCCGGCCGCGAAGGCCACCAGCACGCGCACCGGCCTGGTGGGGTAATCCTGCGCCGCGGCAACGACGGGCGTGCTGCACATGCCGGTGACGGCCGCGACGATGGCGCGCGCGATGATCGGCCTGACCGAACGTTGCGCCACGCCAGGCCTCCTTCGCTACTCCGGCTTGATATTGGCGCGCTTCACGACCTGCGCCCACTGCTTGATTTCCCGGCGAACGAGCGCGTCCAGGGTCTCGGGCGATCCGCCCGTGGCGCTTATCCCCAGCTTCGCCAGCGTCTCCCGCACTTCCGGCAGCGCGCTGAGGGCGTTCAACTCCGCGTTCAGCTTCGCGATCGCGGCGCGCGGTGTCTTCGCGGGCGCCATGACGCCGGCCCAGGCGTCCACGATCATGCCGGGCATGCCCGATTCGGCGAGCGTCGGCACCTGCGGAAACTGCGGCGCCCGCTCGCGCCCCAGCACGGCCAGCATGCGCACCCTGCCGCCCTGCGCGTGCGGTGCGACGGTCTGCAACACCATCAATCCGGCCTGCACGTGGCCCGCCACGAGGTCGCTCGTCACGCCCGCCATGCCCTTGTACGGAACGTGAACCAGGTTGATTCCGTTCTCCAGCTTGAACCATTCCATGGTGAGGTGAAACACGCTGCCCGTGCCCGACGTCGCGTAATTGATTGCTCCCGGCTGCTTCCGCGCCTGCTCGATCAGCTCGCGCACGCTCGTGGCCGGAAACTTGTTGGCGACGACCAGCGTCAACGGGCTCGTGCCCAGCAACAGCACCGGTGAGAAGCTCTTGTGCGGATCGTAGGGCAGCTTGGGGTTCATCGCCGCCAGCGTGCCGAAGGCGGTCGCAGTGAAGAGGAGCGTGTGGCCGTCGGGATTGGCGTTGGCGCAGGCCTCCATACCGATGATGCCGGAGGCGCCGCTGCGGTTATCCACTACGACCGGGACGTTCCAGCGCTGCGAGATGTGCGGGCCGAGCAATCTCGCCCAGGTATCGGCGGCGGTACCCGGCGTGAACGGCACGATGAGCCGGATGGGGCGCGAGGGATAGTCCTGCGCCTGGGCCGGCTGCGGCGCCGCGGCGAACAGCAGGACCGCTCCGAAAGCGAACGGCAGGAGGGGAGCGAGTTGGATCATCCTTCCACCTTCATCCTTGCCGCCGTCAGACGGCGACGTGCGGCTCACCTTGCCGGTGCTTCACCGCGTCCAGCGCCCGCTCCTTGAAACTGGCATCGGCGGGAAGAACGAACGAGGCGGAGCGCACCAGTTGCCCTTCGGGAGTGAGCCCTGGCGCCTTGCCGCCGTTGCGCACTTCCTGCGCTGCCTTCATGAGCCGCTGGCGCGCCAGGATGATGGCGTTGTCGGTGGAGACGAGATTCTCCTGCGTCCGGTCCGCGATGGCCCCGATGCTCTCCTGCACCGACGCGTCCTGCATCGCGAGCCCCTTGACGCCGTTGTAATGGCGGCCGCTTCTCTGCTTGGCGCGATCGATCAGGTAGTCGTTGTGGCGGTTGGCCACGGGACGAAAGGTGCCGGGTATCAGCTCTGCATGGACCCCGTTGCCGTCCTTGAGGAGCTCCACGTCTTTCTCGGGTATGGGCGCGGTGGGATGAAACGTCATGGACCACGCCATGCAGTTCTCGTCGTCTATCGGCACCCAGGCGTGGCCGTTCAGCGCGTTCCTCGCGTACGGCGGAATCAGCGTGTACCACGGCATGATGTACTGCGTGATCCGCCAGTAGTAGTGGCCGGGATCCGCGTCCCGCCGCGCCCCGATCAGCAGGCCGCCCGGAGCGTCGAGAATGTCGAACGTCGTCTTCGTAGCCTTGACCATGCGCGCGCCACCCGTGTTGCGGTGGAACGGGTCCGTAGCCATGTCTCCGCGGTGCAGGAACGAGACGTGGCTGGAATCGATGCCGCCCTCGACCGCCTGCAGGTAGTTGCTCTCCTGCCAGCGCTTGGTGACGACGCGATGCGCCGGAGGGAGCTGTACCCATTCGAAGCTCGGCAGCGGCGGCCGCTCGCCGGGCGGGCCCATGTAAGCCCAGATGACGCCGCCCAGCTCCACGCAGGGGTAGGACTTCAGCTTGATGCGCCCGCGCATTCCGCTTGCCTCCGCCTCGGAAGGCAGGTCCACGCACTGGCCGTTCACGTCGTACTTCCAGCCGTGGTACGCGCAGCGCAGCCCGCACTCCTCGTTGCGGCCGAACCACAGCGACACGCCGCGGTGGGCGCAAAACTCGTCGATCAGCCCGAGCCGGCCCTCCGTATCGCGGAAGGCGATCAGCTTCTCTCCGAGCAGTTTCACGCGCACCGGCGGGCAGTCCCGCTCCGGCAGCTCCTGGTCGAGGAGCGCGGGGATCCAGTAGCGCCGGAACAGCTCGCCCATCGGCGTGCCAGGTCCGGTGCGGGTCAGGAATACGTTCGACTCGTCGTTCATCATGGCCGTCTGCCGTTGCGGGTTGTATTCGGGCGATACCCTATCATCTCTCGCGCACCCTGGCGCTGTCGATATCCGTCCTGCCGCCGAACGCGAGGAGGCTGGTCAGCTCGCGCGTGCTCTTGACCTTGTCCAGGGACCACAGGAGCGATCTCAGCCTGGCGGCGCGCTGCGGGCCTGCGATCGGCTCGACGCACTCTCGCAGCTTATCGTCCAGGTCGGCGTCGGAGAACGGGTTCTTGTGGTGGCCCGGGAACGGCCGGGCATCGCCGTGCACGACCGTGCCGTCGTCGAGCTCGATCTCGACGCGCGACAGGTAGCCCATCTCGACCCGCTTGTGCTTCCCCATGGCGTGCGAGCCAAGCTCCAGCGCCGGCGCGCAGGTGACTTTCCTGATGAACGCCTGTCGCTCGCGGTTGCGCACGAGCTTCGGCGCAAAGCTCGGCACCGTGATGGCGCCGTCGAGCACGGCAGCCGCAACGATGTAGGGGAGTGAATGGTCCGCCGTCTCGCGCGAGATGGGATGCCACGGGTCCTGGCGTATCTTTACGAGGTGGTCGTAGGCGCCTTCCTCGGCGAATACGTGTATCTGCCGGATCCGGGACAGGTCCTTGATCCGCGAGCGGGCCTGCAGTGCCGCCTGGATCGCGCTCTGCGCCACGGAGCCGACCGGCCACCGCTTCATGAATGCGTCGTTCACCCGGCCGAGCGGCCGGCGCGGATCGAGCCGCTCGCGCAGCACCGGCGCCGGATCGTCCTTCATGTCCATTTTCCGGATGAAGCCGCACTTTCCGCCGAACGGCCTGACTGCCGCCTCCACGCCCACCTGCGCGAGGAGACACGCCTGGAGCGAATTCCTGACGGCGTCGCCCCCGTTGAAGCGCTTCCACATCGAGAGGTCGCCGCGCCGGTTCAACTCCCCCGATTCGATCTCGTCGCTGGCGAAATGGGGAACCACGGTCATGCCCATCGCTTCGCGCGTCTCATCGGCGTTCAGGTTGAGCAGGCGCGCGATCGCGGCGGTCGCGCCGAGCTGCATCAGGTTCGTGTAGTCCCAGCCGCCCGGCGCGGTCGAGAACGCGTCGAACGCGGCTCCCACCATCTCGTAGCCGACGGCGATCGACGACAGCAGTTTCTTTCCGGGCGCGTTGGTCCATTCGGCCGCCGCGATCACTCCGGACAGCATATCGCTGGTGTGGCCGCTGTTGCGCAGGCCCACGAAAAAATCGTTGTAGTCGTGGCACCGCAGCAGCACGCCGTTCGTCAGCGCAGCGAGCTCGGGCATCGCGCGCCGCTGCGTCCCCCAGATCACGCAGCCCTGCCGGCTCGCCGGGAAGCGGTAGGCGTGCCTGCGCGCGTTCTGCGCAGCCGGGTGCCGCAGCGCGGCGATCGCCACGGCGATCGAATCGATCACGACCGCCTTCGCGGCGCGCTCGGCGCGCGCGTCGAGCCGGCCGGAAACGTTCACCACGTAATCGGCGATCAGCTCGCCGAGCTCATCGCGATACTGCGCGATGTCCGTGCCGGTCATCGACATGATTTGCCTGTATCTGCGCTCATCTGCGGTTCCATTCAATGCAGTGCACTCGGGTCGACAGTCGATACATGCGCGCTCACCACTTTCCATCCCTCGGGAAAGCGCACCCAGGTCTGACTTTGCCGGCCGATCTGGTTCTGGCCGCGCACTTTGTATTCGAGATTTACCGTGGCGATGTCGCGCCCGAGCGTGAGGATCTCGAGCCGGCGCCGCGACTCCTTGGTGCCGGGGCCCGGCGGACGCCGCACGCGGTGCGCGTGGATCTCGTCGAAGCCGTAGCCGTGCTCGACGGGCGTCAAGCGGACGGTGTAGGGGCTCCGCCAGAACGTCGCGTCCAGGACTTCGACGTTCTTGTCGACGAGCGCCTGCTCGTAGCGCTCGAAGAGCTCGCGCACCTCGGCCACCACTTGAGGAATATTGGGCGTCAGATCGGTCACGGCGGTGCTCCCTTCGGCTTGCCAATTTACGCCAAAGGTTGCACGCTTGCGGGTATGACGGTCAAGCTCAATCACACCATCGTCCATTCGCGCGACCCGCGCGCCGCCGCCGACTTCTACAGCGGGCTCTTCGGCCTGCCCGCGCCCGTCCCCTTCGGCCCTTTCCTGGACGTCGAGGTCGGCAACGAGGTGACGCTCGCCTTCCTGGAGGCCGGGGACATGGAAGTACAGACGCAGCACTACGCCTTTCTGGTGAGCGAGGCCGAGTTCGACCAGATCTTCGGCCGCATCCGGGAGCGCGGCCTGCCCTACTGGGCGGACCCGGGCAAGAGCCGCCAGGGCGAGATCAACCGCTACTACGGCGGCCGCGGCGTCTACTTCGACGATCCGAGCGGCCACCTGCTGGAGATCATCACGACACCCTATGGCAGCGAGCTGCCGTCCGGGTGATGCATACCAGCGAAGCCGCCCGTGACCACGCCTGAAAGATCAGGGCGCGTACTCGACCGCGGTAATTTCGTGCGTCTCGGGCACGCCGCCGCCCGTCACACTGCTGATTGCAATGTACAGCCTGTTGTCCAGCAGGTAGGCCCATTTGCGCGTATGGCTCGTATTGCTGACCTCGTCCCTGCCCTCGCAGGTGACCGGCAAGTAGCGACCACGCAGATGAACACTGATCGCCGTTGATTCCGCCTCCTCCCCGACCACGCACCTGTTCCGGCGATCGACCTTGAGGTCGGAAGTACGCGGCCCGCTGAATATGCCGCCGCTGAACGTCACCGTGTTCTTGCCTTCGAGCTTTTGCTCGAAGCCGAACGCCGCGCCCGGCGTAGGTAGCGCCAGTGCCGCGAAATCTCCGGCGATGGAGGTTGCGTTCATGAACCCCTGCGACGTAAAGGTGCGCTCCGTCGAAAACGGAATAAACAGCTTGCCCAGCGGAATGACGCCGCCCGTCCTCACGGGTCCGCCAAACTCGACGGTGCTGGCGAGGTCCACGATGCCGTGCCACATCAGCGCGCGCCGTACCCCGGTCGATTTCGCGCCCATCACCTCGGTGACGGCCCACACGTTGTTCTCGAGTTTCTCGTAGTACCGCTCCGCCAGCACGTTCACGTTCGACGTCTTTATCTGCGAGCGTATGGACTTGATCGTGGTTTTTGCCGGCTCGGGCTGCGGGCCTCTTGCAACCGCCTCCACAATTGCCGGCATCAACTCGACGCCCGCCGGACCCGACGCCTGGGCGGGCGGCTTCTCCTGCTGCGCCGTTGCCGGCGCCCAGCCGACGGCCAGGAGCGCGGCGATCAGTAGAACCCTCGTTCTTTGCATGGGAACTCAGTTCCAGGCACTAACGATACTCTGAATTCGGGCGCGATCTGATGTCGCGGACTGATCGAGTCTGCCCCGGCCCTCTAGTTGTCGACGCGAGGTAACCGGGACGCGCTGTCCCGGGAAATCCCCTCTTCCTGCATTCCCCGAACGTTCCGGTCCGTCGGGTCGAAAACACCTCTGCGATGGAAATACACGATGCTGGCCGCCGCTCGCATAGGCCGCGTGCCGAGCAGCAGATTGAACAGCGTATCGCTTTGAAAACGATCGAAGGCGAAGCGTAGCAGGCGCTTCACCCTGAATCGGGGATACGAGCCGACAAACCACGCGGACGGATCCGGCTTGCGGCCCCAGAGGTACTCGGCGATGGCGCGGCCGGCGGCGGTGCCGTGTTTCAGTGCAGTGTGTATGCCGCCGGCGGTCAGAGGCGACACCATGCCCGCGGCGTCCCCCACCAGCAACGAGCGTTCGGCCGCCTCCGGCGATACCACGCCGCCGCACGGAATCCTGCCGGCCCGGATCGAGGCAGGACGCATGTCCCGGAAATCGAAGAGCGGCGCGATCTTGTCGAGAAATGCCGCCATCGCCGCCCTTGCCGTCGACTGGCCGTCGCGCACGCGCCGCGCCAGGCCGACCTGGACTACGCCCACGCCCGAGACGACCCAGGCGATATAGCCGGGCGCGATGCCGCGATCGATGAAGCAATGCATTCGGTGCGGGTCCGCGATCTTCGCACTCGCATATTCGTGCTCGATGCCGAACAGGAACTGCCTGTTGTGCCCGAGACCCAGCGCGTGCGCTACCCGGGAATTGGGGCCGTCGGCGCCGACGAGATAGGACGTCGTACCCACTTCACCAAGATCGAAACCGCCATACATGCGCCGCGCGTGCACGAATGGCGTGCGGCAGACGACGCGCGCGCCCGCGCGCTCGGTCTTCGCAGCCAGCCAGCGCATGACACCCGGCGTGTCGGTCGCGAGAAAGTAGTAGCCGGGCGCGGAGAGATCGACGTGCCGCAGGTTAGGCGCGTAGAGCCTTACCCCGCTGATCCGGTGCACGAGCTCGATCGGGAGGCCTTCAAGCAGCGCAATCTCGTCGATCGCGTCCTTGACGATGATTCCGGTGGTGTGGAGCTTCTCGCCGACATCGGCCTTTTTCTCCAGCACGACGACGCGCAGGCCGGCACGCGCCATTGCCGTCGCCGAGGCAAGACCGGCAAAGCTCGCGCCGACTACAACACAATCCCAGTGCGGGCGAGGTGGATGAATCTGCATGCAAGGATGAACGTGGAAGGGCGAGCTGGGAATTCGAAGAATGTGCCTGCGCGATAGAAAACGAGGTTACGCGGAGAAAGTGGCGGAAAAGAGGCAAATCATGGCTTTTCGCCGGGGAATCATGCGTGGCCTGATGACGACTTATGACTCGTGACTCAAAGTCAGTCGATTCTGACACGGTGACTCTCTTCTCCGGCACTGCGGCATGCAGCACGGTCTGAACTCGTCAGGCTCGTCCGAGTCGTACCGGTACGGCTTCTCGCACCGCACCACACTGGAGGACATATGAAAAGCTACCGACCAGAACCGGCATACGCGCTTGCCCTCATCTGGGCACTCTGGGCATCGCCCGGCTTTGCCCAGGAGACGTCCAAGGCCCCCGGCGTCGACGCGCAGTTCATGGCAATGGACACCAACGGCGATGGCAAGGTGTCGCCGGAAGAGCATGCAATCGGCGCGAAAAAAATGTTCGACGCAATGGACGCGAACATGGATGGCAGGGTCACCGCCGGGGAAATGGAGGCCGCGCATCGGAAAGTGACGGGCAAAGAGGCCGCAGAGGGAGAGATGTCCGCCGCTGAAAAGATCCGGGCCATCGATACGAACCGCGACGGCGTGCTTACCGCCGCCGAGCACGCGGCCGGTTCCCGGACCATGTTCAGCCGGATGGATACCAACCGGGACGGGTTTCTCAGCAAGGCCGAGATGGAAGCCGGGCACGCCAGGCTCATGGCGAGCAAGGAACCCCGCCAGGCCGGCCGGTAAAAATAGTGCCCGGATCTAGTTCGCGCGTATGCCCGCGCTCTTGAAGACCTTGTCCAGGCGTGTCGTCTCGGCTTTGATCTCCGCCGCAAAAACCTGCGGCGTGCTGGCGACGACTTCCGCGCCCGAGCTGAAAAAGCGCTCGCGGGTCTGTGGCGCCTCGAGCACCTTGACGATCTCCCGGTGCAGGAGGCTCTGGATTGCCGGAGCTACTTTGGCCGGTGTCCACACCCCGTAGATCGCCTCCGCCGCATAGCCCGGCACGCCGGAAGCGGCGACCGTCGGCACTCCCGGCATCAGGGCGGACGGCTGGGCGCTGGTAATGGCCAACGCCTTCAGTCTGCCGGACTTTATGTGAGGCGTTGAGGAAGTCGTCGTCGCGAATATGATCTTCACCTGTCCGCTCAACACGTCGTTCAACGCCGGGCCCGTGCCCTTGTAGCCGATGCGCACGAGGTTGACCCCGGCCATGGCCTTGAAAACCTCGGCGGCGATGTAATTCGACGAGCCCACCACGCCAGAGGCGTAGTTGATGTCTCCCGGGGCGGCCTTTGCGGCAGCGATCAGCTCCTTGACGGAATTTACGGGCAGGGACGGATGCACCACCAGGACGTTCGGCGCGCGGGCCGTCTGAGTGATTGGGACGAGCTCCGTGAAATGGTCGTACCCGACTTTTTCGAGCAGCGGCGCGACCCAGACGGTATTGTTCTGCACGAGGATCGTGTATCCATCCGGAGTCCCCTTGGCGACCGTCAGCTGCGGAATATGCGATCCGCCCCGATTGTCGACGATCACCTGTTGGCCGAGATTGGCTGTCAGACCGTGCGCGATGATGCGCGCCGCGAAGTCATTGCCGCCGCCCACGGCAGCGGTGACGAAGCGGATCGGCCTGCTGGGATAGGCGTCCGCGCCTACCGCGCCAGTCGCGATGACCGAGAAGCACAATAGCAGGACCCATGAAGCACGCGCCGGTACGGCGCACCTCTCAGGGCGCGGATCCATGGATTTCATCGGGTTCATCCTGTCTGAGTGTGCCTGTAAAGTTACTCGACGCGGACGAATTTGAGGCCGGGACCATTCGGCTTCTGGACGAGCGTCAGCGTGTCGCCATTCACGGTGAATTCGTACTGGATGGTGCGGCCGGGCTCCATGGCGAACGCGCTCTTGGCGATCGTGGGGCTCAGCGTCAGCATGTTGCCGCTCACCGTGTAGCCGCCGGCGTTCAAGTACAGCATGTTGAAAACCGCAACCTTGTCGGCGTCGGTGGCGACGTCGTTCGACGGATAGGCCGGCAGCGGCTTGGTGCCGTTCAGCCGGACGGCGCTGTAGTGTTTCTGCGTGAACAGGTAGAGCCCGGCCTGCGGATTGGAAAGCGGCGGACTGCCCGGATTCGCAATCTCGGCGACCTTCCAGGCGCCCACGAGCGGGTTTTTGGTTTGACCATGGACGCTCGTTGCGGCCAATGCGAAGGCACACAATCCGAGCGATAAAGTGGTTCTGATCAGGCGGCGCATGGAGGTCTCCTTTCGGTTCGACTTCAACGGCGTGATACGTGACCGGTGATACATGATCGCAGGTGTGGCGCGGCTCGTTTCTGGAGACCGGTTGTGGCAAGCTGTACCTGGATTCTCCCGTAACAGGATACCGGTAACGAGGTAGGGGTGACGAGATGCGGGTAACCAGAGCCTTCGTTCTCATGGCGGTCGTGCTGGCAGCGACCGCGCTACCGGCCGCCGGCCAGCAGTACCCGGTGCGGCCGGTGCGCATCATCGCTCCTTTCCCTCCGGGCGGCGGGGTAGACGTCGTGGCGCGAACGGTCGGGGAAAAGCTCGGCGCCCGGCTCGGGCAGACGGTCGTCATAGACAACCGGCCAGGCGCCGCCGGCACCCTCGGCACGTCGCTCGCGGCGAAAGCGACGCCCGACGGCTACACGCTCCTCGTCGCTCCCGTGATCGGCCTCGCAATCACACACGCGTATTACCGCAAGCTCGACTACGATCTGAGCCGCGATCTCGATCCGGTTAGCAAGATCGGCTTCGGAACGGTCGTCATGGTGGTTCCGCCGAGCCTCGGCGTAACCTCGGTGAAGGAGCTGATCACGCTCGCGAAGTCGAAACCCGGCCAGCTGACCTTCGCCTCCTCCGGCGTCGGCGGGCTCATCCATCTCACCGGTGAGCTGTTCAAGCTTTCGGCCGGGGTCAACATCCTGCACGTACCGTACAAAGGCACGACGCAACTGCTGCCCGACCTGATCGACGGGAGGGTTTCGATGGCGATCGACAGCCTGCCGGCGCACATCCCCCACATCAAGGCCGGCAGGCTGCGCGCGCTCGGCGTCGCACGCAAGAATCGGTCCGCCCAGCTGCCCGACGTGCCGACGATGAGCGAGGCCGGATTGCCGGGATTCGAGTCCTATACGGACTACGCGCTCTACGCTCCCGCCGGCACGTCGAAGGCGATCGTGACGCTCCTCAACCGGGAAACGCTCCCGGTGCTGCAGCTGCCCGACCTGCGCGCGAAGCTCGATGGCATCGGCATTGAGGTCGCCGGCAGCACGCCCGAAGCGCTGCACAAAGAGGTGGTGAGCGAAGTCGCGAAGTGGACGAAAGTCATTCGGGACGCGAAGATCCAGCGGGAGTAATTAAAGGAGACACGATGGCCATACGACTCGTCGTAAGCATCACCGCCGCCCCCGGCAAGGGCGCAGAACTTGCGCAAGCCTACAAGGCACGCTGCACGCAGGTCATGCAGGAGCCCGGCTGCGAGCAGTTCGAAGTCTTTCAGAGCGTCCTGAATCCCGACCGGTTTGCGCTTCTCGAGCGCTGGGCCGACCAGGCTGCACTGGACGTGCATGCCAAAGTCAATCAAGCCCGCCCCTCTCTGCCGGCCGGACTGCGCGTGGGTGCAGGCGAGCGGGAGGACTATGAGTACAAGAGGACGCGCTAGTTTGGTGACCGGTGACCGGTGACCGGTGCCGGGCGCGGTCCAGACCAACCGTTCGTCCTGAGCGTCGCAACGAACCTGTGTTCTCCCTTAGACCTTTCACACGCTTTCGTTGGGTGCCGTTCCTGCTTGTACTCGCGTTGCTGGCGTTCGGGGCGGCGGCGCAGGGATATCCCGCCCGCCCGGTGCGCATGATCGTGCCCTATCCGCCCGGCGGCGGCTCCGACATCACCGGGCGCGCGGTCGGGACCAGATTGAATGAATACCTGGGGCAGACATTCATCATCGACAACCGGCCTGGCGCGACGGGGCTGATCGGCACGGAGATTGCCGCCAAGGCCGCGCCCGACGGCTACACCATCATTCTCGCGGACGCGCCACACACCATCAACGCGCTGGTCTACTCGAAGCAGCGCTACGACGCGATCAAGGACTTCACGCCGCTCAACCTGATCGCGACGTCGCCGCAAGGCTTGTTCGCTCATCCGTCGTTCAGCGTCGGCACGTTCAAGGAGCTGCTCGCCATGCCGCGAGCGCAGACCGAGAAACTCGCCATGGGTTCGAGCGGGCTCGCGAGCGGACCGCACATGCTCTACGAGTGGCTCAGGCTGAAGACCGGGCTGACGCTGAATCATGTACCGTACAAGGGAGGAGGCCCGTCGCTCGCGGACGCCGTCGCCGGCCAGATTCCGCTGGTGATGAACGCGGTGCCCGCGGCGTTCGTACACGTCAAGAGCAACCGCCTGAAACCGCTCGCCATTACGAGCCGGGAGCGGCATCCGCTGCTGCCCGGCACCCCCACGTTCGTGGAATCGGGAGTCAGGGATTTCGTGTCGTTCCAGTGGTACGGCATGCTCGGGCCGGCCGGGATGCCGCAGAACGTCGTCGCCATCCTCAACCGCGAGATCAACAAGGCGCTCAAGGCACCCGACGTGCAGGAACGCTTCTCCGCCCTGACGCTGGACGCGACGCCCGGCACGCCGGCGGATTTCCTGAAACTCCTCGAATCCGAAGACCGGCGCTGGCGCGACGTGCAAAAGCAGGTGAAAGTGCGGCTCGACTGAGTCGTTAGCTGATGAGTCGCTTGAGCAGGTAGCCGAGCAGGTACGTGACGACGAAGAAGGCCGTCGCGCCGGCCACGAGGACCAGCACCGTGCGGAGGCCCGATGAAGCGACGGCTCGGGCCGAGTCCTCGAGCGACGCGGCGTCAGCTTCGCCGGTGACGACAGCCTTCTCGAGCGCCGCGAACTCCAGATCCCAGTACTTGCGCTCCGCATCCGTGATGGCCTGCCCGCTGTCGTTCACGTGCAGCTTGACGATGACCTCCGTCTGGCCGGGACGCGCCATACGCAGATCGACCGCGGCGCGGGTCGCCCACCTGCTCGGGGTGAACGACATCCAGGTGCCGTACAGCGAGCCGCGCTGATAGACCAGCGGCTTCTCCGACACCTTCCGGTAGCCGGCCGCCTTGAAAAAGCTCTGCACAAGCGGAGCCGCCGTACCGATCGATCTTGGCGCAACGAAGGACTTCTCCAAGTCCATTTACATCTTGTTCGCGTCAGACTCGCACCAAGTATGAGGGTGGGACTTAGAACTTCTATTTCGCCGGGAAAACTGCGGCTCTAAGGACGAAAAACGGTGGTATCTGGCGTCCTTTCGTCGTTGAATCAACAGCTGGCTCGGGTCAGACCCCAACCAATGTGTTGCACAGCGGCGATGCTCTGAGGGGTACGCAGACCTGATTTTTTTAGGGAATTTCTTAGCGGTCTTAGCGTCTTGGCGGTTCAGTTTTGCTTGTCTGAATCCTGAATCCCAAATCCTGAATCCTTGCCTCAGTCCTGCAGCGGAATCTTCTCGTCGCGTATGACCTTGGTCCAGCGGGCAACTTCAGACGCCACGAACTGCTGTCCTTCTTTCGGACTGGTGCTGAACGGCTCCGCACCAAAGGCTGCGAATTTCTCCCTGATATCCGGCTTCTGCAGGATCGCGCGCACGGTCTCGTTCAATCGCTGCATGAGCGGCGCGGGCATAGCCTTCGGGGCGGCGACGGCGTACCACGCCAGCACGTCGAAATCCGGCGCCACGGTCTCGGCGAGCGTCGGCACGTTGGGCCACAGCGAGAACCGCTTCTTCGTCGTGACGGCGAGCGCGCGGATTTTGCCGCTCTCCACGAAGGTCGACGAGCCGCCCGGTGTGGTGAAGAGCACCGGGATCTCGCCCTGCATCAACGCGAGCGGCCCGGCATTGCCACCCTTGTAGGGCACATGATTCAGGCGCACGCCCGCGCGCGCCTGGAACAGCACCGCCGCGAGATGCATGCCGCTGCCGACGCCGCCGGTACCGTAGTTGATCTTGCCCGGATCCTTCTTTGCGAGCTGCACAAGATCCTGCGGCGTCTTCGCGGCATAGGCAGGCGAGGTCAACACCACCATCGGGTTGCTCGCGACCATGCTCACCACGCTGAAATCGTTGACCGGGTCGTACGGCAGCTTACGATAGAGCGCCGGCGAAGTAGCGTGGCCGGAAGCCATGAGGAACAGCGTGTAGCCGTCGGGCTCGGCCCGGGAGACGATGGCCGCGCCAGTTGTGCCGCCCGCTCCGGGACGTCCGTCGACGATCACCTGCTGGCCGAGCATCTCGGTCATCTGCGCGGCGAGCAGACGCGCGGTAATGTCCACGTTGCCGCCGGGGATGAAACCGTGAATCATGCGGATGGGGCGGGCGGGCCATTTAGAGTCGGCTGCTTGTGCGAACGGTGTTCCGAGCAGCAGCGCTGCCATAAGGACAGCTGCAGCCCGACCACCCCGACGGACTTCGCGCGCCATTCCTCCTATATGAAGGAGGGGAAGATGGAATTGCCCCATTCTCTTGTAATCTCCATTTTCTATATGCAGTAATCAGGCTGCGGCCCGTTCGGCGCGGGCTGGTAGACGTAGTTCGCCTCGTGCATCATGCGCAGGCGCGCAGACATGACTTCGTCGCGCAGCTTCGCGAGCTTGCCTGCGTCGTAGACGAGCGCGCCGTCGCGCTTCAACCAGCGCCCCGCAACCATGACGTTCTTCACGTCGGCGGCCTCCGCGTACATCACCACCGCGTGCACCGGGTCGCCGCTTTCCGCGGCAGCGAAGAGATTCATCCCGCGCGTGTCGAACATGGCGAGGTCGGCCTGTTTGCCCGGCGTGAGGGAGCCGATCCTCCGGTCGAGCTGCAGTGCCTTCGCGCCGCCCATCGTCGCCCAGTACAGCGCATCGCGCGGGTGCGTCGCATGCTGCGTGGCCGCCGGCCAGGCGTTCGCCGCGTAGAGGCTGCGGTTATCGAGCTCGCGCTGGTGATGGAAGGCGTGGCGGGTGACCCACAGCATCGAGCTGTTGAAATACGGGTCGCAGTCCGTGCCTATCGACGGCGTGCCGCCGAACTTGAGCATGCGCGAGAGCATCGCCGGCTTTTCGTAGTTCATCATCTCGGTAAAGCACGTCGAGGTGACGGTGCAGCCTGCGTCCAACACGATCTTCAGCTCGTCCTCCGCAAAGCAGTTGCCGTGGGAGATGTTGTGATCGGGACCCAGCAGGCCCTCCTTCGCCAGCCGCGGCATGCCGTCTTCCACCTTGCGCTTGCCCTTGCGCCCGTAGGTGTGCGCGGAGCTGATGAGGCCGTATTCGCGCGCGAGGCGGATGTCGTGCACCGCGACCTCGTATTCGCCCCAGTCCGGGCCGAGGATGGCCATCGCCAGCGTGATCAATCCATCGTCCGACGCGAAGCGCCCGGTGCGCAGCCGGTGAATTTCCTCCCGCGGAAACGGAATCCTGTAGTAAGGCGTCGTGTCCGGCGTGACGGGCGGCTTGACGGTGCCGCGCCCGAAGACCGCGCGAATGCCGGATTCCTCGAGACCGGCTATGGCCGCGTCGGTCATCTCGGCGTCCTTGAGGATGTGGCACCAGTCCATGATGGTGGTCGCGCCGTGATGAACCTGATTCAACGCCCCGAGCAGGTTGCCGAGATACACGTCGCGCGCGGTATAGCGCGTCGCGAGATTCTGGTGCATGTTGGCGTGGTAGTCGCGGCTGCTCACCCACCCCGCGCCGATCCCGCGCAGCGGAAACTCCCACGTGTGGATGTGCGCATTGACCAGGCCCGGCGTCACGATGCTGTGGCTGCCGTCGATGACCGTGGCGTCTTCCGGGGAAAGATTCCTGCCGACGGCGGCGATGCGCTCGCCGTCGATCAGGATGTCCGTGTTGACCGGGTTACCGATTCCCGCGTCCATCGAAACCAGCGTTGCGTTCTTGATCAGCGTACGTGTCATGTTCGATTTCCTGATTGCAGAGCGATGATATCGAAGTCGGGGTTCACGAAGCCCGCGTGACCCTGCGCGTTGCGCGGTGCCTGTCGAGCGCCCACGCCACGTGCTCGCGCACCAGCGCCGACGGATCCTCCGCGCGCGCGCCGAGCGCGGCGACGACTGCGTCCGAGGTCGGCGCATTGCCGAGCCCGACCGCGATGTTCCTCAGCCATCGCTCGTAGCCGATCCGGTAGATCGCGCTTCCCGCGAGCCGCTCGAAGAAATCCCGCTCGCTCCACGAGAACAGCTCCACCAGGCTCACGTCGTCCAGGCCGTTTCTCACCGCGAAGTCCGGCTCGCCGCTCGCAGACGAAAACCTGTTCCACGGGCAGACGAGCTGGCAGTCATCGCAGCCGTACACGCGGTTGCCGACCAGCGGTCGCAACTCTTCCGGTATCGGGCCCTTGTGCTCGATGGTGAGATAGGAGATGCAGCGCCGCGCATCGAGCTGGTAGGGGCCGACGATGGCCCGGGTCGGACAGATGGCTATGCATCTGGAGCACGTGCCGCAATGCTCGCCCTGCGCCTGGTCCACCGGCAGCGGCAGGTCGGTGTAGAGCTCGCCGAGAAAGAAATACGAGCCCGCCTCGCGGTTCAGGAGCAGCGTGTGCTTGCCGCGCCAGCCGAGCCCCGATACTTTCGCCAGCTCCACCTCCATCACCGGCGCGGTGTCGGTGAAGACCCGGTAGCGGAACTCGCCGATCTCCGCCGCGATGCGGTCCGCCAACTTCTGCATGCGGGCGCGCATCACCTTGTGATAGTCGCGCCCGAGCGCGTAGCGCGAGACGTACGCGCGGCTGCCGTCGTGCAGCACATCCCAGCCGTCGCGCGCGTCCGGCGGCAGGTAGTTCATGCGCGCCGCGATGACGCGCAGCGTGCCCGGCACGAGATCGGCGGGACGCGATCGCTTCGTGCCGTGGCGCTCCATGTACTCCATGTCGCCGTGATAGCCCCTGGCGAGCCAGTCGAGGAGCCGCGTCTCCGCCTCCCCCAGCTCGCAACCGGCGATGCCGACCTGCTGAAAGCCCAGCGCCGCCCCCCAGCGCTTGATGTCCTGTGCCAGGACATCGAGGGATGAGGGAGGAGGGATGAGGGATGAGGGGGCAGTCATGCCGAGTCTGGAGGCGTGATCCGTGAACCGATGCCGTGAAGCCTTTCATTTTGAATCATAATCGCGCCGTGCCCATAAGTACCACCACCCTTTTCCTCGCCACAGAAGCCGACACCCTCGCTCTCGGGGCCGCGCTCGCTCCCTGCCTCCACGGCGGCATGGTCGTTTACCTCTCCGGCGAGCTGGGCGCGGGGAAGACCACACTGGCCCGGGGCATCCTCAGAGCCCTGGGTCACTCCGAACGGGTAAAAAGTCCTTCCTTTGCCCTGGTTGAGCCTTATAAACTTTCTAAGTTATACTTGTATCACTTTGATTTTTATCGGTTCACAAATCCTCGTGAACTGGAGGAAGCCGGGTTCCGCGAGTACTTCAACCCGGATGCGGTGTGTCTGGTGGAATGGCCGGAGAATGCGATTGGCATGCTCCCCGCGGCCGACCTGACAATAAGAATAGCAATGGCTGGCACGGGAAGACAGGCGGAGATCGGTTCCGGCTCGGAGGCGGGCGAGCTTTGCATAAGGAATCTCAAGCAGCGATAACCGATCGCCGGGTGGCGCTGTCGGAGCGCAGCCTCGTGCTCGTCATCTTTCTTTTCGTCCTGGTTTATTTCCTGCTCGTCCTCGCGGGCCCGGCGCAGGCGGGAACGCAAATCGCCTCCGCGCGCGTCTGGTCCGCGCTCGACTACACCCGGGTGACGCTCGAGACCGCGACACCGCTCAGGCACGCGCTCATCACGCTGAAGGACCCCGACCGCCTGGTGCTCGACCTGCAGGGCGTGGATATCACCGCGATCCTGACCGGGCTCTCGGAGAGGGTCGGAACCACCGATCCGTACATCAAGGGCGTGCGCATCGGGCGCTTCAAGCCGGACGTGGTGCGGCTGGTCTTCGATCTCAAGAGCGAGGTACGGCCGCAGATTTTCGCGCTCGCGCCGGTCGGCGACTACGGACACCGGCTGGTTCTCGATCTCTATCCCCTCGTTCCGCCGGATCCCCTGCTCGCCTTCCTCGAAAAGCACCAGGCGCAACGCGAAGAGCCTGCCGCGCCGGACACACCGGCCTCTCCAGCAATGAAGCCGCAGCCCGCGCCCGGCGCCGCCGCGCCTGCGCCAATGGCGAAGCTACCCGACAGTCGGCGTCTCATCATCATCGCCGTGGACGCCGGCCACGGCGGCGAGGATCCCGGCGCGCGCGGCAGGGGCGGCACCAGCGAGAAGGATGTCACGCTGGCGATCGCGCAAAAGCTGAAGGCGCGCATCGACCAGGAACCCAACATGCGCGCCGTGCTGACGCGCGACGGGGATTATTTCGTTCCGCTCCACATGCGCGTAGAGAAGGCGCGGCGCGTCAGGGCGGATCTCTTCGTCTCCGTCCACGCCGATGCCTGGGTCCGGCCGGACGCGAACGGCTCCTCGGTTTTCGCCCTCTCGGAAAACGGCGCAAGCTCGGCGGCCGCACGCTGGCTGGCGAAGCGCGAGAACGACGCCGATTTGATCGGGGGCGTGAACCTCCAGGGCAAGGACCAGTACCTGGCCATGACGCTCGCCGACCTCTCCCTGACGGCCCAGATCAACGACAGCCTCAGGCTCGGGCGCGCGGTGCTGGACGAGCTGGGCGGCATCAACAACCTGCACAAGCCCCACGTGGAGCAGGCCGGGTTCGCCGTGCTCAAGGCTCCCAATATCCCCTCGATCCTGGTGGAAACCGCGTTCATCAGCAATCCGCAGGAGGAGCGGAAGCTCAAGAGCGACGCCTACCAGGATCAGATGGCCGAGGCCGTTTTTTCGGGCATCAAGCGCTATTTCGCGAAGAATCCTCCGCTGTCTCGTGATAAGATTGCTACCAATCCGTAAGGTATCGGTAAAGTAGGGGTAAAGAGCCCCCTACCGCCCCCGGCGGACGGCGACCGCAGCGCCGCAAGCAATCACAAATCGCGTGCGTCACCAAGGCCAAAGGAGAGAGGGTTGGACGCGAAAAGCCCGGCGACCGCCGCGCTACTCGCCATGCTGGCAGCCGGCTGCGCGACGGTCGCGGAGCGTGCGTCCGAAAGCGTGCCGCAGCCCTACGTCAGCAACTTTTCCGAGAGCCCGCCGGGCGACGGCACGCCGCTGGGCTGGCAGACCTGGACGCTCTCCAAGTTCAAGAAGCCGACCCAGTACAAGCTGGTGAGCGAAAGCGGCCGGACGGTGGTGAAGGCGAGCGCCGACGCTTCGGCGTCAGGTCTCGTGCACCAGGTCAAGATCGACCCGAAGAGCTATCCGCTACTGTCCTGGCGCTGGAAAGTGGAAGAGCTGATCGCCGCGGCCGACAACACGCGCAAGAACACCGAGGATTCGCCGGTGCGCGTGGTGGTGAGCTTCGAGGGCGACCTGGAGAAGCTCTCGCTCGACGATCGCCTCTTCTACGACAACATCCGCCTCGTCACGGGCCAGGACCTTCCCTACGCCACGCTCATGTACATCTGGGAGAACCGCGTTCCGCGGAACTCGGTGATACCCAACCTCCACACCTCGCGCATCCGGATGATCGTCGCCGAAAGCGGGCGCGACAAGCTCGGCGTGTGGCAGGACGTGACGCGCAACCTCTACGAGGATTACAAGCGCGCTTTCGGCGAGGAGCCGGGCCGGGTGAGCGCGATCGGCATCATGACCGACACCGACAATACCGGCGAGAACATCCACGCCTACTACGGGGATATCGTGTTCCGCCGGGTCGCGCCGCCGCGGACGGT
>DASRJL010000146.1:0-40353 GCA_035649495.1 Burkholderiales bacterium | reverse complement strand
TCTTGACTCCGCGGAAATGCGGGCGCAGAATTCGCGCCCTTGTGTTTTGCTGCGAGCGTGTCAACGCTTTGGCGATGCGTGCGTTACAGGGTGATTACGCAGTGAGGAACGAGATGCGACTTACGAACCAGCCAGATTATTTTGCCCGACGGCCATTTCCGGCCCTCGGTTGCTCGTGCGCCGATGCGCCGGGGAACCAGCGCCCGAACTCGCTGACGCATGAAGCGCGCGTGCGCGCAACCTTTGCTCGTGGAGAAACGTAACGACGAACCTCGTACGCGCTTCCGATCAAGCCCGGGTTGCACCGCAAGGTCCCCGGGCTTTTTGTTTTTCATGCCCCGCTGACGGAATACGGCATACGTGCATGTTTCAGAAACATGATTTTCCGGGTTCCATGCGAGCGGGTGCGAATAGCACGTGGAATCTCCCTTCTCCGCTCGGGAGAAGGGTCGGGGATGAGGGAATGAGCATCGCACCCGATAGATGCTCATGCACGGGTGGGGCACCAGATTTCGACGGAAGCATTGCGCTTCTGTCCCGCTCCGGCATAGCGACCGGACAAAGCGGGTTGTTCTTTCACAATTTGGGATGTGGCAAGTACAGGGCCGGCATAGCTCAACGGCAGAGTGCGACGTTGCCAGCGTCGAGATGCGAGTTCGATTCTCGCTGCCCGCCCCATTTCGTTCCCGTCGTCTAACGGTCAGGAGGGCGGGCTTTCAATCCGCAGATGCCGGTTCGAATCCGGCCGGGAACGCCAGACTGCGGGGACGTAGCTCAATTGCGAGAGCTTCTGCCTTGCAAGCAGAAAGATGTCGGTTGAACTCCGACCGTCTCCACCAATACTCGCTGTAGCGTAGCGGCCAACGCGCCCCGTTCGGGACGGGAAGAGCGCAGGTTCGAGTCCTGCCGGCGAGACCAACCACTGAGCGGACACCCATCCGGCAGGGTACCGGGCCGTAACCCCGAGGTCGGGCGAATCCTTCCCGCTCAACCACTACCCCTGTAGCTCAGCGAACATAGAGCGCGCGGTTACGACCCGCGAGGTCGAGGGTTCGAATCCTTCCGGGGGTGCCATTTCTGCAATGATGAACGATGAATGCAGAGCGAACAGCGGCATGCAACCCGTTCGTCGATCTTCTTTGCTTCTTCAATGACGCTGTAGCTCAGAGGAAGAGTAGCCGCCTGTCGAGCGGCAAGCCGCGGGTTCGAATCCCGCCAGCGTCGCCACCGCATTTCGGCGCGTAACTCAACGGGCAGAGTAGCTGACTCTTAATCAGAAAGGCGCGCCGGAGCGTGGAGCAGGGGCCCCGGTTTCCGGGGATGCGACCGCAGAGGCGCGCACGGGCACGCGGAGTGATACCGGCGCGCTCGGCCCGCTCCGGGGTCGCACCTACGCCCAAGGGCGCAGGCACTGCTCCGCCCTCCGCGGGCCAGGTTCAACTCCTGCCGCGCCGACCACACTCGGTTAGCTCAGATGGCAGAGCGCTTGTCTTACAAACAAGAGGCCGATGGTTCGAAGCCATCACCGAGTACCATTTTTCGAGGTTCCGTAGCTTAGCGGCTCAAAGCACCGGGCTCATAACCCGGGCATCCTTCGTTCGAATCGAAGCGGAACCACCATGCCCCGCGTAGCTCAGCCGGAAGAGCGCCTGCCTAGTAAGCAGGAGGACGCGCGTTCGAATCGACGCCCGGGGCACCAAAATCACGCTTCTCTAGCTGGTCTGGTGACAGCGCCGGTCTGAAGAGCACCAGAGCTCCGATCCTCAAAGGGGTGGGGGCCCCTTTGATTCCCCCATGGGGAGGGGAAGCACCACTGTCGGGGCGTAGTTCAATGGCAAAACGTTCGCCTCTGAAGCGAAAGTTCCTGGTTCAAGTCCAGGCGCCCCCGCCAGTTTCGCCGGTCTAGCTCAGCAGGCAGAGCATTCCCCTGATAAGGGAAAGGCGCGTGGTTCGAGTCCACGGGCCGGTACCAGTCATTGTCCAGTAGCTCAACTGGTAGAGCGGCGCGCTATGGGGGCGCTGGGGTAAGAGTGCTTCTCACCCCCGCTCACATTCTCGCGTGGCGTGCAGGTGGAAAGCCTGCCTGGACAGCCAGACGATGGTGATCTTGGTGTAACAGCAGCACACCGGATTGTGAATCCCTTGGTGCCGGTGCAAGTCCGGCAGATCACCCCAAAGACAGCTTTGAGCTATCAGCTATGGGCTATCAGCTTGAGGGCCATGGCTTACGGCCGATCGCTGACAGAGATTTCCATTGCCACATCCCATTTGATCCTCGCGGCCAACACGCCGCGAGGACAAGGAATTCGTCGTGAACGCGAAACACCGCAGCGGGCGAGGCTCGTGAGTCCTCCCTGGCGCGCCGGTCCCGAAACATCGGTCCAGCGCGTACCGCGGCGCGGAATCGGCGGATGTTGGGCGAGTTAGCTCAGCGGTAGAGCGCGGTTTCATCATGAGGCCGAGGTCGTGGGTTCGATTCCCACACTCGCCACCATGGATAGCTCAGTTGGTAGAGCAATCGGCTGTGAACCGATCTGTCGCGGGTTCGACTCCCGCTCCAAGCAGGAAGAGGCCTTCAAAGCCTTTAACGCAGTACGGGGCCGGCTTCAGCCTGCGCGACCGAGCACCGTTGCGCAGGCGCTGGACGCCAGACCGAGTGCGCCGTGCGGCGCTCGCGGGCGAAGCGGCAACAGCCGAGCGTATCCGGCTTCTCGCTCAGGGTATCGAGCGCGTTGCCCGGAACGCGAGGCGCGGCCGCCTTCCCTCGCGCGCGCGGCGGAGCCCGCCGGGCGTCCGGGAGGCCGGATCCCATTGTTTGACGACGTTGATGATGAAAGGAGAAGAAAATGTTTCGCAAGTTTTTCGTGAAGAAGGACGAACGGGCGCTCCTGTTCCGCAAGGGCGACTTCGTCGAGATCCTGGGCCCGGGCGAGCACTTCCGGTTCGATCCGCTCTACCGCCTGACCGCGGAGAAGTTCGCCCTGGCGAACACCCGGTTCGAGCACCGGCTGGCCGACTTCCTCGTGAAGGCGGAGCCGGAAGTCGTGGCGCGCGAGTTCCACGTGGTAGAACTGGGCGCGACTGAGGTCGGTCTGCGGTTCGAGAACGGCGTGCTCGCGGAAGTGCTCGCGCCGAACACCCGTCGGCTGTACTGGAAGGGTTACATCGACCTGCGCTTCGAGCGCATCGATATCGCGACCGACTTCACCGTCGACGCAAAGCAGCTGCCGCAGCTCATCGTGGCGCTGACTCGCGGAACCGTGAATGTGGCCGGCGCGGATGGCGTGCTCGCAGTGCAGGTGCCGCAGTACCACGCCGGTGTGCTGTACGTGGACGGCAAGGTCGCGAAGCTCCTGGAAGCGGGCATGCACTACTTCTGGAAGTTCGTGCGCGATCTCCGCGTCGAGACCGTGGACCTGCGCCTGCAGGTGATCGAAGTGGCGGGTCAGGAAATCCTGACCCGGGACAAGGTCCCGCTGCGCGTGAACCTGAACGCAGGCTACCGCGTGACCGACGTGCTGGCGGCGTTCGCCAAGCAGGCCAAGCCGGTGGACTTCCTGTACAAGGAGCTCCAGTTCGGCCTGCGCGCGGGGATCGGCACCCGCACCCTGGACGAATTGCTGGAAAACAAGGTCCACATCGACCAGGCGGTTGCCGAGCACATCAAGCGCCGCGTGGAGGGCTACGGCCTGGAGGTCGAGTCGGTCGGCGTGAAGGACATCATCCTGCCGGGTGAAATGAAGGCCATCCTGGCGAAGGTGGTGGAGGCCGAAAAGGCCGCGCTGGCGAACGTGATCCGCCGCCGCGAGGAAACCGCGGCGACCCGTTCGCTGCTCAACACCGCCCGGGTGATGGAAGACAACCCGACCGCGCTGCGGCTGAAGGAGCTGGAGACCCTCGAGAAGGTCACCGAGAAGATCGACAAGATCTCGGTCTTCGGCGGCCTCGACGCGGTGCTGAAGGATCTGGTGAAGATCCGATGAGCACGCGAGCACCTTGAACGGCCGGGGCTGACGCCTCGGCCGTTTTTTTTTGGAGGGCCCTGCCGGATTGAGCTATCCTAGCTGTCGGCCCCATCCCACAATAAATCGCGGGGCCTCACACCAGGGAGGTGGACCATGAACGTGCTTGCTTCGGCATTCCCCAGGCTCGCCGCGATGGCATTCGCGGTTGCGATGTACTCCACGCCGACGATTTCGGCACAGAGCGGCTACACGATGACCGTCAACCGCGACCGGCTGGCCAACGCGCACAACGAGCCGCAGAACTGGCTGCTGATGAACGGGGACTACGCGTCCACGCGCTACTCCAGGCTGACGCAGATCAACCGCGACAACGTCAAGAACCTGCGCATCGTGTGGGCGATGGCGCTGGGCGGCATGCAGGGCGTCGGGCCCAACGGCCCCGAGAACGAAGTGAATCCGCTGATCGACAACGGGTTCATGTACACGACCGACGGCTGGGGCACGATCTACAAGATCGATGCACGCAATCCGTTCAAGGGGGAGTTCGTCTGGATCTGCGATCCGGGCGTTACCCGCGCGGGAAACGCTTCGCGCACGCGCGGCATCGCGCTGTGGGAAGACCTCGTGCTCGCCAACCTGCCGGATGGGCGCGTCATCGCGATCAATCGCGACAACGGCGAAATCGTGTGGGACAAGCAGGTCGCCGGCAAGACCGAGTTCGGCCGGCGGGAGCGCTTCCTCACGGCGCCGCTCGTTGCCGATGGCAAGGTCATCGTCCAGAACGGGGCCGGCGACGGGGGCACGCGCGGCTGGGTCGCTGCGCTCGACGTGAAAACGGGCGAGGAGCTGTGGCGCTGGTACGTCGTACCCAAGCCCGGCGATCCCGGCAGCGAGACATGGAAGGACAAGAACAGCGCCTGGAAGACGGGCGGCGGCGGCATCTGGCAGACCGGGTCCTACGATCCGGCGACGAAGCTCTACATCGTCGGCACCGGCAACCCGTTTCCGATCTACGATGCCGAGGCGCGCCCCGGCGACAACCTCTACACCGACTCGGCGGTCGCGCTCGACGTCAATACCGGCAAGATGGTGTGGCACTTCCAGTACACGCCGAACGACTCGTGGGACTACGACGAGGTCGGCATACACATGCTCTACGACGGCGTCGTGAACGGCCAGACGCGCAAGCTCGTGGGCCATTTCGGGCGCAACGGCTTCTACTACACGCTAGACCGCGCCACCGGCCGGTTCCTCAAGGCCGACCAGTACGTGAACGACATGAACTGGACGAAAGGGATAGACCCGAAGACCGGCAGGCCGCTCGACTACGATCCCAAGCGCGACGTGCAGATCTACAATCCGGCGGCGCGCGCCCTGCGCGGCGACGGGCCGAAGCGCGCGTGCCCGACCTGGCACGGCGGCGTCGCGCACCAGCCGACGGCCTACCATCCGGTCAAGAAAATCGCCTACGGGGTCGGTACCGAGGGCTGCTTCACCCAGAACGGCGCCGCCGTCGTTTTCAAATCGAAGGACGGTGACGTGGATATGAAGGCGAGCGAGCAACGGAAGTACTCGAGCGACCTCTACTACGGCTCGATCACGGCTTTCGACACGGCGAACCACAAGGTGCTCGCGAAGGCGGTCACCGAGATCGAGATCCGCTCGGGCGCGATCGTGACGGCAGGCGGCGTCGTCTTCACGGCCCTGCAGGACGGCTGGGTGGTCGCCTACCACGACGAGACGCTGGAAGAGTTGTGGCGCTTCAATCTCGGCACGCCGCTGAAGGGGGCGCCGGTGACCTACGCGATCGGGCCGAAGCAGTATCTCGCCGTGCAAACCAGCGGACGCCACCTGCACCCGGTGAAGTTCGACAAGCTGGAGAACTCGAGCTATCTCTTCGTGTTCGCGCTCAACTGAACGACCTGGCCTAATTCTCCCCTCCTCCCACGAGGAGGGGTGGCGCGCGTAAGCCCGCCGGGGTGGTCAAGTTAGAAGTAGCAGCGCGTTGAATGGCGCAGTACCCGACCACCCCGCCCGAATTTGCGGGCACCCCTCCTATATGAAGGAGGGGAAGTCCCGCTTCACTTCGTTTGTGCGTTCTTATCTGAACTCCCGGCAGGCGTCGTTTTCCGAGCCCCAGAATTCGACGCATCGCGCGCGATCCATGGCGCCCTTTTTTATGACCTTGGCGAACATGAAATCGACGATGAGATCGATCTCTCGCGGCTGCAGCGTTGCCGGCGGATCGGCGAGCCGCAGCCCCGACGCCCGCAGATCGGCCTGCTTCATGCCGTAGCAGCGTCCGTCGCTGTAGGCGAGGCGGTCGTAGGCCGGCATGTCCCTGCCGGGCCTCCCGCACTTGATGGTCACGATCAGCATGTCGCGGTCGAGCGCGGTCTCGCGCAGGTTCGCGCCGTCGGGCATCTGGTTGTCCGTCTTGCGGCCGTCGCCCGCCCAGCCGTGACACCCCTGGCACACGCCCTTCTCGAGGTAGAGCCGCATGCCCTCGGCGATGCCGGCCGGGTCGGCTGAATGCACGGGCAATGTCAGCGCCGTGAGAATAAGCGCGGCGCTCAGACGCACCATTACTCGGCCTTCGCGCCAGAAGTCTTTATCACCTTCGCCCACTTGGCGACTTCGCTGCGGAAGAAGGCCGCGAATTCCTGGGGCGTAGTGCCGGCCGGAAGCGTGCCGTCCCGGGCCATGCGCGCGGCCAGGTCGGGGTCGTTCACGACCTTCACTGCTTCCGCGTTCAATCGCGCGACGATCGTGTCGGGCACGCCGGCCGGAACGACGATGCCGTACCACTGCGCGGTTTCGAAGCCGGGGACGCCGGACTCGGCCACGGTCGGGAGCTCGGGGGTCGCGCGCGAGCGCTGCGCGCTCGTGACCGCCAGGGCGCGCAGCCGCCCGCTTTTCACTTGCGGCAGCACGACGAGCGCCGGCGCGATGATGACGGATGCTTCCCCGCTTACGACGCCGATCAGGGAAGGACCGGTGCCGTTGTACGGCACCTGGACGATATCGACTTTCGCCATGCTCTTGAAGAGCTCGGCATCGAGGTGGTTGGTCGAGCCGACGCCGCCTGCGTAGTTGATCTGGCCGGGCCGGGCGCGGGCAAGCGCGACCAGCTCCTTCACCGATTTGACCGGCAGCGAAGGATGCACAGCCATCACGCTCGGCGTCCTGGCGAGCAGCGTGACCGCGGTGAAGTCCTTGAGCGGATCGAACGGGAGCTTGCCGTGCAGGCTCGGCGCGGCGGCGAGGTTGGTCGACCCCATCACGATCGTGTAACCGTCCGGGGGCGCCTTCGCGCCGAGCGCCGCGCCTATGGTGCCGCCTGCGCCGCCGCGGTTCTCGATGACAACCTGCTGTCCCATGCGCTCGGTGAGGGGGGTGCCGACCAGGCGCGCCATCGTGTCGGCGCCGCCGCCGGGCGCGAACGGAACGAGGAAGCGGATGGGCTTGGCCGGATACGTCTGCGCGAGGACGGCGCCCGCGGGCGCTCCCAGCGCGCAAGCGGCCAGGACGAGAACCGGGATCCGCGTTGTCTTCATGCGGTTCGTGGTCCTTCGATGCGGATCACGGGGCTGCGGCCTGCCGTTTTCGACGACCCGAAACCGGGAAGCACCATCGACAGCGCCCCGATCGGGCTGCCGGCGCAGATCAGCATGAGATCCTCCGGCGTGTCGATCGCGTAATGCCGCGCCGCGTCGTCGCCCGGCGCGATCGCGCCATCGAGGCGGCCGGTGCGCTTGAGATCCGCGATGCTGCGGGCCGTCTGCTCCGCGATGAATTCGCGCATCCGCCTCTTGCTCCAGCCGCTCCCGCGGAGCAGCTCCGCGTGCTCGCCGGCAAAAACCACCGCGCCCGGTGTGCGCCCGAGCAGCGCGATCGAACCCAGGTACGACAAAGCATCGCCGATCGCGCAAAGAAGCTGCTCGTGGTTGCCGTAGTTCCAGACCTGGATCATCGTGCTCGCCGCGACGAGCGTGACCGTGCTCTCGTCCGCCCGGCAGCCCCGCTCCACGTGCCAGGGCTCCCACGGGTGGTCCTCCTCGTTCTCGGCGAGGCAGCAGGTCATCTTGCCCGGCGTGCCGAAGGTCGCGCGGTCCGAGATCCCGGGACGGTAGCGCAGGCAGTTCAGCAGCACGAGATGCAGCGCACGGCCGATCGTCGCGTTGGCGCGCTCGCCGCCGCCGAATGCGTTGTTGGTCGAGTTGATCCCCAGCCGCTTCGCGATGGGGCCGTTGACGACGATGATGATGGTGGGGCCGGACAGCGCCGAGGCGACGTGGTGCAGGCCGAATGCGGGGGCAGCGAGCCCTTTGACCGCCGCGGCGACGACGGGCATGTACTCCGGCCTGCATCCCGCCATGACGGCGTTGATAGCGACTTTCTCCGCGGTGACGGCGACCTTGCGCGAGGGCATGTTCGCGATCACGTCCGCCGGGCGGTAGCCGCCCGCTTCGAGCATGTCGTCGACGAGCAGACGCGTCGCGGGCACGACCGGCAGGCCGTCCGTCCAGCCGCGCGCGTAGCAGAACTCGACTTGCTCCGAGACGCTGACCGGAACGCACGCTTCGCCTTCGGGAAGCGGGGGAGTGGTCGTATCGCTCAAGCGGGCTGGCCCTCCTGCAGGAGCTGGAGCACCTTGTCCACGAGCTCGTCCGCGCGGTGCTCGATGGTGTCGGGGCTCAGGCTCGCGAGCGGGTGCGGCATCATCACGAAGCGGAAACCGGGCACGCCCCACAAGTCGGCCATCTCGCGGGCCGTGGAGCCGAACGCATCCGTGATGACCGGGATCGCGGGGATCCCCGCCTTCTCCAGGATGACGGCGTCGAGCACACTGCCCGACGAGCAAGCCCCTCAGTCGCCGACGCCGGCGATGGCGAAATCCGTGCGCCCCTTCAGTTCCGCGATCTGGTCGTCGGTGAGGGGCGCCCGCTGCGGCTTGTGCACGAGCACCTCCACCTTCATGCCGTGGAGGTCGGTGAGCTTGCGGGCCACCAGGTAGAGGACCGCCTCCGCGTTCTTCTTGGTGTTCTCGATGAGGGCGATGCGCAGGCCCTTGAGGCTTTTCGGGCGCGGAACATACGCGATCTCGTCGCGCGGGGTTGCGATCGTGGGATCGAGGATGCCGAGCATGGGTGTCTCCTGTCCGAACGGCGAGTATAGCCGAGCACGAGGCGTTTCAAGCCAGACCCAGCTTCGGCAGAACCTGAGTCTGCCAGCGCTCGAGCGTGCGCAGGATCGCCGCGTTGGGAACGAGTCCGTTGAACGTCCAGCAGAAGATCCATTCGACTGGCAAGCGCTTCAACATCGATTCAAATCGCCTGCACACGGTGTCGACCGTGCCGACGAGTACGTAGCCGAGGTCGATCATCTCCTGCGGGGTCGGGACCGCACCGGTATCGGGATCGGTCATGAAGCGCCGGAATCCAAAGGGCTCGAACCACTCCTGGCCCATGAAGCGGCTCGATTGCTGCCAGAGATGATCGGCTTCGGCGTCGCTGTCGGCGATGATGATATCGCGCAGGAACGCCACGCCATCGCCCACGCGACGGCCGGATTCGCTGGCATAGAGCTCGCTCAGGCGGGTCTCGTGCTTGGCGTGCATCGGGGGCAGCACGGCGGTGACTCCCTCTTTGGCGCACCAGCGAATGCTGCTCTCCGATGAAGCGAAGGGCTGGAACAGCGGCGGGTGAGGCTTTTGCAGGGGCTTGGGCACCACGCCGATCTCGCGCACGATCCCATCGACGATGCCCCTGCCATATTTGCTCGAGGCTTCAACGGTCCACGGCGTCCCCTCCACGGGGATGCGCCACAGCTTGCCTTCCCATCGCAGCATGTCCTGCGTCCAGCATTGCTTGATGATACGGAAGTTCTCCTCGAATGCGGCGCGGTTGGACGCATCGACGGCATCGTGCTGGTGGGGCGCCACGCCATGCACGCCGTGCGTGTGCTGCGCCATGACGTCCACCCAGCGCCGCTGATAGCCGCGGGCGAACCCGGCATTCGCCCGGCCGCCGGTCATGTGATCGAGCATGGCGATGTCCTCCGCGATGCGCAGCGGATTGTCGGCCGGCAGCACGATGCCGAGCTGCCCCACGCGAATGCGCTTGGTCTGCATTCCGATGAACAGGTCGAGCAGCACCGGATTGTTGGACAGCTCGATCCCCTCGATGTGGAAGTGATGCTCGGTGAAATTGATCGAGTCGTAGCCGAGCGCATCGGCGAGGCGCGCCTGCTCGCTCACTTCCTGAAGCATGCGTCCGTAGAGGTCGCCGCGCAGGCCGGCCATGCCGGCTTCGATGTCGGCGCGGCTTCCCACGGAGGGCAGGTAAAACAAGGAGGTCTTCAGCGCCATGCGGGCACCACGACAGGTCGGGAGTGGATGAGCGAGCATACTCCAGTTCACGAATGCCGCGCACAAGCGACCGTGCGTTACGGTTTCAGCAATGCGCGCTAAGATAGTGTTTCAATACTGCCAAGGGAGGGCATCATGACAACAGACTCTTCTCCAGCCGTTCGCCGCCGCTTCCTGAAGTTTCTCGCCGCGAGCCCGTACGTGGCGTCGCTCGGCGGCGTTGCGGCGTTCCTGCAGGAAGACGGGTTTGCCCAGGATATGCGGGAAATCCGCGAGAGCAGCTTCGCCAGCAGCGTCCGCGACCGCATGAGCTATATCGAAAGTCCCGCCGAAGCGCTGACGGTTTTCGATTTCGAGGAGACGGCGCGCCGCAAAGTGCAGGCCGGGCATTGGGCGTACATGGCGAGCGGTACCGATGACGACGCAACGCTGTTTGCGAACCGCCAGGGATTCCGGCAAGTGCAGCTGCGCCCGCGCCGCCTGCGCGACGCCACCAGGGTGGACATGCGCGTCGATCTGTTCGGCACCACCTATAACAGCCCGATCTTCACCTGTCCGACCGGCGGCCAGGGATCCATGCATGCGGATGCCGAGCTCGGTGTTGCACGGGCGTGTAGAGCGCGCGGCACGCTACAGTGGCTCTCGACCGGCACGGGCACGTCGCCCGACGAGGTAAACAAGGCGCTGGGCCGGCCGGTGTGGCAGCAGTTTTATGCGCCGGTCGCGTGGGAGGCCTGCGTGGATATCCTGAAGCGGGTCGAGGCGGCCGGGACTACGGTCATCGCGCTCACGGTCGACAACACGACGGGCCGCTTCAGCGAAACGTACCTCCGTACCCGTCCGCGGGACATGAAGCAATGCGAGGCGTGCCACAAGGGCGGACCGGAGGAAGGCCGGCATCGTCCTTTGCTGGAGGGCGTCGATTTACGGGGCCAGCGGAGAACCAACCCCGCAATGGACTGGAAGTTCGTCGAGCGGCTGCGCAACCACTGGAAGGGCAAGTTCATCATCAAGGGCATAGACACGCACGAGGACGCCAAGCTGTGCCTGCAGCACGGTCTCGACGGCATACTGGTCTCGAATCACGGCGGACGCTCCACGGAAACCGGGCGCAGCACGATCGAGGCGCTGCCCGAAGTGGCGGCCGCCGTTGGCAACCGTATCCCGGTCTTCCTGGATGGCGGCGTGCGGCGCGGCACCGATGTCTTCAAGGCGCTGGCGCTGGGTGCCAAAGGCGTCGGCATCGGCCGTCCGATGCTGTGGGGACTGGGCGCCTTCGGGCAGGCCGGCGTCGATCGCGTGCTCGAGATCCTTCAGGCGGAACTGAAGCTGGTAATGGGGAACTGCGGCACGCAGACGGTCGCCGACATCAACCGCAGCTACATCGCTACGCCGACCTGGAAGACTTGAGGCGCGAGGGACGGGACCGGCAGCGCTCAGCGCACCGGCTCGAGCGGGACAGGGGCGGGTCGCGGCGGCCTCATGCGCTGGACGGGGGCCTGCTTCGCCGGCTCGAGAAGGTTGCTGGGCGCCTGGCTGCTGTTTCCCGGAATGATTCCCGGACTGTTGACGTTGCCGGCGATCGCGCCCGGCGGAAGATCGGCTTGCCTGAGAGGCGGCCCACGCCGGCGCGGCGCGTACGCCGGGGCATACGGATAGTAATATTCACCGCAGTCGGCGTAAGCGCACGGATCACCCTGGACCGGCGGCTGCGGGTTGACCGGCGCCACGTAAGGTCGCGCCGTGCGCTCGGGCTCAGCTGGGGCAGGCTGGCTTGCCTTGTCGCGCGCCGTTTCGACCGCCCGCAGCAGCGTCTTGTCGGGGGAATACACGGAAACGTTGCCGTCCACGGACTTCGCCTTGTCCGCGGTCCTTTGATCGTCGGGCTTACGGTCGGAGTAATGCGTCGCCCCGTTCTCGTCCACCCACTTATACATCTGCGCGGAAACGGGCGTTGCGGCGAGGGCCGCGGCGAAGGCCAGCGCGACGGGTGCGACGCGGTACGGTTTCATCCCAGCGATGCTAGCGGATTTCGGGGGGCGAAGGTGTAAGGAACTGTTACGGGTATCAGGACGCCTTGCGCCGTCCTGATACCTAAACTTATGAATGCTAAAGAGAATATTTCATGGAGATGAGAGCCGAAAGCGGTAGTCACTAGCCGGGCACTCGCACAGTCAAAGTGCCGATATTTCACTGGTCTCAGGTGCGAGCGCCGGGCGGCGGCGCCGTGCCGCCTCGACCATAGCGGCGAGCGCCGTCTCCGTCTCCTTCCACCCCCGCGTTTTCAGCCCGCAGTCCGGATTGACCCACAGCCGCTCCAACGGTATGACCTCCGCGGCCCGGTCGAGCAGCCGGAGCATGCTCTCGGTAGTGGGCACACGGGGCGAATGGATGTCGTACAGCCCGGGGCCGATGTCGTTCGGATAGCTGAACTGCCCGAACCCGTCGAGGAGCTCCATCCCGGAGCGCGACGCCTCGATCGTGATCACGTCGGCATCCAGCGCGGCAATCGCGGGCAGTATGTCGTTGAATTCCGCATAGCACATATGCGTATGCACCTGCGTCGCGTCGGCGACGCCGCACGAGGCAAGCTTGAACGCGCGCACCGCCCACTCCAGGTAGCACGGCCAGTCGCGCCGCCTGAGCGGCAGTCCCTCCCGGAACGCCGGCTCGTCGATTTGTATGATCGCGATGCCGGCCTTCTCGAGCTCGAGCACTTCGTCGCGCAGCGCGAGCGCGATCTGCAGCGCGGTGGCCTCGCGCGGCTGATCGTCGCGCACGAAAGACCAGTGCAGCATCGTCACGGGTCCCGTGAGCATTCCCTTCACCGGGTGGCTGGTCAGGCTCTGCGCGTAACGGATCCACTCCACCGTCATGGCCTCGGGCCGGTGCACGTCGCCGTAGATGACCGGCGGCTTGACGCAACGCGAGCCGTAGCTCTGTACCCAGCCGTTGGCGGTGACGGCGTATCCCGCGAGCTGCTCCCCGAAGTACTCCACCATGTCGTTGCGCTCGGCCTCGCCGTGCACCAGGACGTCGAGCCCCAGCGCTTCCTGCCGGGCAACGGCCAGCCGGATCTCTTCGCGCATGCTCTCCAGGTACTGAAGCGCGCCGGTCTCGCCGCGCCTGAACGCCGCGCGCGCGCGGCGGATCTCCGGGGTCTGCGGAAACGAGCCTATCGTCGTCGTCGGCAGGAGCGGCAGCCTGAGCCGCTCGCGCTGGCGCCGGAAGCGGGTCTCGAACGGGGAGGCGCGTCGCGCGTCGCGCTCCGTGATCCCGGCGAGCCGCGTCCGTACCCATTCCGAGCGCGTCCGTGTCGACTCCCGGCGCGCGGCGATGGCGGCGCGCGACGAAGCGAGTTGCACGGCGATGGCGTCGTCTCCGGAGACGAGCCCGCGCCTGAGCGCGGCGATCTCGTCGAGTTTCTGCGCCGCGAACGCGAGCCAGCCGCTGATTTCGCGATCGAGCCGGGTCTCCTGCGCCAGGTCGACGGGCACATGCAGGAGCGAGCAGCTCGCGGAGACCCACACGCGCTCCCCGAGCCGCTCGCGCGCGCGCCGGAGCACGGCCAGCGCCGCGTCGAGATCGGTGCGCCATACGTTGCGGCCGTCCACCACGCCGAGTGAGAGCACCTTCTGCGGCGGGCTGCGATCGAGGAACGCAGCCAGCTGGTCCGGCGCGCGCACGAGATCGACGTGTACGCCCGCGACCGGCAGCGACAGCAGCAGATCGCGATGCTCCGCCACCGATCCGAAATACGTGGCGAGCAGGATGTCGGGCGCAGCGGGAGCGAGCGCGGCGTATACCGGTTGGAACGCGGCCAGCCAGCGGGGCTCGAGGTCGAAACCCAGCGCGGGCTCGTCGATCTGCACCCAGGGGACGCCGGCAAGCTTGAGGCGCTCGAGCAGGCGCCGGTAAGCGGGTATGAGCCGCGGGAGCAGGTCGAGCTTGTCGAATCTCCCGCCTCTTACCTTGCCCAGGTGAAGCAGGGTGAGCGGCCCCAGCAGCACGGCCTTGACCGGGTGGCCCGCTTCCTGCGCTTCCCGCACCTCGTCGATGAGCCACGACACCCCGCCGTCCGCACGCGTTTCCGGGCTCCACTCGGGGACGAGAAAGTGATAGTTCGTGTCGAACCACTTCGTCATCTCCATCGCGGGATGGTCCGCATCGCCGCGCGCGAGCTTGAAGTACTGGGGCAGGGTGAGCGCCTCGGGGCGGTAGCCGAACCGGGCCGGGAGGCACCCGAGGTGCGCGATGGTCTGCAGCACGTGGTCGTACCACGCGAAATCGCCCACCGTGACGTAGTCGAGCCCCGCCGCGCGCTGCAGGGCCCAGTGCCGGTGCCGCAGCTCGCGCCCGGCCGCGGCGAGCTCGGCCTCGGGAAGCGCTCCCTTCCAGTACGCGTCGAGCGCGGCCTTCAGCTCGCGCTGCGCGCCGATGCGGGGGAAGCCGGGAATATGGGCGATGGTCATGGACCCGTCCTGTCGGGAAAGAGAGGCGAGGATGCGCCGGGATCACGTATGAATCAAATGATTTATATAGAGTTATTCATTAATCTCATTCATAATAATTCCATGATCGAGCTCCGCCACCTGCGATCTCTCGTCGCCCTGGCCGAGGCCGGCACCGTGTCGGCGGCGGCGCGGCGCGTGCACCTCACGCAATCGGCGCTCTCGCACCAGTTGCGCGCGATCGAGCGGCACTACGGCGTCGCTGCCGTCAGGCGCAAGGGACAGACGGTCGAGCTGACAGAGGCGGGGCAGCGGCTCCTCGCGCTGGCGCGCTCGGTGATCGCGACGATGGGCGACGCCGAGCGCGATATCGTCCAGCTCGCCGGCAAGCCGTCCGGGACGCTGCGCATCGTGCTCGAGTGCCATACCTGCTTCGACTGGCTGATGCCGGTCATGGACGCGTTTCGCCGGAACTGGCCGGAGGTCGAGCTGGACCTCGTATCGGGCTTTCATCCCGATCCGTTCGAGCTGCTCGCGGCGGACCGGGCGGACCTCGTGATCGGGTCGGAGACGAAGCGCTCCCGCGGCATCGTGCAGCAGCCGCTGTTCCGGTTCGAGATCATGGGCGTGCTGCCGACGGATCATCCGCTCAAGGCCAGACGCTATCTCGACGCGCATGACTTCACCGGACAGACCTTGATCACGTACCCGGTGCCCGAGGAGCGTATCGACGTCGTCCGCCGGGTCCTCAAGCCTGCGGGCGTGCGCGTCGAGCGGCGGACCGCAGAGCTGACCGTCGCCATCCTCCAGCTCGTGGCGAGCCGCCGCGGCATCGCCGCTCTGCCCAACTGGGGCATCAAGAACTACACGGACTACGAGTACGTCATCGCGCGGCGCATCGGCAGGGGCGGCCTGTGGAGCGACCTGTATGCCACCCTGACGAAGGAGACAGCGGGCAGACCGTACGCGGCGGACTTTATCGCCACGGCGAAGGCGCGCTGCTTCGAGACCCTCGACGGGCTGGAGCCGCTCGAATCCCGGTCAGCAGGAACGCGCGCCTGAAGGGCATGGGCAGGGAAGGGCGTTGTGCTGCGCCCTTGTGTAAGTGCTCGCTGATGATAGAAATATGTTGATTTTCAATTATTTGGTTCCATCGTCACCGGGTCGTCCTCGTCGCCCGGGTGCATCGAGTTCAGGATCATGATCTTCTGCCAGATCTTGTGCGAAAGGCTGGCCGCGAGGGACTCGATCTCGTTGACCGCCCCGAGCACGACGGCATCGTGCAGGTGCTGGGCGTACAGCGCGGCTACCTTGCTCGTCAGCGAAAACATCTCGGAACAGTAGTCCAGGTAACGCGACAGCTCGAAGCGGGTGAACGTGCGGGCGGGGGAGGCCGGTGTCGTTGCGGCGCCCCGAGCGGTGACGAATTCCGGATCCTTGGTAAGCTGATGCATGTCGACGATATGGATGATGCTGCGCAGCCGGTACAGCGATACGAGAGCCGCCCGCCGCTTGAACCGCCTTTCCAGCGACACCATGAAGACCGTGCCGATCGTCAGCAGTACTACCAGGTTCGCCCCGGCTTCGGTTGCCTGCAGAAAATCGGAGAGGCTGTCGATTTCCCACGAGCCGGGCATTCCGAAGCGGAAGATTTCCTCGGTCAATAGCGCGAGGCCGATCAGGCCGAGCACCCCCACGGCCCGGGCGAGCCACAGCGGTTTTCGCACGTGCTCGATTTGCGCTTCCGTCTGTCCGGCCAGCTCGCCCAGCCGGGCGCTGACCCTGGAGAGCCCCGAGCCGGGGAACCGCTGCGATATGCGGCGCTCCAGGCGCTGGATGGTTTCGATGATGTACTGACCTCGTAACTCGCTTTGCTCTTCCGAGCCCGTTGCCGGTGTATACATGGTTGCCTCTCCCTCCGAGCTTTCGTTCCCGAACTATCCCCTCTGCTCAGCCTGCATGCACTCGCTTCTGACTAATTCCCGGATGATCTCGGCCAGCTTGAGCGTGCCCGGTCCCGCGGCGTCGCGATCGGCGAAGACGAGGTACAGCTCCGCGAAGCGTTCGCCGCCGTCACGCAGCTCTACCGGTTTCAGCGTGCCGGCCGCCAGCTCGTCCCGGATCTTGTCCTCCGGCAGCCACGCATATCCATAGCCCGACCGCACGGCTATGATCGAGGTGGACATGTTGCTCACGGTCCAGCGCTGCATGGATTCGAGCGACGGCGGCGTCGCGCGCTGAGATCCCGTCTCCCGCACCACCAGGTGGCGGTGAGCGCGGAGATCCTGCATCGTGACCGCGTGCCCCAGCCGGTGCAGGGCGTGTTCCGGGTGTGCCGCGAGCACGAAGCGCAGCCGCATCAGCGATTCACCGGGGAATCCCGTCGGAATCGAATTGGCGATCGCGAGATCGGCCTTCCCTTGCAGCAGCGCTTCCTGCGTCCCCCCCATCACGGATTCGATCAGCTCGATCCGGGTATGCGGACTCTCCGCGCCGAAGCGGTCCAGGCATTTGAGCATCAGCCAGGTGGGAAACACGGACTCCATCACCACGCGAATCTCCGCCTCCCAGCCGGCCGAAAGCTTGCGCGCGGCGTGTTCCAGGCCGCCAGCGTCCTCCAGCAAGGCGCGAGCCCGGCGATAGAGCAGTTGTCCCGTCGGTGTCAGGACCGCCTTGCGTCCCCGTATTTCGAAGGCCTTTACTCCGAGCACCGACTGCAGCTTCTGCACGGCGTAAGTGACCGCCGACTGGCTCTTGTTGAGGTGCTCGGCGGCCTGGGCATATCCCCCCGCGTCGACCACCGCAAGCAGGGCGCGCCACTGCTCCAAGGTGATATGGAGGACCGACATATATCTAATAATTAGATTGGAATAGGCTATATATTGCTATTTGTAATTCATAAAGTAAATGATGTAATGGGCTCGCCTGATATCAATCACCCATACGGGAGAGCACCATGATGAAAACGCTGCTGCAACTCAACTCCAGCATTTATTCCGGCGATGGCCAGTCGACCCGGCTTGCGGACGACCTCGTCGCGCGCTGGCGCGTGGAAAACCCGGAGGGAGCCGTGATTGTCCGCGACCTTGCGCGCGACCCGGTGCCCCACCTGACGGCCGAGCGGTTCCAGGCGCTCCTCACGAAGCCGGATGAGCGCACGTTCGATCAACGGGCCATCGTTGCGGAGTCGGACGCACTGGTGCAGGAGCTGATCGAGGCCGACGTGATCGTCCTCGGTCTGCCGATGTACAACTTCGCGGTGCCCTCCACGCTGAAAGCCTATTTCGACCACATCGCGCGCGCGGGCGTGACCTTTCGCTATACCGCGCAAGGCCCGGTCGGATTGCTGACCGGCAAGAAGGCGTACGTGATCGGGACGCGCGGCGGACTTTACGCCGGCACGCCCGGCGATACGGAAACAGCGTACGTCCGCCAGTTCCTGGGGTTCCTCGGGATAGCCGATGTGGAGTTCGTTTATGCGGAAGGGCTGGCGATCAGCGAAACGAGCAAGACGGCCGGAATCGCGCGGGCGCAACAGGCGATCGCGCGTCTTGACCGGGACGCGGCGCTCGAGTCCCTGGCCGCGTGAGTTTTGCCCGACAGCCCCCATATATTCAAGTCTCAAGGAGAAAGCCCATGACCATCCGCACCTTGAAGCAAGTCATCGAGTCCGTGCCCACTTCCGACGGCGCAGGCGTCAAGCTGCGGCGCAGCCTCGGGCGCGCCCAGCACCTGCGGCTGGACCCGTTCCTGATGCTCGACGAGTTCTCCTCCGACAATGCGGACGACTACATCGCCGGCTTCCCGAACCATCCTCACCGCGGCTTCGAGACCGTGACCTACATGCTCGACGGCCACATGCTGCACCAGGACCACATGGGCAATCGCGGTGACCTGAAGAGCGGCGACGTGCAGTGGATGACCGCGGGCCGCGGCATCATCCACTCCGAGATGCCGCAACAGGAGAGCGGGCGCATGCGCGGCTTCCAGCTCTGGATCAACCTGCCGGCGAAGGAGAAGATGAAGCCCGCCGGCTACCGCGACATACCGGCGGCCCAGATCCCGGTGGTGCAGCTATCGGGAGGCGGCCGCGTTCGCGTCATCGCGGGCACGCTGGAAGCCGACGGCCGTTCGACTGCCGGTCCCATGCAGGGCCTCACCACCGAGCCGCTCTACTTCGACGTGGAACTGCCGGCGGGCGGAGCCTTCGCGCACGCCGTGAAGGACGGCCACAACGCCTTCCTCTACGTGTACGAAGGGGGTGTGGAGGTCGGACCCTCCGGTTCGGCGCAGGCGCTCGAGACCCACCGCGCGGGCGTGCTCGCCGCGGGCGACTCGATCGAGATCAAGGCGGGGGCCGAGGGTGCGCGCTTCATCCTGCTCGCGGGACGTCCGCTGAACGAGCCCGTCGTGCAATACGGCCCGTTCGTGATGAATACCCGCGAGGAGATAGAGCAGGCGATCCGGGACTACCAGGACGGGCGCCTCGCCGTGACACGATAGGACACCGGCGCGCCGGGGCTAACGCGTCATCCACGACCGGGCGCGCATGGTCAGCGCCGCGTACGGAAATATCCAGAGCATCGAGCACACGATCACCCAGTCCCACGCATCGCGAAACGGCGTCATCGCCAGCTCGGCGGCCGGCGTGCTTGCCTGACTCATGCAGCCCAAAATGGTAAGGGCCCGTATCGGATTTCCGATACGAGCCCTTATGAGGAAGGAGGGAGAGGGACGAGTGCGTAACTCCTCGCCCCTCAACGCGCTGCGCTACTTCTCCTTGGCCTTTGCCTTGGTTTTGGCTTTGGCCTTGGCTGCGGGCGCGCCGGCGCCGTCCGCAGCGAAACAATAAATCAGCCCCGCCCCGCCCGTGCTGACGAGCGCCGGCTGGCTGCAGCCCTTGGAGCCGTGGGAGGAATTCCACGACATCGCCTGATCGGTGTACTGGAGACCCCAGCGGTCGTGATGGCCGACGAGGGCGGAGCCCTTGTCGCTGCTCGTCCAGTTGCTGCAGGTCGTATCGCCGCTGTCGGTAGAGGCGGTCCCGTCCGGCTTCGAGCCGGTGAGGACGTCGTGCTGGTTGGGTGACTCCGCCCGGCCATTGATCTTGGTCTTCTTCTCGGTCAGCGCGGTCATCCTGTTGATCCCGTTGACGCCGTGCAACTCGGCAACGTCACGCGCGATCAACCTGCCCTCCGCGTTGTACCACGGGCCCTTGCCGATACGGTCGCGCGCATTGACCCCGCCGGACCCGGTCGTGCTGAGGTAGGCACGCCAGGTGTGCTTGCCGCCGCCCGCCCCGGCGGCCAGGTTCTGGCAGTGCTTGTCGGCGCCCGCGAGCCCGCCGAAATCGGCTCCCTTGCCGGAGCCGACGCTGCTGAGGAAGAACGTCATATCCGCGTCTTTCATCTCTTTTTCCGCGCCAGCGCTGATACCGGGAAAAAGCAGAGCAACGGCCGTGACCACGTAGACACAGTTCTTGTTCATAGCAAGCCTCCGGTGGTGGGTTTGGTAATCGGTATCATATCGTGGATTACGTCCGGGTGAACACCGACGTGCCGCCGGATATTCCAAAGGCCTACCAGAGGCTCTTCAGGCGGCCGCCGTCCAGGTTCAGCGAGATGCCGGTGATGTAACTCGCGCGCTCCGAGCAGAGGAACACGATCGCGTTCGCCAGCTCCTCGGGCTTTCCGAACCGGTTCAACGAATTCTTGCGGGCTGCGAGCCGCCGGGCGTCCTCCTCGCTCTTCGCGTTCAGCTCCGCCGCCAGTCCCTGCGCGTTGCGCTGCCACAGGTTGGTATCCACCCAGCCCGGGCATACCGCGTTCACCAGCACGTTGTCCTCGCCGAACTCGGTGGACAGCGACTTGGTGATGTTGAGCAGGGCGGCGTTGGTGATGCCGCTGCCGAACATGTAGGGATCGGGCTCCTTGCCCGCGCCGCCGATCATGTTGACGATGCGCCCCCAGCGCTGCGCCTTCATCATCGGGTACACGAGCCGGATCGCGCGCATGAAGCCGAAGAGCTTGGTCTCGAGCTGCTCCTTCAGGCCGGCGTCGTTCATCACGGCGAAGCGCCCGGAGTACATCTGCCCGGCGTTGTTCACCAGGATGTCCACCTTCCCGAAGCGCTGCCTTGCGCTCTCCACCAGCCGCGCGATGTCGCCTTCCTTCGTCATGTCGGCGACGACCGCGTGGACTTCGCCTCCCGTCGCGGCGAGCTCCGCGCGGGCCCGCTCTATCGTCTCGGGGTTGCGGCCGCAGATCGTCACGCGCACGCCCTCCTCGAGGAACTGGCGCGCGGCCTCCCGCCCTATGCCCCGGCTGCCGCCGGTCACGATCGCCGATCTGCCCTTGATGCCCAGATCCATGCCCGGATTATAGTGGACCAGATAGCCCTATCGCGGTAATGCGATAATAGGGGGCTACCGCAATTCACATCTCTTTCCGAAGGTACGAACATGCGAACAACTGCCGTGGAACGCCTTGTAGAGCTTGCGCTTGCGAGCGTGCCCAAGCCTCATACGGAAGACGTGATCGATGATGTTTTCAGCGCAATCGAACGCAACCCTGACTGGCTGAAAGAGTACCAGGGCCTCTGCGGCGACCTGGGACGGACGGTCGTCAACACGTGGGGCGGTTTCTGGGTCGCCAGCTCCGTGGGACGCTCGAGCGTGAAACAGGTGTCGAGCGAGAAGAGCAAGCTGATCGACTCCTACTCCAAGCTCTCGCCCACGAAGACCAAGGCCGGCAAGAAGGTCAAGGAGCCGGAGGCGCTGCAGGCCATGGCCGCCTACTACCAGCAGCACAAGACCGAGCTGCCTGCCCGCGTGCGCAACTATCGGGAGCTGATCGTCGAGCTTCTCATGCAGGGGTTGGGGCCCGAAGAGGCGTTCTCGGCCGTCCTGGCGAATCGCAGCTGATTAGCCACGAGCCGCCAGCTACCAGCCGCCAGCCACGAGCCCGAGCCACGAGCGGCCAGCCACGGGCACCAGTAGTAGCCCGCAGCCCGTCGCTCGAAGCGCGCAGCGCTGCGCCGACGCACGTCAGACGACGAGCCTGCCGCGCCGCTCGGCGACCCCGATTACGGCTTCGGTGCCGGAATTGAAAGCGAGATGGTCGTTCTCCATCCCATCGCTGAAGATCACCCCGTTCTCGGGCATGAGCGATCTCAGGCGCAGTTCCTCGCCGCGCGCGAGAAGACCGCAGGCGATGTCGGTGCGGGAAGTCTTGCTCGGGAAGGGCTCGCGCACAGCGAACTGCAGGCGCTCCGCATCCCACGGAACGGGCTGGTAGTCGAGCACGGCTGACTGTCCCTGCCAGGCGCCGGCAATCGCCGCGGCCCCGGTCACGACGCTCCGCATCCAGGCGGTGGATCCCAGTCCCGTGGCGATGATGATGCCGCTCGATGATTGCACTTCCGAGCGTCCGTCGTACCGGATCTCGTAGCGCGCAGACGTGTGGGTGCGGGGCCCTACGAAGAGGTCGTTTACCGCGTAAAGCGTCTGCCGGTCGCTCAAGGTGGCCCTGGCCATCGTGACTTCCCTGACCGCCCTGCGATCGCTCAACAAATCCGGCAGCAGGGCGCCGAAATCGCCTGCCTTGAACGGCAGCAGCACGCCGTCGTAGCGCGCGGGCTCGGGATTGATACCCACGAGCGGATGGCCGTCGAGGTATTTCATGGTGTTTGCCACCAGCCCGTCCTGGCCCAGGGCAAGCACGACGTCGCCCGGCCCGAACAGGAAATTGGCGAGGAACGCGCGCTCCACGACCTGGTAGCGTCCGTGCTGCTCGAGGACGCCCACGACGGACCTCCGGGCGGCGGCATAGGCGTCGTGCTCGCGCTGGTAGTCGCTGAAGTCCGCGCCCAGGCTCTCGACGTAGAAGCGCGCCTGGGCCGCGGTATGGTAGCGGGCGATCAGCTCCTCCAGCCGGGTTCGGCGGGTGACGAGCACCACCTTGCGATCGGAAGGGGAGGGCATGACGGCTTCCGGGAAGAGGAGAGATCCCGCTCACGCGCCCCGCTTGCCCTGCTGCGGCGCCGCGGTCGTCGCGGTGAGCAGCGCCTGCAGGAGATCCGGCGATACGTTCAACTGGCCGATCCGCTCGGCCTTCTCGGCGATGCCGCCGAAGGCTTGCGCTATCAGTTGGTTGGGCTGCATGCCGGCTGCGGCCAGCGCCTGCACGATGCGGGGATCCGCATTCTCCATCGCCTTCATCACCGCGACGAGCCGGTGTGCTTCCGCTTCGGCAAGCGTCCTCGTGTTCTCGGCGTTGCGCGAGACGTAGTCCTTGCGCCGTTCCTCCAGCACTACCGCGGACTCCAGCTCCGCCTGGCGCAGGTCGCTCTTCCTGCGCTGGATGCTGGCTTCCGCGTCCATCTGCGCTTCCCTGATGCCGCGCTTCTTCTGCTCGACCGCGATATCGGTGTCGAGCTCGCTCTCGCGTATGGCACGCTCGTTTTCCACCGCCGCATTGCGCCGCAGAAACACCGCGTCGTCCGCCGCCTTGAGTATCGCTTCGCGCGCTTCGGCCTCGAGCGCGCGCGAGGTGTCCGGCGTGGGCTTGATCGCGCTTATGGCGACGCCCTGGATCTCCAGGCCCAGCGACGCGATCTCGGCGTGGCCCTGGAGCCCGGTCAGGACTGCGTCGGCAACGTTCGCCGAAGCGCGCAGGGCATCCTTGAGCGCCAGGTCTTTCACCGCGCGCTTCGACAGCACCTCGACCACGTTGACGACGCGCTGGGAGAGCTTCTCCGGATCGTCCGCTTCATAGCTCCGGCCGTCCGGCGCGAGCGCGTAATTCAGCATCGCCGCGAGCTTGCGCGGCTCACCGACCCGGTACGCCACCTGTCCCTGCACGGTCACCGTCTGGAAGTCGGCCGTGACCTGCTCGAATATGAAACCCTGCTCCTTGCTGCCCGACGGGATCGCCACGATCGAGCTGGTGGGGCCGTAGTAGAAGAACGAGAGACCCAGGCCCTCGCGCACGATTCTGCCGCCCCTGAACTGCATCACGTAGGTGGTGGGCTGGGTCTTGATGAAGCGGATGCCGAACATCGTTGTCTCCTTGTGGCTGGTCGTTTCTTAGTGGTATAGGCGCACTAAGTTAGTTGCATAGTGCCACTAACAAGATTAGACTGTCAAGCCACTCCAGGGCCGACAGATAAAATCATGGCAAACCATGTACTTGCGGATCAGCTTTCGTTTCCGCGCCCGCTCACGACGGTGGACGTGGCGGTATTCGCCGTTCTCGACGGCAAGCTGCACGCGCTGCTGGTGGAACGCCCCGGCGCGCCGGACGAGCCCTATCCGGGCCGGTGGGCGCTGCCCGGCGGATTCGTCGATCTCGAGCGCGATCCGGATCTGAGGTCGTGCGCGCTGCGCAAGGTGCGGGAGAAGACCGGCGTTGCGCTTCCTTATCTCGAGCAGCTCGGCAGCTGGGGCGGCGCGAAACGCGATCCGCGCGGCTGGTCGGCCACCCACGTCTATTTCGCATTGATCCCGGTCGAGCCGGCTCTGCATCCCGGCGCCAACGCCGCTGACGCTCGCTGGTTTCCGGTGGGGCAGACGGGAGTGCGCCTCAGGCTCGCGTTCGACCACGCGGAAATTCTCGCGGCCGCGGTCGGGCGGCTGCGCAACAAGGTGGAGTACACCTCGCTGCCTGCGTTCCTGCTGCCGCGGGAATTCACGCTGACCGAACTGCAGCACGCCTACGAGACGGTGCTCGGCCGCAGGCTCGAGAAGAGCGCATTCCGCACGCGGGTCCTGACGACGGACCTGGTGCAGCGGGTGGACAAGGTCCGCGCCGGCGCCAATCGGCCGGCGCAGCTATATCGCCTGCGGAATCCCGCCGCTCCCGTCTATTTCCCGCGAACGTTCAGTCCTCGCGACGAGTGACCGCGGCAGGTTGTCGGGACCGGGAAAGGGGAGCATCATCGCCGGTATGTCCATCACCTTCACGAAGCTCCATCCGACTTTCGTCGCCGAGGTTTCCGGTATCGATCTGCGCAACGCCATCGACGCGGCGACGCTCGAGCGCATACGCGCCGGCATGGACGAGTACGCGGTCCTCGTCTTCCGCGGGCAGCCGTTCACGGACGCCGAGCAGCTCGCTTTCGCACAGCGCCTGGACGGCGAGCTGCACTCGAAGACCGGCATCAGCGCGTTGCAGAAGAACCGCTTCGGCAACGAGGCGCTCACCGACATCTCCAACGTGACCGAGGACGGCGCGATCATGGAGCGCGCAGACCGGCGCCGCGCCTACGGCCTGGGCAACCGGTTGTGGCATACCGACGCATCATTCCAGGATCCTCCCGGCCGCTACTCGATGCTGCACGCGCGCGTCATCCCGCCGGTTGCCGCCGATACCGAGTACGCGGACATGAGAGCAGCCTACGACGCTCTGCCCGACGACATGAAGACGCGGCTCGACGGTCTGCGGGCGCACCACTCGATCGCGTATTCCCGCCAGACGCTGGGCCTCGAGTTCTCGGAGGACGAGCAGGACCGGATGAAAGGCGCGGTACAACCGCTAGTGCGCACGTTGCCTCGCACCGGACGCAAATCCCTTTACCTGGCATCGCACGCCAACCGCATTCTCGGCTGGCCGGTGCCCGACGGCCGCCTCCTGCTGCGCGATCTCACCGAGCACGCGACGCAGCGGCAGTTCGTCTACCGTCATGCCTGGCGCGTCGGCGACCTGGTGATCTGGGACAACCGCTGCACGATGCACCGCGCGACGCCGTTCGACGACGGCGCCTACAAGCGGGAGCTGCGGCGCGTGACGACGCTCGACATAGAGCGCACCTCCTGGCCGTCGCCCGGACAAAAAGAGCTCGAGAGAGGTCGCGTCTAGAAAGCGCGGGAGTCCGCAAGGGAGGAAGCGGTCGTGATACTGCGCGAAACGATTCCGCGCGACCGGACTCAGGGCATTGCCGTGGGGCTCGTCGCGCTGATCCTGCTCGCCTTGACGTTGATGCATTTCGTCACGCTCAACGGCCATACCGAGGGCGTTCGCAGGGTAATATCCGGGCGGCTCGGAGTGCCGGTGGACATAGCGGAGCTGCGCTATGTGTTGTTGCCTTATCCGCGCCTTACGCTGCAAGGCGTGGCGCTCGGCGCATCGCAGGAGATCAAGATAGGCGCCATCGCCGTGAACGCGAACCCGCTGACCCTGCTCGCGGATTCGATGACTCTGGATGAGGTCGAGGTGACCGGCCTCGTCGCGAACGAGGGCGCGCTTGCCATGATGTCACGCTTCGCGGAGGCGCCCTCCGACAACCGGGTGCTGGTTGTAAGGAGAATCCGGCTGAGGGAATCCCGGCTGGGGCTCCGGGACATCGTGACGCCAGTCCTGGACGGGGATATCACGATCGGAGAAGACGGTTCCGTAGAGCACGCCGTGCTGATCAGCTCCGCGACGCGCGCCGAATTGCGGCGCAAGGACAGGACGTGGCACGCGGCGATAAGCGGCCGCAGCTGGCAGGCCCCGCTCGGTCCGGCGCTCACGTTCGACGAACTCAGCGTCGCCGCGGTTTTCGAGCCGGACCGGGTCACGCTTACCAGCATAGACGGCAGGATCGGCCGCGGCATACTGAAGGGGACCGCGAGGGCGACATGGAACGATGGCATGCGGGCCGACGGGGAGTTCAGCCTCACCGGTGCGGAGCTCGCTCCGCTGCTCGCGGCATTCACGCGCGACTTCACCGCAACCGGCGCCGTTTCGGTCAAAGGGACGTTTGTCCTGCAGGGAGCATCGCTGAGCGCCTTGTTTGCGGCGCCGAAGGTGGACGCCATGTTCAGCGTCGAGCGCGGGGAGCTCAACAACGTGGATCTCCTGCGCCTGCTCCAGTCTTCCTCGCGCGGCGGCAAGACCCGGTTCGATACTCTCGGAGGCGCATTGCAGGTGTCGGACGGTCAGCTGTCCTTCCGCAAGCTTCAGCTCGGGTCTGCCGCGCTGAGCGCGGAGGGTGAGGTCAACGTAGCCCCAAACGGCGATCTTTCCGGGCGCATCAACACCGACGTGGGAACAAAGACCGTCGTGGTTGCGCGCACCGATCTCAACGTGAGAGGGACCGTAAAGAGCCCGCTTCTCGCACCCTGAACGTCACCACGAGCGCGAGGGTATTGTTCTCTCCTCAGAAACTGAGCGTCGCCGCCCCGGCGGGCAGGCGCTCGTGCATCCCCAGCCCCTGGTCCCTATTGAAGCGGCGAAAACGCCGCCGGCAGCAGTATCTTGTTTTCCTGCTGCAGCAGCTGGTAGGCCGGGGTGCCGGCCTTCTGCGCCGAGGGCGGCCATGCGCCGGCTTCCTGCGCCCGCTTGCGGATGTCGGTGCGCGCGTCGAGCGACGGATAGGGCCAGATGTGCATGAACTTGTTGATGCCGCCCAGCTCCGAATACCACACCGCGGCGAGCGGTCCGAGCTTGAGCCGCTCCGGGAGCGCGTGCTGCCATGCCTTTTCGATATTGGGCAGTCCGCCCGGGGCGAGCGTGTAGATGCGCATCTCGTAGAACGGTCCCAGCTTGCCGGGCTTCGTCTGCGGTGACATCGCGAACGGGAGGTAGATGTCCGAGCGCTGCCCCACGATGAACTCCGCAGTCTTCGGCGGCCAGGTGCCGTCCTTCTGCGCGTCGGCGCGGATCTTCTCGCGCTCCATCAAGTCCTTGTACGGCCAGATGTGTATCACCTGGTTCAGCGGGCCGACCTCGGTGTGCCAGAACGCAAAAAGCTCCGAGTGTTTCTTCCGCTTCTCGTACGCTTCACCGAAGCGCTTCTCGAATTCACCCACCGAGGCCGGCTTGAGATCGTAGGTCCTGACTTCGTAGATCATCTGCTCCTCCTTAAAAAGTGACACGTGACACGTGACACGTTTGAACCGAACCCGCTAAGAAAACGTATCAAGTATCACCAGTCACGAGTCACCAGTCACTTCTTCAGCGCAAGCAGCGCATCGTATATCGCCCGGTCGATCTCTATGCCCTCCCGCCGGTTGCGCGCGCGCTCCCGGAATGCGCGCTCGGAAGGCAGGCGTATCTCGTCCACCCCCGGCTGGCGCGGCGTGGCCTTGATGCTGGCGATCATCGTGGCGAGGTCGCGCTTGAAATCCGCGAGCGGCACCAGCAGGTCGGGCTTGATCGCCATGATCAGGTAGCCGAAGCTCTTGCCGGATTGCATGTCCGCCCCCGTCAGCGCTCCGAGCGCGTGGATCGCGAAACCGAGCGCGAAGCCCTTGTGGCCGCCGAACGACAATATAGCTCCTCTGCGCGCGGCCGTCGGGTCGCGCGTGGGGCGGCCGTGCTCATCGATCGCGACGCCCTCCGGCAGGAGTTCGCCGCGCCGCACGCGGAACGTGAGGTCCGTCGACATGAAGGCCGACGTGCCGAAGTCCACCACGACCGGCTCCGGATCGGCGGGAAAGCCGAACGCGATCGGGTTCGTGCCGACCGCGCCGCGCGCGGCGCCCGGCGGGGCGACGATACTGGTCGCCTTGATGGTCAGCATGCCCACGAGGCCGGCGCGGGCGATCATCTCCACGAAGAGCGCGCTGCGTCCGCTCATCCAGCTATTGGTGACCCCGACCAATCCGATGCCCTGTGCCCGGGCCTTCGCGATGGCCGTTTCCGTGCATCGATGGATCGCGAACATGCCGACGTTGTTGCCACCGTCGTACAGCGTCGAGACCGGGGTCTCGCGCAACACTTTGAGCGGGCCGCGAGGCTCCTTGAAGCGCCAGTCCTCGGCGACATTGAGGATCTTGGGGAGGCCGGAGTATTCGTAGCCGCAAAGCGCGGCGTCGACGACGTGGTCGGCGATGATGCGCGCCTCCTCGGCGTCGTAGCCGATGCCCCGCAGGCTCGCTTCCGCCAGCTCCTGCGCTTCCGCGACGCTCAGCCTGATTCGGTCGGGCGAAACCTTGTTCATGCTGCACCTACCGGGTGCAGGAGCGGCCGCCCCGAAAAGAACGCGTTGAGATCCGCCAGCAGCTTGCGCGTACGTTCCTCGCGAATCTCCCGTGTCGATGTCCCGATGTGCGGCGCCAGCACGACGTTTTCCATCCGCGCGAGCGCGGCCGGCACGTGCGGCTCGTCGCGGAACACGTCGAGCGCCGCGCCGGCGATACCGCCTTTTTCGAGCGCCGCGATCAACGCCGGCTCGTTCACGATCGCGCCGCGCGCGATGTTGACGAGAAACCCTTCCGGGCCGAGCGCGGCGAGTATTCGCGCGTCGACGAGGTCGCGGGTCTCCGGCGTCAGGCGGCAGGCGACGACCAGCACGTCCGAGCGGCGCGCCATGCTTTCGAGATCGGCGAACCAGGGAAAGGGGACGTCTTCCTTCACGCGCGGGCCGTGATAGCAGACGGACATGCCGAACGCGGCCGCGCGCCGCGCGATCTCCCGGCCGATCCGGCCGAAACCCACGATGCCGCAGGTCTTGCCGCGCACGTCGCGGCCGGAATCGAACACGCCGGCAGGCCATTTTCCCGCGCGCACGAAGCGGTCCGCCTCGCACAGGCGGCGCATCACCGCGACGATCATGCCCATCGCCAGGTCCGCGACGGGCTCGGCCGTGGAATCCGGCGTGTACGAGACGGTCACGCCGCGCTCCTTTGCGGCAGCGATATCGAGCAGATCGTAATACGGGCCGAAGCACGCGAGCATTTCCAGCCGCGGGAGGCGCTCGAAGTCGCGGCGGCTGAAGCCGATCGTCGTAGTCGTGACCGCCGCGCGCACGTTGCCGCAGGCTCGTCTCACGTACGCGTCCGGGTCCGGCACGGTCCACGGCTTGTACAGGGTGAAGTCGCGCTCGAGCGCCGCGAGTGCGGGTGCATAGATTGCCCTCATCACCAGCATTTCCGGCTTCACAATCGCAGGAGCTTCTTCGCGTTGCCGTACAGCATGCGCTCGCAGTCGGCCGCCGGGAGCTTCAGCGACTCCACCAGCGCGTTGGGCTGATCGACGTCCATGCGGGCGTAGTTGTCCGTGCCGATCACGATGCGGTCCGATCCGATCAAGTCGACCATGAAGCGCAGCGTCTCCGGGTAGTAGGCGAGCGAGTCGTAGTGAAAGCGCCGGATGTACTCGCGGAACGGGAGCTTGATGTCGGCCTTCGCGCCCCGCGCCAGGCTGTGCTCGATGCGCCCTGCGACGTACGGGAAGCAGCCGCCGGAATGCGGCAGCACGATATCGAGCTTCGGAAAACGGTCGAGCAGCCCGTTCAGGATGAACTTGGTCGCGGTCGTCGCGGTTTCGAACGGAAAACCCAGCGCGTTGTAGATGAACGACGGACCCCCCAGCCGCTCCGGCCCGGCGTAGTGGTTCTCGACGCCGTCGAGCGGATGAAAGACCAGCGGGTAGCCCAACTCCTCGCAATGGGCGAGGAGCGGCAGGTACTGGGGCTCGAAGATGTAGTCGCGCCCCTCGATCGAATTGGGCAGGTGCACTGCCCGCATGCCCGGCGCTCCCGCGACGCGGTCGAGTTCCTTCATCGCCGCCGCGGGATCGCGTATGGGCAGCGCGGCCCCCGCCACGAAGCGGTCGGGGTACGCCTTGTGCGCTTCGATCGCGGCGTCGTTGACGATGCGCGCCAGCCTGTTCGCCGCGTCCTGGGGCGCCCATTGCCACGGCATGCCGCCCGACAGCGTGAGCAAATGCATCCCGACGCCGCGCGAGTCCATCCATTTCATGCGTGCGGGGAGATCGGCCATGAGCGGGCTTTGCGTGGTGCCCGGCTTGTGTCCGAGCTGCGCGAGGTAGCTCGCGTAGGCTTCAGGCGCCCAGTGGGCGTGTGCGTCGATGGAACCGGTCCGGATGGTGGCCATAACAAATGTAAGGCGGAAGGAGGAAGGAGGAAGGCGGAAGAATGAACTAAAAGGCGACTGGTGACCAGTGACTGGTGACCAGTGACCGGGTGATCCGGGATGGGGTATGGGCTACATTACTGAGTGGCGCCTGACCCATGACGCCTGACGCATGACGAGCAAAGCGGAGCCCATATGGAAATCGAATCCACGCTGCGGGTGATCAGCGAGTCGCACGTGAAAAAACTGCCGGGCGTAGTCCAGGGGCAGACGGTACAGCCGCTCGTCGGGGTGCCGGAATTTCCCAGCGAGCGGGTGCGCGTGGCGGTGGCCACGTTCCAGCCGGATGTGCACGAAGAGCTGCACTGGCATGCGATCGAGGTCTTCTACTACGTGATGGCCGGCAGCGCGACCGTGAGGGACTACCACGGCAAGGAGTACGCCGTCAGCGCCGGATCCGCCATCTACGCGCCGCCCGGCATCGCGGGCTCGCACGAGTGGAAGGTCGGGAAGGACGGCCTGCAGCTTCTCTCCATACGCGCGACGCTCGAGGGCCACAAGCGCATGCAGTTCACGGTGGACCGCGAAACGCGGCGCTCGTACATCGAGCTGGACGAGCTGGCGAAGATGGATGGCGTGAGTTTTCGGTCTCACTACTGAAAAGCGATTCAGGATTTCTTGAATTGGAGGTAACGCTGAAATGACGAGTCCTAAAGCTGCGAAGAAGGGCAAGCCCCATCTCCGGCGCGACGAGCAGCAGTGGTTCTTCGACTGGATGGTGAAAGAGCACGGCAAGACCTTTCACTTCCAGCCCGACGGACGCGGGCGCATGCCGCGCACGGTGCGCAGCCACGACATGATCGCCAAGCACGTCGGGCTGGCCGCGAAGAAATCCGAGCGCCTGGCCGACGCCGAGGCCGCGGCCGGGCACCGCGAGACGGCGATGGACCTCTATTACCAGGCCGCGCTGCAGTACGCGGACGCCCAGCACGTCGTATTCGAGACGGGCGACGAGAAGCGCTTTCTGCACGGCGGGCTCATGCGCTGCTACGACAAGGTGCGCGAGCATGCGCCGTACCGCATCGAGCACGTGGACGTCCCGTGGAACGGCACGGTGGTCTCCGGCAACCTGCACCTCGCCCCTGGCGAGGGCGCGAAGCCGGTCGTCTTCTACGTGCCCGGCTGCGACCAGACCAAGGAAGCGTGGCCGCATCCGTACTACAATCAGGCACTCCAGCGCGGCATGCACGCCTTCTCGTTCGACGGGCCCGGACAGGGCGAGAGCAACCTGCGCGGCATACGCTTGACCGCGGACAACTACGAGGAGGCCGCGAGCGCGGCGATCTCCTATCTCCTGCAGCGGCCGGAGGTCGATCCGAAGAAGATCGGCGTCTACGCGCTTTCCTTCGGGTCGTACTGGGGCATGCGCATCGCGGCGAAGGAGCACCGCATCGCCGCGGCCGCCGCGCCGTGGGCGTCGTTCGTCGACAAGTACTACCTCATGACGGAGGAGTCGCCGCGCTACAAGCAGCTCTTCGCCTATCTCACCCAGTCGTCCACGGAGGAGGAGCTCGACAAGGTCTGGGAAGCGATGACGATGGAAGGCCTGATGGACAGGATCCAGTGCCCGACCCTCCTCGTCACCGGCGAATACGACCCGCGCGCCCCGATAGCGGAGGTGTATCGCCTCTTCGACCAGATGAAGGCGCCCGCGGAGCTGTGGGTGCTGCCCGACCAGCACCACAACAGCTCGATCACCCAGAAGGCGCGCAGCGCCGTGTGGGAAGCGGACATCCATTCGTTCGTGTGCGACTGGCTGCGCGACCGTTTCAACGGCATGCCCGTGAAGTACCCCGGCAAGACGCTGTGGATCGACCCCTCGGGCTCCGGTCCCAATGCGCCGGGCGTGAGCCACAAGCGGCGCTGGTTTGACTGACGGAGTCGAAGGAGTGATGAGAAATAGTGACGAGAGAGATGGTGATGAAAGATGGTGATGGATCAGCTCATCACCAGTACTCCATCACCAGTTATCATCACCAGTTTCCATCACCAGTTCACCCGGTAGGGAGATACGCATGAACGGCGCTGAGAGTCTCGTCCGCACGCTGGTGGTGAACGGCGTGGAAGTCTGTTTCACCAACCCCGGCACCTCCGAGATGCATTTCGTCGCCGCGCTCGACCGGGTGGAGGGCATGCGCTGCATCCTCGGGATGTTCGAGGGCGTCGTCACCGGCGCGGCGGACGGCTACTACCGCATGGCCGGGAAGCCGGCGTGCACGCTGCTCCACCTCGGCCCGGGACTCGGCAACGGGCTCGCCAATCTCCACAACGCGAAGAAAGCCAACTCGGGTATCGTCAACATCGTCGGCGAGCACGCGACGTATCACCTGAAGTACGACGCGCCGTTGACGGCCGACGTCGAGGGCATCGCGCGGCCGGTGTCGAACTGGGTGAAGACTGCCGCGGACTCGAAAACGCTGGCGGCGGATTGCGCGCAGGCGATACGGGAAGCCAACGAGCCGCCGGGACAGATCGCGACGCTCATCGCGCCGGCCGACACCGCCTGGGGCGACGCCGATGGCCCGGCGGAGGCCGCGCCGCCCGCCCCGCGCAGACCGGCGGCGAGCGAAGCCGTCGCTGCTTCGGCGCGCGCACTGACGGGCAAGGAGCCGGCCATGCTCATGCTGGGTGGCGCCGCGCTCCGCGGCAAGGCCCTGGAGCTCGCGGGACGTATCTCCGCGAAGACCGGCTGCCGGTTGATGGCGGAGTACAACAACTCGCGCATGGAAAGCGGGGCGGGACGCGTGTGCATCGATCGTCTGCCGTACGTCGTGGATAACGCGCTCGCCGCGATGAAAGGCACGCGCCAGCTCGTGCTGGCGGGCGCCAAGTCCCCGGTGACGTTCTTCGCGTATCCGGGCAAGCCGAGCGTGGTCGCGCCGGAGGATTGCGTGGCTACGACGCTGGCCAGCGTTGCCGACGATCTCGAGGATTCGCTCTCGGCGCTCGCCGAGGCAGTGGGAGCGTCGAAGACGCCGCCCGCGCAGATAAACGAGTTGAAGCGTCCGGGATTGCCCACCGGCGCCGTGACGCCTGACGGGATCGCGACGGTGCTTGCCGCGCTCCTGCCCGAGAACGCCGTCGTTGCAGACGAATCGATCACGGCGGGCCGCAACCTCAGCGCCTTCATGATGAACACGGCACCGCACGACTGGCTGCAGATCCGCGGCGGCTCCATCGGCTGGGCATTGCCCGCGGCGACGGGAGCGGCAGTCGCCGCACCCGACCGGAAGATCGTCGCGCTCGAAGGCGACGGCAGCGGGATGTACACGCTGCAGGCGCTGTGGACCATGGCACGGGCGAACCTCGACGTGACCGTGGTCCTGTTCGCCAACCGCTCGTACCAGATCCTGCATGGCGAGCTGAAAAACATGGGCGCCGGCACGCCGGGTCAGCGCGCGCGCGACATGCTGACCCTCGATCGGCCCTTCCTCGACTGGACCGCGCTCGCCCGCGGGCAGGGCGTGGAGGCTGCGCGCGCGGAAACGCTGGACGAGTTCGCGCAGCAACTGAAGAGGGCGTTCGCGCGGAAGGGGCCCTATCTGATCGAGCTTGTAATGTGAGGAGCCAATGCTTGCCACGGAAACATACGGACGGTCACGGACATTGAAGAACGTTACGATTCAGACCTTGAACATTCCGTGTGTTTCCGTGTGGGTCCATGGCTGAAGTGCCGTACAAAACATTTGCCACGGAATCACACGGACGGTCACGGACGTTGAAGAACGCTGCGATTCAGACCTTGAACGTTCCGCGTGTTTCCGTCAGCGTGAACCGTGCGGCCGGCATTCCCGGCATCGTCAATCCCGAGATACGCCCTGAAGGTGCCCTGGCGCGCGCGGGGCTGAACCCATGCTACGCGACCACCCCGCCTCCTGCCGGAGGCACCACTCCTCATCGGAGGAGGGGAAGGTTTTGAGTCTCCCCGTGGTCAATAAACTGAGAACCTGCGAGGAGAGATTCATGCATCGAATCGTGTGGATGTTGCTTCTGTTACCCGCCATCACGATGGCGCAAGGGCCGCAGGCGGCCTGGAAGCCGGAACGCCCCGTCGAGCTGGTCATCGGCGCCGCGCCGGCCGGCGCCAACGACCGGATCGGCCGCGCCATACAGCGCGTGCTCACGGAGAGCAAGATCGTCAGCGTCCCGATCAACGCCATCAACAAGCCCGGCGCCGGCCAGACGCTCGCTTTCGCGTACCTGAACACCCACCCGTCGAATCCCCACTATCTCGGGCTAGCCTCTTCGAGCTGGCTTACCACGATCGCGGCCGGCCGCGGCTCGGCCGGACACAAGGAGTTCACGCCCATCGTCAAGATCCTCGACGAGTACCAGGTGTACTTCGTGAGGGCCGATTCTCCGATCAAGAGCGCTCGCGACATCGTCGAGCAATTGAAGAAGGATCCGGCCTCGCTCTCGTTCGGATTCTCCACGGCCGCCGGCAACCCGCTGCACCTCTCGATCGCCACGCTGGCGCGGCAGGCGGGCGCCGATCCGAGGAAGGTCAAGGCCGTCGTGTTCACGACCGGCACCGACACCGCGATCCAGGTCGCCGGGGGCCACCTCGACGTGGGCGTGCAAAGTCCGGGCAGCGCGCAGGCGATGGCCGAAGCGGGAAAGATCCGCATCATCGCGGTCGGCGCGCCCAAGCGGCATCCCGGAGCGCTCGCGAGCGTGCCGACCCTGCGCGAGCAGGGGCTGGAAGTGGACGCCAACGTGTTCTATACCGTTTTCGGTCCCAGGGGACTGACCGCGGCGCAGACAGCGTACTGGGACCAGGCGATTTCGCAGGCGATGCAAAGCGGCGAGATCACTAAGAACGTCGCGCAGAACTACTGGACGATAGGCTTGATCGGCCACCGCGATCTGCCGCAGTTCCTCGACCGCGAGATCGAGAACTTCCGCCGCGTGCTGTCCGAAATGGGCCTGATGTAGAGAGAGACACATGCCGCACGATATTTTTGACACCGCGCCGGATGTCTTCGAGGCCGCGCGCACCCGCCGCTCCATCCGCGCCTACAAGCCCGATCCGGTGTCGATGGAGATCGTGCGCGAGATAGTCGCCCTCGGGCGCCACGCGCCGAGCGGCTCGAACATCCAGCCGTGGCGCGTGCACGCGATGATCGGCGCCACGCTGAAACGAGTCGGCACGGCGATCCAGCAGGCGTTTCTCGCCGGCGATCCGGGCAAGCGCGATTACGACTACTACACCGATCCGATCGAGGAGCCGTATCTCGCGCGGCGCCGGCAGTGCGGATGGGGGCTCTATGGAACGCTGGGCATAGGGCGCGGCGATCACGCGAAGTCGAAGGCGTACCGCGCGCGCAACTACGACTTCTTCGGCGCCCCGGCCGGGCTCATCTTCACCATAGAGCGCAACCTGGAGAAGGGGAGCTGGCTCGACTACGGGATGTTCCTGCAGACCATCATGCTCGCGGCCCGCGCCCGTGGCCTGCATACCTGCCCCGAGGCCGCCATCGCCAGCTACCCGGATATCGTGCGGCGCGAGCTCGGCATCACGAACGACTGGATCGTGATCTGCGGGATGGCGATGGGCTATGCCGATCCCGAGGATGTCATCAACACCTTTCAGCCGTCGCGCATAGCGGTGGACGAGTACGCTGTGTTCCTTGAGTGACCGGTGACCGGTGACCAGTGACCGGTCGCTCGCAGCTCTTAGCCCATAGCTCACGGCTCATGGCTCAAAGCTTATTTGAGCTAGACCATATAGCGGACTATACTTTCTTGTAAACACGTTGCCCGCTACGGAGGCGACGTCGGCCAAGGAGGAGTCCGCAATGGCGATTTCGAGCTCATCGCGGTTCGTCGTCTCTTGCATGTGGCTCGCCGGTGCCTTGCTGCAAATGCCGTTCGCCGCGCGGGCGCAAGCAGCCGACTTTCCCAGCAGACCGGTCCGCTGGATAGTGCCTTTCCCGCCGGGCGGGAGCAACGATGTCCTGGGCCGTTTCCTGGGAGCCAGGCTGGGCGAGCGTCTCGGCCAGCAGGTGGTGATCGACAACCGGGGCGGCGCGAACGGCATCATCGCGACGGAAATGGCGGCCCATTCCGCCCCGGACGGCTACACGGTGCTCATGGTTTCTGCGTCGTTCGTGATGAACGCGGCGGTACGCTCGACGCCGCTGCCCTACGACATCGAGAAGTCGTTCGACCCGATCTCGACCATCGCGACCTCGCCCAACACGATCGTCGTCGCCACGCAGGGCCCGTTCCGCACGCTGCGCGATCTCGTGGAACAGGCGAAGGCGCAGCCGGGCAGAATCAACTACGCCTCGACGGGCGTCGGGGGCTTCAACCATTTCGGCGGAGAGCTGTTCAAGAAAGTCGCCGGCATCGACATGGTGATGGTGCCGTACAAGGGCGGCGGCCCCGCCATGATCGACGTGATCGCAGGCAACGTGCCGGTGATGTTCAGCTCGCTCACGCAGACGCTGGGGCACGTGCGCGCGGGCCGGCTGAAGCTGCTCGCCGTCGGCGCGGCGAATCGCAGCCCGGTGGTGCCCGACGTTCCAACTGTCGCGGAGGCGGGCTTCCCCGGATACGAAGTCCAGGCGTGGTGGGGGCTGTCCGCCCCGGCCGGCGTGCCCCGGGCCGCGCACGAAAAGCTGCGCCGCGAGCTGGTGGCCGTTCTCAAGGAACCCCAGACGACGAAATGGCTGCTCGGCGACGCCGCCGAGCCGTTGCTGCTCGCCCCGGCCGAATTCCGGAAGCTGATCCGCGATGAGCGGAAGAAGTGGACCGATGTCGCGAAGCAGGCGGGTATCAAAGTACAGTGATGAGTGATGAGTGATGAGTGACGAGTGCGCTTCCACTCAAAATTCAACACTCAACACTCGAAACTCAACTAGTCCTCCCGCCACGCCTGGTCGATGTATCGTTTCCCGGCGACCTCGGTTACCTGCAGCACCGCACGGTAGCTGCCGTTCTGCGCGCGCAGTGCGTGCGTCGCCGCCACGACCTGCTCCGGGTCCGGCCCCGCGGCAAGCGCTTCCAGCATCACGCGCCCGTCCATGCCGGCGGCTGCCCCGCCTTGACCGAGCAGGTGCAGGAGCGTCGGCGTTACGTCGACGTTGGAAGTGGGCGCTTTCACCGTCGCGCCGCGCTTGAAGTCCGGTCCCCACGCGAGCATCGTGTTGCGCACGGCCCATGGACTGATGCCGCCGTGGCCCGCGATGGTCCCGTCGACCGGGCCGGTTCTCGTGGCGCTCAGCGCGTAGTCGGTGCCCGGCGCGCCATGCCGGTTTCGCTCCGACGACCAGCGGAACGTGAACACGATGTCCGGGCTCCGCTCGTGGCCGCCCAGGTGCGCGTACTCGAGCGCAAATGAGCCGGGCGCCGAGCCTTCGTGCGCGGTTCCGCCGCGCCGGGCCGCGGTGAAGATCACCCCGCACCACGGCTGGCGCTGCAGGAACTCGACGATCGCCCGGGTCTTCGCCGGGTCCCGATTTCTCACGTGGAGCGCTACCGCCTGCCCGCTAGAGGCAATCACGACGTCGTCGGTGCCGCCCGCCGCAAGGCCCGCCTCGACGAGCGCCTGTCCTGCGTTCACCTGGTAGATCGTTTGCGCGAAGCCGTGGTCGGACACCACGACGACATTGGTCTTGTCGCGCATGCCCAGCGCTTCCAGCTTTTCGAGCACCAGCCCGAGCTGCCTGTCATTGTTGCGGATGGAAGCGACGGCCTCGGGCGCGCCGACGCCGAAAGCGTGCTGGATGTGGTCCGGCTCGGTCATCCAGGTGAACACTACCGCCGGACGGAGCACGGGCAGGACGTAGTCGCGGAGGACCTGCATGCTCCAGTCCACCGATGCATCGTAGCGGTCCTTCGCGCCGCCCTTTTTTGGCGCCGGTCCGGCAGCCTTCAGCACCAGGGCGCTCTCGGCCTCGGGAAACGCGACCTGCACGCCGGGTTCGAAATCGGCGATCACGGTCCCGATGCCGCGCGGCGCTTTCGGCGAGAGCAGCAGCGCGCTTCCCGAGCCGCCCGAGCTGACGGCGATCACCTTCCGGCCGCTCGCCGCGAGCAGCTCCGCGATGCCCGGGGCGGTCACCATGCGCCCGGACGTCGCTTCATCCAGCTTGAGGAGTATGCGGAAATTGTCGTTCGTAAATGCGCGCAGCGGATCGACGGCGGGCACGTAGATCGAATTGCCCATGATGCCGTGCCGCGACGGATAGCTCCCCGTCGCCAGCGACGGCGAATTCACCCGCGTGACGGTCGGGAAGACCGAGTGGCCGTTCTCGAACCAGACGCCTTCCGCCCGCAGGCGGTGCAGGTTGGGCGTGTCCGCGGCCGTGATGCTGTCGGGGCGCAGACCGTCCATGACGAAAACCAGGTGCAGCGCGGCCGCGGACTGCGCGTGAGCAGCGCCCGGACCGATGAAGCTCGCAAGCGCGACGGCGCTCGCCAGACCCCGTAACCAGCGATGCATGCCCGCCTCCCTTTTCGACCGGTGGCGAGCATGCTATCAGGAACGCTATACTTTTCCGAAGACAAGTCGCCGTTCAGGGCAGGCGACGTCAAACGAGGAGGTGTCCGGCATGAAGCCTTCGGGCAGTTCGTGGTTTGTCCTTGCGGCGGCGCTGCTTGCAGTTACCGTATCGCAGCTTATCCAGGCCGCGCAGGCGGCGGCCGCCGACTATCCCACCAAGCCCGTGCGCTGGGTCATCCCGTTCCCGCCGGGAGGCAGCAACGACGTGCTGGGCCGTTTCCTGGGGGCCAAGCTGGGCGAGCGCCTCGGCCAGCAGGTGGTGATCGACAACCGCGGCGGCGCGAACGGCATCATCGGCGCCGAGACGGTGGCCAACGCGCCCCCGGACGGCTACACCATCCTCATGATTTCCACCTCCTACGTGATGAACGCGGCGGTGCGGACGCTGCCGTACGACGTGGAAAAGTCGTTCGACCCGATCACCACGATCGGAACCTCTCCCAACGCGATCGTCGTCTACCCGGGCACCGGCTTCAATTCGCTGCGCGACCTGGTGAACAAGGCAAAGGCGGAACCGGGAAAGCTGAGCTACGCCTCCACCGGCGTCGGCGGCTTCAATCACTTCGGCGGAGAGCTCTTCAACAAGGTTGCCGGCATCAAGATGGTGATGGTGCCGTACAAAGGCGGCGGCCCCGCGATGATCGACGTCATGGGGGGGCAGATCCCCGTGATGTTCACCTCCATCACCCAGGTGCTGCCGAACGTGCGCTCCGGCAAGATCAGGATGCTCGCGGTAGGGTCGGCGAAGCGCACTGCGGCAGTACCCGATATACCGACCGTCGCCGAGGCCGGCTATCCCGGCTACGACGTCTCCGTCTGGTGGGGCGTGGCCGCGCCCGCCCGGACGGCGCGACCCGTGATGGACCGGTTGCGCAGCGAGCTGACGGAAATACTCAAGGACCCGAAGACGAAAGAACTGCTCGCCGCGGATGCCGCGGAAGTGAAGATCGCAACCGGGAACGAGTTCCGCAAGCTGATCCACGACGAGGTGCAGAAGTGGACCGGCGTCGCGAAAGACGCGGGGATAAAGGTACAGTGATGAGTGTTGAGTGATGAGTGTTGAGTGATGAGCAAAACTCAACTCAAAACTCAAAACTCAAAACTAAAAACTCAGTTGGGCTGGATTCCCGATACGCGGATTGCTTCCGCCAACGACTTGCAGTCGCGCTGCACCACGGCCGCGAACTCGTCCCCCGTAG
>DASRJL010000145.1:0-2729 GCA_035649495.1 Burkholderiales bacterium | reverse complement strand
GGTGAGCTCGGGGACCGCCTTGGCAAAGGCAGCCAGTTCCGGGAGCTGCGGGTGGTACAGCCATCCCTCCAGGGTCAATCCCAGGCGCGCCAGCACCCGCGCGCCGGCGCGAAACGGATCGCTCGCCAGCTGCCCCTGCATCTTGTGCGCGGCGGTGTTCTCCACCTCGGGATGCGGGTCCCACGTCACCGAATGGCGGATTCCGCGAAACCGGTTTGGACTGGCCGCCTGCAACGCCTCCAGCACCGGCGCGACCTTTTCGCCAAGGTTCAGATTGGCGTGCCCGATGATGGCCGCAGCGGCGCGGGCCGTTCCGTACACACCGCTCGCGCTGGCGGCCGCCATCCCCTGTACGAATTCGACTTCCCCGACGGGACGCATTTCCGCCGGTCCGTCCGCGCGGTACATCGAGCGGCACTCGATGAACACCGTAGAGCGCACGTTGTGGCCGCAATAGATGTCCGCCGCCAGCTCATCCAGGAGATAGCGTTGATAGGGGACACGCTCCAGACGGCGATCCCAGAAGTGATGATGGGGATCGCAAATGGGCAGTTCCGGTTCCAGGGGCGGTTCCGAAGTCAGTGCGAGCCAGTCGTTGCCTCCGAACGGCATAGGCGTTTCTCCATGGTGATGAGCTTCGCTGGTGACGAGTTCACGGTGACGAGCTTCGCGGTGATTCGGCGGTCGCGTTTGACGGCTCCGCGGATTCCAGCGCTGCAAGAAAAGCGTCGATGCCGCCCGTGTCGAGAAAAACGAGCGCACAGGCGAGCGCTGGATCGGCCTTCGCATGTGAAGAAATTCCGCCTTCCTCCTTCCGACTTCCGCCTTGCCGTTGAGCGGCCGCACAGTGCGACTGGTCCACACGCGCTTTCGGCGGCGGGGGCTCGTCAGTTCCCGGCAGCGCCTGCGTCCGGTCGGCTTCGCGTCGCCGCGCCGGCGCGGTGTTTCCGGGCGCGGCCACGAGCTCGATGTCGGGGCCGACACCCGTACGCTGCACGCTGCGACCGGACGGACCGTGGTACAGCGCGGTGGTCAGGCGCAGCGCGCCCTTGTCGGGGCCCAGCGAGACGGTGGTCTGGACGCTGCCCTTGCCGAAGCTCCTCTGTCCCATGACGGTCGCGCGGCCGTTCTCCTGGAGCGCCGCTGCGACGAGCTCCGAGGCCGACGCGGAGCGGCCGTCCAGCAGCACCACCATCGGCACGCCGGCGAGCAACTCGTCGGGGTCCGCCTGCCAGGTGCGCTGGTTGCCGGGCGTGCGGCCATGCAGCGAAACGATCTTGCCTTCGCCCAGAAAGGCGTCCGCCATCAGCACCGCCTGGCGGAACAGGCCACCGGGATTGCCGCGCAGGTCGAGAACGACTCCGCGCGGCTGACGCACGGCGGCCGCGTCGGCTATGGCTTTGTGCATCGCAGCCGAAACCGGGCCCGTGAAACTCGAGAAGCGGAGGACCAGTACTTCGCCTTCCATGCTCGTGCGCAGGACGTTATTGGGTATAGTTTCCCGCACCAGCGACACGCTGAATTCTTCATCGCGTCCCGCACGCCGGATCATCAGCGCGATCGAGGTGCCAGGCTCCCCGCGCATCCGGGAAATGGCGTCGGTGAGCACCATGCCCTGCACGGGCTGGTCGTCGAGACGCACGATGAGGTCGCCGCTTTGCAGCCCCGCGCGCGCCGCCGGCGTGCCGGGCATCGGGGCGACCACGCGCAACAGCCCTTCGATCATGTCCACTTGCAGGCCGAGCCCGCCAAAGGCGCCCGTGATGGCGTCGCGGTCGCTCGCCTGCGCGCGCGGGTCGAGGTAGCGGGAGTGCGGGTCGAGCGCAGCGAGGGCCGCGTTGACGGCTTTCTTGAAGACGTCCGCCGGATCGCCTGATTGCGGCTCCAGCGGCTCGATCGTCTTCAACGCCGCGGCCATGAGCCGGGGCACGTCCACCTCCCGGGGGTAGGTGCGGTGGACCCGCTGCAGCACCGTCTGGAAAAGGGCTCGGTGCAGTTCGGCTTCCTCGCCCGGTTTGACGGCCTGCATGTAGGCGGACGTGAGAGGGGCCAGCAATTCCTCCGTGACAGGCGGCGAGGCGGCGAAGGGTTCGGCGGCTGCCACGAGCAGCCAGGCCGCGGCGGGTGCGCGAAGAATCCGGAGCAGACGGGTCATGGGCGCGAACTCATCAGTGGGACGCCACAATGTTACGACATTTCACCCCTCCGGGTTTCGAGTGCTACCATGTAGACGTAGGTGTCATGACAGTCCGCTGCTCGACGATGGCGGACTATCGATCGGAAGCCACACCGTTTCGGAGGAGACCGGAATGCGCGCCGTGATCGGAACCAGTCGTGGATTGATGTACTCAATTGCGGCCGCGGCCTGGATGTGCGCCGCCCTCATTTCCAGTTCGCTGTCGGCACAGAATTATCCGACCAAGCCCGTCCGTTACGTCATCCCGTTCCCCGCGGGCACCTCGAACGACATCGTCGGGCGGCTGCTCGCCGACCAGTTGACCCGGAAGTGGGGCCAGCAGGTCGTCGTCGAAAACCGCGTCGGCGCCTCCGGCACAATCGGCGCGGCGTACGTCGCGAAAACGGCGGCGCCCGACGGCTATACGCTGCTTCATTGCAACATCGCCCCGAACGCGATTTCCCTGTCGATGATCGCGAAGCTGCCCTACGAGCACAAGGATTTCGCGCCGGTCACGCGCATCGGCATGCCGCCCAACATCATCATGGTGCAT
>DASRJL010000144.1:0-61155 GCA_035649495.1 Burkholderiales bacterium | reverse complement strand
TTGTCCTTCTGCGCAAAGGCCGCAGTGGCGGCGAGCAGCGTGACTGCGAGCGCGGCCACCGTCAGGTTTTTCGTCATGTCCGCTCTCCCAGTGTGTGCGGGCCAGCATGTTACCGGCGTCAGGCGCTGTCAAGCGACTCGCCCGTCCGGCGCACGGTGGCGGCCGGGAATTTCCCAGCGGGCCGCCATCGGTATACCCTGAGTCTTCCTGCAGCAGTCGAGGAACGGAATGCGTCAAGCAAACCAGTGGACCCGTCGGCGACTATTGCAAGCCAGCGTTGCCGGCGCGGGGGTCGCGTTGACACGCGGCGCGGTCTTCGCGCAAAGCGGAGGCGTCAACCTGGTGCGCGCGCCGAAACAGGCGCTGGTGATCGGGAACAGCCGGTACCGCCATGCCCCGCTCAGGAATCCCGTCAACGACGCGAAAGCCATGGCGGCCGCGTTGACCAGCGCGGGATTCGGTGTCGCCCTTCAGCTGGATCTCCCGCAGTCGGGCATGCAGGAGGCGATCAAGCGCTTCGGCGAGGAGCTGGCCCGGAACAAGGCGGTGGGCCTCTTCTACTTCGCGGGGCATGGGGCGCAGCTCGCGTGGCGCAACTATCTCATTCCGGTGGACGCGGAGATCGCGGACGTTCAGGAGCTGCGCGAGCGCGGCGTGGATCTCAACGGGTTCATCGAGGGCATCCGCCGGGCGGGCAACCCGATGAACATCCTGATCCTGGATGCCTGCCGCGACAATCCTTTCGGGAGCACCGCGCGAATCGAGCAGAAAGGACTGTCGCAGCTCGACGCGCCGCCGGGCACGTTCCTGGCGTACGCGACGGCGCCGGGCAACACCGCGATCGACGGGGACGGCGGGGACCACGGGCTGTACACCGAGCACTTGCTGCGCGAAATCAAGGTTCCGGAAACGAAGGTGGAGGACGTGTTCAAGCGCGTGCGCCTCGGTGTGCGACGCCGTTCCAGCGGACTCCAGATTCCCTGGGAGAGCACGTCGCTGGAGGACGACTTCTGGTTCATTCCGCCGAAAGAAGTGAAGGCGTTAGCAGCGCAGGAGACGGAGCGCCAGTTCAAGGAGGAACTCGCCATCTGGGAGAAAATCCAGGACGCAACGCAGCCCGGACCGTTCGAGGACTACCTGCGGCGTTACCCGAGCGGCCCCTTCACGGAACTCGCCCAGCTGCGTCTCGATCGCGCGCTCGCCCGCCAGGGAGAGCAGAAGATCCAGATCGTGTCCGCCCCGGAAAACCCGTACAGCAAGGGCACCGTTTCGGCGGACACCAACTTCAAGGTGGGCGACAGCTACACTTACAGCATCACTGACCTCTACACGAAGGTCGAGATCAGGCGGGAGACGAATGCCGTCGCCCGGATCACCGATACCGAGGTCCACTACGACAGCGGCCGCATTACCGATCTGCTCGGCAATCTCCGGCGGTACACGAGCGGCCAGGTCTCGACTGGCGGCCAGATCCTGGGCGCGGATTACTCGGTGGGCAAACGCTGGATCACCCGTACCATCACTTCACTGCCGCCAGGTCCGTCTCTCCAGGCCGAATCGGAAGTGCGCGTGACAGGCCGTGAGAGGATCACGATTGCCGCGGGGACCTTCTATGCGTTCGTGGTGGAGACCCAGGGCTGGGCGACCGGGGCAGGCGTCAACATACAAACCCGCTCCAGGCACTGGATTGCGCCCGACCGGGTTCGCCTCGCGCTGGTGGTCGAACGACTGCGACGGGGAAGGTCGGGAAACGTGGTCCTTGCGGAGCGCGAGGAACTGGTGTCCTACAAGCAGTCCTGAACGCGCCTGCCTCGACCCTCATCCCTCGTCCCTCATCCCTCATCCCTCATCCCACATCCCTCGACGTGTATCCCGCGGTAGAGCCAGTCGACCTCCGCCGGGAAATCCGGGTCGCGCTGCGCGCACAGGTGATTGCGCAGCTCGCGCGCGCCGCCGTCGGCGTGGATGATGTCGCCGAAGACGCGCGCGGTGATCTGCACGCGCGCGGTGCGGTAGAAGCGCTCCTGCTGGTAGGTGGTAAAGGCGCGGTGGTAGTCAGTCCCGTGCGCGGCGACGTGGGCGGCGAGCACCACCGCATCCTCTATCGCCATGCAGGCGCCCTGCGCGAGGTACTGCAGCATCGGATGCGCGGCGTCGCCCAGGAGCGTCACGTTGCCCTTCGTCCAGTTCGACACCGGCGGGCGGTCGTGCAGGACCCAGTTGCGCTCCCTGCCGACGTACTGGAGCATCTGCCGCACCCGCGGATCGCAGCGCCCGAACATCTCGTCCAGCTCGTCCGGGCCGCCGCAGTCCTTCTCCCCGCGCGCGTAGCGGTAGCTCGCGATCGTCGCCACGTTGTTCATGACCGTGCCGCCGCGCAGCCGGTACTGCACCAGGTGGAGGTTGGGGCCGACGTAGATGATCATCGAGTCCTGGTGCGAGCGGTCGATGATGTTCTCCACCGGCACGACACCGCGGTAGACGAAATGGCCGGCCATGCGCGGCGGGCCGTCGCCAATCACCGCCGCGCGGACGGGAGACCAGAGGCCCTCGGCCCCGATCAACGCCGCGCCCGCGTATTCCGTGCCGTCCTCGCAGAAGGCGATCACGCGGTCACCGCGGTCCTCGAAGCGGACGATGCCCTTCGAGGCTTCCAGCGCGATCTCCCCGCGGGCGCGGCAGCCCTCGAGGATGGCGCCGTGCAGGTCGCGGCGGTGGATGACGAAATAGCGGTAGTGGTAGCGCGCCAGGAACGCCGCGCCGAGCGTGATGCGCGTCAACTCCCTGCCGGTCAACCCGTCGGCGAGCACCAGCGCGTCGGGATACACGGCATGCGGCTCGATGGCCTCCGCGATTCCCAGCCGCTCCAGCATGGGCCGGACGTTGGGCCCCATCTGTATGCCGTAGCCGATCTCGCCGAACTCGGCGGCCTTCTCGAGCACGCGCACGCGCCGTCCCGCGCGTGCGAGCGCGAGCGCCGCGGAGAGCCCGCCGATGCCGCCGCCCGCGATGAGAATTTCCGCATCATCCATCATGGCCGGAGTTTACCGGACGAAAAAGGCAGCCGCGCGGGCTGCCTTTGGAGGGGAAACGAGGGGACTACCTGGAGCGCGCCAGCATGCCCGGGTGCGGCTCCGTAGAATCGAGCCGCGTGCGGATCAGGTTCTTCTGCTGCTCCGAGCGCTTCACCAGCTCTTCCCACATGCCGATCGTCGACTTGCGCAGCACGAGATTCGCATCGGCGTCGAGCACGTACCAGAAACCGCGATCGAGCTCCGCGCGCAACTCGCCGGGCCGCCACAGCACCATCCCGGCGAAGAACCGCGCATGATCGGCCTCGGCCTCGATCACGCGGTCGACCAGATCGCGATCGAGCACGAGGAACAGATTGGGCGTGAGCTGCATGGAGCGGTTGCCCGGGCTGTCATCACGCTGGACCAGGGCAAAAATAACTTCCGTGCTGACCGGGCCGCCCAGGTAGACCGGGTCGGTCACCTTGAGCGACGGTCCGTGCCCGGGGAAGAGCCTGCCCAGCGTCATGGGCGTCGGCTTGTTGACGATCAACCCGATGTGCTGGCCGTTGCCGATCGGCTTGCTGATGAGGATGGTTGCGCCGTAGAGGCGGTCGCGCAGCGCCGGCTTGGCGACGAGAATCACGGTTTCGTCGCTCGGCTCCGCGGCCCGGGCAGGGACGACGCCGACAGTTGCCGCGAGTGCACTCGACAAAAGTATCAAACCGATCAACGGACGGATAGCGGTCATGCAGTCTCCGGTTACAGAAGTTTCCTCTGTCGCGCGAAACAATGCAAGAAGCTCGCCAGCGCAACAGCCTGTCGGACTGGCGTGATCGGCGTTCGACGTGAATTCATGGGTACCACACTTGGACACGATGGAGCCGACAGGCTGTGAAGGTGAATTATTACCCCCTTTGTAGTACTTCCTAACGGTAAAAACGGGGATAAATTCCCCCGTTTTTATCCTCTCGCCAGGGTTTTTTTCACGTCCTCCGCGGAGACCTTGACGGTCACGCCGGCGCGCTCGTTCTGCAGCCGCATCGGCGAGCGCGAATCGAGCTCTCCCCAGCCGCGCTCGAGTGCAGCGGTGAAATCCTCGAGGGCGAGGTCGGCGTACTTCATCGGCACGGCGAGCTCCTTCCCCAGCTCCCGCGCGAGCGTGAGGTCCTTGTGCGCGAGGCGCAGTGCGAACGCAGCCGGCTCGTACGTGTCCTGGAGGTACTGATCGCCGATGCGGTCGAACGTGCGTGCGCGCCCGGTCGAGCCCTGCCGGATGGCGTGCCACAACGAGAGCGGGTCGACGCCGGCCTTGACGCCCAGCGTGAAGATCTCGGCGATGGCCATGCGGGTGATGAAGCTCGCGCAGTTGTGGGCGAGCTTGGCCGAGTTGCCGGCGCCGATCGGGCCCACGTACATCACCTGGTCTCCGATCGCGTCGAGGAGCGGCTTCAGCCGGTTGAACGTCGCCTCGTCGCCGCCCACATAAAGCGCAAGCTTGCCGGACTGCGCGCCTTTGGGCCCGCCGCTCACGGGGCCGTCGAGCAACTCGATGCCTTTTGCCTTGAACCGGGCCGCAACCTGGCGCACCACGGTCGGCGAGTTGGTGGAGAGGTCGAACCAGACGCTGCCCGGCTTCATCGAGGAGAGCAGTCCGCCTTCGCCGACGCCCACTTCCTGCATTTCCTTCGGACCGGGGAGAGAGGTGAACACCACGTCAGAAGTGCGTGCGACGTCGGCAACGGTCTCCGCCCATGCCGCGCCCGCATCGAGCAACGGCTTCGCGATCTCGCGCCTGAGGTCGAACACCGTGACGTCGTGGCCCGCCTTGCGCACGTTCATTGCCATGCCGCCGCCCATCATGCCGAGGCCGATGAAACCGACTTTCATTTGGAGGTCCTCCGGGAAAAAACCCGATCCTACCTGATCGAGCTTCGCGAGAGATACGGGGCCGTGATCTCTTCCTGCTACGCGTCCTTGCGCGCGGCCTGCAGTTTCGGCAGCAGCGTGGTCTCCTCTCCCAGGTCCGGCTCGCCGCAGAGTCTCAGCATCTCGGCGCGGGTTGCGTCGCGGAGTCGTATCGCGGCATTCCAGTCCGTTCCTTCCGGCGCGATCGGCGCGCTGAAGGTCGCGCTCAAGCTCGCCCGGCGGAACAGCCACTGCCCGTCGCGCAACGCCGAGCGCGTGCCGCGCAGGGTCACGGGCACGACCGGGACGCCCGACTGCGCGGCAATCACGAACGTGCCCATCCGGAACGGCAGCAGCCCGGGCATGCGCAGGAAGGTTCTTTCCGGAAAGACGATCAGCGACTGCCCGCCGCGCGCGGCGCCGGCGAAGCGCCCGGTGTCCTCGACGCCGCGCTGCGCGTCGAGGCGATCGACGAACACGGCGCCGATGGATTTGAGAAAGATGCGCGGCACCCAGTGGTCGAGCAGCTCGCGCTTCGCGACGAAGGCCCTGGGTTCCGCCAGCGCTGCCACCACCACGATTCCGTCGAGATAGCTCGCGTGATTGACGGCCAGCACGCACGCGCGCCCGGCCGGAACGTTCTCGAGGCCGCGCACGGCGAGGGGCAGGCCGGCGAGCCGGAGAAACGCGCGCGCCATGCGCCCGCTCATTTGCCAATTGCGCCGCCAGGCCTCTTCCGAACGCGGCAGGACCGCGCAGGCGAGCCACGTGATCGCGCCCATCGTGCCGAGCAGGAAGAGCGCCCACGCGCCGTATGCCTTGTCCACGGCGGCGCGCAGCGTGCGCCGCGCCTGCGGCAGGAGCGCCGCCCCCGTGAGCCTCACGACCTGCAGCCAGACCGCGCGCCGCGCGACCTTGCCGCCGCTCTCGTACAGCTCGCGGCTCCCCGTGCGCCGGATCTTGCCGCTGGAAGTCTTCAGGACGCTGCCCGGGGCCGCGAGCACGATGTCGTCCGCCGGCATGCCGATGAGGGACACCGCGAGATCGTTGATGCGGGTCTTGAGCCCGTCGCGCTGCGCCGGATCCTCCTCGCGCGTTTCGGCCATCACGATGATTCGCTCCGTGGCGGCGCGCTGGTCGCGGCTGCCGAACACGGCGACGCATCCCTTGCGGATGCCTTCGAGATTGCCGACCGCCTCCTCGAGGTCGTAGGGATGGATGTTGCGCCCGGCGCGGATGATCGTGTCCTTGATGCGGCCGGTGATGTAGACGTCTCCCGCGGCGACGTAGCCGTAATCGTCGGTGTCCATCCACTTCCCGTGCAGGAGAGCGTGCGTCGCCTCGGGATTGCGGTGGTAGCCGCTGGTCACGGACGGCCCGCTGAATTGGATACTGCCTTCGGTGCGCTCGGGCAGCTCGCCGCCGGACTCGTCGACGATGCGCACCTGGTGGCCGGGGATCGGCACGCCGCACGCGACGTGCACGAGGGCGTTCCCGTGCTCCGGGGGCACGGGAACGGCGCGGCCGCCGTTCATGAATTCGTCCTTGTCCACGCGGTCGAGCAGGGTGCCGCGCAGGGGCGGTGGAAACGAGACGCCGAGCGTCGCCTCGGCGAGCCCGTACACGGGCGCCATCGCCCCGGGCCGGAATCCGTAACGCTCGAAGCGCTTCGTGAACGCTTCCATCGTCTCGGGGGAGACCGGCTCTGCGCCATTGAAGGCGTAGCGCCAGGTGGAGAGATCGAGGCCCTCGATGTCGGCGTCCTGGATGCGCCGCACGCACAACTCGTAGCAGAAGTTGGGCCCGCCCGAGAGCGTGCCCCCGTGGCGATGTATGGTGCGCAGCCACCGTTCCGGCCGCGACAGGAAGGTGAGCGGGGACATCACCGGGTACTTGAAGCCGTAGACGAGGCTGCCCATCCAGGCGCCGATCAAACCCATGTCGTGGTAGAGGGGCAGCCAGCTCACGAACACGTCGGCCGGCGTCACGCGCAGCGCTCTTCCCATCGCACGGATGTTGACGAGCAGGTTGGCGTGGGTGAGGACGACCCCCTTGGGATTACCGGTGCTTCCCGAGGTGTACTGGATCATCGCGATGTCCTGCGGCTTGCCGCGATGCAGCGCCGCCGCGGCGCCGGGCCGCATCAACTCGTCCGGCGTCACTACCTGGCGCAGCGAGTCCACCCGGGGCTTGAGGAGCAGCGCGAGCGGCTTCGCCTGGGCCACGGTGATGAGCGCGACGGTGAGGGCGTTGGAGAGTATTCCCGCATGGCGCCGCAGATGGTCCTCGATCTGGGAAGGGCGCGCGGGCGGGTAGATCGGAACGGGGATGCCGCCAGCCAGCAGAATGCCGAAGAAGCTGTAGAAGTACTCGATGCTGGTCGGCAGCATGATCGCTACCGCCCGGCCCGGCTCGATGCCGCGCTCGATTAAGCCCGCGGCAACGGCGCGCGCGGCCTGATCGAGCTCCGCGTACGTCACTGTGCGCTCGTTGCCGTCCTCGTCCTGCAGCACGATGTGAGGGCGTGTGGCGTGCCGGCGCGCGTGCCACGCCAGCACCTCCTGCAGCGTAACCGCTTCGTCGGGCGTTTCCGACTCGGCGGCGAGGCCCGATGCGCGTTCCAGGGCAACGGCAGTCGCGCCGGCGTGGGCGCGGTGAGCCGGGCCTGCCGCCAGTATCGCGCGCAACAGGTCGCGCGGCGTCTCCACGCTCGCCATGACCGCTTCGGGCAGCGTCACGCCGAAGCGTTTCTCGACGCGCAGGAAGAGCTCGACGCGCCCGAGGCTGTCGAAGCCGTAGTCCTGCTCGAGGCGGGCGTCGAGCGACGAGGGAATGGCGCCCCGCGCCGGATGCAGCTCCTGGGCGAGCTGGCGCAGGGTTTCGATCAGCGCGTTGGCGGCAGCCGTTGAGTCCGCTACGCGCTCATCCCCTTGTTCCGCGGACGTTTCCACTTGTGCGAATCTATCTCCGAACGGCGACGACGGCGGCTCACCGCCGCTTCAACCGTACGGCGTCACCTTACCGCGCCTGCGGAAAGGATAGAAGAGCTGTCCCAGGTACGTCTCGGGCGGCTGAAAATTGACGGTTCCGTAGCGCTTCGGCCAGTAGTCCGGCTGGTGCGCCGTGCCGAACAGGACGTCCCAGGCCGGGAGGAAGCTCACGAAGTTCTTGTCGATGCCCTCTTCGTCGGAAGAATGGTGCCAGTGGTGGTACTCGGGCGTCGTGACGATCCAGCGCAGGTAGGGAAAATGCCAGCGCACGTTGGCATGAATGAACACGGCGTGAAAGGACACGATAGCGAGGTAAGCGTAAAACGCGGGCGGCGCAAAACCGAGCACGAACACCGGCAGGATCGCGACCGAGCGCGTCACCACGACATCCACCGGGTGCATGCGCGAGCCCGCAAGCCAGTCCATCTGCAGGCTGGAGTGGTGGATGGCGTGGAAGTTCCAGAGCCAGGGTACCTGATGGAAGGCGCGGTGAATCCAGTAGGTCGCGAAGTCCACGACAACGATGATCTCCACCACCTGGAGCCAGATCGGCTGGGCGGCGACCGCGCGCTGGAAATCGAGCTGAACCGCCCAGGCAAAAAGCACCTGTGCCGGGATGAGCGCGGCGAACGAAAGCAGCTGCACGCCGGCGTGGCTGACGAAGAAGTGCTTGAGATCGGTCTCCCAGCCCGCGCGCAGCACGCGCTGCGCGCGCAGCGGGAACAGCGCTTCGATGGGCATGAAGATGAGACCGAGCACGAGCAGCTCCAGCACGAAATAGTCCAGGCCCACCGAGAAACTGCGTGGCCCGCCGACCGCCAGTGCTTCGGCTCCGGGGCCGCCCATGAGAAGGGCGGTGGCCCCCAGGGCGATACCGAGGAGACCCCGCCGGTTGGGACGCGTAAGCGCCACGGCGAGCACCCCGAGGACTATGGTTACAGCGATGCTTGCTCCCAGGATGGCGCGCACGTGCTCGATGTTCGCGGCGTACACCGGCAGCGCCTCCTTGCTGACCAGCAGGTCGGGGAGGAGGAAGCACAGCTCCCCCAGCACGCAGAGCATGCCGAGCAGGCCCGATGAGAGCCCGGCGCGCTTGCCGATGGCGGCGCGCGCTTCGGGGCTCATGCTGCCCGCGCGACATGGCGCAGGTGCGTTGCGACCGAGCGCGCGGCGTCACGCCAGGACACGCCGTGATAGGCGACACCTTGTCTTGCGAAATGCGCGCGTACGATCGCGTGCACGGCGGAAAGGCGGTGCGAAGCCACCTGCGGAAAGAGGTGATGCTCGATCTGGAAATTCAGCCCGCCGAAGAGCCAGTCGAGGGCGGGTGGGTTGATGATGGTACGCGAGGTGACGACCTGGTGCTCGAAAAAGGAGAAGGTCTCCACCTGTCTCACCAGCGGCATGCCGACGTGGTTGACCCAGAAGATCGCGGCGAAATAGGGGCCCAGCAACGTTACCGGAATCACGTAGGCCAGAAGCGCGGTGGAAAACGACACCTGGAGCAGCACGCAGGGGATCCCGAACCAGAGCGCAACGTGCAGGAGAAGCATCACGGCGTCCAGCCGGTGGCGGCCCAGGTCGCCGAGAGCCGCCGCCTGGGAGAGGTGCCGCTGGCTGTGGCCGAAGAGGAGCGTCAGCAGCCAGATATGGGTGGCCTGGTGCCGGGTCATGAACCGTCCCAGGGCGCCTTTGCGACGCGTTGCCTCCTCGGTCAGGGACGCGACGACCGTAACGGCCAGATCGGGGTCGCGCGACTCGTCCTGGCAAAACTGGTGGTGCGCGCGATGGCGCGCGATCCACTCGTCGAACGCCAGGCCGGCGACGAACGTCATGGCGATGTGGCCGAACGCGCGGTTCGCAGCCGGCGTCCGTGCGATGCTGCCGTGCCCTGCGTTGTGCCCGACAAAAGCGAACTGGGCAAGGAGCAGGGCGAGGAGTGCGCCTGCGACCGCGTGTCCCAGCCACGATCCCGCGAACCAGCTGATCCAGAGCGTCGCGGCCAGAAGAACGAGCAGCGTGCCCAGCCGGAGCAGGGTCTCCGTGAACGCGGGTGCCAGGAGACCCTGGTCCCTGACGTTACGGTGCAGGGATTGCCACAGGGCACGCCCTTCGGGGTCGCTGAGTTTCGCTTCGACGTAGACCTGGCGCTCGTTCGGCGTGACCATTTTTCCTGCCTTGCGACAGAAGTTTCCACGTACGATCCCGTGCCGGGGAAAGCGGGTTGATGCTAGCACACCACCCGCGCGCCCTCCGCGGCGTTCGCGCCGCGGAACGGGCAGTGCGGCGCGCTCGCCGCCTTCTTGCGCTCGATGATGTCCTTCGCGTATTTCTGCAGGTAATGCGCGATGGTCTCGACGCGGATCTTCACCGAGCCGGCGGGCTTGGTGGAATCGAGCTCCTGGAACGAGAAGAAGAGGGTGCCGGAGCGCTCCACGATCTGCTGCACCGGGCTGTAGGTGGGCTGGTCCATGCCGCATTCGTAGCTCGCGAGCCGGATTACGCCCGCGATCCACGGAACGCGCGCCGCCGTCTTCGCGCCCCACAGGATCTCGTTGGTATTGGCGCTGTAGGAAGAGGGCCACACGTCGGAGATGTCGAAGTGGGAGCGGATGCGCCCCGAACTCAAATCGTCGGCGAAAATCCAGTCGAGGAGATCCGGGTCCGTCGGAAAGTACTGGGTCCACAGCACGGGATAGCCGTAGGCCTGCAGGTCCACCTCGATCTCGTGCCCTATGCCCGGATCCATATGGTACGGACGCGCGATCACCAGCAGGCACGGCCGGTCCTCCAACGCGCATTGCTCCAGGACTTCGCGCGCGCGGCTGCGCGCCCGCGCGTTGAAAGCGGCGAGGGCGTCGAATCCTTCCTGCACGGCGCGCTTCGTCTCGGCGAGCGTCAAGTCCGGAAAGCACTCCCTCAACGCCGGGTGCAGCTGCCTGGGCACCAGCGGCGGATCGCCGAGCGAGACGAGCGGGGTGACGTAGCGTATGTTGCGCTCGCCGAACGCGTCCTGCTCCCTGAGGAAGCCCGCCTTGATGTTCTCGGGCGCCGCCATCACGCGCGGGCACGCGAGGTTGTCGATCACGTGTCCTTTGAGGAAGGAGGGCAGCGAGTAAATCATGGGAGAGAAGAGGACGTCGATCCTGCGGTGCTGCTCGCGCGCGATGAGCTCCCCGTAGTGGCCCGACATGCACTTGACCGGGTGGCAGCAGTCGACCGTGCCGCGGCCCTTGGCATACTTTCGCGCCTGCTCTTCCGAGCTGTCGGAGGAAAAGACGAGCTTCGTGCCCTCGACGCCCAGCGCCCCGAACAGGCCCACCCAGAACTGGTGGGTGGACCACATGTTGAGCACTTTAGGTATCCCTATCCTCAGCTTCGACCGGTACTCGGGCGTGACGGAAGGCGTCTTCGCGGACCATTTCCGCAGTATTGGGATAGGCACGTCGGGTTTCCTCCAGTTGGGCTTTCACGACGCGCATTTCGTTGGCGTCCTCCAGCAGTCCCTTGGGACAGGTGTTGCCGCTCACCACGCGCTCGCGGCCGGGGGCGAGGGGCACCTTGCTCCACGGCCGGCCTTGCGCGCCCGGCAGCGCCACGTCGATGAACGTGCGGCGGCAGCTCACGGGGCACCAGCGGCAGATGGTGTGCTCGTTGGTGGTGCTGATGTATTCCAGCGCGGCTATCGTGTCGAAGCCGCGGAAGGAAGTGGGTTTGTCAGCCCGCGCCCAGTCGAGCGCGCAGAGCGCCGCGCCGATCGCTCCCGCCTCGCCGGGGTGCGGATGGACCACGATCTCGGCGCCGGGCACCTTGCTGCCGACGAAATCCACCTGCGCCTTGACCACCGCGAGGTTGCGGTGCGTTCCGCCCTGGAGCACGAACTTCCTGCCGGCGGCGGCGAGGTTCTGCAACTGCCCCGCGTACACCCAGACGTTCAACGGCAGCACCGCGGCGAGCGAGGCCATGATTTCCTCCGCCGACCAGCCCTTGCGCTGCTGGTTGACGATGTCCGACTGCAGGAACACCCCGCAGCCCATGGCGAGCTTCGGCACGGAACGCGCCTGGAACGCCCTGCCCGCGTAGTCCGCGAGCGGAGTGTCGTAGCGCTCGGCGACACCCTGGAGAAACGCGCCGTTGCCCGAGGAGCACTGGGAATTCAGGCGGAAATCGGACACGGTGCCCTGCCGCAACAGCATGATTTTCACGTCGCACCCGCCGACGTCGCAGATGACGTCGGCGTCCGGGAAGAAATGCAAGGCGGCCGTCGCGTGCGCCACCGTCTCGACGATTGCGACGTCCGCGCCCACGATGTCCTTCAGCAGGTCCTTGCCGTAGCCGGTGATGGCGAGCCCGTCGATACTTTCGTAGCCCGCCTCGCGCACCTGCCGCAGGATCGCCTTGGCGTCTTCGATGGGATTGCCTTTCGACTGGACGTAGCTCGAGTAGAGCATTGCGCCCTGCGCCGACAGTACGACCGCCTTGGCAGTGGTGCTGCCGAAGTCGCAGCCCAGGTAGACGGCGTGACTCGTGACTCGTGACCCGTGACTCGTGGAACCTGATCCGTGAGTCTGGGCGGGTTTCGATCCGCCTGACCCCTGACCCATGACCCCTGACCCGTTGTTCACGGCGGATTGCCCGTATTTGGCGAGAAAGGATTCCAGATCGCCTTCCCCCGCGATCAGCCCTGTCGCACCTGCCCTCGCTTTCTCCTCGTGCTGGCCCTCGTCTATCCACCAGCGGAGTTTTTCCTGCCCCCGGTAGACCGCCACCTCGGGCCGCTCTCCGAGCCCGATCTCGATGCAGCCCAGGCACGCGTAATAGAGCGCATCCTCCGGCACCAGGATGGGTTCCTCCGTCTCCGCGGGGAGCGCTGTCTTTCGTTCTTTCCAGAGCTTCTTCAGGTGGCAGCGCCACGCCTCGCGCAGGCCCCGGAAAAAGAGATTGGGACCACCGAGCAGCAGGACCTGCGGCACGGGCGTGTTGCCCTTGGTGAGCGTGGCGAGATTCTGGCAGACCACGGCTTCGTAGAGGCTCGCGATGATCTCCTCGACCGGGACGCCCGACTTTACGAGGGTGTTGGAGTCGGCTTCTGCGAAGATCCCGCACTTGGAGCTCACCTTGTGCAGGCTCATGCCGTCGTAGGGCATCCGCGCGAGGTCCTCCGCGGGAATCCCGAGCTTGCGCGCGGTCTTCTCGATGAACGTGCCGGTGCCGCCGCTGCAGGCCGATTGCATGTAGACCTGCTTGGTCGAGCCCTCTCCGCTCGGGGTGAAGAACACCGTCTTCATGTCCTCGCCGCCGATCTCGGAAACGAATCGCACCAGCGGGTGCAGTTTCTCCACCGCCGCGGCGACGGCGACCACTTCCTGGATCACCTTGGCGCCGGCGAGCGGTGCGAGGAGCCCCGCGCCGGAGCCGGTGAAGAAGAGGCGATCGCGGCCCGGCGCGTAGCCGCATTCGGATTCCATGCGGGCGAGAAACCGGAGCACCATCTCCGCCTGCTTCGTGTTGTGGCGCTGATAGTCCCGCCACAGCACGTTTCCGTCCTCCATCGCCACGGCCTTCACCGTCGTGGAGCCCACGTCCATGCCGACGATTTTCATGCCCGGCTCCGCGCGGCGAGATGCAGCACGAGGTTGGCGGCGGTCCCGGCGGCCCCGCCCCGCGGAACGCGATACATCGCGCTCTTCATTTCGGGGAAAGTCTCGAGCAGCTCGCGCGCCTTTTCCAGCGTGAGGCCGTTCACGCCCAGCGCATCGTCGAACTCGCGCTGTGCGCGGCGCCTGGCCTCCGTCAATATCATCTGGCAGCGCGACAGGGCGTGGATCTCGGCGTCGCCCTTGATTTCAAGCGGCGCGTAAAGAAGATCGGGATGCTTCCCGGTCACGGCCGCCATCGCGCCTATGCTCATCGTGTTGGGCATGCACGAGTAGGGCGACAGCTCGCAGATCATGTGGGCCTTCCTGTGGTGATGCGCCCACAGGGCCTTGCCGACCAGCATGTCGCCCTCGCCGCCGTTCAACCGGCTGTGATAGTACGGCGCCGCCAGCGCGCGCAATTCGTACTGGTCCGGCATTTCGTGCGGCAACCCGCCCAGCGCGCGCCGCATCCGGTCGTAGGACCAGCGCAGTATCCGTTGTCCCGTCCTGACGGCGCCGGCTTTGAGCCGCGCCCCGCGCTGCAGGCCGATGTGATCCTCGTAATCCTGCCCGGCGTGCCGCAGCAGGTAGTCGAGCCAGATCGAGATCGCCGCGGGATACACCTCCGCGCCTTCCGTTTCCAGCCAGCGATGGATGTTGTAGTTGGGATCGCCTTCCACCGTCTGGAGGTAGAACTCGCCGGTGATCTTCACCACCGGCTTCACGCGCAGCCGGTCCACCTCGATCCGCACGAATTCACGGCGCACGTCCTTCAACACATTCACGAAGCGGGAAGTGGCCAGATACCAGAGCGGCGCGCGCCACTTCTGTCCACCCGCCGGCGAGGTCCGGAAAGTTTCGAACAGGCGCTCGATGCTCTCCCGTACGACGCGCTCCGTCGAGCCCGGCTTCACTTCGTACGGGCGGATCTGGTATTCGAGATCCTGCACGAGGTCGGCGACGATGACCGCCCAGATCGCGCCCAGCGTGAACGGCAGGTTGAGATCCAGCCCGCCGCCGTCGGCAGCGCCCTGGTCGAGCCCGTTCTGCGCGAGCAGGAACATGCGGAACGACTCCATGCCGACGTTGCGGAGCGCCAGCTCGTAGCTCTGGTGATATTGCCCGAAACGGCACGCGCCGCAGGCCCCCGCGGTCACGTAGGCGTACTTCCGGGCGACCTCGCCGGCGTTGCTCGCGCGCGCCTCGGCGCGCAGGAAATTCGCGAGGTTGCCGGTGGTGAAGCTGGTGGGGCAGCACTGCCCGATGTCGGCGACTTCGCGCCCGGTCAGCAGGTCGTCCCTGGTCGCGGTCGGCAGGACGCGCGTGCGGTAACCCAGGTTCTCGAGCGCGCCCTGGATCAGCCGCTCGGCGCGCCAGTGCAGCCCGCCGAACAGTATGGTCACCTCATCCCGGTCTGCACGGGTGAAAGCCCCGGGCTTGTATGCGCGGTAATGTTCGACGACGGTGCTTTGCATGTGCCCCTCACCCCCTCCCTCTCCCCGCTAACACGGGGCGAGGGGGTGTCGTGAAGACAGCTTCCCGCCAATCAACTTACATCAATCTGGAACTTACTTCGTGCAGGTATTTCTGGCGATGTCGTACGCGCTGTCGATCACCCGCGCGGCACGATAGCAGTCCTCGACCCCCGCGGCGGGCGGCCTCCCGCTTTGCCAGCGTGCGAGCGTGTCGCGCAGCCCGAGCGCGTTCAGTGGTTCCGCCGGCGGCCCTGCAAGCTGCTCTTCGCCTTTCGCCGTGACGCAGCGCACGACGCCGTTTTCCTGCAGGAGCAGCGCGTCCCGTCCCGCGAGCTTCCATTCGCCGTCGGCGCCTTGTCCCGGGAAGTCGTTGCCAACTTCGATCGTGCCGACGATGCCGCTCGGCGTGCGCAGCAGTACCGACGCATAATCCTCCACCGGCTTGCCGAGCGCCCGCGAGCTGATCTGCGCGCCCGCTACCTGCGCGTCTTCACCGGTGAGGTGGAGAAACAGGTCGATGCCGTGCGTGCCCAGGTTGCGCAGGCAGCCCCCGCCCGCGACCGCCCGGTCGAGCATCCATGGCGATCCCCACGCCACGTAGCGCGCCGAGCTGCCGCGATTCGACCGGAAGTGAAAATGCGACAGCGGACCGAACGCACCCTCGGCGAGGAGCCGCCGCGCGTGCGTGACGAAAGGATGCAGGCGCTGGGAAAGCGGGACGGCCGCGAACGTGCCCTTCGCCGCAGCCTTGTCCGCGATGCCGCGCACTTCTCCGGCGTTCACGCCCATCGGCTTTTCCATCAGGAACGGATAGCCTTCGTCGAGCAGGAAATGAGCGATGCCGGCCATCGCGTTGTGCCGGCCGAGAGCGAGCACGAAGTCCGGCCGGGTCTTCGCAAGCATTTCACCGTAGTCGCCGAACACCGGCGGGCCGCCCACCTGCGCGGCGCGCTCCGCGCCCAGCGCCACGTCGGGATCCTGCAGGCCGACCAACTGCACCTCCGGCATGCGCGCGAGCGTCTTCAGGTACGCCGCATCGAACAGGGAGTGCCAGTGGCCGACGCCGATGGCGGCGATGCGGATTGTCATTTTCAGAGCCGAAAGGAGAAAGGAGAGAGGAGAAAGAAGCGAGAGGGGAAGGGGAGAAGAGAGAGGAGAAGCTCGGTTTTGACGCCTCTCTGCTATCTTCTATCTCCTCTCGCCCTTGACGCGATCCTGACGCCTTTCTCCTCTCTTCTATCGCCTCTCGCTTTTTCGGGCAAGTGTAGCAGGGCGGCTGGTCTTGTGACTGCCGCGCGAGGCCGCTAGGATGCGGGGGCATCGCCGAACGTCTGATTCCACATCGAGAAACGCCGGTGAACTTCATCTTCCCTGTCGCGGCATGTGCGCTCTTTGCTGCTGCGTCGCCTCCGGTTGCCGGACAGACGTGGCCGACGAAGCCGATACGTCTCGTCGCGCCGAACGCGCCGGGCGGAGGCTCGGACGCGGTGGCCAGGGTCCTGGCGGAGAGGCTTGCGCCCGCCCTCGGGCAGCAGATCCTGGTCGAGAACAGGGCCGGCGCGGGCGGGCGGCTCGCCGGCGAATTCGTCGCGAAGGCGGCGCCCGACGGCTACACGCTCCTCATGGGAACCGGCGCGACGCTGGTGACCGTGCGCGCCCTCTACGCGAAGGCGAGCTACGACCCGGTCAGGAGCTTCGCGCCCATCTCCAGGACGGCCACCACGGCGTACCTGCTCGTGGCGCATCCTTCCGTTCCGGCCGCCTCGGTAAAGCAGCTGATCGCCGTCGCGAAATCGCGCCCGGGCGGTCTGACGATCGCTTCTACCGGGGGCGGCAGCCCGAACCATCTGGCGGCGGAATTGTTCCAGTCGCTGGCGGGAGTCAGGATGGTTCACGTCCCCTACAAGGGCAGCGCGCCGGGAACGCTGTCCGTCATCCAGGGTGAAACCGATTTGATGTTCGGCAACCTGGTCGCCGCGCTGCCCCATGCTAACTCGCGCCGCCTGAAGACGCTGGGCATCTCCAGCGCGAAGCGCTCGGCCATAGTCCCGGACGTGCCGACGATCGCCGAAGCAGGATTGCCCGGGTTCGTCGTGGAACAGTTCTACGGGCTGGTGGCGCCGGCCGGGACTCCGGGTCCGATCATCAAGCGTCTCAACGACGAAGTGGTTGCGCGGATGCCTGCGCCCGAGGTGAAGCGCATCCTGGAGGCGCAGGGAACGGAAGTCGCGGTATCGACGCCGGACGAGCTCTCGCGGCTCATCGCGACGGAAATAGACCGCTGGACCGCCATCATCCAGAAGGCGGGAATCAAGCCGGAATGAGCGGAGGATGCGGCCAATGAAGCGAACCGTCGTGCACACCGATAAGGTTCCGCCGGCCAGGGTGCCGCTCTCTCAGGCGATCAGGGTGGGAGACTGGGTTTTTGCATCCGGCCAGCTGGGAATGGACCCGAAGACGGGACGCCTGATCGAAGGCGGAATCAGGCCGGAGACGCGGCAGGTGTGCGAGAACCTGAAGGCCGTGCTGGAGGCGGGCGGCTCCTCGCTCGCGAAGGTCGTCAAGGTCACGATCTACATGGCCGATCTCGCGGAGCTGATGGCGATGAACGAGGTGTTCAGCGAGTACTTTCCGAAGGAGCCGCCGGCGAGAACGACGTTCCAGGCGGCGGGACTGGTTGCGGGGGCGCGGGTGGAGATCGAGGCGATTGCCTTTGTTTGATGAAGCGGCCCGGATGAAGCGATGCAGATGAAGCGATACAGATAGAGCGGTCCGTAGTATCTGGACCGCAGTACCTGGATCGCAGTATCTGGATCGGAGTACCTGGATCGCAGTATCTGAGCCGCAGTTGATAGAACCTCACATGACCGACAAAAGAAACTGGTGGGAGCGGCCGAACCGCGTGCTCCTCGTCAACCTGCGCGAGGGCGACGAGCGTGCCATTCGCGCGGACGAGCTGGTGCGCGACGTGAAGAGCTTCGGCGCGACCGCGTTCTGCATCAGCGGCGGCGGCATCGTGGCGTTTTATCAAACGCGCATTGCCGGCCATCGTTTGAGCGCGGGGCTCGAGGGCCGGGACCTGCTCGCCGAGGTCATACCCGCGGCGCACGCTGCCGGGCTGCACGTTCTCGCGCGCATCGATCCGAGCTGCGCACCGAAGGCCCTGGCGGAGAGCCACCCGGAATGGTTCACGCGCGATGGCTCGGGCCGTTTCTGCGAGGTGTCGGAGCACTACGTCACGTGCCCCAACGGTGCGTACTACCACGAGCGCATGCCGGAGGTCGTGCGCGAGATCCTCGTGCGCTACGGCGCCGACGGCATCTGGAACAACCAGGGTAAATTCGCGGCCTGGGACACCGGCCCGTGCTATTGCGATATCTGCCGGAGGCTCTTCCGCCAGGACACCGGCAAGGAAATCCCCCCGGCGGAGGATTGGGACGATCCCGTCTGGCGGCGCTACAACGAGTGGCGCTACGTGCGCATCGCGGCCTGGGTGAAGCGCATGCATGCCGTCATCCACGAAGCGAAGCGCGACGCGATTTTCATCGCCGCGGTGCAACTCATGGAATCGCTCGAGACGATACGGCCGGGCGGCTGGGATATCGACTACTGGGTGCCGTACCAGGACGTGTTGACGTTCGAATGCCAGCGGCGCAACTCGGCGCCGTGGTGGCCGGGCATACAGGCCAAATATCTCGCCTCGCTGGCGCCCGACCGGCAGCGCTGGATGACCGCGAGCTATTTCTACCCGTGGTGGCGCCTCTACGCGTCCCCTGAGACGGAGAACCGGCCGTGGATCGCGCAGCAGTTCGCGAACGGCGTGAATACCTGGCTCCACATCAACGGCGGCTACTCGGATCTCTTCGACCGGCGCGGGCTGGAGCCGATGCGGCAGGTCATGCAGCGCCTTGCGCGCTGGGAGCCGTACTTCGACGGGGCGGTTTCGGACGCGCGCGTCGCCCTCGTGTTTTCGCGCCACACCCAGGACAACTACGGCGGGGGCAAGCCGCACGCGCGCTATCTCGATTTCATACGCGGCTGGTATTGCGCGCTGCTGGAAGCGCACATACCGTTCGATGTCATCTCCGACAAGATCATCAGCGCGGAGCGCCTGAGCCGGTACGGCGCGCTCGTCATCTCGAACCTCGCGTGCGTGGCGGACGAGACGGCGTCGGCGATCGAAGCCTTCGCGGCTGCGGGCGGCGGCATCGTGGCAAGCTATGATGCAGGTCTTGCCGACCTCACCGGGACCGCGCGGGCGGAACCGGCATTCGCGCGTCTCTTCGGCGGCCGCCGGACCGGGCGCCGCGAGGGGCTCAAGTCTTCGTACGCGAAGATCGAGGACGCGAGCGATCCGCTGCTCGCCGGCATAGTGGACACCGACCTTATTCCGAACGAGGGCGGCTTGATCGAGTTCATGACCGACAGCGAGCGCGTCGTTCCGCTGACCCTCATTCCTCCCGTGATCGCGCACTCCGGCGCGACGATCAGCATTCCCGAGCTGAGCGCGGTCCGGGAGACCACGGATATTCCGGTCGCGGTGCGCGGGTTGCATGGCTCGGGGCGCGTCGTGTATTTCTGTAACCAGCCGGAGCTGCTTTTTCATCGTTACGGCTTTCCCGACCTGGGAAGGGTGCTCGCGAACGCAGTGCGCTGGGCGTGCGGGCCCGGGCCGACGCTGGAAGTCGACGCGCCCGACTTCGTCGACGTCACGCTCATGCGGCAGCCCGGACGCCGGCTCGTGCATCTTGTGAACCTGCCGGTGGGGAAACCCGTGAACTCGGGCTGGCGGCAGATCGGGCGCAATCTCGTGCCCGTGTCCTGCATTGCAGTGCGGTTGCCGCTCTCTCCCGGCCAGCGGCTGCGGGAAGCGCGTCTCGCGAGCACGGAAGCGGTGCTGCCGGTGCAGGTCGTTGCCGGAATCGTCGAAGTGGTCGTGCCGCGGCTTGAAGACCACGAAATCGTCGTCTTCGAGCTCGAATAGAAGCAGGAGGGAAACAAGCATGAAGAAAGCCGTCGTGATGGCGCTTGTTGCATTGGGGGCAGGACCTGGCGCTGCATTCGGGGACTCCGCGTATCCGACGAAGCCGGTGCGGCTGATCGTTCCGCTCACGGCCGGCGGGCCTACCGACATCCTGGCGCGGATCATCGCCGCGCCGCTGGGCGCCTCCCTCGGCCAGCAGGTGATCGTCGATAACCGGCCGGGCGCGGGCGGCAACATCGGAGCCGACATTGCGGCAAAATCGCCGCCCGACGGCTACACGCTGTTCATGGGCACGTCAGGGCCGCTCTCGATCAATTCGACCCTGTACCCGAAGCTCCCGTACGATCCGATACGCGACTTCGCGCCCGTGATACTCACGGCATCGGCTCCATTCGTGATCATCGTTCATCCCTCCGTCAAGGCGGGCTCGGTGAAGGAGCTGATTGCGCTCGCGAAGGCGAAGCCGGGCAGTCTCAACTACGGGTCGGTGCCGGGAAGCGCGTCCCATCTCTCCACCGAGCTGTTCAAGACGGCCTCCGGCATCGACATCGTGCACATTCCGTACAAGGGTGCGGCTCCCGCGACGACGGACGTCGTTGCCGGACAGATACAGCTGAGCTTCGCGTCCACGCCTGGATCGATCCCGGTGGTGAAGTCGGGCAAGGTCCGCGCGCTGGGCGTCACGAGCGCGCGGCGTATCAGCAAGCTCCCGGAAGTGCCGACCGTCGCGGAGGCAGCGCTGCCGGGCTACGAGGCGAGCGTCTGGTACGGGGTCGTGGCGCCCGCCCGCACGCCGCGCGAGGTCGTGCAGCGTCTCAACACCGAAATCGCGCGCATCGTTGCCGAGCCTGCGTCTCGCGAGCGCATGATTGCAGGCGATTTCGAGCCGACTTCCGGCACGCCGGCCGAGTTCGCGGCGTTCATACGCAGCGAAACCGTCAAGTGGGGCAAGGTGGTGAAGGCCTCGGGGGCCAAGGGAGAGTAGCGGGTGGGCAGGGTTTTGAGCGGAGGTTAGTGATGAACGTAAAGTTGCATGCCGTGCTGGCAGGCGTTGTTGCGATCGTCCTGTGCGGAGCGGATGTCCCCACGGGCGGCAACGTCCAGCCGACCAACGACCTGCCCAATCCGTACCGCAGCATCGCGCCGTGGGGAGACTTACCGGACGGGCGGAAGTGGGGTGCGCTGAACGGCGTGGACATCGACCGGGATGGAACTTCCGTCTGGGTGGCGGACCGTTGCGGCGCAAACCCCGATACACCGGCCGGCGCCAATCCGTTCCAGTACGACAGCTGCGCGGGCTCGAAGCTGCCGCCGGTACTCAAATTCGACAGCTCCGGCAAGCTCGTGAGGAGCTTCGGCGGCGGCATGTTCGTGTTCCCGCACAAGATCTACGTCGACCGTGACGGCAACGTCTGGGTGGTGGATCTGCGCAGCGCGAACGAGCGCGAGCGCAAGCAGTATGGCGACACCGGCGCGCGCGGTCACACCGTCACGAAGTTCAGTCCCGAGGGGAAGGTGCTCCTCACGATCGGGAAGCCCGGCGTCGCCGGCGATCCGCCGGATGCGCTCAACGAGCCGACCAGCATCGTCATGGCGCAAAACGGCGACCTCTTCATTACCGAAGGGCATTCCGGGCAGGCGCCCAACGCCGCGCCGGACACGGTCGCGCGGATTTCGCGGTTCACGAAGGACGGAAAATTCATCCGGTCTATCGGCCGATTCGGCTCGGGACCGGTCGAGTTCCGCACGCCGCACGATATCACGATGGATCCGCAAGGACGGCTCTTCGTCGCCGACCGGGGCAATAACCGCGTGCAGATCCTCGACCAGGACGGCCGGTTCATCGCGGAGTGGAAGCAGTTCGGCCGCCCGAGCGGCATCTACATACGCAACGATCTGATTTACGTGGCGGACTCGGAATCAAACAGCTCGGGCCGAAACCCGGGGTGGCTGCGCGGTATCCGCATCGGCAGTCTCAAGGACGGAAAGGTCCTGTACCGGATCGTGGATCCACTCGAACTGCCGGGGACCAGCGCGGCGGAAGGTGTCGCCGTGGATGCGAAGGGCAATGTCTACGGCGGGGAAGTGGGGCCGCGGCAACTGGCCAAGCACGTGCGCTGAACGTCTTAGCCACGGAATCACACGGAACCACACGGACAAACGCAAACAAGTCATCCCCGCGAAGGCGGGGATCCATTGGGGCTCTTCAATGATTTCTTCCGTGTGTGTCCGTGGCTGTTTTGATTTTAGCCCTGGGTCTTGATTAGCGAAAGCACCTCGTCCACCACTCCATCTGCAATGGCCTCGAGCTCCTCCGCGGTCCGGTTCTGTATGGGGTGAGGGACCCACGCGACCGCGGGGTCGAGGCCCAGCGCCTTGGCCTGCGCGGCGGCGGCCGGCTTGAACGCTTCCGTGGCGACCGCGCATCCGGGGATACCGCGGCGATCTAGGTTCGATATGTCGTGCAGACTGCACGACGTGCAGGAACCTCAATCCGCCAGACCGATTACCACGACGGCGCAGCGCTCGACCATCTGCTGCACCAGCGCCTCGGGCGCCGGCTTCGTGTGCGTCGGCTTTTCGAAACGTTCGGTCCGGAGCCCGCGGGCGACGAGGCGATTTTCGAACGTGTCGAAAAATTCGCGGCTGCGCTCCTTCGAGATCGACATCAGTCCGACGGTGACGCCTTCGAGACTGGCGGGCGGCGCGCGGCGCGCGCGGCGCTCGGCGGCGAGCTCCGCCGTCGGGTCGAGCATGTGGTAGGCCGGTCCGTTCAGAGGTTTCATGTGGGAATCTCCCGTGTGACTGGTTGTACTTCCGTTTTCTTTCTCATCGCGGCCCAGCCGCCGATGATCGCGGACATGAGCCCGCCGCGGCCGCCCGCCCGCACCACCAGCAGCGTGCCTTCGCTGAACTTGTCCACCATGTCCTTCGCGCGCGAAGGATCGATTCCCTCACCGATGCCATGAGCGCCCTGCACCAGGTCGCGGCCCGGCCGGCGCAACGCCTTGCGCAGGCCCGCCTCGATTTCCGAGCGCCCCCAGCCGCCCTGCTGGAAGATCGCGTAGTGGTCGGGAGAGATGACGAGAATGGCGCCCGACCATTCGGCGAGCTTCGGATGGCACACCGACGCGAGGCCCATCGCGAGCGACTTCGACAGCTCTTCGGGCGTGCGGGATTTGCCCGCGGAGATACCTTGCACGCCATCGCCATGAAACAAGGTGACGGTGGAGACGCCGGGCTTGAACCCGCGTGCGACACTCAGCGGCGTCCAGGTCGGATCGGACTCGTCCTCCGCAAAGCAGAAGGTGTACTTGCCGGGATTGCCGAACACGGCGCGATCGACCCCGCCCGGTATACCGCCGCCCACGTTGCGTATGACGAGCTGCAGCGCGCGCCCTATCGTTGCGTTCGCCCGATTTCCCTGGCCGAGCGCATTGCCCTGGCTGTTCATGCCGATGCGCTTCGTGATCGGTCCATTGACGACGATCACCGGTCCCGAGAAATACAGCGTCGCAAGGAGCCCGTGCATGGAGAACCGCGGGTCGAGCGCCGCCTCGATCACCGCCAGTACCACCGGAAAGTACTCCGGCCGGCAGCCGGCCATGACGGCGTTGGCGGCGGCCTTCTCCACCGTGCACTCGGAGAGGTTGGGCGGAATGAGGCCGATGACCTCGTCCGGCCTGCGCGTCGTGCCGGAGAGCATCATGGCTACCCGCAGCGGCGTCGGCGGGACGATCGGCAGGCCGTCGGACCAGCCGCGGTCGTACGCAACCTCGATCGCATCTTCTGCGTCGGCGACTTCGATGCGGCGCGAGTTCAGACGCAGGTCGCCGTGGGCGAGCGCGAGCCGCTCCGGCATGCCCGGGTCCTGCGTGAGGGAGCCGCACCCGGGTTGAAAAGCCGGCAATCCCGCGCCGAGACCCGTCTGCTGCGCGACCTTTTCCCACTCGCTGCGGTCCCAGCCGGCAATGCGCGCGACCTCGTTGTCGCCGTCGAAGCGGATCAGGGTCGGGACCGTCTCGATGCGCAGGCGCCACGAGCGTTCCAGCGCCGTGTCGTCGAGCGCGCCGCCCAGCAGCTCGGGAAAGTTAGGATCGTCCTGGCTGTAGAGCGACAGCGGCGCGCGGCTCGCGATCTGCGCGAGAACCGGCTCGACCAGCTTGCAGGTCTCGCATTCCCGTTTTACCACCGCGACCAGCTTCATATTTCCTGGAGCGCCTGTCAAAAGGATAGGCGCCCTGATGTAGGGGAGCATGAGGGGACCATCCCCTCATTCAATGAGTGCTCTCCGATGATCTGCGGACTTCTGCCGGCAGCCATTTTCGCATGCGATCGAGTATGCCACGCGGGTAGCCGCGCCAGTCTGCCGGATAGACCATTGAACTGGTTGGTAATATACTAGCCTCATCGAAGGCAGTTCGGCGCTCTGCCCCGCCCCCGCAGGCTGCTGCCCACCGTGACGTAGTTCACCACCTTCCGTCCCCAGCGGCGGAAGCGCGACAAGAATCCTAAGTGCCTGTTGAATAAGGCCTTGCCCGCCATGCAGCCAGCGGGCAAAGTGCCAGGAAAAGAACGTATTTTCCGTATCGATTCGTGTGGGGGCCACGCTGCCGCAATGCGGACCGCGATGGCTGGTGGGAGGGCTGACCAGGGGAGCGAGGATGGACATGGGACAGCACCTGAAGGTTTTGATTGTCGAAGACCAGCCGACGGACGCCGAGCTGTTGCAATACGACATGCGCCGCGCCGGCCTCGAATTCACCGCGCGGCGCGTCGAAACGCAGGAGGCGTTCGAGCGCGAGCTGCAGGAATTCGAGCCCGATCTGATTCTTTCCGATTTCAGCATGCCGTCCTTCGACGGCCTGTCCGCGCTCGACCTGGCTCAGGCCAGGACCCCCGAGACGCCCTTCATCTTCGTTTCCGGCACGATAGGCGAAGACCGCGCGATCGACGCGCTGAAGCGCGGGGCCACCGACTACGTGCTGAAGGACCGCCCGAAACGCATCATGTCGGCGATTTCGCGCGCCCTGGACGAGGCGAAGGAGCGTGCGGCGCTTCGGGATTCGCAGCAGGCCCTGCAATCGAGCGAGAAGCGATTCCGGTCGTTCATGCAGAACGTGCCCGCGCGGGCCTCGATCCTGGACCTGCAGGGCCGGTACTCGTTCGTCAACGAGAACTGGGAACGCATGGCGGGAAGGGCGGCGCAGGACGTACTGGGCCGCAGCTACGAGGAGACAATGCCGCCCGATCGCGCCGCGGCGCTCGCGCCCTTCCTCCGCCAGGTCGTCGAAACCGGCAGCCCCGTCACACGCATCTACCGGGCGGGCGACGGCGAGGATGCCCGGTGGTGGTGCTCGAACTATTTCCCGATACCGGGCGCGGACGGGAAACTGGCGATGATCGGAACCGTCGCCATCGACATCACGGAACAGAAGCTCCAGGAGCAGCAGCTCGACTACCTGGCGTACTACGATGCGCTGACCGGGCTGCCGAACCCCACGTTGATGGAGGAGCGCCTCGCGCGCTGCCTGGCCGGGGCGGCAGGGGGCAAGGGCAGGGTGGCGCTGGCCGTCTTCAACGTCAACCGGTTCGGCATCATCAACGAGTCGCTCGGACACCAGGCCGGCGACGCCTTGCTGCGGGACCTCGCCGGACGGCTGAGGTCCGCATGGCCCGATCCGGACCAGGTCTCGCGCCTGACCTCGGATTGCTTCGCCTGCGCCCTGGGCGGCATCGAGAATGCTTCCGATCTTGCGCACGCGCTGGAGGGGGTGGCGCTGCGCGTATCCGGAAGCCCGTTCGCGATCGACGGCAAGGAGATTGCGGTCACCGTTACCGCTGGAGTAGCCGTGTATCCGGAGGACGGTGAGAGCGTGGATACGCTGGTCCGCAATGCCGAGGCGGCGCTGAAGCGGGCGAAGGCATCGAGCGCGCGTTACGCGTTCTATCAGACGGCTATGAACGCCACCGTCGCCGAGACCCTGGTGCTGGAAGGGAAGCTGAGGCGAGCGCTCGACCAGGAGCAGTTCGTGCTCCACTACCAGCCGAAGGTCTGCCTGGCGACACGCAAGATAGTGGGCATCGAGGCTTTGCTGCGCTGGAACGACCCCGGGACCGGACTGGTGCCGCCGGCAAGGTTCATACCGCTCCTGGAGGAAACCGGCCTCATCATCGAAGTCGGACGATGGGCGGTGCGGCGCGCGTTGATCGACTATCGCGCCTGGCGCGACGAGGGCCTGCAGCCGCCGCGGATCGCGGTAAACGTCTCGGCGATCCAGGTCGCGCAGGCGGATTTCCTCGACGTGCTGAGCGGCGAGATCGCGGCGCACGCGGACGGCGCGCACGGACTCGACCTGGAGATTACCGAGAGCCTGCTGATGCAGGATATCGACGGCAACATCGGAAAGCTCCGCGCGATGCAGGAGATGGGGATCGGCATCGCCATCGACGATTTCGGCACCGGCTATTGCTCGCTGGCGTATCTCGCAAGACTGCCGATCGATGCCTTGAAGATCGACCGGTCTTTCGTGACCGCGATGACGGACCAGGCGGACGGCATGTCGATCGCGTCGACCATCATCTCCCTCGGGCGTTCGCTGGGCCTGAAAGTCATTGCCGAAGGCGTGGAAACCGAAGAGCAGCACCGGATATTGCGACTGCTCAAGTGCGCAGAAGCGCAGGGCTACCTGTTCTACAGGCCGATTCCGGCTGAGCAACTGAAGGCCGTGCTGCGGGCCGGAAAGTGAAGGCGGGCCTGCCGGTTGCACGAGGATCATCGGCTCGACCGGTTTCAGGTTGACAGGCCTTCCCGGGGCGGGCATCTTGGCGACTCGTGGCGACCTCTCCCCGGCCTCCCAAGCGCAAGTCCCACCGGATACACGAGCGTCCGCCCTTTGAGCGCGTCGCCCTGCTCCTGCAGGGAGGCGGGGCGCTCGGCTCCTACCAGGCCGGCGTCTACCAGGGGCTCGCCGAGGCGAACCTGCACCCGGACTGGGTGGCTGGAATCTCTATCGGCGCGATCAACTCGGCGATCATCGCGGGCAATCCCCCGGAACGGCGGATCGAGCGGCTGCGGCAATTCTGGGAAGCGGTTTCTTCGCCGCCATTCGGATTTCCGGCGGCGTTGACCGGCGACATCAAGGGCGAGGTCGCGCGCCGGATGGAGAACCAGATGCGCGCCTTCGGCATACTGCTCGGCGGCGCTCCCGGCTTTTTTACGCCGCGCATGCCGCCGCCGTTTCTGCATCCGTCCGGCAGTGCGGAAGCCCTGAGCTTCTACGATGTCGCCCCGCTCAAGGCGACGCTGGAGAGCCTGGTGGATTTCGACCTGATCAACGCCGAGGACGGGATGCGCTTCAGCGTCGGCGCCGTGAACGTGCGCTCCGGCAACTTCGTCTATTTCGATTCCACGACGCACGATATCGGCCCGGAGCACGTTATCGCGAGCGGCTCGCTGCCGCCCGGCTTCCCGGCGGCCGAAATCGAGGGCGAGTACTACTGGGACGGCGGTCTCGTTTCCAACACGCCGCTGGAGCGCGTGCTCGAAAGCAGCCCACGGTGCGACACGCTCGCGTTCCAGGTCGATTTGTGGAGCGCACGCGGCGAGCTACCGCGCGATCTCATCGAGGCCGAGGTGCGTCAGAAGGAAATCCGGTTCTCCAGCCGCACCCGCGCGGGCACCGACCGCTTCCGGAAGACGCAGACGCTGCGCCGGGCGTTCGTGCAGCTCCTGAAGCAGCTTCCCGAGAAGCTGAGGAACGAGCCGTACACGCAGTTGCTCGCGCAGGAGGCCGACGAGCACGTGTTCAACATCATCCAGATGATCTACCGCGCGAAGACCTACGAGAGCGCCTCCAAGGACTTCGAATTCTCCCGCCGGACGATGGAGGAGCATTGGCGCGCCGGCTACAGCGATTGCGTTCGCACGCTCCGTCATCCGGAGGTGCTGCAGCGCCCCGACGATCCGTCGGGAGTGCGCACCTTCGACCTGGCGCGCGACGGACGGGAGTAGCCGGGTCCAGGTTCTAGACCGTTCGCGAGACGCGGTCGTTGGCGAGGGCCAGGCGTTCCGCCAGCGCACGCAGCAGCCCGTGCGCGACCTTCAGCCGGCAGCCCTCGCTCATGTGCTCCATGGCGGCGTGGTCGAACTCGGCAATGAGCACGTCGGTGATGGTCTCGACCGTCGCCTGCCTGCGCGCAGATCCGCCGTAAATGTAGGCCATCTCGCCGAAGCACTCTCCGCCCTTCAGCACGTTGAGCAGCCGCCCCCGCTTCGTGATCTTCAGCTCGCCCGTTCCCAGGAGATACATGTTGCGGCCCGAGTCGTTCTCGCTCACCACCGTCCTTCCGGGCGGTAACCGGCGCCAACGGCTCGAATGAACGATTTCCCACAACTGGGCATCGTTGACGAGCCGGAAGACATCGCTCTTTCTCAGGACACCGAACTTCTCGGAATCCGGAACCTGGCGCTCGTAGATGCTGAGCTTGCCGGCTTGCGCCAGCTCCAATCCGAGGTCCGCCCATGTCGGGTACCGGTCGTCCGGCCGCTTGCTCAGCATTCGCAGAATGATGGGGTCGAGCGCGGACGGAACCGCGCTGCGTACGGCGCTCGGCGGCGCGGGCTCGTCCTCCGCGATCATGCGAAACAATTCATCGACCGTATCGGCGGCAAACGGCTTCCGGCCGGTCAGCAGCTCGTAGAGCACCACGCCCATCGCATACATGTCGCTGTGCTGCGTCAGCCGCTTGCCCAGAACCTGTTCCGGGGACATATAGCTCGGTGTGCCGACATTCCGGTCCGGCCGCAATTCGGCCGTCCGGAGCAACGCGGCGCCGAAATCCGCTACCTTGATGTTCGTGCCCTCCACGATCAGGATATTGGCGGGCTTGATATCCCGATGCACGATGCCCTGCCGGAACGCATAGTCGAGCGCGCTGCACGACTTGAATCCGATCTGAATCACGTCGTTCACGGGCAGCAGCGTGTCGGACCTGGTGTGGGGAAGGAGATTGCCGCCGGGCACGTACTCCATCACGACGTAACCGTCGTCCTCGCGCACCACCGCCTCGAATATGGAAATGATGTGCGGATGATCGAGCCGTCCCGCGAGGGACGCCTCTTTCATGAATTGCGCGCGCGCCTGCTCTCCGAGCTGCGCATCGCGCAGGGCCTTGCGGTCGAAGATCTTGAGCGCGACTTCCCCGCCCGAAAAAGTGTCGATCGCGCGGTACACCGCGCCGGAAGCGCCGGCGCCCAGCGCCCGCTTCAATTCGTATTTTCCGTACTGGGTCTGCATGCGAGTTTCATGTGACGGGCGTAGAAACAATCGCGATGGGCAGAGCGCGAGTCTACGTCAAACGCCGCTGCACGAGGACTGGAATTTTGCCCCACCGGTCGTTCCGGCGGCCGGCGGACGTGACAAGAATCACGAATACGGCGCGTGTCGCGCAGTATGGAACCGCGTTTCGCGGGTACGAGACCGGGAAGGCCTTTAACCGGAGGGCATGACCGGCGCGGCCATTCTTGACGGCCGGGTTGCGTTCCGCCAATCTTGAACGCTTTCGCAACGCCTTCATTCGAACGAGGAACAGGACATGGCCCAGCCCTACGAATTCCGCGGAAACAGCTATCGCAAGCTCGCCGAGCTGAAGCAGTGGACGGAAAAGCGGCAGGAAGCCGCGCTCGAGCCCGAGCTCCCGATCATCGATCCGCACCATCACCAGTGGGACGACGAGCGCGGGCCGTACCTGATCCGCGAGCTGGCGGAGGACGTCGACTCCGGCCACAACGTCGTCGCCACGGTATTCATAGAATGCGGGGCGATGTACCGCGCGCGGGGACCCGAGGACATGAAGCCCGTGGGAGAGGTCGAATTCGTGAACGGCATGGCCGCGATGAGCGCGAGCGGCAAGTACGGCAGGAGCCGGCTTTGCGACGCGATCATCGGTCACGCGGATCTCACTCTCGGCGACCGGGCGAAGCCCGTGCTGGAGGCGCTGATCACGGCGGGAAACGGCCGCTTCCGGGGCATCCGCCACGGCGTAACCTGGGATACCGGCAACGCGGCGAAGTTCGGCCGGCGCAACGTGCCGCAGCACCAGGTGCTCGACCCCGCGTTCCGCAGGGGCTTCGCCTGCCTCAAGCCGCTCGGACTTTCCTTCGAGTCCTGGCAGTTTCACCCGCAATTGCCCGACGCGGTGGACCTCCTGCGCGCCTTTCCCGAAACGAACGTGATCCTGAACCACTGCGGAGGGCTCCTCGGTGTCCCGCCGCACGACGGGAATCGCGAGGAGGTATTCAAGGTCTGGCGCAAGAACATGAGCGAGCTCGTGCCGTTTCCCAATCTGACCGTGAAGGTCGGCGGGCTGGGCATGCTCTATTGCGGCTGGGACTTTCACCTGCGCGAGACCCCGCCGTCGTCGGAGGAACTGGCGGCCGCGTGGCGTCCCTACGTCGAATCCTGCATCGAGCTCTTCGGCGCGAACCGCTGCATGATGGAAAGCAACTTCCCGGTCGACAAGCAGTCCTGCGGCTACGGCGTGCTGTGGAACACGTTGAAGCGAATCACGAAGAACTGCTCGGCGGCGGAGAAAGCCGCGCTGTATCGCGACACGGCGGCGCGGGTGTACCGGATGGCAGCTTGATCGCGCGCGCTGCATAGCGCGTCGAGGGGCGGAGCAGGGGCCCCGAACGTTGTTGGTTCGGGGATGCGACCCCCGGTGGCGCGCCGCGGCCGAATCCGATGATGTTGATGCTGCCATGTCCCCGCTGAGGCCGCGGGGCGACGGCCCGCAGGATAGCAGCGCTACGCCGGCGGGCGAGCGGCGCGACTGGCGCGCATCGCTCGGCGCCGGGTTCTTCAGCAACGGCGTGTGGGACATGCTGACCGTGCTTGTTCCGCTCCATGCGCTCGCCGTCGGACTGAATCCCGCGGAAATCGGGCTGGTGGTCGCTGCGCGGTCCGTTCTGCCGACCGCCCTCTCGATCCACGGCGGTATCGTGATGGACGAGCTCGGCGTTCGGCGGGTGCTTGCATGGGTGGCGGCCGCCACGGCCACGTTGCCGTTGCTCTATCCTGTCTCGAGCTGGTTCGCGCTGTTGATCGGGCTGCAGCTCCTCCTCGGCCTTGCTTCCAACCTCGCCATGGGCGCGTCGCAGACGTGGAGCCTGCAAACGAGCCGCGGCGAAACCGGGGCGCTCGCGCGCTTCAGCATCGTTACGCGGATCGGCACTTTTCTCGGCCCGATCATCGTCGGCGCGACGTGGGACGTGCTGGGCGCATGGGCCGCGTTCGCCTGCATAGCGCTGTGGGGCGCCGGGACGGTCGCGTTTGCGGTCTATGGGACGGCCGGAGATTTCCGGGGCGGGCGCGATGACATGCCGCGGGAGCCGGTACGGAGCGTGGCTGCGGCGCTCCTGCCCCGCTGGGAGGAGCACCGGCAGGCGATCGGCCTGGCCACGATTCCGGCGGTCGCGTTCGTCCTGGCCGTGAGCTTCCTGCGCAATACGCCCGGCGCGGTCCAGGGCTCGCTCTACGTCGTATATCTCGCGGATATCGGTCTCACGGGGACGATCATCGGCATGCTCGTCGCCCTCGCCGAGCTATCGGGAGTTTTCGGCTCGGCGCTCGCCGCGCCGGTGGAGCGACTGGTGCGCGCGGACCGGCTCGTAATCGCCTGCGTCGCGGTCTCGATAGTGGCTATTTCGATTACGCCGCTGCTCGGCCACGCGCTGGTACTACTGATCGCAGCGGCGGCTGTGCGCGGAGCGTCGCAGGGGATGAGCCAGCCGCTGATGTATTCGATACTCGGCCGATCCGTGCCCCCCACGATGCATGGCGCGGGGGTCGGACTGCGCCATGCAGTCACCCGGTTCGCTTCCATGCTGATTCCCGCGGGCATGGGCCTGGCCGCCGAAGCGTGGGGCATCGAGACCAGCTTCTACATCGTGGGCGCGGTGCTCCTGCTGGTTGCCGCCGCGATCGCGTTCGCTACCCGCGGTGCGCTCGTGAGCGCCCGTCCGGCGCCGGAGCGCCGACGGCATTTGCGGGGGATGAGCGATGAAGGATAAATAGAGCGGCCCAGATAAGGCGGCTCAGGTGAAGCGGCAAGCTCTCAAAAAAGCTTCACCGCGAAGGACGCGGTTGACGCGGTGGAAGGCGCAGGAAAGCTTTACCGCAGAGGACGCAAAGGAAGCAATATTTGAACCCCAAGGGCGCTAAGACAACGCCACGGGTGGAAGTCCGATAACTCACCCTTCAATATAGTCCGGCACGCCGCCATCCTTATGGACAGAATTCTCAAAGGCGCAAAGCCGGCCGACCACTCGGTCGAACAGCTACCAAGTTTGAGCCGGTCAAGGCCGAGGTCCCCGGTTGACCATGATCCAGTACATGCCGATTTTTGCCACTGCTTCCGCAAATGCGCCGAATTCCATCGGCTTCACCACGTAGCTGTTGACGCCGAGCCGGTAGCTTTCAGTGACGTCTGGCTGCTCGTTAGAAGACGTCATCACCACCACCGGTATGACGCGCAGGCGCTCGTCAGACTTGATGCGCTGCAAGACCTCGATGCCGTCAACCTTCGGCATCTTTAGGTCGAGCAGAATCAGCTTGGGGTGATCGTCTCCGTCGCGGGCAGCGTAGTCACCTGTGCAATATAAGAAATCGAGCGCTTGCTGACCGTCTTTGACCCAGTAGAGCTTGTTCAGAAAGTTGCCTTGCTTCAGACTGCGCATGGTCAATGCGGCGTCGTTCGGATTGTCCTCGACGAGCAGGATTTCGACTTGCTGGTGCTCATTCATTGTCATTGGCTCCCCTTGGCAAGGAGAAATAGAAGATGGCGCCGCGCCCGGGCTCGCTTTCGGCCCATACCCGCCCGCGATGACGCGTCACGACGCGGTGCACGATCGCAAGGCCGATACCCGTACCCGCAAACTCTTCGAAGCTGTGCAGGCGCTGGAAAACGCCAAAGAGCTTTTTGTAATAGCGCATGTCGAATCCGGCTCCATTATCCTCGACACGGTACACCGTTTCACCCTGCAGATTCTCACCGCTTATCCGCACGCGTGGCTGATCGCATTTAGAGGAGTATTTGATCGCATTGCCGATGAGATTGACCCATACCTGTCGCAACGACGCGCGATCGCCCGAGGCCGGCGGCAATGATTCCACTTCGATTTGAGTGGCAGCTACGGGAGCAGGGCGCAATTCCGTGACGACTTCCTGAACAAGCACCATCATGTCGATCGCGGCTGACTTGAGGTGTTCTCGCCCGAGCCGCGAAAATGCCAGCAAGTCGTCGATCAGCGCAGCCATCCTGCCGGCTTCCTTGTGCAATACGCTTAGATACTGCTGCCCATCTGCATCGAGGCATGCACCGTAGTCTTCTTCAAGCATGCGCGTGTAGCCGCTGATCGCGCGCAGCGGCGAACGCAAATCATGCGACACGGAATAACTGAAACTTTCGAGCTCCTTGTTACTGACTTCGAGCTGCGTCGCGCGCTGTTCGAGCTCCTTGTTCAGCGTCCTGATCTGGTCATCGGCGTGTCTGCGCTCGGTGATATCCTCGATGATGCGCACGAAGTATAGGGGCGCGCCGTTGGTATCCCTTACCAGAGATATCGTTCGTTTCACCCAGATCGCGGACCCGTCTTTGCGCAGATACTGGCGCTCTTGAGGGAGCGCGTAGGACAGAGCCTTGGCGGCCAGCCTGTCCTCGGTATAGTGATGTCCATCCCGCCCGCGATAATCAGGGTGGATCACCTCGTCGACCTGTTTTCCGACCAGCTCTTCCTCCGTATAGCCGAGGATCTGGCACAGTTTCGGGTTGACCTGCGTAATCCAGCGCTTCAGGTCAGCGTGCATGATGCCGACCGGCGCGTTATCGAACGTCGCGCGGTAGCGCTCGGCGGCCTCCTTGCGCTCGGTGATGTCGACGATGGTGCCGATCAGGCCCGCGACACTGCCGTCGGCGCGCGTAAATGTTGCCTTGTAGTAAATCGCGTCACGGCGCCGCGCACCGGGAGTTGTGATGGACGTCTCGAATACCTGAGTTCCGGGACGGCTCCATAACAGTTGATCCATCGCGTCCCGCTGCTCCGCGACTTCCGGGTTGTGGGGGTAGAGGTCGTGCACCGTTTTGCCGATGAAGGTCTCCCTGGATAAGCCAAAGAATTGCTCCCACGCCTTGTTGACACCGAGATAGCGCCCGCCAGTATCCTTGTAGAAAATCGGATTCGGCAGGGCTTCGATCAATTGTTGCGTCATGCGCTGCGCTTCGGCGAGACTCGCCTCGCTCTTGCGCAGATCCCCGGTGATGCGATCGGCCAGTTCGATCGCCCTGCTGCTGATGGTGGCGAGCGAGCGGGTGAGCCCGAACAGCAACAGCGCTATGGTGATGCCGCCGAGCAAAGCGGCCACCGGGAGTAAGCGGTTGGACGCGACGACAAATTCAGGTCCGGCGCTGAAATACAGGTTCCAACGGCGGCCGCCGACATCCAGGCTCAGCGCTTGCTTGAGCCGCGTATCCTCATCGTTTGCGAGGTTCAAGGTCTTTTTCGCGGATTCAGTTGTCAGCAGCTCGCTGCTGACAAACAGCAGGTTATCTGCAGCGGGCGGATGGGCCTGCGCGGAATTGTCGGCGTATCCGGCATCGTAGATTCTGATGCGTATTTGCCGCAGCAGCGGCTCGCTTAACACCCCCTGCATCAAATGGTTCATCCGATAAGACGAACTTATCAGGCCAACCAGAGCCTGGCGTCGCTGCGCAACGGTCTCGTGCGGCATGCCGTTTCGATAGAGCGGCAAACGCAATACGAAGCCGGCATACTGGGTGTCGCTCCGCACTATCGTGATACGCCCCGATGCCGCGAGTCGCCCTGAGTCGCGCGCGCGCTCGACTGATGCAAGGCGTACGGCCTCACCTCCCGCATCGAGGCCGAGAGCCTCTTCGTTGCCTGCCATCGGTTCAAGGTATTCAACCGGGAAGTATTCGGGGCGGTCGCCTGGTGGCTTGATGGCGAAATTCGGGTAACCGTTCGGATCAACGCTCGTGTCACCTCGCACCGCGATTTCGTAATCGCGCTTTTGTTCAGCGGGAACTCGTCGATTGAAGACGACGACCTGAATTCCGGGATAGCGTCGATCCACATCGAGGCTTGAGACATAGCGCCGGAATGCGTCACGGCTAACGGACTCAGAAGCAGTGAATAACCCTCGCGCACCATGCAAAACATCGGCATAGGCCTGCAAGCGCCGCTCGATGGAATCTCTGGCATCGCCAACATCGTTTTCAAACTTCACCCTCGCTTCTTGCTCTACCTGCCTCGCCACCCAATACGCAGCGGCTGCAGACAGGGCGCAGCCGATCGCGAGCACCACCCACGCTGTCGCGGCGTGGGTGGCGATACGGGCTAATGTTGACTGCGCGCCCGGGACATGGGCAACGGGGCTCATGGGGGAATTTGTCGGAGCGCTAAGCGCTTAATGGAATGTATTGCGTGGCGGCCTTGGGTCGACTGTCGCCGCTGACGGGTGGCAGCTATCCGGAAATCTGAACTTCAAGTGAATCGGGCAACAGCCGGCCAACTCCGGACGTTCGCATTTTCGCGGAACACCGAAGTAGCAGCGGCGGTGAGCCCGCAGGGAGTGAAGCCGATCGGGTAAACCGGTCGTTTGGCTCAAGGCGGTGACGACCAGTGGGTCGGTTTCGCCCGGGACTGGGCCTTGAGCCTTTAGTCTTCTATGCGCGCTGCTTGGCGATGAGGCCCCAGACAAAGAGAACGACGATGGCGCCGACGATGGCGCCGATGAATCCGGCACCTTCCCCGGCCGCATACCATCCAAGCGCTTGCCCGAGATAGCTCGCAACGATTGCCCCCACGATGCCGAGGATTGTCGTCAGCACGAAACCCGAGGGCTCGTTGTTGCCCGGCATGATGAACTTGGCGATCACGCCGGCAACAAACCCGATGACGATCGTCCAGAGGATACCCATGGTCTCTCCTAACGGTTTGGGTTGGCTCCCAATGCGTGTCAGTCGCGCTTCTCGCCGCTGGCCTGAATCTCGACGCGACGATTGGGCAGCAGACAGGCGATCAGGGCGGTACGGCTCTTCGCTTCGCCTTTGGCCTTGCAATCGGCCTGCGTAACCTTGAGATCGGATTCGCCGCGACCCTCGGTGCGGATGATACCCGCGGGGACACCCTGGCTCACCATGTGGTCGCGCACCGCGTTAGCCCGCCACCCCAATCGTCGCGGGCCCTGCGATCGGAGTCGGTGAAGATGTAGCTCCCGAACGGCGTGAGGTACCAGCGATCGTCGAAATAGTTTGAGGGTTGGTAAGTGAGTTGACCGTGTGCGACGAGCGGAACGGCCAGCGCAAATGCGGCTGTTAAAGTTCGTCCTCTGAGCATCGGATCCCCCTTTCAAAAACGCGGCAATCGCGCAGTTTCAGGACGGGGCGGCAGGACGGCGTTAGGGTATCGGATTCCGGTGGAGGCGCGTATTGGCCTTTAGTGCTGTAGTGGCAAAACTACAGACGGGTTGAGGTCGATACCGGGCGTACGTCGCCTCCGGAAGCGGTCGGTCGCAGCCGTCGAAACCAGACACTCGCAGTCAGATAAGTCGCGACTACTACAAATAATCGATCGTTGTGGCAAGCCGCGTTGCGACGGCCCGTTACCAGACATTCGTGCGCGCCTGAAACTGAAACCGGAGAAACTCAACGAGCAGTACGAGGTCAGGAACAACGACGGCAGGGACGGGAGGTTGGGGGCGGGGTGGCGGGCTCACTTTATAGAGACACGAACTCGTGCATGCGCGACGCGCTTGCCCACGGCCGAACCCAGGCAGCGGCCGGATCAATAAGTGCGGAGAATCGGATCCAGAGGCCGGACATCCCGACAGGACCCGGCCAGCGGCGAGCTAACGCTGTATCTGCGCCGCCGTACCTGAGCCGCTGTATCTGGGCCGCCGTATCGGAGCCCCCGTATCGGAGCCGCAGTACTAAACGGGCAGCTTCCAGGAATTCCGCGCGTGCAGATCGTTGACGATGTCGAACTTGACGCCGTTCGGGTCGAGGTACTTGCGCTGGTCCTGCTGCCGGGCTTCGGCCTTGAGCTGGCCGTCGGCTTCCATCTGGCCGCGATTCGCAAAGCGCTTCGCGACGTTCTCGGCCTTGTCCGCGTAGACCGCGCCGCTCTTCTCGGCTTTCGCCGCGGTCTCGTCGACGTCGTCGGCGATGACGCCGAAGTGATGCAGTCCGCTGTGACCGAGCGCCTCGTGGCTCGTCCTGTTGTCGAGGATCGCGAGGCTGATCACGCCGTCCGAAAGCAGGATCGCGCTCGTCGACTCGCGCACCCGCTTCAGGCCGAACACCTGCTCGTAGAATTTGGCTGTTTCGTCGGTATTCGGAACGGCCATGGCGAAGTGGCGCAGTTTGGCCATCTCTGTCTCCCTGGGATGTCGCACGGGCGCTTACTGCGGCTCGGGAATTTCGCGCCTGAAAGTCGACGATTTCACGACGTCGCCCGAGAACACGACGATGAGGCGTTTCTGATTGCCGAAGCCGTACTGCGGGTCGGCATCCGTGGTCCAGGTGTTGAACCAGCCGAACATGCCCCCGCCCGTGTAGTAGGCATAGGTCCACGTCTCCTCTTCCTTGCCCCCTTTGCGCAGGACCGGGCGGCCGAGCTTGCCCAGCACTTCCGCCTTCGTGGTCTCGCCCGATTTGATCTGCTGGGCATATTCCTCGTTGAAATCGCGGCCCAGGGTCGTCGCGCAGGCGCTCAGCAAGACCGCCAGCGACAGGACAAAGCCAACTTTGATGGTGCTCGTCGTCATTTCCGTCTTTCTCCTCAGCAAGACGCGAGAGACCCGGTTCAGACGGCGAGGCCTTCGCATCAGGTTGATTTTCCGTAAAGTTTCCGCTTCCTCGACGATGCTGTCAAGAAAGACGCGGCCGGCGACGGGTCCGGCAGTGTAGAGTGAAACCCGGGAATCGGTCCTATCTGAAGAGGAGGGAGAGATGAAAACCAGCGTCTTGCGCCGTATCCAACTGGCATTTGCCTGCGCGTGTGTTGTCGTTTCAGCTTCGGCGGGCGGCGCGGACTATCCCGTACGGTCGGTCCGCATGATCGTGCCGTTCGTGCCCGGAGGCGGCACGGATCTGCTTGCCAGGCTGATCGCCCCGCGTTTCACCGAGCTGCTCGGGCAGCAGATCGTCGTCGACAATCGCGCCGGCGCCGGCAGCATCGTGGGCACCGATCTCGTGGCGAAGGCGCCGGCGGACGGTTACACGCTGGGCCTGTTCGACACCGCGTTCGCGATCCTTCCCGCGCTGCAGGACAAGCTGCCCTACGACAGCCAGCGCGACTTCGTTTTCGTCGCCATCATCGCGACCTCGCCCACGCTGCTGGTGGTGCGTCCCGGGCTGAAAGTAAGGACGATTCAGGAATTCGTTGCCCTCGCGCGGGCGAACCCCGGCAAGATCAGGTTCGCCTCGGCCGGCGTCGGCACATCTTCGCACCTGAACGGGGAGATGTTGAGGGCCGCCGCGAAAATCGAATACATCCACGTTCCGTTCAAGGGAGCGGGGCAGGCGATCGTGGACGTGATGGGCGGCCACACCGATTTCACCTGGGTGGTGCCGGGCTCGGTGAAGCAGTTCCTGCAGGCCGGCACCCTCGTTCCGCTTGCCGTCAATCGCACGTCGCCCAACCTGCCCGACGTGCCGACGTTCGCTTCCGTCGGCCTGGGCGCCGTGGACCCGTCGGGTTTCCGCTTCGTGGCGGCGCCCGCCGCGCTGCCGGCGCCGATACTGAAGAAGTTGATCGCGACGCTGCGCGCGGTGATGGATACGCCGGACCTGCAGGCGCGACTGGCGGACAACGACTTCGACCTGGGCACCTTCATGCCCTACCCGGAAGCGCGCGGTTACATCGAGAAGCAATGGGCGAAGTGGCGCGCGGCGGTGAAGAGCTCGGGGGCGAAGGCCAATTAATGCCGCGACACCTTCGTTTCGAGACGCTTCTGCCCAATGACAGAAGGTCGCGAAACTGATGCGGCCCGGTACTCGACTGGCTCCGGGCATATCGCGCGTGTATGCTGGCGGCAACCGCAGGCGGGCTGCCCGAAATAATAGAGGCCGATCATGACGACGCTTCTGATCATCTTCGCCGCGATCGCGGTGGCCTGGGTACTCGCCTACCATCGCCTGCCCGCCCCGGTTTGGACCCTCGTCTTTGCGCTCGGGCTCGCCCTAGTCACCGCATACTCGACGTGGTCCGCCGTGCTGCTCACGGTACTGTGGGTCGCGCTCGTCTTCACGGCGCTGCTGTTGAATCCCACCCCGGTCCGGCGCCTCGTGCTCGGCCGGCCGCTGCTCGTTCTCTTCCGCCGTATCGGGCCGCAGATGTCGCAAACGGAGCAGGAAGCGCTCGATGCAGGCACGGTCTGGTGGGACGGGGAGCTTTTCAGCGGCAATCCCGACTGGGCGAAGCTCCTGTCGTATCCGAAGCCGACGCTCTCGGCGGAGGAGCGCGCGTTCCTCGACGGCCCGGTCGAGGAGCTGTGCGGCATGGTGAACGACTGGCAGATCACGCACGAGCTGCACGATCTCCCGCCCCACGTGTGGCAGTACATCAAGGATCAGGGCTTTCTCGGCATGATCATTCCGAAGCGCTACGGCGGTCTGGGATTTTCCGCGCTCGCGCATTCGGAAGTGGTCATGAAGCTCTCCACGCGCAGCGGCACCGTCGCGGCGTCCGTTATGGTCCCGAACTCGCTGGGGCCCGCGGAGCTGCTCCTTCACTATGGTACCGACGAGCAGAAGAACCACTACCTGCCGCGCCTCGCGAAGGGGCTGGAGATGCCGTGCTTCGCGCTCACCAGCCCGGAAGCGGGCTCCGACGCGGGCGCGATCCCGGATTTCGGCATCGTGTGTCACGGGGAATGGGAGGGAAAAGAGGTCCTCGGCATCCGGCTCACCTGGGAGAAGCGCTACATTACGCTCGGACCGGTCGCGACGCTGCTCGGCCTCGCGTTCCGGCTGTACGACCCCGACGGCATTCTCGGCGGCGAAAGGAATCTCGGCATTACCCTCGGGCTGATTCCGACGAAGACGCCCGGCGTGCACATAGGCCGCCGGCATCTGCCCCTCGACCAGGCGTTCATGAACGGGCCGAACTGGGGCAAGGACGTCTTCGTGCCCATGGAGTGCGTGATCGGCGGGCTTGCCTACGTGGGCCAGGGCTGGAAGATGCTCGTGAATTGCCTGGCGGCCGGTCGCTCGATATCGCTGCCCGCGTCGTCGGCGGCGTCCGGCAAGATGGGCGCATTGACGACCGGTGCCTACGGTCGCGTGCGCCAGCAGTTCCAGCTGTCGGTCGGGCGCTTCGAAGGCGTGGAGGAAGCGATCGCGCGCATCGGCGGCAATGCCTACATCATGGAGGCGGCGCGCGTGATGACGGCGGGGGCGGTAGACCTCGGGGAGAAGCCCTCGGTCATATCGGCGATCGTGAAGTATCACCTCACCGAGCGCGGACGGCAGGTGATCATCGACGCAATGGACGTGCACGCCGGCAAGGGCATCTGCATGGGGCCCAGCAACTATCTCGGGCGCGCCTACCAGGCGACCCCGATCGCGATCACGGTCGAGGGCGCCAACATACTGACGCGCACGATGATCATCTTCGGCCAGGGCGCGATCCGGGGGCATCCGTACGTCCTGAAGGAGATCGAGGCGATCCGGGAGCGCGATCCCGAGAAGGCGCTCACCGAATTCGACGCGGCGTTCTTCGGGCACCTGGCGTTCGCGGCCTCGAACAAGGCGCGGGCTTTCTGGATGGGCTTGACCGGGGCGGGCTTCGTCAGCGCGCCGGGCGACCGGCACGTTCGGCGGTACTACCAGCAGCTGACGCGGCTTTCGAGCGCGTTCGCATTCACGGCGGACATCGCGATGTTCGTGCTGGGAGGCGCGCTCAAGCGGCGCGAGCGGCTGTCGGCCCGCCTGGGCGACATACTCTCCAACCTCTACCTCGCGTCCTGCGCGTTGAAGCGCTACGAGGACGAGGGGCGTCCGGTGGAAGACCTGCCGCTGCTCCACTGGGCGATGCGCGACGCCCTGTCGCGGATAGAGGAGGCGTTCTACGGGTTTTTCGAGAACCTGCCCAACCGCTTCGTCGCGTGGTTGCTCCGCGGGTTGATATTTCCGTACGGACGCGAATTCCTGAAACCGCGCGACCGGCTGGGCGCCGAGGTCGTGGGGCTGCTCCTCGCGCCGGGCCCCGCGCGCGAGCGCCTGACCCGGGGCGTGTATATTCCGACGGCGGAGCACGAGCCCGTCGCCATACTCGAGGCGGCGCTGCGCGCGGTCATCGCCGCCGAGCCGGTCGGCGCCAAGATCCGCGCGGCGCGCAACCGTGGCCTGATCTCCGGGCGCTACGCCGACGGAATGGTGGAGGAGGCGTGCGCGAAAGGCGTGATCACGCAGGAGGAGAAGGCGATGATGGACCGGGCGAAGGTCCTGCGCCGGAAAGCCATCATGGTGGACGATTTCCCGAAGGATCTCGGCCCGACTGAAATCCACCAGACTACCGAGCCGGTTACGTTCGAGGCGCTGCGCCGCTCGGCAGGTCAAAAGGCGTGACAGGTGACGCGTGACACGTGACACGAGCCAGCTGCGCGTAAGCATCGTTTTCGAGGTGCCTTGCATTTCGCGTCCCGCGTGTCCGCACTTGGCGGTTTTCGACACGAGTCACGGGTCACGAGTCACGGATCACTCCTTTCCTCAATGAGCGACAGCATCCTCTACTCCGTCGCCGACAGCGTGGCTACGATCACGCTGAACCGGCCGCAGGTCATGAACGCGCTCGACGGGGAGATGATCCGGCACCTGCGCGCGGTGTGCGAGGAAGTCGAGCGCGAAGCGGCGGTACGGGCGGTGGTGATACGCGGCGCGGGGCCGGCGTTTCTCGCGGGCGGCGACGTTTCGGTGTTCCGTTCGAACCTGCCGCGCATGGCGGATCTCATCCGGGAATTCGCCGGAGAGCTGCATTACGCGATACTCGCGCTGCGGCGGGCGCCGAAGCCCGTGCTGGCGAGCGTCCACGGGGCGGTTGCCGGCGCCGGCGTGAGCGTCATGGCGGCGGCGGATCTCGCGATCGCCTCGACCGATGCCAGGTTCAGCCTGGCCTACAGCAGGATAGGGGCCAGCCCGGACGGCGGCTCAACGCACTTTCTGCCGCGGTTGGTCGGCAGCCGCAAGGCGCTGGAGCTGATGCTGCTCTCGGACCCGGTCGATGCGCAGACGGCGTTGAGTCTCGGCCTCGTGAACTGGGTCGTGGAGAGGGAGGCGCTCGACCAGGAGACCGCGCGCATCGCCCGGCGCCTGGCGGGCGGTGCGACGCGGGCGTTCGGGGAGACCAAGCAACTCGTGAACGGCACTTTCGACCGGACGCTGGCGGAGCAGCTCGCGGCGGAGGTGGAGGCCTTCGCCCGGTGCGCGGTGACGGCGGACCTGGCGGAAGGCGTCACGGCGTTCGTCGAAAAGCGAAAGCCGGAGTTCAAGGGCAGCTAGCCGCAACAGCAATAGCGGGGGACATCGTGGCTCGACGGCGCGGCACGGTCCATGACTGGGCCGATCGTTTCCTGGGAATCTACTCTCGCTTTCCCTGGCGACGCGGCGCTCTGCCGGCAAATTTAGAGGCTATACCGATGGCAGGCTTGAGTGGAAAGACCGTTTTCATCACCGGCGCTTCCCGCGGCATCGGGCGCGAGATCGCCCTGCGCTGCGCGCGCGACGGCGCGAACGTCGTCGTGACCGGCAAGACCGTGGAGCCGCACCCGAAGCTCGCCGGGACGATACACAGCGTCGCCGCCGAGGTGGAAGCCGCGGGCGGCAAGGCGCTGGCGGTGCAGCTCGACGTGCGCGACGAGGACGCCGTCGCAGACACGGTGCAACAGGCCGTGAAAGCGTTCGGCGGCCTGGACGTCCTCGTCAACAACGCCAGCGCGATCTCGCTCACCGATACGCTCGCTACCCCCGCGCGGCGCTTCGACCTCATGTTCGGCGTCAACGTGCGCGGAACGTTCCTTACCTCGCAGGCGTGTATCCCGCACCTCGTGAAGGGCACGAACCCGCATATCCTCAACCTCTCTCCGCCGCTCGATATGAAGGCGAAGTGGTTCAAGGATCATGCCGCGTACACGATGACGAAGTACGGCATGAGCATGTGCACGCTGGGCATGTCCGCCGAGCTGGCGCCCCACGGAGTCGCGGTGAACTCCCTCTGGCCGCGGACGACGATCGCCACCGCCGCCATCGAGATGAACTTCCCGGAGGCGATATTGAAAGCGAGCCGGAAACCGGCGATCATGGCCGACGCGGCGTACGCGATCCTGAACCGCGACAGCCGTGCAGCGACCGGCAACTTCTACATAGACGAGGCGGTGCTGCGCGAAGACGGCGTCAGGGATTTCGACCAGTACGCGGTGACGCCGGGACAACGGCTCCACACGGACCTGTTCCTGGAGTGATCGGTACGGCGTGACGGAAGCAGCATTCGTCACGATCATAAGAAAAGGAGGAGCCATGGCACTCGCATCCCATCTGATACCGGCTGACGCCGCGGTGACGCTCGACGGCCTGTTCCGCGAGCGCGTGAAGCGCACGCCCGACACGGTCGCCTACCGCGAATACATCGAGCAGCACGCCAACTGGCGCGGATATACCTGGGCGCAGATCGACCGCCAGATCGCGCGCTGGCAGGCCGCGCTGGAAAAGGACGGCCTCCAGCCCGGCGATCGCGTCGCGGTGATGCTGCGCAACTCGCCCGAGTGGGTAATCTACGACCAGGCGGCGCTGGGTCTGGGCCTGGTGGTGGTGCCGCTCTACACGCAGGACCGGCCCGACAACGTCGCCTACATCATCGCCGACGCCGGCTGCAAGGTTCTGTTGATCGACGGCCCCGAGCAGTGGGGCGAGTTCTCGGGCGTGAAGGGCCAGCTGGGCAGCCTCGTCCGGATAGTGTCGGTGAAGCCGGTGCCGGACTCGGGCGAGCCGCGGCTGAGGTCGCTGGCCGAGTGGCTGCCCGGCGAGGGCGGGGAGACGCGCCACCTGCCGCGCGACCCGAAGGCGCTGGCGACGATCGTCTACACCTCCGGCACCACCGGACGCCCGAAAGGCGTGATGCTCTCGCACCACAACATCCTGTCCAATGCCGAGGGTGCGTGCAGCGTGCTGGTCGCGGGCTACGACGACGTGTTTCTCTCCTTCCTGCCGCTCTCGCACACTTTCGAGCGCACGTGCGGCTACTACCTCACCATCATGACCGGGTCGCAGGTGACGTACTCGCGGGGCATTCCGCAGCTCGCGGAAGACCTGCAGGCGATACGGCCGACGATGCTGATCTCCGTGCCGCGGATCTACGAGCGGGTGTACGGGCGCATACGCGCCGCGCTGGACGAGGGGCCGCCCGCGAAGAAGAAGCTCTTCCTGCTTACCGTGGAAGTGGGCTATGCGCGCTTCGAGCACGCGCAGGGGCGCGGTCCGTGGAAGGTGTCGTTCCTCCTGTGGCCGGTGTTGAACGCCCTGGTGGCGAAGAAGGTCCTGGCGCGCCTCGGGGGCAACATGCGGGCGGCGATCTCCGGCGGCGCCGCGCTGCCGCCCGAGATTTCGCAGGTATTCCTCGGTCTCGGGCTGAACGTGCTGCAGGGCTTCGGCATGACCGAGACGAGCCCGATCGCGTCGGCGAACAGCCCGCACGACAACGTGCCCGCGAGCGTGGGCAAGGCCATACCCGGCGTGCAACTGCGCATCGGGGAGGCGAACGCGCTCATGATCAAGGGGCCCAACGTCATGCTGGGCTACTGGAACAATCCCGACGCCACCCGGACCATTCTCGGTCCGGATGGGTGGCTCAATTCGGGCGATACCGCGCGCATCGACGAGGAGGGCCACGTGTACATCACGGGCCGGCTGAAGGAGATCATCGTACTCTCCAACGGCGAGAAGGTGCCGCCGGTGGACATGGAAACGGCGATCATGCGCGATTCCCTGTTCGAGCAGGTGATGCTGCTCGGCGAGGGGAAGCCGTACCTGAGCGTCGTGGCGGTATTGAGCGCCGACAACTGGAAGAAAATCGCGGCTGAAGCGGGCCTCGATCCCGCCAACGTCCGCGCGAAGCCGGTCGAGGACATGGTGTTGAAGCGCATAGGCGCCCAGCTGAAGGAATTCCCGGGCTACGCGCAGGTGCGGCGCGTCGTCCTGGTTGCGGAGCCGTGGACGGTCGAAAACGGACTCCTCACGCCTACGCTCAAGCTGAAGCGCGCGAAGGTGATGGAAAAGTTCAACGCGCAGATCGACGGGATGTACGCGGGTCACTGACCCGCGTACCTGAACGTGGAACGTGGAAGGATGAAGGATGACCCGGTCGAAGCTGAAAAGCAGGTCATCCTTCCACGTTCATCCCTCATCCTTCACCGGCCGCTGCAGGAGATGAGAATTCCATGACTGCATTGCCGGCGGGCAAAGACCCCACCCTCCGCGTCGTCCCCATGCCGCGCGATGCGAACCAGAGCGGTGACATCTTCGGCGGCTGGATCATGGCGCAGGTCGATATTGCCGGCAGCGTGGCGGCCGTGCGGCTCGCCAGAGGACGCGTCGCGACTGTGGCGGTGAATTCTTTCCTCTTCAAGCAGCCCGTGTTCATCGGGGATCTCGTCAGCCTGTATGCCGAGGTAGTCCGGGTCGGGCGCACTTCCATCACGGTCAACGTGGAGGTCTACGCGCAGCGCAAGCCGGAGCGGGAGGAGGTCGTGAAAGTGACCGAGGCGACCCTGACCTACGTTGCGGTGGATGAAAATCGCCAGCCGCGTGTTGTATCAGCGCAACAATAGGTGCTTGATAGTGTTGTAAAAAATACCTTCGGAGACCTAAGAACACCGCCAGAGAGTTAACATGATCTGTCAGGTCGTCCGATCCAGGGGGAAGCCATGAAGAGCAGCAGAAAGCTGATTTCCGCGGCGGTTGCGGCGGCCGTGGCCGCGTTTTCCACGAGCGTGCAGCCTGCCGGCTTTGCATTGATCGAGCAGAGCGGGAGCGGCGTCGGGAATGCGTTTGCGGGTGGCGCAGCCATCGCGGAGGACGCGAGCACGATCTATTTCAACCCCGCCGGCATGACCCGCATTCCGGGACGGCAGGTGGTCGGCGCGCTGCATGCCATCAAGCCCAAGACGGAGTTCACCAACACCGGCTCGACGCTCGCGCCGGCGCAGGGCTCGCTCGGGGGGAACGGGGGGGATGCCGGCGACTGGGCTTTCGTGCCGAATGCCTACCTGTCCTGGCAGCTCAACAACCAGTGGTTCGTCGGGGTGGGATTGAACGCGCCGTTCGGGTTGAAGACCGATTACGACGCCGGCTGGGTCGGCCGCTTCCACGCGCTCGAATCGGAAGTGAAGACGATCAACGTGAACCCGAGCGTCGCGTTCAAGCTGAACGACCAGGTTTCGCTGGGCGCCGGGATCAGCTGGCAGCGGATGGACGCGACGCTGACCAACTCGGTCAACTACGCGGCCTTGGGGGCCGCGGGCTGTGCTCCGCAGCCCGCGTGCGCTGGCCCCACCGTGGCAGGCCTGACCGCACTCGGACAGAACCAGGGCGTGGTGACCATCAAGGCCGACGACGACTCCTGGGGCTGGAACGTCGGCGCCCTGTTCACCCTGCAGAACACGCGCATCGGTATCAGCTACCGTTCTCAGGTCGAGCATGATCTCGGCGGAACGGCGGCGTTCGCCAACCGCCCGGCCGCGCTTGCCGCTGGCGTGCCCGACGGAGCCATCACCGCGAACATCAAGCTCCCGGCCTCGGCGTCGTGGAGCATTTTCCATCAGCTGAATCCCAAGTGGGACCTGATGGCCGATATCAGCTGGACCGACTGGAGCAGCCTCAAGGAGCTCAACATCTTCCGCACGAGCGGCACGATACTCACCAGGTTACCGCTCAACTGGGAGGACTCGTGGCGCTTCTCGGGCGGCGCGAATTACCATCACAACAGCGAGTGGACCTTCAAGTTCGGCGCCGCCTACGACCAGACCCCGGTTCGCGACGCGGACCGCACCCCGCGCCTGCCGGATCAGGACCGCATCTGGGTCGCTTTCGGCGCGCAGTACCGCATTTCCAAGCAGGCGGCCATCGATTTCGGCTACGCGCACCTCTTCATACCGGACAAGGCGGATATCAATCTCTGCAACGCCGCCCAGGCGGCGGCGGAACCCGTCGCGTGCCGGGGGAAGAACAACCTGGTGGGTTACAGCGAGGGTAACGTCAACATCCTGAGCGCCCAGTTCCGCTACTCGTTCTAGAAGGACGGCTGAGGTTCGAGGAAGCGCGGCGATTCATCAGGTAGGGCCGCCGCAAACGCGGGTGCTAGAATCTCCGTTGCACGTGGTTTCCCATACGTGCAACGCAGACGATCGGAGGTTCGATGGCAGCCGCTTCCCCATTCGTAGTGCGCAAGGCCGCCGTGCTCGGCGCCGGGGTGATGGGCGCGCAGATCGCGGCTCACCTCGTCAATGCCAACGTGGCCGCCGTCCTCTACGAATTGCCGGCGAAGGAGGGCGATCCCAACGGTAATGTTGCGAAGGCGATCGACAACCTCAGGCGGCTGGAGCCAAGCCCGCTTTCGACTCCATCGAAAGCGGGCTTCATAGAAGCGGCGAATTACGATCAACATCTCGACAGACTGAAGGAATGCGATCTCGTCATTGAAGCCATTTCAGAGCGCATGGACTGGAAGGCAGATCTGTACCGGAAGGTCGCGCCGCACCTTGGTGAACACGCAATCTTTGCGAGCAACACCTCCGGATTGTCGATCAACAAATTAGCAGAATCTTTCCCGGAAGGAATGAGGGAAAGATTCTGCGGGGTGCACTTCTTCAATCCGCCGCGCTACATGCACCTGGTCGAGCTGATCCCGGCGGCTGCCACGGATGCCACGATACTCGACCGGCTCGAAGGCTTCCTGGTCACGACGCTCGGGAAGGGCGTGATCCGCGCCAAGGACACGCCCAACTTCATCGCCAACCGCGTCGGCGTGTTCTCCATGCTGGCGACGATCCATCACGCGGAGCGGCTGGGGATAGGCTTCGACGTGGTGGACGCTCTCACCGGCTCGCTGATCGGACGCCCCCGCAGCGCGACCTTCCGCACCGCTGACGTCGTCGGCCTCGACACGTTCGCGCACGTGGTCAACACGATGAAGGAAGCGCTACCCGGCGATCCGTGGCACCGCTACTACGAGGCGCCGGGCTGGCTGAAGGAGCTGATCGCCCAGGGCGCGCTGGGCCAGAAATCCCGGCGCGGGGTCTACCAGAAGGTCGGAGCCGACATCCAGGTACTCGACCTCAAGACGAAAGCTTACCGCCTGTCGGAGCAGAAGGCCGACGACTCGGTCGTCGAGATCCTGAAGAACCGCAACACGCGCGAGCGCTTCGAGCAGCTGCACGGGGCGAGCCACCCGCAGGCGCAGTTCCTGTGGTCCATCTACCGGGATTCCTTTCACTACTGCGCCGTGCACCTCGCCGAGATCGCCGACAACGCGCGCGACGTGGACCTCGCGATACGCTGGGGTTTCGGCTGGAACCAGGGGCCGTTCGAGATCTGGCAGGAGGCGGGGTGGCAGCCGGTGGCAAAGTGGATCGCCGAGGACATCGCCGCAGGCAAGGCGATGGCCTCCGTGCCGCTGCCGTCCTGGGCGGTCGAACCCGCGCGTAACGGGGTGCACGGTCCGCAGGGCTCGTACGCGCCCGCGGAGAACCGCTACCAGTCGCGCCCATCGCTTCCCGTTTACCGGCGCCAGCCCTTCCCCGACCGGGTGCTGGGCGAGGAAGCGAAGTACGGCATGACCATTTTCGAGACCGACGGCGTGCGCTGCTGGCACACGGGCGACGACATCGCGATCGTCAGCTTCAAGAGCAGGATGCACGCTATCGGCGACGACGTGCTCGACGGCGTGCAGCGCGCCCTCGACGAGGCCGAGCGCAACTACATGGGCCTCGTCGTCTGGCAGACCGAGCCGCCGTTCTCGGTCGGCGCGAACCTGAAGAAGACGCCGGCGGGCGGCGCGAAGCCGTCGCAGCCTTCCGCCGTCGGCAGGCTCTTCAGGCAGTTCCGGCGCGAGGCGGAATCGCTGGCGTTGAAGGCGGCACGCAGCCTAGGCGTCGCCGACCAGCTGATGGCGGGCAAGCTGGCGGAGGTCGAGCGCCTGGTCGAGCAGTTCCAGGACACGACGCAGGCGCTGAAGTACTCCATGGTTCCCACGGTCGCCGCGGTGGACGGGCTCGCGCTGGGCGGCGGCTGCGAGTTCATCATGCATTGCGATCGCGCCGTCGCCACGCTGGAGAGCTACATCGGCCTGGTGGAAGCCGGGGTCGGGCTGCTGCCCGCGGGAGGCGGCTGCAAGGAATTCGCGATGCGCGCCACGGGGGACGCGAAGGGCGGCGAGATGTCGCCGTTTTTGCAGAAATACTTCAAGTCCGTCGCGATGGCCGAGGTCGGGCGCAGCGCGGAACACGCGCGCGAGCTGGGCTACCTGAGGCCTACCGATCGCGTCGTGATGAACCGCTTCGAGCTGCTGGAGATTGCGAAGGCGGAGCTGCGTGCACTCTCGGCCGCGGGCTACCGGCCGCCCCTCAGGGCTTCCGCGATCCCCGTGCTCGGGCGGAGCGGCATCTCGACGATCAAGGCGTTCATGGTCAACATGCTCGAGGGCGGTCATATCTCCGAGCACGACTACCTGATCGGATCCAAGGTCGCGCTGGTCATGTGCGGCGGCGACGTCGAAGGCGGGAGTCTGGTGGACGAGCAGTGGTTTCTCGATCTCGAGCGCAGCCATTTCATGGAGCTGATCGCCACTGAGAAGACTCAGGCGCGCATAGAGCATATGTTGAAGACAGGGAAGCCACTGAGAAACTAAGGATGAAGGATGAACGTGGAAGGATGACCCGCTGTTGACTGCCTTGCAGAACAGGTCATCCCTCATCCTTCATCCCTCATCCTTTGATGGAGTACGCGTATGAGCAAGCAAGTCCAGGATGCTTACATTGTCGCGGCTACTCGCACACCGGTCGGCAAGGCGCCGCGCGGGATGTTCAAGAACGTCCGGCCCGACGACATGCTCGCTTACGTCCTGAAGGCGGCGATGGCGAAATGTCCCGGCCTCGACCCGGCCGCGGTGGAGGACGTGATCACGGGCTGCGCCATGCCGGAAGCCGAGCAGGGCATGAACGTGGCGCGCATCGGGCTCCTGCTGGCGGGCCTGCCCGACAACATCTCGGGCATGACCATCAACCGCTTCTGCTCGTCGGGCGTGCAGGCGGTGGCGCTGGCGGCGGACCGGATACGGCTGGGGGAGGCCGACGTGATGATCGCGTCCGGCACCGAGAGCATGAGCATGGTGCCCATGGGTGGGAACAAGCCGACGTTCAGTCCCGCGGTCTTCGAGAAGGACGAGAACGTCGCCATCGCGTACGGGATGGGAATCACCGCCGAGCGCGTCGCGGCGCAGTGGAAGGTGAGCCGCGAGGATCAGGACATGTTCGCCGCGGAGAGCCACCGCCGCGCGATACGAGCGACGGAGTCCGGCGAATTCAAGGACGAGGTGACGCCCTATGCGCTTTCCGAGCGCCTGCCCGATCTCGCCACGCGCGAGATCAAGGTCAGGGCGCGCGAAGTGGTGAACGACGAGGGCCCGCGGCGCGACACGTCGCCCGAGGGTCTCGCGAAGCTGCGGCCCGCGTTTGCGGCCAAAGGCAGCGTCACCGCGGGCAACAGCTCGCAGATGTCGGACGGCGCGGCGGCCGTCGTCCTCATGAGCGAACCGGCGCTCGCCCGCTACGGCGTGAAACCCATCGGGCGCTTCGTGGGCTACTCGGTCGCGGGCGTGCCGCCCGACATCATGGGCATAGGGCCGGTCAAGGCGATCCCGAAGGCGCTTGCGCAGGCGGGCCTCAAGCAGGACCAGATCGACTGGATCGAGTTGAACGAGGCGTTTGCCGCCCAGGCGCTGGCGGTGATAAAGGAGCTCGGGCTGGATCGCGCGAAGGTCAACCCGCTGGGCGGAGCCATCGCGCTGGGACATCCGCTGGGCGCGACGGGGGCGATCCGGGTGGCGACGCTGTTGCACGGGTTGCGTCGCCACCGCAAGAAGTACGGCATCGTGACCATGTGCATAGGCACGGGCATGGGGGCTGCGGGAGTTTTTGAAGCGCTATAAGAACCGGTAAGGGGTGAGGCGTGAGGGGAGAGGGGGGCACTGCGGTGCTTCGCGCGTATTTCGCGAGGTTGCTGATGATTGCCGGTGCGCTGCTCGTGCCTACGACAGCGGGTTCGCTGGAGATCGAAGGCGTCAAGCTGCCCGAAAAGATAGTGCTCTCCAAGGGCGGATCCGACCTGGTGCTGAACGGCGCCGGCGTGCGGCACAAGTTCATGACGGTGCAGGTCTACGTCGGGGCGCTGTACCTGGGAGCGAAGAACAAGGACGCCGAGGCGGTGCTGAAGGACGCCGGTCCCAAGCGGGTCGCGATGCACATCCTGATCGAGGAGCTCACGGCCAGGGAGCTGATCGCGTCGTTGAACGACGCGATCGCCGCCAATCACATCCCCGCCGAGATCGCGCTGATCGAGATGCGGCTGCGCGACCTGAATCGCATGATGAGCAAGATCGGGGTGCTGAAGCGCGGCGGGGTGGTCTACATCGATTTCATCCCCGGCAGCGGCACGCGCATCAACGTCAACGGGCAGGACATGATCCTCATACCGGGCGACGATTTCTTCCGCGCGCTGCTCCGGATCTGGCTAGGGAAGAAGCCGGTGGATGGACGCCTGCGCGATGCGATGCTCGGGGGCGGCGGGGGGCTCAGGATCTTCTGAGTGATGAGTGATGAGTGATAAGTGATGAGTGGTTTCAAAGCGTCCCTCGTGGCGTTGGCGCTGATGCTCGTGATGTTTTCCGCCGGCGCGGCGGAAATCGAGGGGGTCAAGGTGCCGGAGCAGGTGAAGCTGGGCGATACCGGCCCCGAGCTCGTCCTGAACGGCGCCGGCCTGCGCACGCGGGCGATCTTCAAGGTCTACGTCGGCGCGCTGTATCTGCAGCAGAAGAAAACGGCGGCCGACGCCGTGCTCGCCGATACGGGCGCCAGGCGCGTCGCGCTCCACCTGCTGCGCGATCTCTCTTCGGAGCAGCTCCTTTCCGCTTTCAACGACGGCTTGAAGAGCAATCACGCGCCCGCGGAGCTGGCAAAGCTCGACGCGCAGGTGAAGCAGCTGGAGAGCATCTTCGCCGCCGTGAAGGAGGCAAAGACGGGCGAAGTCATCCTGCTCGACTACATCCCGGGCAGCGGCACGCGCGTCGTCGTGAACCGCGATGCGAAGGGCACGATCCCCGGCGAGGACTTCAACCGGGCGCTCCTCCGGATCTGGCTGGGCGAGCGCCCGGTCGACGCGGCGCTCAAGAAGGCGATGCTGGGCGGCTGACGCAATGTGAACTCCCTCCCGCCGTATACTTCCGGTTGAGGAGGATCACCATGGCAGCACAGGAAGACCGTACCAGCCCGGCCACTCGTCCCGGCCCTCTCGCCGGCATCCGCGTCATCGAGCTGGCCGACGAGCAGGGGGAGTACTGCGGGCTCACGCTCGCGGGGCTGGGCGCGGAGGTCATCAAGATAGAGCCGCCCGGCGGAAACTCCACGCGGCGCATCGGCCCTTTCTACGAGGACAAGGAAGGTCCCGAGCGCTCGCTCTTCTTCTGGTACTACAACCGCGGCAAGAAATCGATCACCCTCGACCTTCAGCAGCAGAAGGACCGCGAGCGCTTCCGCGCGCTCGTCGCGAGCGCCGATATCCTGCTCGAATCCACGCCGAAGGGTGAGCTCGACAAGCTCGGCATGGGCAAGGAGGCGATAGCCAGGGAATTTCCGACGCTGATTCATGCGCGCGTGACGCCGTTCGGGGACGACGGCCCGTGGGCGGGCTTCAAGGCGTCGGACCTGGTGCATCTCGCACTGGGCGGCGTCATGATGAATTGCGGCTACGACCCCGATCCCGCCGGCAAGTACGACCTGCCGCCGGTCGCGCCGCAGATGTGGCACGCGTACCACGTCGCCGGCGAGCAGCTTTCCTTCACGCTTCTCGCCGCGCTGCTCTACCGGTTCCGCACGGGCAAGGGCCAGCGCGTCTCGTGCGCGGTCCACGAGTCGGTGTCGAAATCCACCGAGGTCGATCTCATGACGTGGGTCATGCGGCGCGCGCTGGTACAGCGCCAGACCTGCCGTCACGCGCGCGAAGGCGTTTCACCGAGCCCGACGATCGTCCACACCAAGGACGGCCGCTGGGTGATGGCGAACCTGGGCAATCGCCCGGACGACGGCGAAAAGCTGCTGCAGCTCTTGAACCGCTATGGCCTGGGTGAAGGGTTCAAAGCCGAGACCATGGGCGCGCCGAGAAGCGGGCGCTTCGTTCCCGGCACGGGGCCCATGAAATCGGGACGCGACGAGGGCATGGAGGCCGTGCAGCGCTTCGTGCGCTCGTTCACTTACGAAAACATTCCGTGGCGGGAGGCGCAGGAGCTGGGAATGCTCTGGGCGCCGCTCAGGAAACCCCACGAGAACGCAGTCGATGAACACTGGGTCAAGCGCGGCAGCGTCACCGATATCGAGCATCCGGAGCTCGGCAAGTCCTTCCGTTATCCCGCGAGCAAGTGGATCTCGACGGCGAACTCGTGGGTAGCAGGCCGCCGCGCGCCTCTGCTGAATGAGGATGCGAACGCGATCGAGGCGAAGCCGAAGCGCGAAACGCCGGTGATAGCCGCGAACGCGAAGGTCGATCCCAAAGAGCCGCCGTCGAAGCGCGGCAAGCCGTTCCCGCTGCACGGTATCCGAATCGTGGATTTCTCGTGGTTCCTCGCGTCAGCGGGCGGCACGCGCTTCCTCTCCGCGTTCGGCGCCGAGAGCATCAAGATCGAGTTGAAGACCCATCCGGACACGCGGCTTGCCGCGATGGCGCCGGTCGGTGGCCGCGAAGCGCGCGACAAGGCGACGGGGCCGCTCCCCGGGGTAACCGACGTCAACCAGGGCGGACAGTTCAACAACAAGAATCCCGGCAAGCGCGGCATCTCGTTGAACGTCCGCCACCCGAAGGGCCTCGAGATCGTGCGACGACTCATCGCCATGTCGGACATCGTCGCGGAAGGCTTCTCGCCGGGCGTCCTCAATAACTGGGGCCTGGGCTACGAGGAGCTCAAGAAGATCAAGAAGGACATCATCTACGTGCAGCAGTCCGGCATGGGCGCTCAGGGCACGTACGGGCGCTTCCGCACGGTCGGCCCGATTGCCAATGCGTTTGCGGGTCTTTCCGAGATGTCGGGGCTCCCCGAGCCCGCGATGCCGGCCGGCTGGGGCTACTCGTACCTCGACTGGATGGGGGCGTTCAGCTTTGCGCTTGCCATGCTCTCGGCGCTGTATCACCGCGACCGCACGGGCGAAGGCCAGTGGATCGACGCTTCGCAGACCGAGGTGGGGCTTTTCCTCAACGGCCCGGCGCTCCTCGACTGGTCGGCGAACGACCGCATATGGAAGCGCATAGGCAACCGCTCGCCGTGGAAGCCCGCGGCCCCGCACAACGTGTATCCGTGCGCCGGCGACGATCGCTGGATCACGATCGCGTGCTTCACCGAAACGGAGTGGAGCGCGTTCATCAAGGTGGCGGAGCATCCGGAGTGGGGCAGGGACCCGCGGTTTGCCAATCTCGCCGCGCGCCTCGCGCACCAGGAAGCGCTCGATACGCTGATCGCCGGCTGGACCCGGTCGCGCGATGCGTACCAGGCGATGCACGCGTTGCAGGCCGCCGGTGTTCCCGCCGGCGTGTGCCAGACCGCGGGCGATCGCTGCGACAACGACCCGCAGTTGAAGCACCTCGAATGGCTGACCGAGGTGACGGGGACGAAGATCGGCCGCTGGCCGATCGCCGAGGTGCCCGTCAAGCTCTCCGAGAGTCCCGCCTACATCGGCGGGCGCATCGACCGCGGCGCGCCCATGTACGGGGAGGACAACGAGTACGTGTTCGGCGAGCTCCTCGGGATGTCCACGAAGGAGATCGCAGCGCTGACGGAAGAAGGAGTATTCTAGAATCCATCAAGTTAGAAGGAGATCCATCATGGCCATCCGTTTTCGCCCGCTGGGATCGCACATCGGCGCCGAAGTCGAAGGCATCGACCTGTGCGAGCCCCTGTCGCCCGCGCACGCCGAGGAGATCCACGCCGCCATGGACCGGTACGCCGTGCTGGTTTTCCACGACCAGCCCCTCACCGACGAGGCGCACCTCGCCTTCACGAGCGCGCTGGGACCGCTGGAGAACACCATGGGGAACAGCCTGCGCAGTGCCGCGGATTACCGGCTGCCGGGGACGTTTGCCGACGTGTCGAACCTCGACGGCAACAACAAGCCATTCGGGCGCGATGACCGCAGGCGGCTCTTCGCCATCGGCAATCAACTGTGGCACTCCGACTCGTCGTTCAAAGCCGTCCCCGCAAAGTACTCGCTGCTGCGCGGGGTGAGGATACCGTCCAAGGGTGGAAACACCGAGTTCGCCCACATGGGCGCGGCCTACGAGGCCCTCGATGACGAAACGAAAGCCTTGATCGAGCCCCTGGTCTGCGAGCACTCCCAGATGTTCTCGCGCGACACCATAGGGTTCAGAGACTTCACGCCGGAGGAGCGCGAGCGCTTCAAGCCCGTGCTCCAGAGGCTCGTTCGCACCCTGCCCCGGACCGGGCGCAAATCGATCTACCTGTCGTCTCATGCCGGCACCATAGTCGGCTGGGCGCTGCCGGAGGCGCGGCTCCTCCTGCGCGACCTGACCGAGCACGCCACGCAGCGCGAGTTCGTCTATTCGCACAAGTGGCAGGTGAACGACCTCGTGATATGGGACAACCGCCAGACCATGCACCGTGGGCGGCCGTTCCCCGCCGACGAGGCGCGCGACGTGCGCAGGACCACGCTCAAGGGGGAGGCACCGACGGTGGAGCAGGCGGTCGCCGCGTAGCGTAAAAGAGCAAGGAGGTTCGTCCGGTGAGCGAATTCGACGGCAAGATCGTGCTGATTACTGGATGTGGGCGGGCGCGTGGGATAGGCCGCGCGATCGCCGTAGCGTTTGCCCGGTCAGGTGCTGATGTCGTCGTGACGGACCTGGCGGCCGGCGGGACGCGGAACGAGAACGACGAGGGGCTCGAGGAAAAACGTATCGGGTGGAAGGGCCTAGAGAGCCTGGCCGGGGAGATCCAGGCACTTGGGCGTCGCGTCCTCACGCTGGTCGGCGACGTAAGCCGCGCTACTGACGCGGAGCGGTTCGTCGCGGACGCGCTCGCGCAGTTCGGCCGCATCGACGTGCTCGTCAATAACGCCGCCGCTCCGCATGGGGCTGATCGTCGCTTGCTCTGGGAAGTACCCGAGGAAGCATGGGATCTGGTCATCGACGTCAACCTCAAGGGCACGTTCCTGATGAACCGCGCCGTGATCCCTCACATGCTATCGCGCGGCAGCGGGCGGATCATCAACATGGCCTCGGTGTCGGGCAAGCGAGGCACCGCCCGGCGTGGGGCGTACACGGCGTCGAAGTTCGGCATTATCGGCCTCACCCAGGCCATGGCCCAGGAGCTGGGAGCACACGGCATCACGGTCAACGCGATCTGCCCCGGCAGCGTCGACACGAGCCGACGCGAATCGACCTCTCGGCGCGAGCGCGCGCTCATCGAGCGCGACCCGAACGCCCCGGTGCTGGGTCTTCCTCCCACCGGTCGCGTCGCTCGTACTGACGACATCGCCCGCCTGGCGCTGTTCTTCGCGTCCGAGCAGAGCGACCACATCACCGGTCAGGCGTGGAACGTCGATGGGGGGACGGTGATGCACTGATGACGTGCTTTGACGACCACGAACCGAGCAAAGAGGGAAGGCCACGAGCCGGCGCGAGCCACGCAGGCAAGGAGTGACGCAATGACAGACGGCAAAGGACCCTTGAACGGCATCCGCGTGATCGACCTGGGCCGCCACCAGGCGGGACCCCGCTGCGCCCAGGTGCTCGCCCGGCTGGGAGCGGAAGTCATCAAGATCGAGCGCCTGGGCGGCGAGGAAACCCGCTATCACGGGCCATATGTGCGCAAGCAGAGCGCTTACTGGGTTCAGTACAACAGCGGCAAGAAGAGCGTGAGCATGGACTTGCGCAAGGAGGAAGCGAAAGCCGCGTTGCGCAAGCTGATCCAGGTTTCCGATGTGGTGGTGCAGAATTTCCGCCCCGGGACCATAGACGAGATGGGCTTCGGGTATGACGTGTTGAAGGGGCTCAACCCCCGCATCATCATGGTCAACATCTCCGCGTACGGGCAGTTCGGTCCCTATCGCGAGCAGATCGGTTACGACCCCATCGGCCAGACCATGTCCGGTATTGCCATGGTCACGGGCGAACAGGGGATGCCGCCGATACGCGCCGGGGTGCCCATCATCGACCGCACGACCGCGCTGCACTCCGCCATCGGTACCTTGGGCGCGCTCTTCGAGCGCAGCATTTCCGGCGTGGGGCAGTGCATCGACGTCTGCCTCGCGGATTCCGGCTACAGCCTGACCGAAATCCCCATCACCGCTTATCACGGTGCCGGGGTCGAGCCCAAGCGTGGTGAGTCTTCAGCGCCTCCCAGCGGCACGTACCCCTGCAAGGACGGCTGGATCCTCATAGCAGCCGGGGACCAGCACCACTGGCCCCGGGTGTGCAACGCGCTCGGGAAGCCCGAGTGGAAGGAAGACCCGCGCTTCACCACCCGCCGCGAGCGCAGCAAGCACGTTCCGGTCGTGAAGCAGGCGATGGAGCAACTGCTGGCCGGCATGACGATGAAGGACGCCATCGCCCACTTCACCCGTCACGATGTCACCGCGGCGCCGGTGAATACCATCGCGCAGGCGGCGCAGGATCCCCATCCCTGGGAGCGGCGGGCAATGGTGGAGGTCCCCGATTTCCTGGCGGGGACGATCGCCGTGTCCGGCGACTTCTGGCACTTCAGCCGCACTCCCACCGTTGTCGGCTCGACTCCCAGGGTGGGCGAGCACAACGAGGAAGTACTGGGCGATCTCCTGGGCTACTCGAAAGAGGAGATCGCCAGGCTGTATGCCGCTGAAGTGATCGGGAACTCGCATCACTACGAGACGCTTGCCGGATAACCAGGGTCCACTGACTGGGTGACGGCCTGTGGATTCGGAACAGTCTGCGGAGGTTTTGATGGCGAAAACATATCCGATGCTATCCAGCGACGGGCACCTGGAGGTCCTCCCGGAGCGGTGGACCGGCCGGATGCCGGCGAAATACCGGGAGCTCGCGCCGCGCACGACGACGCTCCCCGACGGCAGCGACGCCATCGTGATGGCCGGTTCGGCGCCGTTCAAGGTCAATTACATCGATCTGCGCGGCGGCCGAAAGGCCGAAGACTGGCAGCCCGTCGGCGTGAAAGTCGAGAATACTCCGGGCATCGGCCCGCCCGGGCAGCGGGTCGCCGAGCAGGATGCGGACGGGCTGCTGGCCGAGGTACTGTTCCCCAACATGGTGGTAGGGCCCGCCCTCTGGCGCAACATGCAGGACGATGCCGCGTACAAGGCGGCGGTGCGGGCCTACAACGACTGGCTGGCAGAGGAATATTGCCCGGTGGCGCCGGACCGCCTGATCGGCATGGCGGTCATTCCGTGGACCAATATCGAGGACGCCCTCGCGGAGCTCAACCACGCTGCGGAGAAGCGATTGAAAGGCGTCATGCTGGGCGTGTTTCCCAGCGGCAAGGTCTACCCGACCGCAGAGGACGACAGGTTCTGGGCGGCGGCCCAGGAAATGAACATGCCGGTGACCGCGCACGTCGGCTTCAACCGCGCCGGTCCCCGTGCCGACCAGCCCATGTTCCTGTTCCCCGACGCCGACCCCGCGATCCTCAAGTCGACGCGGAATATCGTGGATTACGTGACGCGCTGGGGGCTGGATCCCACGAAGAGCATCGCACCGCTCTTCATGTCGGGCGTATTCGACCGTTTCCCCGACTTCAAGATCTTCTTCGCCGAGACCCGCGTCGGCTGGATCCCGTTCTGGCTCGAGATGGCCGACTACTGGTACGACAAGCACCTCCACTGGAACAAGCGCCTGCTGGGCTTCAAGCCCCCGCGGCGGCTGCCCAGCGAGTACGTCCGCGACAACATCGTGCTGAGCGTGCAGCACGTGGAGCGGACCGCGATCGAGATGCGCCACCATCTCGGCGCGGGCCACCTCATGTTCGCCACGGACTTTCCGCACATCGAGTGCGACTGGCCCGAGACCCGGTCGTACGCGGACAAGATGTTCGCCGGTGTGCCGTGGGAAGAGGCGTACCCGATCCTGGCGGGGAACATGATCAGGTTCTTCCACCTGGAGGACACGCCCATGGCGAAGCGGGTCGAGGCGCAGGCGAAGGTCGCCGTCTGGTAGCAGCTGGAGAAGCGAGAAATCATGAAGAACGGCTTCCGTGTATACGACACCGATACGCATATCGATCCGGGCGCCGACGTGCTCGAGAAATATGTCGACCCGGCTTTCCGCCCGCGCCTTGCCGATCTGGCGCCCTATCGGCATGCCGTCAAGTCGCGCAGCGCCGATGGCGGCGTCCGGAACACCTACCGGTTCGGGGGCAAGACCTACGAGCGCACGCTGGGCGAGGCCGAGCCGCGTGCCGGCTCGACCGACGGCCGCGTATGGCGCGGCGAAAGGCGGCCGAGCCCCGGGGTGGTCGACGACCGCTCCGACAACCGCGTCCTCGACATGGATGCCGAGGGCTCGGACGTGCATTTCCTCGTCCCCTCGGTCTGGACGAGCGTGGTCGGGCTGCCCGACGTTACGCTCGAAACCGGGTTGATCCGTGCCTACCACCGGCACATGCAGGAGTTTTGCGCGCCGTTCCCGGACCGGTTGAAGGGCCCGATCGTCGCCTCGACGCGCGACGTCGAGGACGCGGTGCGGGAAATCCGGAAATGGGGCACCTCGAAATGGGCGGTCGCGGTGACGCCGCTGCTCGACAACGACAGGCCGGTCGATCATCCCGACCTCGAGCCGATCTGGCAGGCCGCGGAAGAGCACGACCTCGCGATCGCGCATCACAGCTTCGCCTGGAGTCCGCCGTATTTTCCCGGCTACCGCGACATGTGGGACAACGTCTACCTGGCGCGGCTGTGCTCGCATCCTTGGGGGGCGATGCGCCTGATGGCCGGCTTTCTCGCCGGCGGCATACTGGACCGCCATCCCGGCCTGCGGCTCTGCGTGCTCGAATGCGGCTTCGGCTGGCTGCCGTTCTGGGTGCGGCGCATGGACGAGCAGGTGAGCTACGTCGGCCGCACCGCGAAGTTGAAGCATCTGCCGAGCGAGCATTTCGCCGCGGGGCGGGTGTTCTGCAACATCGAGGCGCACGAGCACGAGCCGATGTTCAGCATGGTCACCGGCGCGCTCGGCGACGGCGTGCTGATGTTCGGCTCGGACTACCCGCACTACGAATCGTGGTTCCCCCACTCGATCGACAAGATCCTGGAGTGGTCGAGCATCAAGCAGGACGTTCGGCGCAAGCTCTTCTGGGAGAACGCGACGCGCTGCTTCAAGCAGACGTGAGCAGAAGAAGTGACTCGTGACCCGTGACTCGTGACCCGAGCGAATTCAGCACGCCGGTATTTGACCGTCGCGTTGTCTTGAGGTCGTACCAGTACTGGAGAGTCGGATCAGTCATCCGGCCTTCCGCCACCCGGCCGCTGCTCGGGTTTCCACGCCTGACCGCTGACGCCTGACCCCTGACGGGTTTTAAGGGCACGCCTGACCGCTGACGCCTGACCCCTGACGGGTTTTAGGGGCACGCATGACCCCTGACGCCTGACCCATGACGGGGGTTATGGCTCCCCGAAAGCCTTGACTGCGTTGTCCCAGAGGATCTTCTGCATCAGGCCGGGGTTTATCTCCGGCCAGCCCAGGCACAGGTCGACGGACTCTGGGAAGCGTGTCTCGGGATGGGGGTAGTCCGTGCTGAACATGAGGATGTGATCGCCCAGGTAATCC
>DASRJL010000143.1:0-9889 GCA_035649495.1 Burkholderiales bacterium | reverse complement strand
CAGGAGGTTGAAGATGTTCACCAGCGCGCTCACCGACGCGACGAGCCCCACCAGGTGATTCGACGTGGCGAGGTAGCCCATGTAGCACGCGGCGGTCATGGCGAGCCCGTGCACCGGCCCCATCATCGCGATGTAGACGTCCTCCCAGTGGGTCCTGGCCTGTTCACCCACGGCGATTCCGCCGACGAAGGGAATCAGGTACATGCCCTTGGTCGGGATGCCGAAGCGGCGCATCGCTCTCAGGTGTCCCCATTCGTGGAAGACCAGCGTCGCGGTCAGGGCCAGTGCGAACGGCAGGCTGTAGAGAACGGTCCATCCCGAGACCGCCACGCCGGCCAGCACGACCTTGAGCGCCTTGCCGCTCTGGAATATCTTCGTTGCGAGCCCGAGCCAGACGACGAGGTGCCCCCTCCGCTGGGGTGGCGCGGGCGCTGGATCAGTGTTCGGTGGCGGTTCCATGTTTTACCGGATCACGAGTCACTCCACCTTGATGTTCGCGTCCTTGATGATCTTGCCGTACTTGACGATGTCCGATTTGACGATCGCGGCGGTCTGTTCCGGGGTGTTGTAGAAGGGCTCTGAACCCAGGGCGTTCAGCTTCTCCTTGGTATCCGGCCGGGCGACCAGTTTTCTGATCTCGGCCGATATCCTGTCGATGATCGGCTTCGGGATGCCGGCCGGTCCGCCCACGCCCTGCCAGTTCGTCAAGGTCATGGCCGGCAGCCCTTCCTCGATGAAGGTAGGAACGTCCGGAAAGGTTCCAACGCGCGATTGCCCGGTGACCGCGAGCGCCCGCAGGCGCCCGCTCCTGATCTGCGCGGCGACGTTGACGGGATTCGAGAAGAAGAATTGAATGTGCCCGCCCATCAGGTCCGTCACCGCGGGGCCGCCGCCTTTGTACGGAACATGCAGCGTGTTGATGCCGGTCACGGTGCTGAAAAGCGCGGCCAGCAGATGGGTCGGTCCACCGGTGCTCGACGTGCCGTAGGTAATCTGCCCCGGCTTCGCCTTCGCCAGCGCGATCAACTCCTTGACGTTGTTCGCCGGCAGCGAAGGCGGCACCACCAGCACGTTCTCGTAGCTCGACACGGTGGCAATGGGCGCGATGTCCTTCACGGCATCGTAGGGTGTCTTCGCGAGCCAGTGATTGCCGGCCAGGGTGCTGCCCAGGGACAGAAGCGTGTAGCCGTCCGGGCGCGCGGTCACGGCTGCCTGGGTACCGATGATGGTGTTGGCCCCCGGTCGATTGTCCACGACGACCTGCTGTCCCCACGCCTCGGTGAGTTGCTGTCCGACGAGGCGCGCGATGACGGTCGTGCTGCCTCCCGGCGCAAACGGACTGATGTAGCGTATCGGCTTGTTGGGGTAGTCCTTCTGCGCGGCCGCGCCCGCGGCGAAAGCGCTCAAGACGAGCCATCCCAGCAGTCGCGCACACCTCCTGCAAGCACTCATCACCACCTCCATGCACCGATCATCGGCAGTTGCATCATGCTCAGATTCACTCGGTCTTGATTCCGGCCGTCGCGACCACCTTCCGCCACTTCGCGATCTCGCCCCGGATGTATTCGGCGTACTGCTCCGGCGTGCTGGCGACGATTCTGCTCCCGGCCGATTCTATGGTCCCGCGTACCTGCTGGTTCTCCGTCAGGATGGTTGCGACCTCCTTGTGGAGTCGCCGCACTATGGCTTCGGGCGTGCCGGCGCGCACGGCGATGCCGTTCCACGAGCCGGATTCCCATCCCGGGTAGCCCTGCTCCGCGACCGTCCTGACGTCGGGCAAAGAAGTCGCGCGCTCGAGCGATGTCACCGCGAGCGCCCGCGCCCGTCCCGCCTTCACGTGTGGCACGAGGCCGATCGTCGGAAACACGGCAACCATGACCTGTCCCGCGATGAGATCGATCGTGCCCGGCGCATCGCCTTTGTAGGGGATATGCACCAGCTTCATACCCGTGACGCTCGCGAGGTATTCGGAAGTCAGATGGGCGCCGGTGCCGACACCAGGTGACGCGTAGGTGATCGACGCGGGCTTCGCGCGCGCGAGCTTCACCAGATCCGGCACGGAGCGCGCAGGCAGCGAGGGATGGGAAGCGATGACGTACGGTAGCGTCGAGATCAGCGTTACCGGCGTGAAGTCCTTGAGCGGCTCATAGCTCAGCTTCGTCTGCAGGGCCGGTTGCACGGCCATCGTGCTGATGGTGGCAAAGAGCAGCGTGTAGCCGTCGGCCGGGAGCTTCAATGCCGCTTCCGCCCCGATGAGACCACCCGCGCCCGGGCGATTCTCGACGATGACCGTCTGTCCAAGCGGTTTTGTCAGCTCGCGGGCAACGAGGCGCGCGATGGTATCGGTGGTGCCGCCAGGCGCAAACGGAACGATCAGGCGCAGCACTCGCGCGGGCCAAACGTCCGTCTGGGCGTGCACGGGCATGGCGCAGGCCGCCGCGATCAACACCCACATTGCGGAACGTAACGAGTTCATGGATGAACCAGGGTGATGACGGTGAATTCCGGTGGATAATGCCATTATGAATCACATGGGCAGCGTTTGATGAATCTAAAGGAAACATTTTCGATACCGGCGCCGCCGGACGAAGTGTGGCCGCTCATGTCGGACCCGGCCGTGGTCGCGGCGTGCATACCTGGCGCGGAGCTGACCGAGCTGACTCCGGATGGCGCGCATCGCGGCAAGGTGACGTTCAAATTCGGGCCCACTGTGGCGGTGTTCCGCGGTGAGACACGGCTCACCTACGATCATCCCGTCAAACGCTGCGTGATCGAGGCGCGGGGCATCGACCAGAGGGGTGCGTCGCGCGCCCGCGCCCGGTTCGAGGTGGTGGCGCGCGGCAACGACACGACGGACGTAACCATGGAAGGCGGATTCGAGGTCGCGGGCCCGCTGGAGGCGTTCGCCTCGGCTGGCGGCGTGCATGTCGCGCGCGCGCTGATGGCGGAATTCGCGACCAACATCGCGAACGTCATCGAGCAGCGCCGGGTAAAAGGCAGTGACGCCGTGCTGGAACAGGCACCCGCGGCGTCGGGAACGAAGATCGTGGGGCGCGCGTTGCTCGACGGCGCGCGCGGCGTAATAGGAAAAGTGACGGGCAGAAACGACAAGGAAAGCGAATGAACGACCAATCGAGCGAACAATCAGGGGAGCTGAGCGGATACGAAGTGTTGTCGCAGGCCTTCGTGGCTGAGGGCGTGGATAACGTGTTCGCGCTGCTGGGCGACGCCAACATGTACTGGGGCGCGATCATGGCGCAGAAGCACAAGGTGCGCGTGGTGCACGCCCGGCACGAGCATTGCGCGGTCGCCATGGCCGATGGCTATGCCCGCCATACGGGCAAGGTGGGCGTGGCGAGCGTGACCTGCGGCCCGGGCTTCACGCAGATCATGACGGCGCTCGCCACGGCAGCGCGCGGCAGCATTCCGCTGGTCGTGTTTGCCGGCGACTCGCCGACCTCCGCCGCGTGGTATGTCCAGCAGCTCGAGCTCGGGCCGCTCGCCACCGCGACCGGTGCGCGCTATCTGCCCGTAAAGAGCGTGGACCGGATGCTCGACACCGTGCGCGAGGCCTTCTATACCGCGCGACAGGAACGCTGCCCCGTCGTGCTGGGCGTGCCGATGGATCTCCAGAAGCAGCCGTTCCCCTGGGGCGCCGAGTATTCACCCTCCACCGAGTTGATGCCCACGCCGCAGCGTCCAGCGCCCGATCCCGTCCTGGTGGACAAGCTCGCGGCGATGATCGCGGAGTCCAGGCGCCCCATCATCCTCGCTGGGCGAGGCGTGGTGCGCTCCGGTGCGGGGCCGGCGCTGGAGGCGCTCGCTGAACGCTGTGGCGCCCTGCTGGCGACCTCGCTCTTCGCCAAGGGGCTCTTCGATCACAACCGGTTCGGGATCGGCGTCGCCGGTGCCTACGCGAGCCCGCTGGCGCGCGAGGAATTCGCCGCGAGCGATCTGGTCATCGGCGTCGGCGCGGGTCTCGGGCACTACACCACCGAGGCCGGCTACCTGTACCCGAACGCGAAGACGGTGCAGATCGACTTGAATCCGCGCGGGCTGTACCAGGGGCTGCGCATCGCGGACATGCACATCAAGGCCGATGCCAGAGCAACCGCCGAAGCAGTGCTGGCGAAGCTCGAAGAGCGCGGCCATTCGGCGGCCGGCGCGCGCTCACCCATGCTCGCCAATCAGATTGCGGCCATGGCGGCGCGGCCGGATGGCAAGGAGTTTCTCGTCGGGCCCGGCGTGGTGGATCCACGGCCGGCAATGCTGGAGCTCGATGCCGCGATTCCAAAGGACTGGACCGTGGTGAGCGGCGGTGCGCATTTCGCGGGCATACTCGTCACGCACATGTACGGGCGACGCGCGGAGAACGTCCACATCGTCAACGAGTTCGGCGCCATCGGATCGGCATTTCCGATTGCGATCGGCATGGCTGCCTCGCGCGGTGACGGCAAGCTGCTGCTGGTCGAGGGCGATGGCAGCCTGATGATGCACATCCAGGAACTCGAAACGATCCAACGTCAAGGCATCCGCATGCTGATCTGCGCGGTGAACGACGGCGGCTACGGCGCCGAGGTACACAAGTTCAGGGCGCAGGGCTACGACCCGGCGGAGTCGCAGCATGGGCGCGGCGACATCGCGGCCATCGCGCGCGGATTCGGGCTGCGCGGCGAAAAGATCACGAGCCTCGAGCGGTTCAAGTCTCTCTTCGCGGCGCACGAGAAGGCGGGGCAGTCGGAGCTGTGGGACCTGCACGTCGACGACAGGATCCCGTCAATGCCGTACCGGCGTATTCACTTCGGCGAAGTTTGAACGGCGGGATTCAGGATTCGGGATTCGCTCCTATCACCTGTCACCCGTCACCTATCACGCCTTTGGTCTACAGCAAGGGAGAGCCTCATGTTCAGGATTCTGACGACCGCGATCGGTGCTCTGCTGATGGCGCAGGCCGCATCGCCCGCGCTCGCCCAGGACTGGCCCTCGAAGTCGATCAGAATGATCGTTCCTTTCGTGGCCGGCGGCAGCACGGACTTGACGGCCCGCGTGCTCGCGGAAAATCTGCGGCCGGTACTGGGTCAGACCCTGGTCATCGACAATCGCCCGGGAGCGGCGGGCACGATAGCGGGCGACACGGTGGCCAAGGCTACCCCGAACGGGTACACCTTCCTGGTTGCTTCCGCGACGCTCCTCGCCAACCAGAGCCTGTACAAAAATCTGCCCTACGATTTCATCGCCGACCTGGCGCCCGTAGTTCAGACCCATAACTCGACCAACGTACTGGTGGTCAACGCAAAGGTGCCGGTCAGCAATACTCCCGAGTTCATTGCCTATGTGAAAAGCGGCAAAAACAAGGTGAACTACGGCACGGCCGGACACGGTTCTTCGCAGCATCTCGCCGGCGCCTTGTTCAACCACATGGTCGCCGGCAACATGGTGATGGTGCCCTACAAGGGCGGGGCGCCGGCCGTCACCGATCTCGTCGGCGGCGCGATCGAGGCTGTGTTCGCTCCCCTGATCGAAGCCCTGCCATTCATCAAGTCGAAGGCGATCAAGCCGCTTGCCGTGTGCGGCCCGAAGCGCTCGCCGCTTCTTCCCGAGGTACCGGTGATGGCCGATTTCCTTCCCGGATATCAATCGACGTCCTGGGGCGGCATCATGGCGCCGGCCAAGACGCCTGCCGATATCGTGAACAGGATGAACGCGGCGGTCGTGAAAGTGCTGAATCAGCCGAACGTCAGGACGCACTTTGCCGAGGGGGACAAGGAGCCGGTCGGCAACTCGCCGGCAGAGTTCAAGAAGTTCATTGCGCTCGAAGCCGTGAGACTGGCGGCACAGGTCAAGATTTCCGGCGCAAAGATGGATTGAGTATCGGGCTGGCAACGAATTTTCGTCTAGCTGGGGATGCCCTCGACGATGCTGTACTCCAGCGCGGTTGCGATGAATCTTGTCGGCCTGAACCCGGTCGACTCCAAAAGAATACGAAATTCGGTCTCCGTGCGTTCCCGGCCTCCGGGTCCGAGAAGCATGGTCAGATCCGCTTGTGCGATCGCGTGGTGACGCGGGGTCGCCTCCAGGCGCGCCGGCATGATCCGCTCGACGAGCAGGAGCTTTCCGTCCTGCGGGATCGCTCGGCGGCAATTGCGAAGAATTACCGCGCTCTGCTCGTCGTTCCAGTCATGGATCACGCCCTTGAGCACGTACGCGTCCGCGCCAGCCGGTACCGCTTCGAAGAAACTGCCGGCGATGCACTCGCAGCGCTTCGATAGCCTTGCGTTCGCCATATACACCTGCGCGCCTTCCATGGCGTGCTGCATGTCGAAGAGCACGCCTTGCATGTCCGGGTGAGCTTCAAGAACCACCGCGAGCAGCGCCCCATGCCCGCCACCGACATCGACGATGCGCCGCACCCCGGAAAAGTCGTATGCCTGCACGACGTCCGCTGCGACGAAGCGGGTCATCCCCACCCGCGAGCGATTGAATACCTCGGCTGCCTCGGCGTCGCGCTCCAGATGCTTGAAGCCGTCCGTTCCCGTAGCGAGGTTTCTCGCGCTCTCACCGGTCTGCACGCTGTAGAGAAGATTCCCCCAGACCGGCCACTGATACTTGCCCCAGTGCAGGAAGCGGGACCGCAACGAGTCCGGCGCGTCGCTGCTCAGAAGCGAGCCCATCGGGCTGAGCGCGAATGTCCCGTCCTCGCGCTCTGTGCAGAGCTCGATACCGGTGAGTGTCCGTAATAGACGATGCAACGACGGCGCGTGAGATCCCGTGGCTCGCGCAAGCTCGCCTGCATCCCTGGGGCCGCTCGCCAGGTGGTCGGCGATGCCAAGCTCGGCGGCGACATAAGCGGCCTGCGAGAGCGAGCCGCTGTAGATCAGCTCCATGAGCGCCGAGGTCTTTCCGACGCGCTGTGGGCAGGAGTTTTCGCTGAGTTTCGGCATTTCAGTCCGCCTTTATGCCTGCATCACGCACCACCTTTGCCCACCTCGCCAGCTCGGACCGGATATGCGCGCCGAACTCCGCCGGGCCCGAGTCGGCCACGAGTTCGAAGCCTGCCGCGGCGAGCCGATCCTTCACCTCCCGCCGCGCGAGCGCTCTGGTCACCTCCGCGGCAAGGCGTGCGATTACCGGTTCGGGCGTGCCCCGGGGAGCGATGATGCCGTGCCAGTCGCGGACATCGAGACCGGCGAAACCCAGTTCGACGAAGGTCGGGATGTCGGGAAGGATCGCTAGCCGCGCGGGCGCCGGCGTCGCAAGCGCGCGCAGTTTTCCAGCCCTGACATGGGGCGCCACTGTAGGCACGGGGACGAACATCAGGTCGACTTGCTCACCCATGACAGCGGTCATTGCGGGCAACGCGCCCTTGAAGGGCACGTGCTGGATGTCGAGCGCGGCTTGGCGCTTGAAAAGCTCGCCGACCAGATGCGACGGGGTGCCGTTTCCGCCGGACGCGAAGGTGACTTGTCCGGGCCGCGCCTTTACCGCGGCGACGAGCTCGGGAGTCGAGGTCACCGGTGAGCTGCTGCGTATCACCAGGAGTTGCGAGACCCAGGAGTACTGCCGCACTGGCGCGAGATCTCGCGCAGTGTCGTAAGGCATCTGGCGCAACATGCTGGGTGCGACTGTTTGCACGAGCGCGATGCCGCCCAGGGTGTAACCGTCCGGCTCCGCCTTCGCGACGGCGGCAACGGCGATCGTGTTCATCGCGCCGGCGCGGTTTTCCACCACTATCGGCTGGCCGAGCGCCGCGCCGACGGCCTCGCCCACGATGCGCGAAACGATGTCCCCCGGTGAACCGGAGGCGCCATGGATCAGCCGGATCGGCTTGTTCGGATACGCGGGTGGCGCGGCGGAACCCGCGGTTGTATAGGCCGCAAAGAGCGCTGGCGCCAGCAACAGGCCGGCTAATCGGGAACGGAAGATTGCCTTCATTTTCTTGCTCCTGGAAGCACGCCGGGGATCGTCCCGGCAGCTCCCATGCAGTAAAGCACGCCGCGCAGCGCGGGGGTAAGATGGCAGAGTGTACACCTCGATAACCTGGAGGTTATACCCTGCACCTCAAGCAGATACGGGATTTCGTCGCCGTAGTCGAGACGGGCAGCATCCGCGGCGCCGCCCGCAAGCTGGGTGTGTCGCAGCCGGCGATAACAAAAAGCGTGCGTAGACTCGAATCCGAGCTGCACGCACAGCTCGTGAAGCGTACGCCGCATGGCATCGTGCCTACTGCCGCGGGACGCGCCTTCTTCGCCAGGGCGCGGGCAGCCCAGACCGAGCTCCGCAAAGCCCAGGAGGAGGTGACTCAAATCGGCGGCGAGGGCCTGGGTTCGGTTGCAGTCGCGAGCGGGCCGCTGGGCATGCTCCTTATCGTCCCCGAGGCCGTTGCCCGTTTCCGCCAGCAGTTCCCGCTGGTCAGTATTCGTATAGTGGAAGCCTTTTCGACTTCCTTCCTGCCGCTGGTGCGGGACGAGACGCTGGACTTTGCGATCGGGAGTCGGATCCCCGACAAGCTCGACCCAGCGTTGGCGTTCCGTCCCTTGTTTCGCAACGAGTTCGTCATCGCGGCGCGGAAGGGGCATCCAATGTGCAACGCGCGATCTCTTGCTCAACTCTCGGGCGCGGATTGGATACTCCCGATGGCGGTGGGTCGGCGGTTGGAGGATGTATTTTCGGCGGCAAAATTGCCGCTACCGCAAAACGTAATCGACTGTCAGTCGTACACCGCCATCGTGACCCTCCTTACAAAAACGGACATGCTCGCGATCACGTCGCGCGCGACGCTCGCCGCTTCCTTTGCCAGGGGCTTGCTGCAGCCGATTGCCGTTGCCGAGCCGATGCCGTCGTACACCCTGGGGATGTTCACCCGCATCGACCCTCCGCTCACCCGTGCCGCCGCGGCGATGGCAAAAGCCGTCACCGTGGTCGCGCGGAGTCTTGCCCGCTCCATCCACTGACCGGCTGCCGCGGCACGATCCGGGAACGCTCCCCGGCCCCCGGAAGCTCTACCGGCTGGCGAGTCGCCATGCCCGTGCAGTCCAGATACGGCTGTCGAGCCAGTAGTGGCAAAGCAGGCCGCCCACCAGGAACGGCGCCAGCCACGGTAGATCCGAGAATTTGCACGCCGCCCACGTCGCCAGACCGATGACCGGCCAGACCATGAACGAAGCGAGCAGCCGGAGTTCGGCGGCTCCGTCCACGGTCCGGTTGGCGGCGGAGCGTCGCGCCATGGCGTAAGCAAAACTCAGGTACTGGACCTCGTGATGCAGGGCCAGCACCAGGATGAACGACACGGTCCAGGCGCCGAGGACGTAGGCGCTACCGAACGCGAGGGCATTCGCAACCACAACCCACCGTTCGCCGGGATGCACGCAACCGCGGTAGCGCACCGTGAACGCCAGGTAGGCAACCAAGCTCGCCACGGCCAGGACGCCCAGCACCCAGAGGACACCTGGATCGAGCCCCAAGCCGATGTACTCCTCGTCCTCGTGCAACGGCGAGGTGCTGGCGAAGAAGGCCACGCCGGCAACCATCGGCAGGTAGATGGCCGACTGGAAAAGACGACCGTGCCACGGCGACGATGCTCCGCCCACGCGAAACTGGTAGTAGCGCGCAATCCCCAGGTTCTGGCGCCCGCGATGCCAGGCCGCCAGGTACATGGCCGCGGTCGCGACCACGATCGGGTACCCGCCGTACATCAGCGCGTAAGTGATCCCCAGGATGCCGAGCGGGACCACTACGACCTCGACGGGCATGTGCCGCCACAACCGACCGCGGGCAACCGCATCGTAAGTTGCGCCAAGATGCAGCTCGGCCAGGAGAATATCCGCGGTGCCCAGTTGCCATTCACCGCACCAGTACAGCAGAAGCACCAGAGCGACTATCAGTGCGCCGC
>DASRJL010000142.1:0-2381 GCA_035649495.1 Burkholderiales bacterium | reverse complement strand
AGGCCTCCACGACATCGGCGCTGAGCAGGTAGTCCGCCGTGCCCCATTCAGCGTTCGCGAAAGTGACGCCCTCGATGCGGATGCGGGGATGAACCCAGGACCAGACCGGCCGCAGGTTCTCGATCACGAGCTCGCGGCCGGTGGCGTCGGTGATCGCGCGCGTTATCGGACCCTTGAGGAGATGCAGCCCGAATGTAAAAAAGAGGGCGATTACAACGAAGAGGACCGCGACGGTCCCGCCAATCCATTTGAGCGCACGCACGTTGCTCTTTGAGCAAATCGCGTGCCCCCGCCACCGGTTTGCCATCGGTCCGCCCGGACGATGTCATACGTCCGGGGCACCCTGACACGGTTCAACTACAAAACGGGGACCGTCATGCCCTTTCCGATCCTTCTGCGCTTTGCGCTCGTGGCCGGCATCGCCGTCCTCCTCCTGCTGCCCTTGTCCCTGATCCAGAAGAAGATCGGCGAGCGCCGCGACCGTGCAGCGGCGGTGCAGACCGCCTTCGCCGAGGAAACGAGCGGTCCGCAGGCGCTGGCCGGGCCGTTCCTCGCGCTGCGCTGCGAGGAGACCCATGTCGACAAGAGATGGGTGTACCCGAAGGAGGGCAACGCGTACGCCGTACCGGAGAAGAAGCAGCGTCCCTGCCGGACCGAGCTGTTTCTCCCCGAGGAACTGACGATCGAAGGCTCGGTGCCGGTCGAGAGCCGTCACCGCGGGATTTACCCCATCCGCCTCTACCGCGCGAAAGTCGAGTTGTCGGGCGCATTCCCGGTGCCTCCGCCGCCCGCCCCGGTGGGCGAGAGCACCTACGCGTGGAAGGAAGCTTTCCTGGTGCTCGCGATCAGCGATGTGCGCGGGATCAAGCAGGCCCCGGCGGAGTTCACGCCGGGAACCGCCGACACCAACATCCGCTCCGGGTTGCATTCAAGCCTCGGCAGCACCGCGCGCCTCGGCAAGCAGCTCGCGTTCCGCATTCCGCTGGAGCTCGCCGGCACCGCGCGGCTCGAGATCGCCCCGCTCGGCAGCCAGAACGACATCCGCCTCGACTCCGACTGGCCGCATCCGTCCTTCGTCGGCGGCTATTCGCCCGACCGGCGCGAGATCTCCGGCCGCGGGTTTACCGCGACTTGGCGCGTGAACCACTTCGCCACCGGCGGCAACGCGTTCTGGCGCGAGGCCGCCGCCGGCGACAAGCTCTTCTCCACCTCGCGGCTGGTCGGGTTCGCCCTAGCCGATCCGGTGAACCTCTACAGCATGTCCTATCGCGCCACCGAGTACGGCTTCCTCTTCGTCCTCCTCACCTTCGCGGCGTTCGTGCTGGTGGAGGTGATTTGGGGCGTGCGGCTGCACCCCGTGCAGTACGCGCTCGCGGGGATGGCGCTGGCGGTGTTCTTTCTCCTCCTGATCGCGCTTTCGGAGCACGTCCGCTTCGCAGGGGCGTACCTGGCTGCCGCCGGCGGATGCGTGGCGCTCCTCACCTATTACCTGCGCCATCCCCTCGGCAGCATTGCGCGCACCGCCGCCTTTGCGACGTTGTTCGCCGCGCTCTACGGCGCCCTCTACGTCCTGCTGCGTTCCGAGGACCATTCGCTCCTGCTCGGCGCGCTGCTGGTATTCGGCGTGCTCGCGGTGATCATGATCCTCACGCGCAAGCTCGACTGGACCGCGCTCTCCCGCCGGATGGCGTTCAGCGCGCAGAATCCATGATCGCCCTGCTCAAGTGGACGAGCATCGCGTGGGCAGGCGTAATGGCGTCGACGTTTCTCTTCCTCCTGGCGGTGATCTTTGCCGTAAACATGGCTCCCGCCGGGATGTCGCTGTGGCACATCGTGGCGCTCATCGCCGTCACGCTCTATCTGTGGCTCTTCGGGCTCACTGCCCTGGTACTAGGCGGCCTGCGCTTCCCTCGCCTTGGCTAGCCAGGCCTGGCACCACTCGAGCGCGGTTTCCTCCGGCAGGATGCCCGAGGAAGCGTCGTGCATGTGGCGCTCGCCGATGCGCTTGGCGCCGAGCTGCGACAGGATCTCGTCGAAGCGCTTGCCGCCGAAGTTGAAGGTTTCCGCGTAGGTGCGGTCGCCCAGGCCGAACACGCCGTAGCGCACCTGCGACAGGTCCGGCTTGGCGGACTGGAGGTGCTCGTAGAGGGCGCGAGCGTTGTCCGGCACGTCGCCCTGGCCGTACGTGGAAGTGCAGATCAGGAACACGCCTTCGCGCTGGAACACCGCGCTGTCGAGCCCGTCCATCATCAGCGTAGCGACCTCGGTCTCGCCGTCGTCGAGCGCCAGCTCCATTTCCTGCGCGCACAGCTGCGCCGTGCCGGTCATGGTGCTGACCAGGATGGTGACTTTCATTGACAGTCAATATATTGCACTCGTAC
>DASRJL010000141.1:0-48187 GCA_035649495.1 Burkholderiales bacterium | reverse complement strand
TGATCGGCTTGGGCGTGCGCGCCGGGACCAGCACGCCCTGCCAGGTCGAAGTCTCGTAGCCTGGCAGCGTGTCGGCGATCGGGGGCGCGTCCGGCCAGGACGCAAGCGCCTTTTTCGCCGACACGGCAAGCAGACGTAGCCGGCCCGCCTTCGCCGCCGGAAAGGCCGTTGCCGGCTGCGTAAAGGTCATCTGGATCTGCCCGGCAATGACTTCCTGGACCGCCGGGGCGGCGCCCTTGTACGGTACGTGCACCATGTCGATTTTGGCCAGGATGCGGAAATACTCCATCGCCAGGTGCACGCCGCCGCCCGTTCCCGACGAGGCAAAGTTGAGCTTGCCGGGACGCGCTTTGGCGAGCGCGATGAATTCGGCGGTGGATTTCGCGGGCACCGATGGATGCACGGCCAGGAAATACCAGCTTTGGGCGGTCAGCGTGATCGGCGCGTAGTCGCGCACGGGATCGTACGGCAGGTCCGGCTTGGTCGCGACGTTCGCCGCGAGTGTGCTGATGGTGCCGAAAAACAGCGTATGACCGTCCGGCGGCGCGTCCCGCGCCATCACCGCCGCGATGACGCCGCCTCCGCCTGCCCGGTTGTCGACTATGACCTGCTGGCCGAGGCTCTCTGTCAGCTTCTGGCCGAGCTGGCGGGCCATGATGTCGGTCCCGCCGCCGGGCGCGAACCCCACGATGGCGCGTATGGGACGGTTCGGAAAACCCTGCTGCGCCCACGCTGGAAGTGCCATTGCGCACGCGATGATCGACCAGAGTGTCGGAGATGGTTTCATTCGAGGGAGCTTACTCTTGCTTCGGTTATCTTGGCGGCCTAGGCGTCTTGGCGGCTCAGTCCTTTTTTACAGCCTCGCGTATCTGCTCCAGCGCCGCTGGATCTTCTATCGTCGTAAGATCGCCCGGGCTGCGCCCCTCGGCGAGCGCCTGTATCGAGCGGCGCAGGAGCTTCCCCGAGCGCGTCTTGGGGAGCAACGAGACGAAGTGCACCTTCGCCGGCCGTGCGATCGAGCCGAGCATCCGGTCCACGGTATCCATGACGTCCTTCTCCTCCGTGGCGCGCCCGTCTTCCGACGCTACCTTCGTCGCATCCTTGACGACCGCGAACGCGAGAGGAACCTGGCCCTTCGTCTGGTCGGCCACGCCCACGACCGCCACTTCGGCGATGTTGGGATGCGCCTGCACGGCCTCCTCGATCTCGCGCGTGCCCAGGCGGTGCCCCGCTACGTTGATGACATCGTCCGTCCGCCCCAGGATGTAGTGATAGCCGTCCGCGTCCCGTATGCCCCAGTCGAAGGTCGAGTACACCAGCTTGTCGCGGAACGTCCCGAAGTAGGTCTGGACGAAGCGTTCGTCGTCGCCCCACACCGTGGACATACAGCCCGGCGGCAGCGGCGGCACGATAGCCACTACCGCTTTTTCGTTCGGTCCGGCCTCTCCCCCGTCGGATTCGCGCAGTAGACGCAGGTCGTAGCCGTACACCGGGAAGCTCGGACTGCCGAGCTTGATCGGCGTCGCTTCCACGCCCGGCGCACTGGAGAGAATGGGCCAGCCGGACTCGGTCTGCCAGTAGTGGTCTATCACCGGTTTCCCCAGCGCTTCGGTGAACCAGCGGTGCGTGGGCTCGTCGAGCGGCTCTCCGGCGAGGAACAGGTGCCTGAGCGAACTGACGTCGTGCTTCCGGAGGAAGGCCGGGTCCTGCTTCTTCAGCACCCGCGCGGCGGTGGGCGAGGAGAACATCACCGATACCTTGTGGTCGGCCACGATCTTCCACCAGATGCCCGCGTCGGGTCGTATCGGCAGCCCTTCGTACAATATGGTGGTCATGCCGTGCAGGAGCGGCCCGTAGACGATGTAGGAATGCCCGACGACCCACCCGATGTCGGAGGTGGTGAACATCGTCTCGCCCGGGTTGCCCGCGTAGATATGCCTCATCGACGCCGCCAGCGCCACGGCGTAACCGCCCGTGTCGCGCTGCGCACCCTTGGGCTGCCCGGTGGTGCCGGAAGTGTAGAGGATGTAGGACGGCTCGCTCGACTCCATCCAGGCGACCGGCACTTCCTCGTTCAAATGCTGCTCGCGCAACGTCGCATAGTCGAGGTCGCGGCCCGCGACGAGCCCGAGACCCGAATCGAGACCGCGGTTGAACACCAGCACCTTCGCCGGCGGCGATTTTGCGGCCTGGATCGCCCCTTCGTACATCGGCCGGTAGAGGATGGCGCGACCGCCGCGCATTCCTCCGTCGGCAGTGATCATGAGCTTCGGCCGCGCGTCGTCGATCCGCGCCGCCAGGCTGTGCGCAGCGAAACCCCCGAACACCACCGAGTGGATCGCGCCCAACCGCGCGCACGCCAGCATCGCGAACACCGCCTCGGGAATCATCGGCATGTAGATCAGCACGCGGTCGCCTTTCGCGACGCCGAGGGACCGTATCATCGCGGCGCAGCGGTTCACCTCGTCGTGCAGTTCCCGGAACGAGTACGCGCGCTCCTGGCCCGTCTCGGTAGAGATGTAGATCAACGCCTTCTGGCCGCCGCGCGCGGCGAGATGGCGATCCACGGCGTTGTGGCACAGGTTGGTGAGGCCGCCCGCGAACCAGCGCGCGAAGGGCGGCCGGCTGTAGTCGAGCACGCGCTCGAACGGCTTATGCCAATGGATAAGCCGAGCCTGCTCCGCCCAGAATTCCTCTCGTTGTTCTATCGAACGCTTGTGGAACTCTTTATAGGCTCCCATGCTCTCCTCCAAACTGCGTGATTAGTGATTGGTGAGGAATGATGCGTGATTGGTCCCTGTGTTCTTGAGCAGCAGCGCCAATCACCAATCACGAATCACCAATCACGCACTTTAGAGCTTCACCACGGCCCTGCCCCTCGCCTGCCCTTTCAGCAATTTCTCGAAATAGCCGGGAAGGTCTTCCAGCGCGATCGTGTGTGCAATGTCGGCCAGGTGACGCGGTTTCAGGTCGCTGGCGAGGCGTTCCCACACCTTGCGCCGCAACGGCATGGGCGTGTACGCCGAATCCACGCCGATCAGCCGCACACCGCGCAGGATGAAGGGCAGGACGGTCGTCTTCAACTCGATGCCGCCGGCGTTGCCGAAGCTCGCGATGAGCCCGTACTCGCGCATGGTGCGCGTCAGCCACGCGAGCTGATCGCCGCCCACTGAATCGAACGCCGCCGCCCACAGGGACTTTTCCAGCGGCCGCTTCCCCAGGTCGAGGGTATTGCGCGACAGTACCTCGGCCGCACCTATCTTCTTCAGGAACTCGTGCTCCGCGTCTTTCCCGGTTACCGCCGTTACCGTGTATCCCAGTCGGGCCAGCATGTCGATCGCGAGAGTCGCGACACCGCCCGTCGCGCCGTTCACGAGCACCTTGCCGTTACCCGGCGCCATGCCGTTCAGCTCCAGCAGCTCCATCGCGAGCCCGGCCGTGTAGCCGGCGGTGCCGAGTGCCATTGCTTCGAACAGCGTGAGCCCTTTCGGCAGCGGCACGACCCAGTCCGCCGGCACGCGGCAGGTCTGCGCGTAACCGCCGTCGTGCGCGACACCCAGGTCGTAGCTGGTGCAGATCACCTCGTCACCTGCCTTGAACCGGGCATCGCTGGACGACACCACCACGCCGGCGGCGTCTATGCCTCCGACCAGGGGATACTTGCGGATGATCCGGCCGCCGGCGCCGGTTCCCGCCAGCGCATCCTTGTAGTTCACGCTCGAATACGCCGTCCCGACCACCACTTCGGCTGCGGCAAGCTCCTCCAGGGTCGCGTCGACCACTCGCCCGGAGATCCGTTCGTTCTCGCTGAATACGCGAAATGCCTTGAATGTGCTCATGGTGAGAACCTAATTCATCCCCGCTCGCGGCTGCACGAGGTATTCGCGCGTCTGCATCTCCGCCAGCCGGCTCGCCGTACGGTCGAACTGGAAAATCATGGCCTTCAACTGCGGATCCTCCGGGCCCTGGCCGCGCACCAGCAGATCGCCGGCCTGCGCGTCCGCGGAGACGACCAGCTTGACGCGCTGATCGTACAACACATCGACGAGCAGCGTGAACCGGCGCGCCTCGTCGGCGCGATCGGGGCCCATGCGGGGCACCCCGGAAACGATGATGGTGTGGAAGCGCTTGGCGAGGTCGATATAGTCGTTCTGGGAGCGGCCCCAGCCGCAGATCACGTCGAAGCCGAACCACACTATTCCGCCTGCCCGGTGCCGGTACGGAATCACGCGCCCTTCAACGTCGAGCTCGTGAAACTCCTCCTCCACTTCGGCGATCTGGCGGAAGGCGTCCATCAACGCCCGGTCGGACTCGGGTGTCAGGGGCGCGTGGTAGGTCGTCACCCGTTCCAGCGCGAGCTTGCGGTAGTCGGTGCCGCCGTCCACGCGCAGCACGTCCAGGCGCCGCTTGATGACCTCTATCGTGGGGAGGAAATCCTCGCGCTTCAACCCGCCTTTGTAGAGCTCGTCGGGCGCGTAGTTCGAGGTCATGCAATAGACCACCCCGCGGTCCATCGTACGGTTGAAGAGACGCCCGAGGAGCATCGAATCGGCGACGTCGGAGACGGCGACCTCGTCGAAGCAGATCAGGCGGTAGCGTTTCGCGATCCGGTCGGCGAGCGCGTCCAGGGGATTGGCGGTTCCCTTCAGGTCGTCCAGCTCGCGGTGGACGTCCCGCATGAAGTGATGGAAGTGGACCCGGCGCTTGCGCTCCAGAGGCAGGCAGCGATAGAAGCTGTCCATGAGGAAGGTCTTGCCGCGGCCGACGCCGCCACACAGGTAGACCCCGCGCGGCAGCGGCGGGCGCACGATCATGCGCAGGAGCGCATTGCGCCGGCGATACTTGTACTCGGACCATTCCTGGTAGAGCCGTTCCAGGCGCTGCACGGCCCGGTACTGCGTGTCGTCGCGCGTGAACCCTCTCCTGCGCAGCGCTTCCTCGTAGAGCTCCAGGACCGAGATCGGCGTGCGGTCGGACGGCTCCACGCGACCCGCCGGAAATGCGGTGTCGCTCACGCTACGAGTTCAGGGTGCGCTTGTGCACCGCGAGCGCAGCCTCTTTCATGGCCTCCGACAGCGACGGATGGGCGTGGCAGATGAGGGCGATGTCCTCGGACGCGGCGCGGAATTCCATGGCGACCACGGCTTCCGCGATCATCTCGGAGGCCATGGGCCCTATGATGTGGACCCCCAGTATGCGGTCGGTCGCCGCATCGGCGAGAAATTTCACGAATCCGCGGGTGTCGCCCAGCGCGCGGGCCCGGCCGTTGGCCATGAAGGGGAATTGTCCGGCGCGGTACTCGACGCCTTCACTCTTCAGCTGCTGCTCACTCTTGCCCACCCACGCGATCTCGGGCGCCGTATAGATCACGCTGGGTATGGTGTTGAAATCCACGTGCCCGTGGCGCCCGGCGATGCGCTCCGCCACCGCGACGCCTTCCTCTTCGGCCTTGTGCGCGAGCATGGGCCCGCGGACCACGTCGCCGATCGCCCATACGCCGGGCAGATTGGTGCGGCAATCGCCGTCGACTTCGACGAAGCCCCGCGCATCCAGCTTGAGGGCGACCTTCTCAGCCCCGAGGCCCTCGGTATTCGGCACGCGGCCGATCGAGACGATCAGCCGGTCGAACTCGACCTTCTGTTCGCCCCCGCCTTTCACGGTGTATTCGACCGCAACACCCTTGGTGCCTGCCGTCACCCGGGCGATGCTCGTCCCGAGCACGATATTGAGTCCCTGGTCGCGGGTGAAGATTTTCCACGCCTCCTTCGCGACCGCTTCATCCGCGGCCGGCAGGAACGCATCGAGCATTTCGAGTATCGTCACCTGCGACCCGAGCCTGCGCCAGACGCTGCCCATCTCCAGTCCGATGATCCCCGCCCCGACGACGCCCAGCCGTTTCGGGACATCGGGGATTGCCAGCGCACCGGCGTTGTCGAGCACGAGCTGGTTGTCGAAGGCGATGCCGGCGCCGTTGATCGAGAGGGGCCGCGGATTGGAGCCCGTGGCGACGATGACGTGCTTCGCCGCCAGCGTCTCGCCTGCGTCTCCCTGCTTGCCCTGCACCCGGATTTCCCATCCTTCGCCCCCGCCACCGGCGAAGGCGCCGCGGCCGTGGAAGAACGTCACCTTGTTCTTCCTGAAGAGGTAGGCGATACCGTCGTTGTTCTGGCGCACGATCTTGTCCTTGCGCTTCAGCATCTGCGCCAGGTCGAGGGCGAGACCCTTCACCTGTATGCCGTGGTCGGCGAACGCGTGTCCCGCGTGCTCGTAGTTCTCGGAGGATTGCAGGAGCGCCTTGGAAGGTATGCAGCCGACGTTGGTGCACGTGCCGCCCGGGGCGGGCTTGCCTTCGGCGGTGGACCAGTCGTCGATGCAGGCTGCCTGAAGGCCGAGCTGAGCGGCGCGGATCGCGGCGATGTAGCCGCCGGGACCGCCACCGATTACTACTACGTCGAACGCCTTGCTCATGAGGGGTGACCAGTGACCGGTGACCAGTGACCGGTAAGGGCGGACTGTCGATAAAGCCCCTGCGGAACCGAGTGACCACCAAACGGTGGCCGGTGACCGGCAAATGCTGCTAGGGGTGACTGGTCACGGGTCACGGGTCACGGGTCACTTAGATGTCGAGCAGTATGCGCGCCGGATCCTCCAGCGCTTCCTTGATCGCCACCAGGGAAAGTACGGCCTCGCGTCCGTCGATGATGCGGTGGTCGTAGGACAGCGCCAGGTAGTTGACCGGGCGTATCACGACCTGCCCGTTCTCGGCCACCGGGCGATCGCGCGTGGCGTGCACGCCCAGGATCGCGCTTTGCGGCGGGTTGATGATGGGGGTCGACAGCATGGAGCCGAACACCCCGCCGTTGGAGATGGAGAACGTGCCGCCGGTCAGCTCCTCGATCGTCAACTTGCCTTCCTGGGCGCGCTTGCCGAAATCCGCGATCTTCTTCTCGATGCCGGCGAGGGAAAGCTGGTCCGCGTCCCGGAGGATGGGCACGACCAGTCCGCGCGGGCTGCCGACGGCGATGCCCACGTCGTAGTAGCCGTGATAGACCACGTCGGCCCCGTCTATCGACGCGTTCACGACGGGAAATTTCCTCAGGGCGTGGACCGCCGCCTTCACGAAGAACGACATGAAGCCCAGCTTGACCCCGTGCTCCTTCTCGAAGCGGTCCTTGTGCCGGTTGCGGAGGTCGATCACCGGCTGCATGTTGACTTCGTTGAACGTCGTGAGGATGGCCGCAGTATGCTGCGATTGCACCAGCCGCTCGGCGATGCGCGCCCGCAGGCGGGACATCGGCACGCGCTGCTCGGGGCGTTCTCCCAGGGCTCCGAGGTCCACCGGTGGAGCGGGCGCGCGCGGCGCTGCCGCAGCCGCGACCGGAGCGGCCACGGAAGATGCCGCCGGCGCTGCAGCAGGCCTTGCGAGTGCCTGCGCGCCGCCCTCGATCACGTGCAGCACGTCCTCCTTCGTGACCCGGCCGCCGCGGCCCGTCCCGGCGATCGTGCTCGTGTCGACCTGTTTTTCCGACGCAAGTCTCTGCGCCGCCGGCATCGCCGCCGCTCCTGCCGCCGGTGTTACCGCGGCCGCGGGCCTCGCCGGCGCTTCGTCTTTTCCTTTGGCTGCTGCTGCCGGTACCGCGGCAGCTGCTTCGGTGTCGATCTGCGCGATCACCTCGTTGCTCACCACCGTGCCGCCGTCGCCCTTGACGATCTTCACGATCACGCCGGCAGCGGGCGCCGGCGTCTCCAGCACCACCTTGTCGGTCTCGATATCGACCAGGTTTTCGTCGCGCTTCACGAAATCGCCGGGCTTCTTGTGCCAGGCAAGGAGCGTCGCCTCGGCGACCGACTCTGAGAGTTGGGGTACCTTAACTTCAATCAGCATGGGAGCCGCACTCGAACCAAAGAAGTAAACACAGGGAAACCGGAAATTCGGTATTAATGTGCGATCGGAGCACGCGTCTATTTTAGGTCAGCGAGCGTTCCTCAATGCACTGCCATCAAATTCAGGTCTCGGAATTTCAATTAGCGGGATTTCGCGGCGATCCGTAAGATCACGCAACCCCATCGGCCCGCGAGGCAGCCCCGACGGAGAGCGCCAGCTCCACCAGCTCCTTCTGCTGCCGGTCGTGCAGCGACTTGTACCCGGCCGCGGGCGACGCCGAGGAGTCCCGCCCGGCGTAGATCAGCTTCTGGTGCGGCAGCATGTGGCGCTCCAGGTAGTGCTGGATACGGTGCCACGCGCCCTGGTTGCGCGGCTCCTCCTGACACCAGACGATCTCGGTAGCATTCCGGTAACGCTCGATCTGCGCCTGGAAATCCTCGTGCGGGAACGGATAGAGCTGCGCGATGCGGTTGAGCGGCAGGTCCTTCAGCCCTTTGGCCTTCCGCTCCGCCCGCAGGTCGTAATAGACCTTGCCGCTGCAGAATATGGTGCGCTTCACGTTCTCTGGGTTGATGTCCTTGGATTCCCAGTCCTCGTTGACCGGCTTGAACCGGTCGCCGGCGAATTCCTCTAGCGGAGAAACCGATTCCTTGTGCCGCAGGAGGCTCTTCGGCGTGAACAGGATGAGCGGCCTGCGGTGTGGCCTGATCATTTGGCGCCGCAGCAGATAGTAGAGCTGCACCGGCGTGGCCGGCATGCATACCTGGATGTTGTGATCGGCCGAGAGCTGCATGTAGCGCTCGATGCGCGCGGAGGAGTGCTCGGGACCCTGTCCTTCGTAGCCGTGCGGCAGCATCAGCACCAGGCCGCAGAGCCGTCCCCATTTCGCCTCGCCGGACGCGATGAACTGGTCGATCACGACCTGCGCGCCGTTAGCGAAATCGCCGAACTGCGCCTCCCAGATCACCAGTTCGTTGGGGGCCGAGGTGGCATAGCCGTATTCGAAGCCCATCACGGCTTCCTCCGACAGCAGCGAGTCGATCACCACGAAGTCGCCCTGCTTCTCGGAGACGTGCTGGAGCGGCACGTAGGTGCCCTGGTCCCATTTCTCGCGGTTCTGGTCGTGCAGCACGGCGTGGCGGTGGAAGAAGGTGCCGCGACCGCTGTCCTGCCCTGACAGGCGGATCGCATAGCCCTCGTTGAGCAGCGTCGCGAACGCGAGGTGCTCGGCCATGCCCCAGTCGAGCGGCAGCTTGCCCTGGGCCATCTGCCGGCGGCTATCGACGATGCGCTGCACCGCGGGATGCAGCTTGAAATTGTCCGGAATCGTGGTGATGCGCTCCCCGAGCGATCTCAGCGTCTCGATCGGCAGGCGCGTATCGTCGTGCTCGTTCCACTTGCGGCTGTTGTACTTGCTCCAGTCGATCTCGAACGGCGGCTTGTAGTTGGAGAGTATCGTCTTGTTGGTGTGATAGCCGCCGTCGAGCGCCTTACGGCACGTGGCGACCATGTCGTCGCCGCCGCTTTCGGGGATCACGCCCGCCTGCGCCAGCCGGTCGGCGTAGAGCTGGCGCGTGGTGGGCAGCTTCGCGATGGTCTTGTACATGAGGGGCTGCGTGACCATCGGCTCGTCCTGCTCGTTGTGGCCGAGACGCCGGTAGCACACGAGGTCCACCACGACGTCCTTGTGGAACTTCATGCGGTACTCGAGGGCGATTTCGGTCGCGAGGCACACCGCGTCCGGATCGTCTCCGTTCACGTGGAAGATGGGGATTTCCAGCATCTTGGCGAGGTCGGTGCAGTAGAGCGTCGAGCGCGCATCGCGCAGATCGGAGCAGGTGAAGCCGACTTGGTTGTTGGTGATGATGTGCACCGTGCCGCCGGTGCCGTAGCCGCGCGTCTGCGCCATCTCGAACGTTTCCATGTTGACGCCCTGCCCCGAGAACGCGGCGTCCCCGTGGATCAGCACCGGCAGAACCTGGTCTCCCGTGAAGTCGCGGCGCCGGTGCTGGCGCGCGCGCACCGAGCCCTCCACCACCGGGTTCACGATCTCCAGGTGCGAGGGATTGAACGCGAGCGTGACGTGCATGGGGCCGCCCGGAGTCATGATGTTCGACGAAAACCCCTGGTGGTACTTGACGTCTCCCGCGAGGAGGTCGTCGTGGTGGTGGCCCTCGAACTCGGCGAAGAGATCCTTGGGCATCTTGCCCATGGTGTTCACCAGCACGTTGATGCGGCCGCGGTGAGCCATCCCGATCACGAGCTCCTGCACGCCCGCCTTGCCGGCGGCCTGCAGCAGATGGTCGAGCTGGGCTATGAGCGTTTCGCCGCCTTCCAGGGAAAAGCGCTTCTGGCCCACGTACCGCGTGTGAAGGTAGCGCTCCAGCGTCTCGGCGGCCGTGAGCCGCTCGAGGAGGTGCTTTCTGTACTCGGGGTCGTAGGCGGGCATAGCGCGCACGCTTTCCAGGCGCTCCTGCACCCAGCGCTTCTGCACCATGTCCGTGATGTACATGTACTCGACGCCGATGGTGCGGCAGTAGGTGTCCTTGAGGAACTGCAGGATGTCGGCGAGCTTCATCTCGCGCGGCCCGACCAGCGTTCCGGTGTTGAACACCGTGCCCATGTCCACCGCCGTGAGGCCGTAGAACGCCGGATCGAGCTCGGGGATATGCGGCTTCTCCTGGCGCTTCAGGGGATCGGTGTCGGCCAGGCGTACGCCGAGGATGCGGTACGCCGCGATCAACTGCAGGACTCCCAGCTGCTTTTCACCGAGCTGCGGGCGGTTGATGACCACCGTCGGGGCGGAGGGCCGGCTCTCCCGCGCGAGCTGCGCGAAGTGATCCTGCACGTCGAAGTGCGATACGTCGGCCTTCCCGGCGTCGATTCTCTGCAGCTCGTCGAAATAGTCGCGCCAGCGCGGCTCGACCGCGTCCGGGTTCCTCAGCCAGGCTTCGTAAAGCGCCTCGATGAACGGCGCGTTGGAACCGAAGAGATAGGAGTTGCCGAGCATTTCTTTCATCATCGCGCTACTCCGGGCTCAGTTTTAAGTTTTGAATTTTGAGTTTTGAATTGAGAGCCTGCAACTAAGCACTCAACACTAAGCACTCAACACTGCTTTACTTGCGCTTGGCCATGGGCACGAAATCCCTGCGCTTGGCGCCCTGGAAGAGCTGCCGCGGGCGGCCGATTTTCTGCTCGGGATCGGCGATCAGCTCGTTCCACTGGGCGATCCAGCCCACCGTGCGCGCCAAGGCGAAAATCGCGGTGAACATCGCGACCGGGATCCCGAGCGCCTTGTAGACGATGCCCGAATAGAAATCCACGTTGGGGTAGAGCTTGCGCTTGATGAAGTACTCGTCCTCGAGGGCGACTTTCTCCAGCGCGAGCGCGAGCTTGAAGAGCTTGTCGTCCTTGAGATCGAGCTCTTCCAGCACCTCGTGGCACGTTTGCTGGATGATCTTGGCGCGCGGGTCGTAGTTCTTGTAGACGCGGTGGCCGAAGCCGAACAGCACGGAGTGGTCTTCCTTCTCCTTGACGCGCTTGATGAAGGCCGGGATGTTCTTTGCGTCGTCGATCCCGTCCAGCATCTTCAGCACCGCCTCGTTGGCGCCGCCGTGGGCCGGCCCCCACAGGCTCGCTATACCGGCGGATATGCAGGCGAAGGGATTGGCGCCGGTCGAGCCCGCGAGCCGCACCGTCGAGGTCGAGGCGTTCTGCTCGTGGTCGGCGTGCAGGATGAGGATGCGGTCCATGGCGCGCGACAGCACCTTGCTCGGCTTGTACTCCTCGCACGGGTTGCCGAACATCATGTAGAGGAAGTTGTCCACGTAAGAGAGCGAATTCTTCGGGTACATGAACGGCTGGCCGATGTTGTACTTGTAGGTCATCGCCGTGATCGTCGGCAGCTTGGCGATCAGGCGGAACGCCGAGATCTCCCGGCTGCGCGGGTCGTAGATATCGATCGAGTCGTGGTAGAACGCGGAGAGCGCGCCGACCACGCCGCACATGACCGCCATCGGGTGCGCGTCGCGGCGGAAGCCGGAATAGAAGCGGCCCAGCTGCTCGTGGACCATCGTGTGATGGGTCACGATGCCCACGAATTCGTCGAGCTGCTGCTTGTTCGGCAGCTCGCCGTTCAGGATGAGGTAGGCGACCTCGAGGAAGGTGCAGGTTTCCGCGAGCTGCTCGATCGGGTAGCCGCGGTACTCGAGTATGCCCACGTCGCCGTCGATATAGGTGATGCCGGAGCGGCAGCTCGCGGTCGACATGAAACCCGGGTCGTAGGTGAACTTGCCGGTCTTGCCGTATAGAGCGCGCACGTCGATCACGTCGGGCCCCACCGATCCCTCCATCATGGGCAGGTCGATAGGGGGCGTGCCGTCGCTGAATGTTATGGTCGCGAGCTTTTCTGCCATGATGATCTCCAGTCGTTCACATCGCTTCGTTTTTCAACACGAGCGGGTGCGCATGCCGCCCATCCGCCCTCGTTCGTTCGCCAGCCGCTTTCCGGAACTGCTATCCCGACCGTAACAGCCGCACCACCCCGTGATAGCGTGGGTCGGCCGGCTCGCTGCGCCCCAGGGCCCAGTCGAGGAGATCGGGATCGGGGCTGTCGAGCAATTCGCCGAAAAGCGCCTTCTCCCCGGCATCCAGCCGCTCGAACCGGCGCTCCAGGAACCCCTGCAGTATGAGATCCAGCTCGAGCAGCCCTCGCCGGCAGCGCCATCGCACGCGATCGTGATCTCCCATAGGCTAGATCGTGCGCTTGACGAGCAGCTCCTTGATTTTTCCGATCGCAGCCGTGGGGTTCAATCCCTTGGGGCACACGTCCACGCAGTTCATGATCGAATGGCACCGGAACAGGCGGTACGGATCCTCGAGATTGTCCAGCCGCTCGTTGACGGCCGCGTCGCGCGTGTCCGCTATGAAGCGGTAGGCCTGCAGGAGCCCCGCCGGTCCGACGAACTTGTCCGGGTTCCACCAGAACGACAGGCACGAGGTCGAGCAGCACGCGCACAGGATGCATTCGTAGAGTCCGTTCAGCTCTTCCCGGTCCTCCGGCGACTGCAGCCGCTCCTTTTCCGGCGGCGGCTCCTCGTTGACGAGGTACGGCTTCACCGAGTGGTACTGCTTGAAGAACTGCGACATGTCCACGATCAGGTCGCGGATTACCGGCAGCCCCGGCAACGGCCGGATCTCGACCGGCTCCCGGAGATCGGCGATGCGCGTGATGCACGCGAGCCCGTTCTTGCCGTTGATGTTCATCGCGTCCGACCCGCACACGCCTTCCCGGCAGGACCGCCGGAACGCGAGTGCGTCGTCCTGCGCCTTGATCCGCACCAGCGCATCGAGCAGCATCTGATCGGTCGGCTCGAGTGCGACGTCGTAGTCCTGCATCCGCGGCCTCGCGTCGGCGTCGGGGTCGTAGCGGTAGATGGAGAATCGCATTACATGCTCTCAACTGCGTGATTAGTGATTGGCGATTGGCGATTGGACCAGGTCAGCTCTCGTGAAGGCAATTTCCCGGGCTCTAATCACCAATCACTAATCACCAATCACGCCTTAATAGACACGGGCCTTGGGCTCGAACGGCTCCACCGTGAGCGGCTTGCGGTGCACGGGCTTGTATTCGAGGCGGTCGCCGTCCTTGAACCAGAGCGTGTGCTTGAGCCACGTCGCGTCGTCGCGGTCGTGAAAATCCGCGCGGTCGTGCGAGCCGCGGCTTTCTTTCCTGGCTTCCGCCGACACCAGCGAGGCGCGCGCCGTCTCTATGAGATTGTCCAGCTCCAGCGCCTCGACGCGCGCGGTATTGAATACCTTGCTCCTGTCGCCGATCCCGGTGCGGGCACCGCGCGCACTCACTTCTTTCATCCTCTTCACGCCCTCGACCAGCAGTTCCGGAAAGCGGAATACGCCGCAATTCAACTGCATGGTGCGCCGCATCTCGGCGCCCACGTCCGCGACGCGCTCGCCGCCTTTCTGGCCATCGAGGCGGGCCAGGCGCGCGAGGGTCAGGTCGCCCGCGTCCTTGGGCAGGTTTTTCTGCACGACGCCGTCTTCCCTGAGATCCCGGATCACCCGTTCCCCGGCGGACTTGCCGAACACGAGCAGGTCGAGCAGCGAATTGCACCCGAGCCGGTTGGCCCCATGTACGGAGACGCAGGCACACTCACCTGCCGCGTAGAAGCCGGCCACCACGGCTTCCGGATTGCCGTTCTTTGGCGCGACTACCTGGCCGTGGTAGTTCGTGGGTATGCCGCCCATCTGGTAGTGGCAGGTCGGCACCACGGGGATCGGTTCCCGCACTGGGTCGATATTGGCAAATTTCTTCGCTATCTCGCGAATTCCCGGCAGGCGCTTGTTGATGGTCTCTTCCCCCAGGTGATCGAGCTTGAGCAGGATGCAGTCGCCATCCCTGCCGGCGCCGCGGCCTTCCTTTATCTCGGTCGCCATCGCGCGCGATACCACGTCGCGCGACGCGAGATCCTTGGCGTTCGGCGCGTAGCGCTCCATGAAGCGCTCACCGTTCTTGTTGAGAAGATATCCCCCTTCGCCGCGCACCCCCTCTGTAATGAGTACTCCGGCCCCTGCGACCCCGGTCGGATGGAACTGCCAGAACTCCATGTCCTGAAGCGGAATCCCGGCGCGCGCCGCCATGCCGAGGCCGTCCCCGGTATTGATGAAGGCATTGGTGCTGGCCGCATAGATACGCCCCGCCCCGCCGGTCGCGAAGATCGTCGCCTTCGCCTGCAGAATCATAACTTCGCCGGTTTCCATCTCGAGCGCGGTGACGCCCAGCACGTCGCCCTGGCTGTCGCGTACCAGGTCGAGCGCCATCCATTCAACGAAAAAATGGGTGTGCGCCTTGACGTTGGCCTGGTAGAGCGTATGCAGCATCGCGTGGCCGGTGCGGTCGGCAGCGGCACAAGCGCGCGGCACCGGGCTCTCGCCGTAATTCCGCATGTGGCCGCCGAATGGCCGTTGATAGATTCTGCCGCTGTCGAGACGATCGAAAGGCATGCCGAGGTGCTCGAGCTCGTACACCGCCTCATGCGCCTTGCGGCACATGAACTCGATCGCGTCCTGGTCGCCGAGGTAGTCGGACCCCTTCACCGTGTCGTACATGTGCCAGTGCCAGTTGTCCTCCTCGGAGTTGCCCAGCGAGGCGGCGACACCGCCCTGGGCGGCGACCGTGTGCGACCGGGTGGGAAACACCTTGGAGAGCACCGCCACCTTGAGATCCGCGCGGGCGAGCTCCAGCGCCGCCCGCAGCCCCGAGCCGCCGCCGCCGACGATTACCGCGTCAAAACTTCGGACCGGCAGCGGCATCGAGCCCCCACATGATTTGCACGGACCACGCGGTATAGCACACCAGCGCGCCGATCGTGATGACGTAGAGCACGAGCCTCAGGCCGGAATCCTTGATGTAGTCCATGAAGATGTTCCGGATGCCTATCCACGCGTGGAAGTACACGCACAACAGGAAGAGCAGCGTCGCATAGCGCACGACCGGCACCTCCCACAACGATATCCAGTGCCAGTAATCGAGTTTCGGCAAGCTGGCGAGCACCGCCAGCAGCATGAGCGTGTAGATGCCCATCACGACGGCCGTAACGCGCTGCGCGAGCCAGTCGCGCAGCCCGTAGTGAGCGCCGACGACCTCGCGCTTCACCATAAGAGCGCTCCGAACACGAGCGTCAGGAAGCCACTCGTGCCGAGTACGACCCAGCTCGTCGCGCGCGCAGTCTCCAGGGTCGTGCCGTAGTGCAGATCGAGGGCGAGGTGGCGTATGCCGGCGCAGAAGTGATGCAGGTACGCCCACGCGAGTCCGATCGCAAGGACCTTGATGAGGGGACGGCTCATGAAGGCCTTGAAGTCGGCGAAGGTTTCGGGGGACTGCAGGCTCATCTGCCATAGGTAGAGCAGCACGGGGATCAGCAGGAACAGCACCGCCCCGGTGACACGATGCAGGATCGACACGAATGCCGGGACCGGCAGCCGTATTCTGAAGAGATCGAGGTATCTGGGTCGCGCTTTCGACATCAATGGCTGCTCGCGCTGGGTGAGACCTGGGTGAGATTAGGGCACCGGCCGCTCGCGCAAGTCTTGATCTGGCTTGAAATTCTAGCAGTTTTCGCTGCACTGCAGTAGTACCGAGCCGCATGTGTTTCGCGCCGTTCTGCCCAAGGGACGGCATCGTTTCGACATCATCAAGGTGTCGCGGCAATAATTGAGACTATCTCAGCCAAAGCCGCGTTTTGCGTTGACGGAGGCTACCGCCCCTTCTCTTGTCACGGCGGCTCCGGGTTCGCTATCATCGCGGCAGTTCGAGAGACTCGCGCGTGCCCACGCCCCGCCCGCCGCGCGTCCGAACCTACCAATCCCAGGCCAGCTTCGCGATTCAGGAGTCCATGTCATGAAACCCACCATGCGCGTCGCCGTCACGGGCGCCGCCGGCCAGATCGGCTACAGCCTGCTCTTCAGGATCGCCAGCGGCGAGATGCTTGGCAAGGATCAGCCGGTGATCCTGCAGATGCTCGAGATCCCCGATGAGAAGGCGCAGAAGGCGCTGAAGGGCGTCATGATGGAGCTGGACGATTGCGCCTTTCCTCTGCTCGCGGGAATGGTGCCCACGGCCGATCCCGTGGTGGCGTTCAAGGACGTCGATGTCGCGCTGCTCGTCGGTGCGCGGCCGCGCGGGCCGGGCATGGAGCGCAAGGACCTGCTCGAGGCCAACGGCAAGATTTTCGGCCCGCAGGGACAGGCGCTGTCCGAGGCCGCAAGCCGCGACGTGAAGGTGCTGGTCGTCGGCAACCCGGCCAATACCAACTGCCTCATCGCGATGAAGAACGCGCCCAAGTTGAAGCCCTCCAATTTCACCGCCATGATGCGCCTCGACCACAACCGGGCCCGGTCCCAGGTGGCGCAGAAGATCGGCAGGCCGGTCGCGGAAGTGCGCAAGATGACGGTGTGGGGCAACCACTCGGCGACCCAGTATCCCGACGTATTCCAGGCCGAGGCCGGCGGCAAAAAGATATGGCCCACGATCAACGATCAGGCGTGGCTGGAGAAGGATTTCATCCCGACGGTGCAGAAGCGCGGCGCGGCGATCATAGACGCGCGCGGCCTGTCCTCCGCCGCCAGCGCGGCCAATGCGGCGATCGACCACGTGCGCGACTGGATCTTCGGCACGCCCGACGGCGACTGGGTCAGCATGGGCATTCCCTCGGACGGCAGCTACAACATAGCGGAAGGCGTGCTCTACGGTTATCCGTGCGTCTGCAGGAACGGCAAGTACGAGATCGTCAAAGGTATAGATCTCAGCGATTTCAGCCGCGCGGGCATGCAGGGCACACTGAAGGAACTGCACGAAGAGCGGGACAGCATCAAGCATCTGCTTGGCTAGCGCCGGGCTACCAGTCGCGAGCTACGAGCCGCTCGAAGCCCGTAGCCTCAAAGGAGAAGCAATGGCCGATAACCCCAAACCATTCAAGCCCAAAAAATCCGTGGCTCTCTCCGGCGTCGAGGCCGGCACCACCGCTCTCTGCACGGTCGGACGCAGCGGCAACGATCTGCACTATCGCGGCTACGACATACTCGACGTGGCCGATCGCTGCGAGTTCGAGGAAATCGCGCACCTGCTGATCCACGAGCACCTGCCGACGCCCGGGGAGCTTGCCGGCTACAAGGCGCGCCTGCGCGGATTGCGCGGTCTGCCCGAGGAAGTGCGCGCGGTGCTCGAGCACGTGCCGGCATCCGCGCATCCGATGGACGTCATGCGTACCGGCTGCTCGGCGCTGGGCGCCGTCATGCCGGAGGCCGAAGACCATAACGAGGCCGGGGCGAAAGACATCGCCGACCGCCTCATCGCTTCCTTCGGCTCGATGCTGCTCTACTGGTATCACTACAGCCACAACCGGCGCCGCATCGATACGGTCACGGACGACGACTCCATCGGCGGCCATTTCCTGCACCTGCTCCACGGCAAGCCCGCCCGCGAGTCGTGGGTGAAGGCGATGCATACCTCGCTCAACCTGTACGCCGAGCACGAGTTCAACGCATCGACCTTCGCCGCGCGCGTCGTGGCCGGCACCGGCTCGGACATGCATTCGGCCATCACCGGTGGCATCGCGGCATTGAAGGGCCCCAAGCACGGCGGCGCGAACGAGGTCGGGTTCGAGGTGATGAACCGCTACCGGACGCCGGACGACGCGGAGGCCGACATCGTGAAGCGCGTCGCCAACAAGGAAACTGTGATCGGCTTCGGGCACCCGGTCTACACCGTTGCCGATCCACGCAACAAGATAATCAAGGAAGTCGCGCGGCGGTTGTCGGCGGAAGTGGGCGACATGAAAATGTACGAGATCGCCGACCGCATCGAGACGGTGATGATGCGCGAGAAGCAGATGTTCGCGAACCTCGACTGGTTCTCCGCGGTCTCCTATCACCGCATGGACATCCCGACGGCGATGTTCACGCCGATCTTCGTCATTTCCCGCACCGCGGGCTGGGCGGCCCACGTGATCGAGCAGCGCATCGACAACAAGATCATCCGGCCGACGGCGGTTTACACCGGACCCGAAGATCTCGAATTCGTGCCTATCGAGAAAAGAAAGTGACCAGTGACCCGTGACCGGTGTGCGGTCACGTCTTCGTTGCGTTCCTTCTCACCACACCAGGAGAAAATCATGGGCAAGACCACCGATCTCACTGCTGCTGACGGCCACAAGTTTTCCGCGTACGTCGCGGAGCCCTCGGGCAAAGCCAAAGGCGCGCTCATCGTCGTGATGGAGATCTTCGGCGTCAACAGCCACATCAAGAGAGTTACCGACGAATACGCCGGGGACGGCTACCTCGCGATCGCGCCGGCATTCTTCGACCGCGTGCAGCGCGGCCTCGATATCGGCTATACGCCAGCGGATATCGAAGTCGGACGTGGAGTCATGCAGAAAATGAAGTTCGAAGACGCGTTGAAGGACGTCGAGGCGGCAAAGCAGCACGTGGCCGCGGCCGGCAAGGTCGGCATCATCGGCTACTGCTGGGGCGGATCGCTGTCATTCAAGTCGGCGTGCAACGTGAACGGCCTGGCATGTGCCGTCGCCTACTACGGCGGCGCCATACCTTCGCTCATCGGCGAGAAACCGAAATGTCCGGTGCTCTTCAACTGGGGCGAGACCGATGCATCGATACCGCTGGAGAAGGCGAAGGAAGTCGCCGCGGCGCACAAGGACCATATCCACCACTTCTATCCGGGCGCGGGCCACGGCTTCAATTGCGAGCAGCGCGGCTCGTACAACGCGGAGGCCGCGAAGCTCGCGCGCACCCGCTCGCTGGAGTTTCTGAAGAAGCACATCGGATAGAGGGCATGTCTACGCACGTCTCCAACGTCCGCCCCAGGCCCGACAAGGTACTCACCGACATCGCCGACTACGTGTCGGGGTACGCCATCAAGAGCGCCGAAGCCTATAACACGGCGCGGCTGTCCCTGATCGACACGCTGGGCTGCGGGCTCGAAGCGCTGGAGTATCCCGCCTGCACCAAGCTCCTCGGCCCTATCGTCCCCGGGACCGTGGTGCCGAATGGCGCCAAGGTGCCCGGCACGCCCTACCAGCTCGATCCGGTGACCGCGGCCTTCAATATCGGGACGATGGTACGGTGGCTCGACTTCAACGATACCTGGCTGGCGGCGGAATGGGGTCATCCGTCGGACAACCTGGGCGGCATCCTCGCCGTCGCCGACTGGTTGTCGCGCAGCCGGCTGGCCGAGGGCAAGCAGCCGCTCCTCATGCGCGACGTCCTGACTGGCATGATCAAGGCGCACGAGATCCAGGGCGTGATCGCTCTGGAGAACAGCTTCAACCGCGTGGGGCTCGACCACGTGGTGCTGGTGAAGGTGGCCACCACCGCAGTCGCCACGCATCTCATGGGCGGCACGCACGACGAGATCGTCGACGCGCTGTCGAACGCCTGGATCGACGGGCAGTCACTGCGCACCTACCGCCACGCACCCAACGCCGGATCGCGCAAGTCGTGGGCGGCCGGAGACGCCGGCAGCCGCGCCGTGCGCATCGCGTGGATGACGCTGAAAGGTGAAATGGGCTATCCCTCCGCCCTCACCGCGAAGACCTGGGGATTCTACGACGTACTGTTCAAGGGCAAGCCGTTCCGCTTCAAGCGCCCGTACGGCTCGTACGTGATGGAGAACGTGCTTTTCAAGATTTCGTTTCCCGCGGAGTTTCACGCGCAGACCGCGGTCGAATGCGCGGTGCAGCTCCACCCCGAGGTCGGACAGCGCGTGGAAGACGTCAAGAAGATCGTCATCACCACCCACGAATCGGCGATCCGCATCATCGACAAGAAGGGACCGCTCAATAACCCGGCCGATCGCGACCACTGCATACAGTACATGACGGCCATCGGCCTGATGAAAGGCAATCTCACCGCGGCCGATTACGAGGACGCGGTTGCCGCCGATCCCCGCATCGACCGGCTGCGCGCGAAGATGGTGTGCGTGGAGGACAAGCGCTGGACGCGCGACTATCTCGATCCCGCCCGGCGCTCGATCGCCAACGCGGTGCAGGTGTTCTTCAAGGACGGCACGCAAACCGGGAAGGCGGCGGTCGAGTATCCGATCGGCCACCGCCGCCGCCGCAAGGAAGGCATACCTCTGCTGGAGGCGAAATTCAGGACCAATCTCGCGCGCCGGTTTCCTCCGAAGCGGCAGGAGGCCATACTTGCGCTGTGCCGAGACCAGCAGCGCCTGGAGGCGGCGCCGGTGACCGAGTTCGTGGACTTGTTCGCGACCTGAACGATTTTCGCGGCCGCTTGCACCAGCGAAAATCACCATAAAGCGGGGCAAGGCTTTCAGCAGGGAGGAGAATCGAAGTGCCGCCAAAATCCAATGAGGCGTCCCGGCGGACGCGGCATCCGGCCCTGTCTCCCGCTGCCGCGGTGGCATTGGCCTTCGCGCCGTTCGCCGCCGAGGCGCAGCTGAAGCCTCCCCCCGGAACGGCGGCTGTGCTGGATGAAGTCGTCGTTACTGCGACCCGGGTCGAGGGGAGCGCCTTCGACCTGCCGGTGTCCATAGACCGGGTGGACCGCAGCGTCATCCGCGAGGACCGGCCGCAGGTAAACCTCTCCGAATCACTGAATCGCGTGCCCGGCGTGGTGGTGCAGAACCGCCAGAACTACGCGCAGGACCTGCAAATCTCCTCGCGCGGCTTCGGCGGGCGCTCGACCTTCGGGGTGCGCGGCATCCGCCTCTACGCCGACGGCATCCCGGCCACCATGCCCGATGGGCAGGGCCAGGCCGCCACGTTCAATCTCGGCTCGGCGGACCGGATCGAGGTGCTGCGGGGGCCTTTCTCCAGCATGTACGGCAACGCCGCCGGCGGCGTGATCCAGATCTTCACGGCCGACGGCCCCCCCGAGCCCACGCTCTCGGGAGGAATTTTCGCCGGAAGCTACGATACGTGGAAGCTGGGCGTGCAGTTTGGGGGCACCAGCGGCCCGCTCAACTACATCGGCGATCTCTCCCGCTTCCAGACCGACGGGTATCGCGACCACAGTTTTGCGCGGCGCGATCAGTTGAACGCGAAGGTCAAGTACGACCTGGGAAGCCGCGGCCTGCTGACGCTGGTCGTGAATTCGCTCGACCAGCCCGAAACGCAGGATCCCCTGGGGCTCACCGCCGCGCAGGTCGCGCTGGACCCGCGGCAGGCCGGCACGAACGCCATCGCCTTCAACACGCGCAAGAGCATTGCCCAGTCGCAGGCCGGCGTCACCTACGGCCTCGACGTAACCGGCTCCGATCGCCTGGAAGTGCGGGCGTACGGCGGCGACCGCCAGGTTACCCAGTACCTCGCGATTCCGCTGGCGACCCAGGCTGCGGCGACGCACTCGGGGGGCGTCGTAGACCTCGACCGGGGCTACGGGGGAGGCGGCCTGCGCTGGACGCACATGGCCGGGCTCGGCGGCGGCCCGCTCACGGCGAGCGCCGGCCTCGACTACGAACGCCAGTCGGAACGGCGCACTGGCCTCATCAACAACTTCGGAATCGCCGGGGCATTGAAGCGCAACGAGGACGACACCGTCTCCAGCACTGCCGTTTACGCGCAGCTGGAATGGCAATTCGCTCCGCGCTGGAACCTGCTCGCCGGCCTGCGCTACAGCCGCGTGGAGTTCGAGTCCGTCGACTACTTCATTGCCACCGGCAATCCCAACGACAGCGGCTCGATCCAGTATTCACGCACGACGCCTGCCGTGGGCCTCGCGTTCAAGCTGACTCCGACGGTGAATCTCTACGGCAACCTCGGCAGGGGTTTCGAAACCCCGACTTTCGCCGAGCTCGCCTACCGCGCTGACGGCACGACCGGCCTCAACTTCGCCCTGCGGCCCGCGACGAGCAAGCACGCCGAGATCGGGGTTAAGACGAAGATCGGCGATTCGATGCGCCTCAATCTCGCCGCGTTCCGCATCGACGTGACCGATGAGATCGTGGTGAACACGAATTCCGGCGGCCGTTCGACGTTCAAGAACGTCCCGGGCACCAGGCGCGATGGTGTCGAGGTGGCCTGGAGCGGCAGATTCGGAGCGGGCCTGGAGGCGGCAGTCGCGTACACCTGGCTCGACGCGACGTTCACCCAGCCGTTTACGACGGGAGTGGGCGCGCCGGCGGTTCAGGTGCCGGTGAGTGCGGGTAGCCGTCTGCCGGGCGTTCCGCCGCAAAGCCTGTACGGTGAGCTGATCTGGCGTTACGCGCCAATGGGATTCCACGCGGGAGTCGAAGTGCGGCATAACGGCAAGGTGTTCGTCAACGACCAGAACAGCGAGGCGGCGGACTCCTACACCGTCTGGAGCCTGCGGGCGGGCTTCGAGCAGCGCGGGCGCAACTGGCGGATCTCGGAGTTCGTGCGCGTGGACAACGTCACCGACAAGCAGTACATCGGCTCGGTGATCGTGTCCGAGGCCAACGGCCGCTTCTACGAGCCCGCGCCGACGCGCAACGTGCTGGTGGGGGTGCAGGCCAGCCTGCAGTTTTGACTGCGTGATTGGCGATTAGTGAGGAATGATGCGTGATTGGTCCCTGTGCTCATGAGCAAGACACCAATCACCAATCGCTAATCACGCCTTCCACGGGTCAGGCGGCGCGCGCCTTGCCGCTGCCGATGGCCGTGTTGACGGCCGGCATGACTTTTTCGGCCATCAATTCCATCGAGCGGCGCGCGAGCTTGGGATCGGCCCAGTCGTGGCCGGCGTAGAGCAGCGTGCCGAAATCGCCGACGGTTTCACGGAAGGCGAGCAGCTGGTCCACGACGCTGTTGACGCTGCCGCAGAGCACCAGCCGGTCGAGCATGTAGTCCACCGTCACCTCGTCGTCGGTCATCGCGAGGTCGTGCTTGAAGATGTCGGCTGGCCCGCGGCTCCTGCGCTTGGTGAGCAGGTTCCAGTAATAGAAGCCATAGGGGCCCTTCACGTCGCGGGCGTAGCGCCGCGCCGTAGCGTCGTCATCGGCGACGAAGACACTCTTGCACACCCGCCAGTCGGCCGCATCCGCCTTGCGCCCGCCCTGCTCGCAGCCTTTCACGTACATGGGCCAATGGGTCTTCGCCCATACCGGCTGCAGGAAATTCGCCGAGATCGGCGTCCAGCCGCGCGCTGCGGCAGCCGCGACGCCCTTCGAGTGAGGCACGACGACCGTCACCACGATCGGTGGGTGCGGCTTCTGGTACGGCTTCAACATCACGCCCATCCCGGTTTCCGCGAGGAGGGTTTTCTCGGTGCTGATGTTCCAGTACTTGCCCTTCAGCCGGTACGGCGGCTCGCCGGCCCAGATCCCCAGTATCTGGTCGATGGACTCCACGAACATCTCGTTGCGGTCGAGGTCGAGATTGGCGAAGACTTCCTGGTCGGAGCGCAGCCCGCCGGGGCCGATGCCGAAGAGGAATCGCCCCTCGAGGATGTGGTCCACCATCGCAACGGTCGCGGCCACCTGCGCGGGATGGCTGTTGGGCAGATTGACCGTGCCGCTGCCGAGCTTGATCTGCTTCGTGTCGTGCGCGAGGCTTGCTATGAACGTGAGGCAGGACGGAATGGACTCGCACACGTCCGTCACGTGCTCTCCGATCAGCGCGTCGCTGAAGCCGAGCCGGTCGGCGAGGATTACCGCTTCGCGGTCCTCCTTCAGCGTCTGCGTATAGTTGCGCCCTGGAGGATGCATAGGCATCGTGAAAAAACCGAGTTTCATATGCGCTGTCGCTTTTGGGGCGTGATTGGTGATTGGTCTCGCCCGCAGCTGGCTGACGCCTGCGAAGCCAGGTCACATGATACCGGCAATCGCCCGCCCCGCGGCAATGGTTCCGTAACGTGAACGGGCAGGGGAACCAAATCGCGGGAGCCACCGGTCAAACAGGCTGCCTCGGGGCGTTGACTCCTGACCCATGAACGGGTTATTAAACGACGCTGCGGTGTCGACACCAATCACCAATCGCCAATCACGCCGTCGCATCGCGCAGCGCCCATGACCGTCGTCGCGAAGTTCGAGATCCACCACACCCGCTTCCTCGATCCCGAGGGCAAGGTGGTCCAGACGCTGCCGGCCTTCGCCCGCGAGCCGCGGGACCTGGTCCCGCTCTACCGCTGGATGGTGCTCATGCGCGCGTACGACGCGAAGGCCATCGCCCTGCAGCGCACCGGCCAGCTCGGCACATTCGCCTCGCTCCTCGGCAAGGAGGCGGTGGAGGCCGGTGTCGGCAGCGCCATGAGGGAGGACGACGTGTTCCTCATGACCTACCGCGAGAACGGCGTGCAGCTGATGCGTGGGGTCACGCTGAAGGATCTGTTCCTGTACTGGGGCGGCGACGAGCGGGGCTCGGATTTCGCCGGATCGCGCCGGGATTTCCCGATCTGCATCACCATTGCATCGCAAGTTCTGCACGCTGTCGGAGTCGCCTATGCGATGAAGCTGCGCAAGGAGCCTCGGGTCGCGGTATGCGCTCTGGGCGATGGGGCCACGTCCAAGGGCGATTTCTACGAAGGATTGAACGCAGCCGGCGCCTGGAAGCTGCCGCTGGTTTTCGTCGTGACCAACAACCAGTGGGCGATCTCGGTGCCGCGTCGCATGCAGAGCGCCGCCGAAACCCTGGCGCAGAAGGCGATCGCCGGCGGCGTCGCAGGCGTGCAGGTGGACGGCAACGACGTCGTGGCGGTCCGCTACGCCATGGATCAGGCACTCGAAAAAGCGCGCACGGGCGGCGGGCCGACCCTTATCGAAGCGGTAACCTACCGGCTCTCCGACCACACCACGGCGGATGACGCGTCGCGCTATCGCAGCCCCGACGAGCTGGCCGAGGCCTGGCAGCTGGAGCCGCTCTTGCGGCTGCGGACCTATCTGACCGCGTCCGGCGCCTGGGACAAGGCGCAGGAGGACACGCTCCTCAAGGAGTGCAACGAGCAGGTCCAGGCCGCGGCTCAAGCCTACCTGGACACGCCGCCGCTGGGCCCGGAGGCGATGTTCGACCACCTCTACGCGACGCTGCCGGCGGCGATGGAGAAGCAGCGGGCCGCTACGCTAGGAAAAAGTGATGATAAGGGGTGATGAATAATGGTGATGATTAAGGGTGATGAAAACCGCATCGCCGTTTCGCGTCACCAGTTCACATCACCAGTTCACATCACCAGTACCTCATCACCACTTCCTGACAAATGGCGCAGATAACACTGGTCGAAGCCATCAACCTCGCGCTGAAGCGCGAAATGGAGAACGATCCCGACGTGGTCGTGCTCGGCCAGGACGTGGGCGTCGACGGCGGCGTATTTCGCGCGACGCTGGGGCTCGCCGGGCGTTTCGGCGCGGGGCGCGTGATCGACACGCCGCTTGCCGAAGGCCTGATTGCGGGCATGAGCATAGGCATGGCGGTCGAAGGGCTCAAGCCGGTCGCGGAGATCCAGTTCTCCGGCTTCGCCTACACGACAATAGACCAGATCCTCAATCATGCCGGCCGGATGCGCAGCCGCACGCGCGGGCGGCTTTCATGCCCCATGGTCATGCGCACGCCTTGCGGGGCGGGCATCCATGCGCCGGAGCACCACTCCGAGAGCCCCGAGACCATGTTTTCGCACATCCCGGGCATCAGGGTCGTCTACCCCTCCTCCCCCCGCCGCGCCTACGGCCTGCTGCTGGCCGCGATCCGCGACCCGGATCCCGTCGTGTTTCTCGAGCCAACGCGGCTCTACCGCCTGATCAAGGAGGAAGTGGCGGACGACGGCCAGGCGGCGCCCCTCGACCAGTGCTACACCGCGCGCGAAGGCACCGATATCACGCTCGTCGCGTGGGGCGCGATGGTGCACGAGGCCCTCGCCGCGGCAACCGATCTCGCGGAACACGGGATAGCGGCCGAAGTGCTCGACGTCGCGACGTTGAAGCCCCTCGACATGGACACGATACTCGGCTCGGTGGCAAGGACCGGGCGCTGCGTCATTGCCACCGAGGCGCCGCGCACCTGCAGCTACGCCGCGGAAATCGCGGCGAACCTGGCGGAAGACGGCCTGCTCACGCTGCTCGCACCGGTGCAGCGGGTCACCGCTGCCGATGTCGTCGTGCCCCTGCCGCGGCTGGAGCACCACTACATGCCGGGCAAGGCACAGATCGTCGCGGCGGCGCGGAAAGCCTTGGATTTCGCGTAGCGCTTTTTAGGAATACCGCACTATGAAGATTTTCAAGCTCCCGGATCTCGGCGAAGGCCTCCAGGAGGCCGAGATCGTCAAGTGGTACGTCAACGCCGGCGACGACGTGAAGGCCGATCAGCCCATGGTGTCCGTGGAGACCGCCAAGGCTGTCGTGGACATCCCGGCTCCTTACGCGGGGCGGATCGCAAAGCTTTACGGCAAGCCCGGCGACATCGCCCACCTCGGCGCTCCGCTGGTCGCGTTCGAGGGTGACAGCGAGACCGCCGACGCCGGCACGGTAGTCGGCAAGGTCGAAGTGGGACAGAAAGTCATGACCGAGGCGCCCATGGCGCCGGCCCCGCTCGCCGGCGGCATCAAGGCCACGCCCGCCGTGCGCGCGCTGGCGCGCAAGCTGAACGTCGACCTGACGATGGTCACGCCGACCGGCGCGGACGGGCTCCTCACGCTGAGCGACGTGCAGCGCGCTGCGCGCATCCTCTCTGAAATCGGTCCGATCGAGCTGCTGCGCGGAGTGCGCCGGGCGATGGCCCAGAACATGGAGCTGGCCCACGCCGAGGTCGCTTCCGTCACGCTCATGGACGATGCCAATATCGAAGCCTGGCCGGCCGGCACTCCTACCCTGATGCGGCTCATACGCGCGCTCGTCGCCGGGTGCCGGGCCGAGCCCTCGCTCAATGCCTGGTACGACAGCGAGAAGATAGGACGCTGGGTCCTGAAGAAGATCGACATCGGCATCGCCGTCGATACGCCCGACGGGCTGCTGGTGCCGGTGCTGCGCAACTGTGGAGAGCGCGACGCGCAGGACCTCAGGCAGGCGCTCGACAAGCTCATCGCGGACGCCCGCGCGCGCAAGGTGCCGCCCGAGGAGCTGCGCGCCAACACGATCACGCTGTCCAACTACGGCTCGATCGCGGGCCGCTATGCTTCGCCGGTCGTCGTGCCGCCTACCGTGGCGATACTCGGCGCGGGCAGGATCGCCAAACAGGTCGTGGTGGTGGAGGACAAACCCGCGGTGCAACGCATGCTGCCGCTGTCGCTCACCTTCGATCACCGGGTGGCGACCGGGGGAGAAGCCGGGAGATTCCTGAAGGCGGTGATTACCGACCTTCAGCGGCCCGATTGAAAGGGTGATGAATAATGGTGATGAGTACTGGTGATGAATGATGGTGATGTACGGCCCATCACCCCTTCCCGTCACCATTTCCCATCACCAATTTTCCATCACCTCTTGATAAGGAATGCGCGGCGAACGCCCGCATTGCTTATCGCTCGACAGGCAGCTTCCGGTCGTTCCACTCGACCATGCCGTCCTTGAGGTTGTACACCCGTTCGTAGCCCAGGCCGTAGAGCATCGCCGCCGCCGTCGTGCTGCGCACGCCCGCGCGGCAGACGACGATGATCGGCCTGCCCCGGTACGGCTCCAGCTCCGGCACCCGCGCGGAGAGCTCCCGCAGCGGAATGAGGAGGCTGCCCGCGATGTGACCGAGCTCGCCGCTGTACTCGTTCGGCTCGCGCACGTCCAGGATCAGCGGCGGGTTCTGGGTCTCGAGCTGGCTCATCACCTCGGTGGCGGCAAGCTGCCGGACCCGATTCAGCTCCACCAGGCCGGGAAAAGTCGTTCTGTCGTCCTCGATCGCGCTCTGGTTGGGCTGCAGCACTTCCTGGATCTTCTCCGGCATCGGGAAGTTGAGGCTCGCCATCAGCGCGATATATTCCTCCCGCGAGCGCCCCGCAATGCGCGGGTTATTACGCTTCTCGTGCCCGATGCTCGATTGCGTGTTGCCGCGATAATCGTGGGCCGGAAATACCAGCGTCTCGTCGGGCAACCCGAAGAGCCGGCCCGTTATGGAATCGTACTGCTGCCCGGAATCGCCGCCGGCAAAATCCGCGCGCCCCGTGCCGCCGATCATGAGCACGTCCCCGGTGAAAACGCGGTCGCCGGCGTGGAGACTGATGCTGTCGGGCGTATGCCCCGGCGTATGCAGCACCGTGATGCCCATATCGCCGACCTCGATGGTATCTCCGTGCTCGACGTGCTGCGTTACGACGGGGGCCGGGGCGCGGCGGTGCATGATCAACCGCGCGCCCGTGATGGCGTGCAATTGAAACGAGCCGGTGGGATGGTCGGCGTGGGTGTGGGTGTCGATCAGCGCGTCGAGCGTCAGCCGGCCATAGGCAAGGAAGGCCAGGTAGCGGCTGATGTGCTCCCGCAACGGATCGATGACCAGCGCCTTACCGGTGCGCTCACAGGCCACCACGTAGGTCTTGCACTTGCCACGATTGAGTTCCGGAAAGTGCCGCATGCCCTCTCCCTGTCACGCAGATATCCGAAGCCCCGGGAATCTGCTCCAGCCCCGTTCCTGTCCGCACCGGAGGGGCCGCTATCCGCGGTCCCTTCCGGCGAGACGCTGCGCGCTAGGCTGCGGCGCGCAGCGCGATGACGTCCTGCGCGATCTTGCGGAACTCGGTCTCGGTCAGCAGCTTCTTGGTGCCCAGAGAGTACTTCTTCACCGCCGCGGTCATTGCGAGGGCTTCTTCGTCGCTCGCCTCTATCCCCAGGTGCTCGAGCCAGGACTTGACCGAATCGATGCCGCTGCCCTTGCCCATCACCACTTCCGCCGGCGGCTGCCCGACGAATTCCGCGCGCACGGGGAAGAGCTCCGTTGCGTTCTCCTCGCCGCAGTTCTTGTACCAGCTCGCGATGATGCCGGACTCGATCTGGTAGAGTTGCCTGCCGACGACCGGCTTGTTCGAGGGCACGTCCACCCCGGTGATTTTCTGCACCAGGTTGGCGAGCTTCGTGAGCTTGCTGTAGTCGAGCCCGACGTCGACGCCGTACATCGTGAGAAGCCCCATGACTGTTTCTTCCATCGGCGTGTTGCCGGCGCGCTCGCCGACGCCGAGCACGGTCGTGTGCAGCACCTCGACTCCCTCGGCAGCCGCCATGATCGTGTTCGCGACGCCCATGCCGAAGTCCTGGTGGAAGTGCGCCTCCAGCCGCTTGTTGATGCGTTTCTTGACCTCGCGCACGAAGTACTGCATCGCGTGGGGCGATACGACGCCGAAGGTATCGACCAGTGCGAGCGCGTCCATGTGGCCTTCGGTGGCGACGCGGTTGATCAGGTTCAACACCCAATCCATCTCTGAGCGGGAGAAGTCGATGGGGAAGAACACGACTTCCAGGTTGTTCTTCTTGGCGAACAGCGTCGCCTCGATCGAGGTCTCGATCGCTTTCTCCATCGGCCACTTGTAGGCGAGATCGACCATGTGCTGGCTCGACGGGATCTCCATCACCACGCCGTTGACGCCGGTGTCGATCGCGCGCTGGACGTCTTCCTTCATGCAGCGCGAAAAAGCGAAGATCTGCGGCCCCAGATTGCGCCTGGCGATCTGCTTGATCGCCTCGGCGTCCGAGGGCGAAACAATGGGCATGCCCGCTTCGATGCGATGCACGCCGGCTTCCGCCAGCGCTTCTGCGATGCGGATCTTGTCGTCCATGGTCATGATGATGCCGGTCTGCTGCTCCCCGTCGCGCAAGGTGATGTCGTGGATCTTGATCTGCTTCGCGAACTTGAAGTCCTTGCGCACCTCGTCCGCATAGTTCCACTGGCTCACGAACCAGTTGTGCGACTTCCAGGGTTGCTGCTGTGCCATGTGGCGCTCCTTGCGTGTTGAGTAGTGGACTTCGGGCCGCTGCGGGAATCGGCGCGAGAACGTAACGCTTTAATTTTCAAAGAAGATCAGGTCGCTGTCAAGAAGCCGGACCGTTCAGCGCCGGCGCGACTTGAGGTACCAGTCCAGGATCTGCGCCCCGTTCCACACGAGCACGCCCTTGTGCCTGCTCAGGCGCTTCAGCACGGTTTCGAGATACTTGATGCGGTGCGGCACCCCCGAGATGTACGGGTGCAGCGCGATCGCCATCACCTTGGGACGATGCCTGCCCTCGCGGTAGAGACACTCGAAGGTGTCCATGCAGCGGGACACGAACTCCGCCGCCGCGTGGTGCTGCACCACCATCATCGCGATATCGTTCAACTCCAGGGTGTACGGCAGCGTCACGAGCGTGCCGCCCCGGGTGCGTATGGTGCACGGCTCGTCGTCTATGACCCAATCGGCGAGGTACTTGATGCCGGCGGCGGCGAGCAGTTCGGGCGTGTCCACCGTTTCCGTGAGACCGGGTCCCATCCAGCCCACAGGACGGCGTCCCGAGAACTCCCGCAGCACCTTGACCGACCGGCGGATCATTCCCGCCTGGTCGGGCTCCAGATGGACGGGACGCTGGTCGTAGGAGTGCCCCATGAATTCCCAGCCCGCATCGCGCGCCGCACGCGCCACGCGCGGATAGTCCAGGCACACGCGCGCATTGATCGAAAGAGAGGGCACGATCTTGAGCTCGTCGAGGAGGGCCTTCATGCGCCAGAAACCGACGCGCATCCCGTATTCGTGCCAGCCCCAGTGCGGAACGTCCGGCAGCTGCGTGACGCCGGTCGGCGGCGGCAGCACCTGCCGCGGCATGGGCCGGCCGATGTCCCAGACCTCCACGTTGACCACCGGCCAGACGATCACGCGCGCCCCGCCGGGAAGCCTGAGCGGCGGGCGATCGACGATGGCGGAATAGCGCAGGCGTCTGGCGGGGATCATGGATAGCAACGTTGTCCCGGCCTTCGAGCAGGCCTGGCTACTGCTGACGAGCGACCGGAGTTCAGGCCGCCTCGGCCTTGGCCCCCTGGTTCAACTTCTTGAGCCGGTCCAGTATGAACGGCAGGAAAATCGAGAAGATCGACAGGGCCACGAGGACGACGCAGATCGTGCTGCCTACGAATATCTTCGGGTTGCCTCCCGAGATCGTCATCGCCTGCCGGAACGACTGCTCCATGATCGGGCCCAGTACTATGGACAGCACCATGGGCGCGAGCGGAATGTCCGTTTTCCGGAAAACAAAGCCCATCACGCCGAACAGGAGCGCGAAATACAGCTCGACCGGGTTGCCGTTGATGGCGTAGACCCCGATCGTCGAGATCGCAAGTATCAGGGGCATGAGGAGCGCGGCCGGAATGTAGAGCAGGCGTACGAAGATGCCGATGAGCGGCAGGTTCAGGATCAGCAGCATGACGTTGCCGACGTACATGCTGTCGATCAGCCCCCACACGAGGTCGGGCCGGTTCTGGAACAGGAGCGGCCCCGGCTGTATGCCGTACATGATGAAGGCACCCAGCAGAATCGCAGTAGCGCCCCCGCCCGGTATGCCGAGCGTCAGCAGCGGCACCAGGGCGCCGGCCGTATCCGCGTTGTTCGCGGCCTCGGGACCCGCGACGCCCTCGATCGCACCGGTGCCGAATTCCTCGGGGTTCTTCGAGATGCGTTTTTCCCAGACGTAGGACAGGATCGACGCGATCGTTCCGCCCGCTCCCGGCAGCACGCCGATGACGAAGCCGACCAGGCCACCGCGCATGATGGGCATGATCGAGCGCTTCCACTCCTCCATCGTCATCCACAGCCTGCCCTGCAGCTTGATGATCTCGGGCCGCATGCCCTGCGTGATCTCTTCCAGCGAAAAGAACACCTCGGCAATAGCGAAGAGTCCCACGACGGCGACAATGAGGCCCACCCCGTCCTGCAGCTCCGGCACGCCCATCGTGTAGCGCGGCTGCCCGCTCTGCAGGTCGATGCCGATCGTCGCGATCATCAGGCCGAGCACGGTGGAGATCACCGCTTTGGCGGGCGACTTGCCGGCCAGCGACGAGACGGCAGTCATCGAGAAAAACATGAGCGTGAAATATTCCGCCGGTCCGAATTTGAGCGCCATCGACGTGAGCGGAAGGGCGAACAGGGTGAGGCCGACCACGCCGAGGGTCCCGGCGATGAACGAGCCGACCGCCGAGATGGCGAGCGCCGCGCCGCCCCTTCCCTTCTTTGCCATCTGGTAGCCGTCCAGGGTGGTCATGACCGAGGACGCCTCGCCCGGCGCATTGATCAATATGGCCGTGGTGGAGCCGCCGTAGCGGGCCCCGTAGAAAATCCCGCACATCATGATGAGGGCGGAGGTCGGGTTCATCCCGTAGGTCACGGGAATGAGCAACGCGATGGTCGCCGTGGGGCCGATGCCGGGAAGCACCCCGATGATGGTGCCCAGGAAGCAGCCGAGGAACGTGTACCAGAGGTTGATCGGCTGCAGGCAGACCGTGAAGCCGTTCAGAATATGCGTCATCGTGTCCATAGGATCATCCCCACCACGGAAGTATGCCCTTGGGCAGGTTCACATCGAGCGTGACGAACAGGACATAGGTTCCCACCGAGAACAGCGACGCCGTCAGGAAATTGGTGACCCACTTGCCGCGGTTGAACCACGCCATCAAACCCAGCAGGTAGATCGTCGTGGCGGCGATGAAGCCCAGGGGATCGAACCCTGCGTAGTACACCGCGGTCCACGCCACCACGCACAGAAGGATTTTGGTGATGACCGGATCGAACAACTCGGCGGCCGGAACGTCCACGGTGCCGGCCTTGCGCCTCGCCCATATCTCCCTCGCCAGCATCGCCGCGGCGAGCAGCAGCGCTACTCCCAGCAGGCGCGGAAAAGCCTTCGGGCCCAGCGGATCGCCGATTTCGAGCGACGGAATCAGCGTGGTAGCGTAAAGATAGACCACCGCGACGATGACGGTGCAGGCCAGGATGACCCGGTCGGTCATGATGACGACTCCTCCCTTCTTACAGCCGCGCGCGTGATGTTGTGTCGTAACGGGCGGAGGACCATGAGTGCGCGGTGCCTCCTCCGTGCAGCGGTCAACATATTACCTGAGAAAAGCGGACCGTGTCGCTTATCGCCGCCAGCCTATGCCCGGCTGCGGTGCAGCATATATAATTCCCGGCCGGATCCCTCGAACGGGATTGCGCTTCGGGAGCGTTCCATGAAGCGCCTGGCCGGGTAGCGGTGAATCGTTCCCCGTCCGGATCCTCGGGAGTACATACCTTGTCCTCGTCGTCATCCGCCCAAACCTTGCCCCAATCCGCTTCGCCGCTGCTCGCGCGTCTCTCCGAAATCGTCGGGGAGCGGGGCTTGATCACCGACCCTCGCGACATGGAGCCGTACATCGTCGACTGGCGCGGCTTCTACCGTGGCGCGGCCCCGGCCATCGTGCGTCCCGCGAACACGGCGGAAGTCGCCGCGGTGGTGAAACTTTGTGCCGAGACGCGCACCGGAGTCGTTCCTCAGGGCGGCAATACCGGCATGTGCGGCGGCGCGACGCCCTCCCCCGCGGGCAAGGAGATCGTGCTGTCACTCGGGCGCATGAATCGCATCCGCGAAGTGGACGCGCTCAACAACACCCTCACCGCCGATGCCGGCTGCATACTCGTCAACGTGCAGCAGGCCGCGCTCGCGGCAGACCGCCTTTTTCCCCTGAGCCTGGGCGGCGAGGGCAGCTGCCAGATCGGCGGCAACCTTGCCACGAACGCGGGCGGCATCAACGTGCTGCGCTATGGCAACACGCGTGACCTGACCCTGGGGCTGGAGGCCGTGCTGCCCGACGGCCGCGTGTGGAACGGGTTGAGGGGCCTGCGCAAGGACAACACGGGCTACGATCTCAAGGATCTCTTCATCGGCTCCGAAGGCACGCTGGGCGTGATCACGGCCGCGGTATTGAAGCTTTTTCCGCTGCCGCGCACGCGGCTGACCGCCTTTCTGGCGGTTGCCGACCCCGCCGCGGCGGTGCAACTGCTCGCCCGCCTGCGCGGCGCCTGCGGCGAACGCATATCGGCGTTCGAGATCATCTCGCGGCTGTGCCTGGACCTCGTGCTGAAGCACGTCCCCGGCACGCGCGAGCCGCTGGCCGGCGTCCATCCGTGGCACGTGCTGATCGAGCTCGCCGATACCAGCGAGGGCGGATCGTTGCGCAGCGATTTCGAGGCCGCCGTCTCGCGCGCCGTGGAAGATGGCCTGACGCAGGATGCCATCATCGCGGAGAGCACCGCGCAGGCGCAGGCGCTGTGGCGGCTGCGCGAAACGATACCGGAAGCTTCGCGCGACGAAGCTCTCCTCTATCGCCACGACATCTCGATTGCAGTCAGCCGTATTCCGGATTTCATCGCTACGGCCGGCACGGCGCTGGAGCGCGCCATACCCGGCGCGCGCGTCATCTGCTTCGGCCACCTGGGCGACGGCAACCTGCACTACAACTGCTTCGTAGCGGGCCGGCGGCGCGACGACCCGGCAGCGCGCGATGCGACCGACGTCAACGAGGTGGTCCTGGACATCGTCCGGGACTTCGGCGGCAGCTTCAGCGCCGAACACGGCATAGGGCAGGCAAAGCGGGCGGCGCTGGCGCAATACAAGAGCGGGCTGGAACTTGGCGTGATGCGGGGACTCAAACGCACGTTCGATCCGCTGAACATCATGAATCCGGGGAAAGTCCTGCCGGACGAAACGGTGACCGGTGACCGGTGACCAGTAGAGAAGCGACAATCGAGGTGCTGCATGACTGAGAAGGTGAAGAAGGCGGACGCGGAATGGCAGCGCAAGCTCACGCCCGAGCAATTTCACGTGACGCGCGAGCAAGGCACCGAGCCCGCGTTCACGGGCATTTACTGGGACAATCACGACAAGGGCGCCTACCGCTGCATCTGCTGCGATGCCGAGTTGTTCAGCTCTGATCACAAGTTCGAATCGGGCAGCGGCTGGCCGAGCTTCTGGCAACCGGCGATCAAGGAGAACGTGGAGACTGAGACGGACGACAGCTACGGCATGCGCCGCGTCGAGGTCCACTGCAGCCGCTGCGACGCGCATCTCGGGCACGTCTTCGAGGACGGCCCGCGGCCGACGGGGCTGCGCTACTGCATCAACTCGGCGTCTCTCAAGTTCGAGAAAGGATGAGACGCCGCCTACCCGCTACTGCCAGCTACCCGCTCCGAGCTGGCGGCTGGAAGCTGGCTATAATGCACCGATGAAATTTCTCTTCGACATCTTCCCCGTCGTACTGTTCTTCATCGCGTTCAAGGCATTCGGCATCTACGTGGCGACCGCGGTGGCGATGGCCGCGACTGCCGTCCAGATAGCGTGGGTTTGGGCGCGGCACCGCAGGGTGGACAACATGCTGTGGGTGAGCCTGGCGGTCATCGTGGTGTTCGGCGGCGCTACCCTGATCCTCCAGGATGAAGTCTTCATCAAGTGGAAGCCGACGGTGCTCTACTGGCTTTTCGGCAGCGTGCTCGCGGTGTCCGACCTGGCGTTCGGCAGGAATCTGATCCGCGCGATGATGGAGCAGCAGATGAGTCTGCCCGATCCGGTGTGGCGCCGCCTGAACCTCTCCTGGATCGCCTTCTTCGCGGTGATGGGCGTGCTGAACCTCTACGTCGCGTTCAACTTCTCCACCGACGCCTGGGTCAATTTCAAGCTGTTCGGCGGCATGGGGCTGATGCTGGTGTTCGTCGTTCTGCAGGCCTTGCTGCTCTCGCGGCATATCGAAGAAAAAGTCGAGGACAAGGGCACGAAATGATGGCAACCGCAGAGCCGGTGGAAGTGCGCATCCGGGAGCGGCTCGCGGCGCTCGAGCCCGAGCGGATCGAGATCCGGGACGATTCCGGCAAGCATGCGGGGCACGAAGGCGCGAAGGGCGGCGGCGGACACTTCAGCCTCGTCATAGTGTCGAGGCGCTTTTCCGGCGCTTCCGTCCAGGCGCGTCACCGGATGGTATACGATGCGCTGGGCGCGATGATGCAGCGGGAAATCCATGCGCTCGCCATCGCGGCGCGCGCGCCGGAAGAGGTCGACGGATCACAACGAGAGGAAAACACCGAATGAAAAATCGGAAACGGATATGGATGGCGTCGGCCATCATCTGCGGCGCGGCGCTCGCAGCCGGGGTGTCGGCGCAGGGCGTCAAGGTGAACGGCAAGGAGATTCCCGCGACCCGCATCGACGCCGTGGTGAAAAGCCAGATCGCGCAGGGCCAGCCGGATTCTCCGGAGCTGCGTAACCGGGTCAGGGACGAGCTGATCAATCGCGAGATCCTCGCGCAGGAGGCGCAGAAGAAAGGCCTCGACAAGCAGCCGGAGGTCGCGGCGCAGATCGAGTTCACCCGCCAGGAGGTCCTGTTCAATGCTTACCTGCGGGAGTATCTCCGGGCCAACCCGGTCACCGAAGACGCGATGAAAAAAGAGTTCGAGCGCGTCAAGACGCAATTACCGGCCAAGGAGTACAAGGCCCACCATATCCTCGTCGAGAAGGAGGACGAGGCCAAGGGGCTGATCGCCCAGATCAAGAAGGGCGCGAAGTTCGAGAAGCTGGCCTCTGAGAATTCCAAGGACCAGGGCTCCAAGGGCAAGGGCGGCGAGCTCGACTGGTCCCCCGCCGAACGTTACGTCAAGCCGTTCGGAGACGCGCTCTCCAAGCTCAAGAAGGGGCAGATGACCGACGCTCCCGTGCAAAGCCAGTTCGGCTGGCACATCATACGGCTGGACGAAGAGCGCGCCACCAAGGTGCCCGGGTACGACGAGGTCAAGCCCCAGCTGCAGCAGATGATGCAGAGCCAGGCGATCCAGAAGCTGGTCGCGGATCTGCGCACCAAGGCCAAGGTCGAGTGACGGCGGGCGGCGCGTAGCGCGCAGCTTGGCCGGCCGCGGGCGCGAATGAAAAGACGCGAGTTCGTCGGGGCGTGCGCCGCTGCGTGCGCGATCAGCGTCGAGGACGTGTTCGCCGCTGGCAACCTCAGCCCGCGGTTCTACGGGCGAGTGCAGCTCGCGGACGAGCAGGGCCGGCCTTTCCCGGCATCGCGGCTCGTCGCCGGGCGCAACTACATCTTCCACTATCCGTACGAAGCCACCCCCTGCTTCCTGCTCAACCTGGGCAAGGCCACCGGCAGGAATATCGAGCTCAAGACGGAAGACGGTTCCATGTATCAATGGCCGGGCGGCGTCGGGCCCAAGCGCTCGGTGGTCAGCTTTTCCGCGATCTGCGCGCACCGCATGACCTACCCCACGAAGCAGCTCAGCTTCATCAGCTATCGTGAAAAGTCCAACTCCCCGGCCAATACGCGCCCCAACGTGATCCACTGCTGCTCGGAGCACAGCGAGTACGACCCGGCGTCGGGCGGCCGCGTGGTCGGCGGGCCCGCGCCCCAGCCGCTGTCCGCCATTCTTCTCGAGCACGATGCAAAGAGCGACGGATTACACGCCGTCGGCACCCTCGGCGGCGAGTTGTTCAACGCGTTTTTCGCCAAGTACGAGTTCAAGCTTGCGCTGGACTACGGCAGCGGCATGCGCCGGCAAGTCACCGGGCGTGCGCTCGTGCAGGAACTGCACGAGTTCTGCAAGCAGCAGGTGCGGTGCTGATAAGGCGGGCCAGCTGAGCCGCTGTTGTCAGCCGCACCAGCGGCGTGCATTGCGGAACATCCCCATCCACGGACCGTCCTCGCCCCAGTCGTCCGGGTGCCATGAGTTCTGGACCGTGCGGAACACGCGCTCGGGATGCGGCATGAGGATCGTGAAGCGGCCGTCCGCCGTCGTGAGCCCGGTGATACCGGCGGGCGAACCGTTGGGGTTGCCCGGATAGGTTTCCGTCACGGCGCCGCGGTTGTCGACGAAGCGCAGCGCCACCAGGGACTCCGCGGCGCGCAACGCGGCGGCGTCCGCGAACTCGGCGTAGCCTTCCCCGTGAGCGACGACCACGGGCAGGCGGCTCCCCGCCATGCCCTCGAAAAAAAGCGACGGCGAGCGCTGCACCTCGACCATCACGAAGCGCGCCTCGAACTGCTCCGACGTGTTACGGACGAAGCGCGGCCACCCGCCCGCGCCGGGCACCAGATCGCGCAAGCTCCCCATCATCTGGCAGCCGTTGCACGCTCCCAGCGCGAAGGTGTCGCCGCGCTGGAAGAACGCCTCGAAGGCGTCGCGCGCACGAGCGTTGAAGAGGATCGATTTCGCCCAGCCCTCCCCCGCACCCAGCACGTCGCCGTAGGAGAAGCCGCCGCCCGCGGCGAGCCCCTGGAACGATTTCAGATCCCCGCGCCCCGCAATGATGTCGGTCATGTGCACGTCCACCGCCGCGAACCCGGCGCGGTCGAACGCAGCGGCCATTTCCACCTGCCCGTTGACGCCCTGTTCCCGCAGGATCGCCACCCGCGGACGGCTGCCGCGATTCACGTACGGCGCGGCAGCCTCCTTGGGGAACCTCTGCACAAGCGCTGCGTGCAGTCCGGGATCGCCGTCGTCGAGAAGCCGGTCGTACTCCTGTTGCGCGCATTCCGGGTGATCGCGGAGCCGCTGCATGTGCCACGTGGTTTCCGACCAGGCGCGGTGCAGATCCGCGCGCCGCTCCTGAAACAGCTTCGCTTCGCCGGAAACGACGCGCAGCCGGGCCTCGGTGGTCACCCGCCCTATCCGGTGACAGTGCACGGCCGCGAGCGTGAAGGCGACGAGCACGGCAGCAGCGTCGTCTCCGCTGCGGACCTGCAGTACCGCCCCCAGCTCCTCGTTGAAGAGCACCTCGAGCGCGGAGGTGGCCTTGATCAGCTCGCCGATGTCGAGGTCGACGCCGCAATGTCCCGCGAACATCATCTCGCACACCGTCGTGAACAAACCCCCGTCGGAGCGGTCGTGGTAGGCGAGTATCCGCCCTTCCTCCCGCAGCGCCTGCACGGTCTGGAAGAACGATTTCAGCCGCTCCGCGTTCACGTCCGGCGCGCTCGCCCCGAGCTGGCCGTGGACCTGCGCCAGCGCCGAGCCCCCGAGGCGGCACTGCCCGGATCCCAGGTCGACGAGCAGCAACTCGGTCTCGCCGCAGTCGGTGCGCAATTGCGGCGTGAGCGTGGACCGCCCGTCGGCCACGGGCGCGAACGCAGATGCGATCAGCGACAGCGGCGCCGTCACCTCCCGCCGATCGCCGCCGTCGTTCCAGGCGGTTTTCATGGACAGGCTGTCCTTGCCGACCGGTATGCTGATCCCCAGGCGCGGGCAGAGGTTCAGCGCGATGGCGCGGACGGTGTCGAACAGCGCGGCGTCCTCGCCGGGGTGTCCGGCCGCCGCCATCCAGTTGGCGGACAGCTTGATATCGCCGATGTCCGCGATGGGGGCCGCGGCGATGTTGGTTATTGCTTCGCCTATCGCCATCCGCCCGGCCGCCTCGGGATTGATGAGCGCGAGCGGCGTGCGTTCTCCCATGGCAAAGGCCTCGCCGCGGCAGGTATCGAAGCCCATGAGCGTGACCGCGACGTCGGCCACCGGGATCTGCCATGGGCCGACCATCTGGTCGCGCGCGGTCAGGCCGCCGACGGTCCGGTCGCCGATCGTGATGAGAAACGTCTTGTCGGCGACTGCCGGCAATTGCAGTACGCGGTACGCCGCGTCCCGCAGCGCGATGCCGCCGGTCTCGAACGGCGGCAGCTCCCGCCGCTCCCGCGACACCTGCCGCGTCATGCGCGGCGGCTTGCCGAGCAGCACGGCAAGCTCCATGTCCACCGGGTTGTTCCCGAACGCCGCGTCCGCCACCGTCAGGCGACCATCCGCGGTCGCGCTTCCGATGACCGCGAACGGACAGCGCTCGCGCTCGCAGATCGCGCGAAAGCGCTCCAGCTCGCCGGGAGCGATGGCAAGCACATAGCGCTCCTGCGCCTCGTTGCACCATATCTGCAGCGGGGACATGCCGGGTTCTTCGCTGGGAATCGAGCGCAGATCGACGCGGCCGCCACGCCCGGCTGCGTGTACCATCTCGGGCACGGCGTTCGCCAGGCCGCCGGCCCCGACGTCGTGGATCGAGAGGATCGGATTGTCCTCTCCCAGGGCGCGGCAACAGTCGATCACTTCCTGCGCCCGGCGCTGAATCTCGGGATTGCCGCGCTGCACGGAATCGAAATCGAGATCCTCTTCGTTTGCACCGCTCGCCATGCTCGATGCCGCCCCGCCGCCCAGCCCGATCAGCATTCCCGGCCCGCCCAGGTGGATGAGGAGCGCGCCCACGGGGACTCCGCGCTTCAACACGTGCGCCGCTGCGACGCTGCCCACCCCGCCGGCAATCATGATGGGCTTGTGATACCCACGCACCTGTCCCGCAACCTCCTGCTCGAAGGTGCGGAAGTAGCCGGACAGGTTCGGGCGGCCGAACTCGTTGTTGAACGAGGCGCCCCCGATGGGTCCTTCGAGCATGATCGTCAGCGCCGACGCGATACGCGCCGGCCGGCCGGTGCCATTCCGCTCCCAGGGCTGGACGAAGCCCGGAATCTCGAGATTGGAAACCGTGTAGCCGGTAAGTCCCGCTTTCGGCTTTCCCCCACGCCCGGTGGCGCCTTCGTCGCGAATCTCGCCCCCCGAGCCGGTCGCGGCGCCCGGAAAGGGCGATATGGCGGTCGGATGGTTGTGCGTCTCGACTTTCATCACGGTATGGGTCAGCTCCTCGGCATAGCGGTACTCGCCGTTCGCACGCGGGTGGAACCGCGCGACGCGGGCGCCTTCCATTACGGCCGCATTGTCGGAGTAGGCAACGAGGGTACGGCCCGGATTCTTCGCGTGGGTAGTGCGTATCATCCCGAACAGCGTCTGCCGCTCGCGGTGGCCGTCGATCACCCAGTCGGCGTTGAAGATCTTGTGCCGGCAGTGCTCGGAGTTCGCCTGCGCGAACATCATCAGCTCGACGTCGGTGGGATTGCGGCCGGTGCGCTTGAAGTAGTCGCCGAGGTACTCGATCTCGTCCTCCGACAGCGCGAGCCCCATATCGCGGTTGGCGCGCGTCAGCGCCGCCAGGCCGCCGCCCAGGATGTCCACCGCCGACAGCGGCGCGGGCTCCAGCCGCAGGAACAGCCGGTCGGCATCCTCGAATCCCTTGAGCACCGCCTCGGTCATCCGGTCCTGTACGCACGCCGCCACGGCCGAGCGCTCATGCGCCGCGAGGGCATTGCCGCCGGCCGATTCGATCCAGTATGCGGTGCCGCGCTCGATGCGACGCACGGCCGCCAGCCCGCAATTGCGCGCGATATCGGTCGCCTTGGACGACCACGGCGACACTGTTCCCAGGCGCGGAACGATCAGTATCATCTCGCCGCGGTGCTCGGCGGACCGGCTCGCCGGCCCATAGGCGAGCAGGCGCTCGAGCCGCGCACGATCGTCCGCGGTCAGTGGACGATCGATTTCCACGAAATGCCAGAACTCGGAGTTGACGCGGGAAACGCGGGGGACGGCGATTGAGACGGACTGCAGGAGCTTGGCGAGCCTGAAGGCCGAGAGCGCTGCGCCGCCTCTCAGCCTGAGTATTTGCGACATGAGGAACGCTGAAGCAGCAAAAATCAATTTTACCGCAAACCACTTGTGCCGCGGACGGCATTCGGTTCACGGTAAACTTAGGTTCTGACTCATGCCCGCCCGCTTCCCTCACGACACGCCCATCCTGCTCGCGGCCGAGGTACGCGCGGTCGAGCAGGCTGCGGCGGCAGCGGATCCGGCGCCGCAGCTCATGGAGCGCGCCGGGCTCGCCGCGGCCGAGCTGGCGCGGGAAATCGCGGGCGGCAGCGGGAAACCGCTGCTGGTGCTCGCCGGGCCGGGCAACAACGGCGGCGACGCATTCGTCGCGGCCCGTCATCTCAAGGAATGGTGGTTCAACGTCACCGTGGTCTTTGCCGGGGACGAGAAGAAGCTGTCTCCCGATGCCGCGTCGGCGCTGCAGGCCTGGCGCGCTGCGGGCGGCAGCACCGTGGACTCGCTGCCCGCGGCCCGGGAATGGGGACTGGTGGTGGACGGCCTGTTCGGCATCGGTCTGGAACGCGAGATCGCCGGGCGTTACGCGGCGTGGATAGCGGCAGCCAACGATCTCCCTGCGGCTGTGCTCTCTCTGGATATCTCCAGCGGGCTGGATTCCGATACGGGGCGCGTAATGGGATCCGCGGTACGCGCATCGCATACCATCACATTCATTGCGTTGAAGCCCGGCCTGCTGACCCTAGGCGGCCCCGATCATTGCGGGGAGATACACCTGCGCGCGCTCGGCCTCGAAGCCGGGGCTTCCCGTCCGGCGCGCGGGCGAGTCCTGGGCGCGGAAATCCTGCCCGCGGCGTTGAAACCGCGCGCGCGCAACACTCATAAGGGAGACTTCGGGAGCGCCGCCATCATCGGCGGCGACTGCGGAATGGTCGGCGCAGTGCTGCTCGCCGCGCGCTCGGCGCTCAAGCTGGGGACCGGCAGGGTCTACGCCGGGTTGGTCGCCCGCGATGGACCGGCAGTCGACATGTTCCAACCGGAATTGATGATTCGTTCCGCCGATGAAGTGCTGAAGCTCGACCACCTCACCTGCATCGCGGTCGGCCCGGGGCTGGGCATGCTGCCCGATGCCGCGTGCTACCTGGACTGGGCGCTGGAGTCACGGCTGCCGCTGGTGCTGGATGCGGACGCGCTGAACCTGGTCGCGATGGACTCCGGCATTGCGGCCCGCCTTGCTCCGCGCAAGGCCGCCACCCTGCTCACCCCCCACCCCGCCGAAGCTGCGCGGCTGCTGGGTGTCCCTACCCGCGAAGTCCAGGCGGATCGGATCAAGGCAGCCACGGCGCTGGCTGCCAGGCACAACGCCCTCGTCGCGTTGAAAGGCGCCGGCACGATCTGCGCCGGCCCGGCGGGCGACTGGCACATCAACACCTCGGGCAATCCCGGAATGGCGAGCGCGGGGATGGGGGACGTGCTGACGGGCATGATCGCCGCCTTGCTGGCGCAAGACCTGGAACCGCGTACTGCCCTCCTCGCCGCGGTCTACCTGCACGGCGCGGCGGCGGACGCACTGGTGGCGCGCGGGGTCGGGCCGGTCGGCCTCACGGCGGGCGAGGTGATAGACGCGGCGCGCTCGATTGTCAACGGGCCGCCGGTGAAGGGCCATACAATCAATGGAGCTAAAGCATGATCGATCCGCAACTTCGCGCACGCTACGGCGCAAACGCCCTCGATAACGGACCGCAACTCCAGCCCCAGACTTTCGAGCGGCGGCTTGCCGAGTACGACGGCCTCGACCATCACTTTACGAAGCTCTGGCTCGACTTCGCCATCAACGGCATGCTCCAGCGGCCGGCGCTGGACCGGCGCACGCGGCTCCTCGTGCTAATCGGCCAGTTCACCATGGCGAAGAGCTACGGCGATCTCGAAGAGAATGTGCGAGCCGCCGTCACCGCCGGAGTCGCCCCCAGGGAGATACTGGAAGTCATACTGCAATGCATCGTCTACGGCGGACATACGACGGCGGCGCCGGCGATCCACCTCTTTCACCGCATCGCCGGTGAGCTGGGATTGCTCGAAGGGCTCAAGGCGTCGATGCTGCCGCCCGACGGCCGGGACGGCACGCGCTCGTACGAGGAGGAGCGCAAAACCTGGCATCGGGAGGACGTCGCCGATCCCCGGTTCGAGCACCTGATGCAGCAATATGGATGGCTTGCTGCGGGACGCGGCCTCACGCTGCGGCCGCGCCATCACATCAACATCCTGTCGTGGCTCGATGCGGTCGATCCCGGGTTCGCCGGTCTCTGGGTGCGCTTCTGCTACCAGGGCATGTACGGGCGCGATGTGCTCGATCCCCGGACGCGCCTGCTGTGCGTCGTGGGCAACTGCCTCGCGATCGGCGAAGTCATTCAATCGCGCGGGCACATGCGCGGCGCGATGCGCAACGGGGCGACGCCGCGCGAGGTGATCGAGGTGATCCTCATGACCTGCGTCAACTTCGGCATGCCGCCGGCGCTGCACGCGCTGGAAGGCTTTCTGCAGATCCTGCAGGAGGATGGGCGGCTCTCCGAGGTCGGCAATCCGCCGGTGCGGGTGGAGAGCTACTCGAAGTAAGAAAAAGTCTGAGCCACGAACAAGCGCCTTACGTACTGAGCCAGCGCACGGTGTAAAGCCCCAATACTGTCATCACCAGCGAGCCGGCCAGGTGCGAGCCGACGTGCAGCATCGCCCAGCCGTAGCGTTGCAGCACGAGAAGTTCAACGGCCTCGGCTGAAAAAGTCGAGAACGTGGTAAGGCTGCCGAGAAATCCGGTAATTACGAACAGGCGCCATTCGGCCGGCACTGAAGCGTGCTGGAGGAAGAACTCGACCGCCACGCCGACGATATAACCGCCGACCAGATTGGCGGTGAGAGTACCCAGCGGCAGGTTGGGAACGACGGCGTTGAGCGCGATGCCCAGACCCCATCGTATCCACGCTCCCAGCACCGCACCTGCGCCGACGGCGAGAAACCCGAATGCTCCCATTGCGTTCTCCAGTTATCAGCGTAGCGCACGATAAACCGCCGCCAGCACGCCCTCCGCGATGCGCCGCGGCCGCTCCCCTATGCCGTAGATGTCCGCGTCTTCCGCGCGGGGATCGATCTCGATCACCTTGGTACCCTGCTCGACGTACACCGCGGAATGCGTCAGTCCGCGCAGCCGGCCGGACAGCGGCGCGGCCAGTACGACGCCGCCGATGCGGGCTATTTCCTGGCCCTGCTCGACCGCCGCTCCTATGTCGTGCGCGGTGACGAACATCCCCGAGGCGGGCGCGTATACGTAACGGTCTCTCGCGTGGCCTTCGATCTCCCGGGGTTCGCCTTCCAGCGGACGCGTGGCGCCCTGCTCGATCACCTTCCCCAGGTCATCGCCCCAGGCCGTCTCCACGGCAAGGTCGGCGTTCTTCCCGGTCACGAAGTTGGGTCCGAGCCCGATGGTGAGAATGCCCGCTCCCGTGGGTGCCGGCGTCGCGCGCTTGCGCATGCGGGCGTCGACCACTACCGCGGGTTCTAGCTCCTGCAGCACTCCGGCGATATCGCCGGTCGTGACGGCGACTGCTCTCCCGCAGTCGAGCATGTGCTCTACCGCCTGCAGCGACGCCTGGTGCTTCGCCCACACGCCTGCAAGCTCGGATTTGTGTTCGAAGAGAGCGTTGGTGAATGCCATGCCGCGGCGAGTGTGCGCAGGGGCCGCGGCATCGTGCATTGCGACGCGATAGCCGGCCCCGAGCAACCGGTGCGCCACGGCAGAGCCCACGTCGCCGCAACCGCGGATGAGAACCGTCTGACTACTGCGACGGGATGTTTGCATCCTTGACTACCTTCGTCCACTTCGTCGTCTCCGACTTGATGAATGCCGCATACTGTTCACGGGCCGGCGACGATCCGGGATCGATGCCCTGCTGCTCCAGGCGCGTGCGCAGATCGGAGGCGCCGAGCGCTTTCAGGGTGTCCGCGTGGATCTTCTCGAGGATGGGCGCAGGTACCGCGGCCGGCGCGCATACGCCGTACCAGACCATCACCTCGAATCCCGGTACCCCGGACTCATGTATGGTCGGAATCTCCGGAAGCCGCGGACTGCGCTTCAACGTCGTGACGCCGAGCCCCCGCACCTTGCCGCTCCTGATCGTATCGACCTGGGCGGGCAGATTGCTCATCATGACCGTGATACGGCCCGCCAGGAGATCCGGCAAGGCGAGGGCAAAGGCCTTGTACGGCACGTGCACGAGGTTGACCCCGGCCATCGTCTTGAACAGCTCCATCGACAGGTGCGTGGATATGCCGACGCCGGTGGAGCCGTAGTCGATCTTCCCGGCATTGGCGCGCGCGTGGGCGATGAACTCCTGCACCGATCTGGCGGGCACCGACGGATGCACGACCAGCACGTTCGCGGTCGTGCCGATCACGGAGATCGGCGCAAAATCCTTCAGGAGATCGTACGCGAGCTTCTTGTAGAGCGCCGGGGCAATGGCATCCGAGATTCCGCATTGCACGATCGTATATCCGTCGGGAGTCGACTTCGCGGCGATCGTCGGAGCGATCGTATTGCCGGCCCCGGGGCGGTTCTCGACCACGACCTGCTGGCCCCAGATCTCGGTCATCTTGGACGCGTAGGTGCGTGCCATGACGTCGGTCGGACCACCCGCGCCCGGGCCGACAAGCATGCGGACAGGTTTGTTCGGATATCCTTGCGGAAACGCCTGGCCGCCGAACGCCATGGCCAGCAGCGCGCCAAACGCGAACCATCGAGCTTTCATTTGCCCTCTCCCTGCGGGCGCACTACGGCGGCACGCCGTGCCACGGGGCGGTCAACCCTTCAGCCGCCAGCGTTCCGCTGCGACGTCGTCGGATTCGCGGGCTTCCACCCAGCGCGGTCCTGATCCGCTCTGCTCCTTCTTCCAGAACGGCGCGCGCGTCTTGAGATAGTCCATGATGAATTCGCAGGCGGCGAATGCGTCGCCGCGATGGCCGCTCGTCACGATCACGAGCACGATCTGGTCGGTGGGCCTCAACGTTCCTACGCGGTGGACGACGAGCGCGTCGAGGACCTTCCAGCGTCCCTTCGCCTGGACCACGATCTCCTCGATCGCCTTCTCGGTCATCCCGGGATAGTGCTCGAGCGTCATCTCGGCCACGGAGTCGCCGTCGTTGACGTCGCGCACGACGCCGATGAAGCTCGCGACCGCGCCTATCTTCGGATTGCCGCGGCGGAGCGCGGCTATCTCGGCGCCGGTGTCGAAGTCGGAGGTTTGAATGCGGACGGTCATTGCAGAAGAAGTGGCTCGTGACTCGTGACCCGTGACTGGTGACGACGGTCAGTCGTGATGTTCCTGCGTAGGAATGCGGTTTCGGACGTGTCACGTGTCACGTGTCACCTGTCACGCCGTTATCCGCCCGTCACGGGCGGAAAAAACGCCACCTCATCGCCATCCGCGACTTCCGTATCCCCCACCGCCATCGTCTGGTTGACGGCCGCCCGCACCGGCTTGTGCGGCGACAGTTCCTGCTCCCATGACCCGCCGCGCGCCACCAGCAGCGCGCGCAGCCCTTCCAGGTCCCGCACCCCGGCCGGCAGCGCAATCCGCTCCGAGCTCGTGCCGAGCGTCTCCCGCAACCGTGCAAAATAAAGCACTGTAATCATGTGGCCCGAATTAACTGGCCGGCGCAAGCCGGTCCGCGTTCAATGAGGGAACAATTATGCGCCCGCGGTCCCGCAGCTCCAAGGCGACGCGATCTCAGCCGAGCCCGACGTGCCGCAGCATGAAATCGGCTATCGCCGGCGCATCGTCCAGGTGGAACTGGGGCAACCGGGTATCGAGATGCGCATCGCTCGCCACCGCGACGATGTCCGGATCGTGCGGGTGGATGAGCGGCTCGCCCACCGACGCCCGGTACACCTCCAGCTTGGGCAGCTTTTCCCGTTTGAAACCCTCTACCAGCAGCAGGTCGCACGGCGAGACATGGGCGACGAGGTCCGCAAATCCCGGCTCCGCGGCGCCGCGCAACTCGTGCACGAGCGCCCAGCGGCGTGAGGAGCTGACCAGCACCTCGGAGCATCCTGCGTGCCGGTGGCGGTAGGAGTCCTTGCCGGGCTGATCCACGTCGAAGGTGTGGTGCGCGTGCTTGATGAGCGAGACCTTCAGGCCGCGCGCGACGACGAGCGGGATCAGCCGCTCGATGAGCGTCGTCTTGCCGCTGCCAGACCAGCCGGCGAAGCCGAAGATCTTCATTCTGCGTGACCCGTGACCCGTGACTGGTGACTAGAACCCATTTCATAAATACCTGCGCATGAGGATCATGGCGCAGGCGAGGTGAACAAAGGCCAGGAAATGCTCGGCCATGCGATCCCAGCGCACCAGTACGCGCTTGTATTTGTTCAACCAGGCGAACAGCCGTTCGATC
>DASRJL010000140.1:0-3772 GCA_035649495.1 Burkholderiales bacterium | reverse complement strand
TCGGCGTCGATCTTGTACGTCACCTTGATGCCGTCGAAGCCGTTGCGCACGTCCTCATCGACGCCGAGGATGCCACGCACGTCCATCCCGGCCTCGAGCGTCGCCGACACCGAGCGCAGCTGGACCTTGCGCGCCTGCGCGACCGCCGCGACGCCGGCCGTCAGGCAGCTCGCGAGGCCGGCCAGCACGATCTCCACCGGGGTGGCCGCATTGTCCTCGGCGGCGAAGATCTCGGGATGGTCGGCGTCGAAGGCGAACTTCTCCTTGTGCTTCTGCTCGGCGCCCAGCCCGTAGAACTTCTCGACCGTGGTGCGGCTGTGCGTGCCCTTGATCCACTCCACCTTCGCGCGCCACTTGAACTTCGCCGCTTCCGGCGCGCTCTTCAGCGCTTCCTGCGCGCCGAACAGCGCTTCGACGTTGACGCCGTTGTTGACGGGCTTGCCGGCCTTTCCTTTCGCCATGGGAGTCTCCAGGTTTACCTTCAGGGGGGACCATGAAAGTATAGGCCAGTGGCGCTGCGCTCGACCATCTACCGGGCCGATCTCTCGGTGTCGGATCTGGATCGCGAGGTCTACGCCCGGCACGCGCTCACGCTCGCGCGCCATCCTTCCGAGACCGAGGAGCGGCTGATGGTGCGGCTCCTCGCCTTCGCGCTGCATTCCGACGAAGCGCTCGAGTTCGGCCGCGGCCTGTCCGCGGAGGGCGAGCCCGACCTCATCCGGCGGGATCCGACCGGCGCCGTCGAGCTCTGGATCGAGGTCGGGCTGCCCGACGAGCGAGACGTGCGCAAGGCGTGCGCTCGCGCGCGCGAGGTCACCGTTCTCGCCTATGGCGCGCGACGCGTGGACAACTGGTGGAGCGACAACGCCGGCGCATTCATGCGCCAATCCAACTTGCGGGTGCTCACGCTGACCGGCGCGGAAACCGCCGCGCTGCAAACGCTCGCGGCCCGCTCGATGTCCCTCACGTGCACGGTGCAGGAACAGCATGTATGGCTCGCATCGGCCACGTCGACCATCGAGCTCGCCCCGGTCTGCAGAACAGAGGGTCGATGAGCCGGGGAATACTGGCGTCCCCACGGGGAATCGCCGCAAAACCCGCCATCAAATTCGTAAGGAAGGTCTATCCAAAAGGCTTTCGGCGCCGGATTATAGGCCTTACCGTATCCGGGATGCCGGGGCTTCATCTTCCTCCGACCCCAAAGAGAATCGCGCCCTTCCCTAGCTCTCTAGTGTGCGGGCGAGACCTGCGCGCGATGCACTTCGGGCGCCGCCGGATTGCGCAGCCACGCTTCGCTGTATCCGTAGACGTCGGGCGTGAACCCGATCGCGGAATTGCCGCGCGGACCGCCGATGCCGCGAAAGCGCGTGAATCCGTGGTCGCGGCTCGTGTCGGTGCGCTCGGAAACGAGGACACCATCGGACGTGGGATTACTGTTGAAGAAGACCGCCTGGATCGTGCACATCGGCGCGACTGCCACCGGCTTGGGCGTCCCGGGCGGGATCGGGGCGCACGCGGCGACCAGGGCCGCCGCGGCACAGCACAACGGCGTCGCGCTCCTCACGGGTCGTTGACGTAGCAGCCGCCAGGCTGGATAAGCTGGCTTCCGGCGAACACGCCCATGTTGTCCACGGCGCACGTCACCATGGTCTCGTTGCCTCCAGGGCAATTCGCCGTCGGCTTACCGCCACTCACGCCGCAGCAGAAATACCCGCTCGCATTGCAACCGAGCGTCGCGCCCTGGGAGATCGGGATCTTTCCGCAATTCGGCTCCCCGACCCAGCGCTTTCCGGGGACCAGCGCCGCCGGCCCCGGACACAACATGGCCGGGATCGGCGTGTTGGTGTGGACCCTGAAATTGGCCGTGACGCTGGCGTTGGCCGGGAGGGGCGGCACCGTGGGCGCGACCAGCAGCACGGGGCATGAGTTGCCGCTGCCGGTGCAGTTGCCCGTCCAGCCGGTGAACTGGGTCTGGTTGTGCAGCACCGACTGCGTCAAGGTGACAGCGCTCACGAAGAAATCGGCGCTGCAGGTCGGCGGGCAATCGATGCCGGGAGGCGTGCTCTGCACCTTGCCGTCGTTGTTCGCGGTGACGATCGAGACCGTCAGGCGCGCGCCGCTGAAGCTCATGTTGAACACGAGCGGCAGGCTCGTCGTGCCCTTCACCACATCCGCGATGAACGTCCTGATCGACTTCGAGCCCTGGAAGGAATTCGGATAGCGGATGACGACGACCCAGCTGGCCGGATTGGTCGCCGTGACGCTGCTCACCTGGAAGGCGCCCGTCGAAGGCATGGGCGAGCCGCTCGGCAGCTGCGGCAGGTCCACGGTCACGTTGCGCGTCACGTCGAGGACCGTCATCCTGAGCTCGCTCGGGTAAGGCGTAGAGAGGGTCGCACGCACGATCGGCGCGGTGGTGCTGGCGAGCGGCAGCACGAAGAAGTTCGCCGCCGAGCTCGTGGTCGCCGGGATGAGCGGCGTCGCGCTCACGAAACCTCCCGTGGCGCTCGGCACCTCGAGCGTAAGGCCGGACGGCGCCGGCGGCGCCGGCGGAGTAGTAGTGCATGCCGTCATGCACAAGACGGCGGGCGCGGCGACCGCGCAAACACCGAGAACACGTACCAGCCGTCGGATCGTCATCGTCGTCTCTCCTTCAAGCTCAAACGTAGCACCGGCGTCCAGCCAGCCGCTATCGCGGCCCGCCCATTTCCGGCCGGCGTTGGCCTCCCGCGGCAAAAGTTGCGTCTAGATCACGGTGGCGGCGGCGGGTTTGTACCGCAAGTGTGAATCGGGGCGCCGCAAAACGTGATCGGGTGGTCCCACGTGCACCCCCCGACTATCTTCCCGCCAGGACAGTCGACCTTGACCCACATCGTGCATGCAGTGGAGCACGGGCTCGCAATGCCGCTGCCTGTAGGGGCGCTGCTCGTTACCGAGTTCACATACGATGCGGCACTGCCGACAAGCAAGATCACTACGACAACGGCAATCACTATGGCAATTGGAAATCCGCTATCTTTTTTTTCGTCGGGTTCGCGGAGGTCATCGTCGGGCATCGAGAGCTCCTCTCTATAGCTGACCTGCTGTTGCCAAACTAGCACCACCCAGCCGTGGGGCGCTATCAGCGTTTGCCCGGTACCGGACACTTCGAATAACGATCGTCGCGCTCGTCGGCGCGTTACTGCTAGTAGAGGACGCGTACCCAGTAGTCGCAGTTGGCGCTGTGCAGACCGTGAAGCGAATCGGCGGTCTCTGCGCGAAGCCGGCGACGGCGGCCAGGCTCCGCAAGGAAATATCGGAGTGGCGTCCCCACGGGGATTCGAACCCCGGTTACCGCCGTGAAAGGGCGATGTCCTAGGCCTCTAGACGATGGGGACTGCTGTTACTGCGTGGTCGGGCTGGTGGAGGTAACCGGGATCGAACCGGTGACCTCTTGCATGCCATGCAAGCGCTCTCCCAGCTGAGCTATACCCCCAACCAAGGGGCGGAATTATATCTCAGGACTTGCAGGGTCCGAGCCGTTTGCCGGTCACTTTGGTGCGCAGCTCGAACTTCTTCCCCTGCACCTCGCCGTTCATCACGGTTTCGCCTTCCATGGTGGCGCGCGTCATGCGCGCGCTGCCGGTGCCGCGCATGTTCGCCTTCGGGCAAACCATGGTCCAGCTGTAGCTGTTGTGGGTCTTGATGCCGGGCGTGAGCTTGCAGTCGCCCTGCGCGCCGGGATCGGACATCCAGCGGTCCGGGTTGGCCGCGTCCTCCTTCTGGATGCAGC
>DASRJL010000139.1:0-15755 GCA_035649495.1 Burkholderiales bacterium | reverse complement strand
GGGGCTGCGCACCCGCAGTAGCGCGCGCAACTGAGCGGCCGCCTGCCCGCCGCAGCCGCAGATCAGCACTGTGTCGCACTTCTCCCGCGCGAGGTATTTCGCGGCGACTGCGGTCGCCGCGGCCGTGCGCAGCGCGGTAATCGCCATCGAGTCCATTACTGCGAGCGGCAATCCGTTCACGGCGTCGCACAGGACGACGACGCCCTGTATTGTCGGCAGACTGTGGCGCGTGCCGTTCTGCGGGAAATTGGCGTTGGTCTTGGCGGCGAAGTACGGTTGGTGGAGCGTGAGCAGGGCCGCCTTGATATGGAAGCTACCGTCCTGCGTGTGAAAGCCCAGAATCCCGGGCGGCGGAGCCTTGCCCAGCGCATGCTGGCGGAAGGCATCCTCGACGGCGGCGATGCATTCGTCGGGGTTGAGCAGCCGCTCGACGTCGCTGCGGGACAGGAGGAGGGTGCCGGCGCCATGCGCGCCTGCGCGTGGCGCGCCGGGTAGAACACGGGTGCTCGAAGCGAGATCACGTTTCATATGGCATCTTTCTTTTCGGGCGCTCACGCGTGCGGCATCACAGGGCCGCCCATCGCCCTCCATGCCGAGTGACCGCCCTTCATGAATTTCGCGTCGAACCCGGCATCGCGCAGGGCGATGGCGGTATTGCATCCGACGTGGAATCCGTAGACGCAGAACACGACTACGGGGTCTGATTTCGACAGCTCGCCAGCCCATTCCCGCACGCGCTCGGGATCGCGCCAGGTTGCCCCCTGAATGATGTCCTGCGTCCGCGAGACGAAGTGCCGCGGGCGGGCGTCGATGACCTGGACCGGCTTGCCGGCGTCGAGCAGGGCCTTCACTTCCTCGACGCTTACGCCCGGCAGATCGCCGAATTCGGGCTGCGCCAACGGCCGTGGGCCTTCGACCCTGGCGGCATCCTCGTAGCGCCCGTGCAGCGCCTTCCAGTCGACGTTGCGCATGAACGTGTCGACATACGCCTTTGCATTGGCGCCGAAGTCGATGTGGTAGGCGTGCTCGTACATGTCGAGCGCGAGAATCGGGATGCCGCCGGCCACCGCCTGGCTGTGCTCGGACGCGTATTGGTTGACGAGCCTGCGATCGCGTGGCACGTACACGAGCACGACCCAGCCGGAGCCGCCGGCCAGGGCGTTGCCCATCGCGACGAACTCGTCGCGCCACCGGTCGGCCGAGCCGAAGTCCCGCGCGAGCACGGCGGCCATCGCTTCGGTCGTCTTGCCGTCGCCGCCCATGCTGGCGAAATAGAGCTCGTGCAGCAGGGTGGAATTGAGCGCAGCGAGCTCCTCGCGCTTCAAGCCGTTGATCACATGGCCGGGGGTCTTGGCAAGGTCGAGGGACTCCAGCTTCTCGGTGATCGCGTTCAGGCGCCGGAGCGCGCCGCCGTAGTTGTTCTCGTAGTGGCTCTCGATGAGCTGCAGGGACAGGCTGTTCAGGAGCCAGGGACGGCAATGAATCGGTGTGAGCTGGTAACGCATGGCTAATCCTCCATAGAGAGTTGTGTACCGACATCACGCGCGTGAACGCGTGGGTCGGCGGGTGGAACGCTGGTGCCCGAGGCGAACTCTCGTTTCAAGTGTCAGCTCGCCGCTTAGTGCCTGTAGACGGGTTTCAGAAGCATCGCGCCAAACGACGCGATCCCTTCCTTGACCCAGATCACGGCATCCGCGATCATCTCGGCATCGCGCATCGCATGCGCGGCGCTTTGCCGATCGAAGGCGCTCATCTGAATCTCCGCGAGCCGCCGGTAGACGATGCGGTTCATTTCCTTGCAACTGGTCTTACTCATGGCACGTTCCTTTCAAGTTGCCCGTATCCGCGCGAGCGGTATGGGCGATGCAGAGCTTGAGCGGTTGCCTTTGATACCGGGTATCTGCAATGACCCGATTACTGCGAATGTCAGAGTGGTGAACGTTGGAACGGGCGCCGACGCCGTGCGCAAGCGCCCGGGATCCTAGTGCTTGAAGCCAGGTTTCAGGATCAGGGCGCCAAGCGATGCAACGCGCTCCTTCACCCAGATCACAGCGTCCGCGATCGCCTCGGCGTCGCGCATCGCGTGCGCGGCGCCTTGCAGATCGAAAGCGCTCATCTGAATCTCCGCGAGCCGCCGGAAGACGATGCAGTTCACTTCTTTGCAACTGGTCTTGCTCATGGCACGTTCCTTTCAGGTTGCCCGTATCCGCGCGAGCGGCGCGGGCAGTGCAGAACTTGAGCGGTTGCCTTTGAGATGCACCGGGTATCTGCGTTGACCCGATAGAGGTACACATCATGCTTTCCTTGCATTGTCAGTAGCCGTCACGCCCTTGCGGTGTCAGGCATGACGCAGCCTCACGGACAGGCGCCGACAGCCGGACTTTCTGTCCTTTCCTGAGAAGCGGGTCGATCCGCCAGAGCGAGCCGTGCATATCGCTGACGGCAAGGAACATCCCGTGCTCACTGGAGTACTCGAGTCCGGAGAAGCCGACATCCTTGTCGTTATCAGCATCGAGCAGAGGCTCGTGCGTGCTGACGGCCAGGGAGTCGGGATCAATCCGCCACAGTGTCGACACGATGTTGCTGGTGACCACAACCTCGCCATCGGGCCCGAGCGCCAGGTCCGGCGGGCACCCGTACGGCTCGTCCACCCATTGCCAGGAGGGCAGCGCGATTTCCACGAGCTTGCCCGCCGAGCCGCCGATCTGGAGGGACAAGCCTTCAGCGGTCAGTATCCAGACGCGATTGCGCGTCGGGTCGATTCGATACCGCATGCCGCGAGGCGGGTCGTCCGGGACATAGCTTGCCGACTGCCGTGGCAGCGGCGCTGCCGTGTTGGCACTGCATCCGCCGACTGCGACGAACCATGCAGCCAGCAGTATCGCTGTGAGGGGACGCGGGAGCGCCGGAGACGGTGCGGAGATCGAGGCGATTCGCTTGCTCATACACGTACTCCTTCCCCGAAGGGTTTGGAGCAGCGCTTGAGACGAATCGTCTTTTGGTACCGGGTGCCTGCGTTCGACCCGGCTAGGCGGGGCTGCCCTTGCGGCAGTGGTCGCCTACGAATTGTTGTGCACGATATAACAGAGATGTGATAATGTCAACATCAATTTAGACCGGGGCGCTGCGGTGCGCCGCGCCACCGGGCCCTTGATCAACAAGTCATTGATTCGAGCCGGTTATGGACATGTTCATCGCGTTGCTGACCAGTCTACCGACGGGAAACTCGACGACGCGCATGCGGGTATGGCGCGCGCTGAAGGACACCGGGTGCGGCGTGCTGCGGGATGGCGTGTACGTGCTGCCGGCCGCTGTGCCCCAGGCGGCGGCTCTCGCCGATGTCGAGTCGGCAATACGAAGCGCCGGCGGATTCGCCATGACGGCGGAACTGAATTTCAAGACGTCTGCCCAGCTCGAACACGTGCGCAAGCTCTTCGACCGCGGCAAGGAATATGCGGGGCTGGTGGCGCGCATCGGTTCGGCGAAAGCGGCGCTGTCGCGCCTGGGCGAGCGCAAGGCGGATACGCTCGTCCAGCGCCTGCGCCGGTCGCTCGAAGAGCTGGTCGGGATCGATTTCTACCCGGGACACGCCCAGCTGCAGGCGAAACAGGCGGTCTCGGCGCTCGAAGGCGAGAAGCGGAGATTGTTTTCGGAAGGCGAACCGCAGGCCTCCAGGCGCAAAGTGCGCCGCCTCGACGCGACAAAGTTTCGCCATCGGACCTGGGCGACGCGCAAGGCCCCATGGGTGGACCGCCTCGCCAGTGCGTGGCTCATCAGACGGTTCATCGATCGCGAGGCGCGTTTCGTTTGGATCGACAAGCCCCGGGATCGCCCCAAGGGCGCCCTCGGGTTCGATTTCGACGGCGCCGACTTCACCCACGTCGGCGATCGCGTGACGTTCGAGGTGCTGCTCGGAACCTTTGATCTCGACAAAGATCCGGCCCTCGAGCGGCTCGCTGCAATCGTCCACTTCCTCGACGTGGGCGGTATCCCGGTTGAAGAGGCCAAGGGGCTGGAAATGATTCTGAAGGGCGCGCGGGACAACACCCGCAGCGATGACGAGCTGGTACTCGCGGCCGGCAAAGTCTTTGACCATGTCTATTCGGCTTACCAGGGCGCGAAGGGCAAACCATGAAACGATGGGAGATGCTATGGACGCGGTGAAACTATTGCTCGAGCGCGCTTCCGCCGTGAAGCTGCAGGAGCCCGGACCGAGCGACGACGAGCTCGAAACCATCCTGCGCAGCGCGTTGCGCGCGCCGGATCACGGTCGTCTCCGGCCCTGGCGCTTCATCGTGATCTCGGGCGCAGAACGCGAGCGGTTCGGCGCGCTGCTCGCGGACTCGCTGAAGGCCCGTGACGCCGGCGCCACGCCGGAAACGCTCGAGCGGGAACGGCAGAAAGCGCTCCGCGCGCCGGTGATCGTCGTCGTCGCGGCGCGCACGAAGGCGAGCGAGCAGATTCCCGAAGTGGAGCAGATCGTCTCGGCCGGCGCGGCGGCGGCGCACATCATGCTGGCCGCGCAGGCCCTGGGCTACGGCGCGATGTGGCGCACCGGTGCGCCCGCCTACGATGCCCGCGTGAAGGAAGGCCTGGGGCTGCAGGCGAGTGACGCCATCATCGGCATCATCTACGTCGGCACGCCCGCCATGGCCCCCCGCGGATCAGCGCGGCCGGAGCTCGGCGACTTCGTGACCCGCTGGCAGGGCTGAGCGTCCGGCACGTGGCTCGCGACCGTCACTTGCCGGAGAGGGAGCCATAGGCGAAGTCGTCGAACAACGTCACGCTGTCCGCCTTGGTCCAGACGCCGACCGCGCCGGCGGCGGGGAAGTGGTCATCGTCCATCTCGATGTATTGCTTGCCGTCGAGAATCACACGGATCTTCTTCGCCGCAAACTCCACGCGCAGGGTATGCCAGGTGTTGCGCGGCACCGGCGCATCCACGTATTTGAGCGTGTTACGGCGGCCGCCCTGCGTGTAGTACAGCGATACGTTGTTCTCCAGCGCGTTGGCGCGCGCGACGTAGTAGTTGTCGCCGTCCTTCCAGCGCCACACGAGCCCGCCCGCCTGGTCTTCGCGGCCGGAGACCGGCTTGAACTTCACCTCGACGTAGCCGTCCGCCAGTTGAGCGTCGGGCTTCACGCACCAGGGGAACGTGCCGCTGCCTGCCTGCTTGAGGACGTTAGGCTTGCTGGGCGCGGTCGAATCGGCTTCGACCAGCCATTTCGGCGAGCCCCGGCCGGTGACGCCTGCGCGCCAGCCCGAGGGCGCGGCGCCGGTCGGGTCGTTGTCGAAAGAGATGGTTTCAGCGAGGACGGTACTCATGGCGGTCACCATTGCGGCTGCGGTTAGAAACGATGCGAGTGCTGGGTTCAAGGGCGCCTCCTGTCGATTTGGATGCCCTCCCTTGGGGATCGTTCACGACCTTCATGCGAGATCCTTGAGTCGCTGCACGGGCGTAAGCCGGCTGATGATGCCGACGAGGCTGCCCGCGACGATCATCTTGAGCGGCGCGATGCTCCAGGCCAGCATGGCGGCGATGGTGAGCCCCATCAGCAGCATCGTGAAGGCATCCGGCGCGGCATGAGGCGCGAGGTGCGCCAGGGACACGGCCAGCACGCCGATCACGGCGGCGCTGATCGCTCTCATGGCCGCCTTGATCCAGGCGAGCTCCCGGAAGCGGTTCAGGACGGGCAGGACGGAGAGGACCAGGATGAACGACGGGAGGAAGATCGCGAACGCGCCGACGGCGGCGCCCGCAACGCCGCAGAGCTTGTAGCCCACGTAAGCGGCGAGCATGAGAACGGGTCCCGGGGTGAGCTGCCCGAGCGCGAGGCCGTCGAGGAATTCCCGCGGCGTCAGCCAGTGGAGCTGATTGACGAGCTGGTCCTGTACGAAGGCGAGCACGGTGATGCCGCCGCCGAAGGTAAACGCGCCGGCGTGGAAAAAGAACGACGCTATGTCCCAGAGGCCGGGCGCGGCATCGCCCGTAATGTGGCCAGCCGTTCCTCCGACCGGGCTCAGTGTCGCGCTCACCCAATGGTACGCCCCGATCAGCAGCGTAACCACGAGCGCTGCGCGCAAACCCGCCGCGCGCGAACGATACAGCGCGACGCCCGAGCATCCCGCGAGCAGCAGGATGCCGGCGGTGCCGACGGGCGTGAACGCGGCGAGCAGGGCGGCGGCAATGGCGATGGCGATCTGCGGCCGGCCGTTCAGCGCTACCCGGGAGAGTCGGATCACGGTCACGACGAATATTCCCAGCACCACCGGCCCCAGTCCGTAGAACGCGTCCCGCATGATCGCCACCGTGCCGTACGCGGAATAAAGGAGCGTGAGAGCCAGCATGACGAAGAATGCGGGAAGGACGAATCCGATGCCGGCCAGCAACCCGCCGCGCCAGCCTGCGCGGTCGTGGCCGAGGAAGATGGCGAGCTGCGTCGCGGGCGCGCCCGGCAGCATGTTCACGAGCGCTATTCCTTCGAGGTAGCGCTCCTTCGAGAGCCAGCCGCGCCGCTCGCGTATCTCCACTTGCATGATTCCCATGATCGCCGCGCCGCCGTAGCTCATGGCGCCGATCTTGGCGAAGACGCGCAGGATGTCGAGCAAGCGCGTGCGGTGAAATTGCGCTTGATCCGTCATCCGTCTCTCCGGGCTTGAACGGCGCCGCCCGCGCCTTTCCAGCCTTCCTCGATGCCGCCTTCGAGGTACTGCGCGGCGATGCCGGCCTGGTTGAGGGCCTTCGCCGCGTTCTGGCTGACCTCATGGCCATGCACGCAGTAAACCACCACCCTGCCCGCCCTGGGAATGTGAGGCGCCCATGCGGCGACCTGCTCGGGATCACGCCACGCAGCGCCTGCGATCATGTCTTGCGCCGCACTGAACGCGGGTCGCCGTCGCACGTCGATGATCAGCGGGGAAGCGCCGCTCTCGATGAGGGACTGGAGCTCGGCGTATTTGATGGACGCATCCATGGCTTCTCACTCCTTTTTGAGAGGGTGGAAGCAGAGCTTGGACGCGGAGCGTCTTGATTCGAACGGGGAGTCTGCACTATCCCCGCGAATGGGCATGGTGCTCGCTTGCCGTCGAGATTGTCAAGGGACAGAGCCGGCTTGTGTTCTCCTCCGGATCTCCTGTATCACCGCCGCGTTGTCCCAATCGCCCTCGCCGTTCTCGACGCAGCCCTGCATGAGGCCGGTGTAGGTCTCCGCCAGCGGCAGGCGCTGCCCGATGTGCCGCGCCTGCTCGGCCATCAGCAGGAAGTCCTTGAGGGATTGCGTGACAAAACCCTGTGGGGCGAAGTCGCCTTTCACCATCTTCCCGCCCTTGATGTCCATCACCTGCGAGTAGGCCGCCGAGTCGCGCGCCACCGCGAGGAATGCCTCGGGGTCGAGCCCCAGCCGTTCCGCGAACACCAGCCCCTCCGCCAGCGCGGCGCGGTTGATGCCCAGTATCAGGTTGATCGCGAGCTTGGCGCGGCCGCCGTTCCCTGCCGCTCCGAGATGACGCCAGCGCGGGCAGATCGCGTCGATCACGTCGCGCGCCTCGCCGATCGCGGATTCCTCGCCGCCGATCAATCCCAGTGCTTCGCCCCTGGCGGCCTGGTCGCTGCTGCCCGAGACCGGCGCTTCGACGTAGCGCACCCGATCGGCGGGCAACCGCCCTGCAAGCGCGGCGATGCGGTCGGGGTCGCAGGTGCTGACGCATATTGCCGTGACCGGAAGCGCGCCGGGAGGGAGCGCCGCCAGCATGCCACCGGGGCCTTCGATGACGTCTTCCACCTGGTCCGTATTGAACACGGCGAGCACGATTCTGCGGCACGTCCGGGCGATCTCCGCCACCGAGCTCGCCGGCCGGCCGCCCTGCTGTGCGAGTCGCGCCAGCTTCGCGGGATCCACGTCGTATCCCAGAACGTCGAATCCCGCGCCGCGCAGCCGTTTCGCGCAGGCCATGCCCATCAGTCCGGCGCCGATCAATCCAACCGGGTGCTGTTTTTCCGTCATCCCGCTCCTCCTGTCGACGTCCGACCATTATCGCCAGTCACGAGTCACGGGTCACGAGTCACGCTCTTGCGGGGGGTACCGTATAATGCCCCCCGCGAGCCGGCATAGCTCAGCGGTAGAGCAACCGCCTTGTAAGCGGTAGGTCGTCTGTTCGATTCAGACTGTCGGCACCAGCGCGGCAAGCCGTTCTGTTGCCGTGCGACGATGACGCAGGGAACCTTTGATGGTTCTTCTGTCAAAAGTTTCGTCGACGGTCCGGCGCTTGAAATCTTTCGGGCCGCGTGTATTTCGCGGGGAATAAGAAGAGAAGCGGTGCCCGCGGAATCGCGGGGCGCCGCCGGAGGGATGCATGATCAAGGTCGAAAACCTGACGAAGGCCTTCGGGTCCAAGCTCGCGGTGAACGACATTTCGTTCACGGTCGAGCGCGGCGAGGTCCTGGGCTTCCTGGGACCCAACGGCGCGGGCAAGTCCACCACCATGCGTATGGTGACGGGCTTCATTCCGCCGACTTCCGGAAAGATCACCATCGGCGCCTACGACGTGGTGGAGGACCCGCTGCCCGCAAAGCGCCTGTTCGGCTACCTGCCGGAGAACGCTCCCGGCTATGCCGACATGAGCGTGCGGGGCTTCCTCAATTTCGCGGCGGAGCTGCGCGGGTTGACGGGCGACGCGCGGAAGAAAGCCGTGGGCCGCGCCGTCGAGATGTGCTTTCTCGAAAGCGTGATCGACCAGAGCATAGACACGCTGTCCAAGGGCTACAAGCACCGCACCTGTCTCGCGCAGGCGCTCCTGCACGATCCCGAAGTGCTCATCATGGACGAGCCGACCGACGGGCTCGATCCCAACCAGAAGTACGAGGCGCGCAACCTCATCAAGCGCATGGGCGAGAACAAGGCGATCATCTTCTCGACACACATCCTGGAAGAAGTCGAGGCCGTGTGCTCGCGCGTCATCATCATCGACCGCGGCAGGATCGTCGCGAACGGCACGCCGCAGGAGCTGAAGGCCCGCTCGCCGGAAGGGCGGCTCGACGACGTGTTCCGCGCCATCACGCTGCCCGATACCGTGAAGGCCGGCTAAGTCGCCATGAACGCCTGGAACAACATCAAAGCAATCATGAAGCGCGAGCTGGGGAGCTATTTCTCCTCGCCCATCGCCTACGTCTTCCTGGTCATTTTCCTGCTGCTCGCCGGCTTCTTCACTTTCACCATCGGCAACTTCTTCGAGCGCGGCGAGGCCTCGCTTGTGTCGTTCTTCACCTGGCATCCGTGGCTGTACCTCTTCCTGGTCCCGGCGGTCGGCATGCGCCTGTGGTCGGAGGAGCGCCGCCTGGGCACGATGGAGCTGCTGCTCACCATGCCGGTCACGACCTGGCAGGCGATAGTGGGCAAGTTTCTCGCCTCGTGGCTCTTCCTCGCGCTGGCGCTTGCGCTGACGTTTCCGGTCGTGGTGACGGTCAACTACATGGGCAGCCCGGACAACGGCATCATCCTCTCGGGGTACGTGGGCAGCCTTCTCCTGTCGGGAACCTACCTGGCGGTGAGCTGCATGACCTCCGCCATGACCCGGAACCAGGTGATCAGCTTCATCGTCTCGGTCGTGATCTGCCTGTTCCTGATACTGGCGGGCTATACGCCCGTCACCGATCTCCTGACGCGCTGGGCAAATCCGAGTGTCGTGAGCATGATCGCTGGATTCTCCGTGATGACCCACTTCGAGGGATTTCAGCGCGGTGTCCTCGACAGCCGGGACCTGATTTTTTTCGCTTCGGTGATGGGGTTCGCCCTCTTTACCACGGGCGTCATCATCCGCAACCAGCGGGCCGGATAGATCCATGCAGAAGAGACATCTCGAAACCCTCCTCTATTCCACCGGCGGCGTGATCGCCCTGGTGGCGGTGCTGGTGGCCTTCAATTTCCTCGCCAGCGCGATCAACGTCCGTGCCGACCTCACGCAAGGCAGTGTCTACACCCTTTCTTCCGGGACGAAGGCGGTGCTGTCCAAGCTCGAAGCCCCGGTCCGGGTGCGGCTCTACTACACGCAGGGCGGCACTGCCGTCCCGGTGGCGCTGAAGACGTTCGCCGGCCGGGTCGAGGACCTGCTCGCGGAGTACAAGTCGGCCTCGGGCGGCAAGGTCATCATCGAGAAATTCAATCCGGAGCCCGATTCCGACGCCGAGGACTCGGCGACGCTGGACGGCGTGGAAGGGCAGCTCACCAACACCGGGGAGAAGTTCTACCTCGGGCTCGCCATCTCCTTCCTCGACCAGAAATCCGCGATCCCGGTGCTCACCGCGGACCGGGAGCGGCTGCTCGAATACGACATCACGCGCGCGATCGCGCAGGTGAGCGCCGCGAAGAAGCCGGTGGTGGGTGTCATGAGCGCCTTGCCCGTTACCGGCCAGCCGCTCTCGCCGATACTCAAGCAGCAGCCGACCGAGGCCTGGGTGCTGGTGCAGGAGCTGAAGCGGATATTCGAGGTGCGGAAAGTCGACCTCGGCTCGCGCAAGATCGACGACGACATCAAGGTGCTGCTGGTCATACACCCGCGCGACATCCCCGAGGACGCCGAGTACGCGATAGACCAGTTCGTGCTGGGCGGGGGGAAGCTGATCGCGTTCGTCGATCCCTACGCCTACTTCGACCAGCAGCGCGACATGCAGAATCCCTTCGGCGGCAACCAGGCCGCGCAATCGACCTTCTACCATCTCTTCAAGGCGTGGGGCGTGGACGTGGACATGGGGAAGGTGATCGCCGACCTCACTTTCGCGAGCGGGGAGGGGCCGCGGCTCCTGCCCACGCTGCTCAACCTCAACAACCAGGCGCTCAACATGGATGACGTGGTGACGAGCCAGGTCGGCACGCTCCTCATCCCGTTCGGCGGCGCCTTCAAGGGGAAGCCCGCCGAGGGACTTACCATGACGCCGCTCGCGCACACCTCCAAGAACTCGATGCCGGTGGATCTCATCATCGCCACGCTGTCGGGCGAGCCTTCCACGCGCGGCTACCAGCCCTCCGGCGAGGAGATGCCGCTCGCGATCCGTCTTTCGGGCAAGTTCCGCTCGGCCTTTCCCGACGGCCGGCCGCAACCGCCGGTGATGCCCGGGAAGAAGGATGCGAAGAAGGACGACGAGAAGAAGGCGGCCGAGCCGCATCTCAAGGTATCCGCCGCGGACAACTCGATCGTGCTGGTGGCCGACGCCGACATGCTGGCCGACGGCGCGGCGGTCGAGGTGCAGGACATATTCGGCCAGCGCGTCATCGTGCCGCGCAACGGCAACCTCGCGTTCGCGCAGGGGCTGGTGGAGCAGTTCTCGGGCGACAGCGCGCTCATCACGCTGCGGAGCCGCGCCTCGTTCAGCCGGCCGCTCACCCTCATCCGCGAGATGGAGGACCGCGCCCAGCAGAGCTATCTCGGCAGGATCAAGGAGCTGGAGGACAACCTGAACCAGACGCAGGAAAAGCTGCAGGCCCTGCAGAAATCCAAGAGCGGCCCGCAGAGCACGATACTCACCGCGGAGCAGCAGGCGGAGATCGAGAATTTCCGCAAGACGGCGGCCGACGCGCGGCGCGATCTCAAGGAACTCCGGAAGAACCTGCGCGTCGAAACCGACACGCTGCAGTTCTGGACCAAGGTTTTCAATATCGGGCTGGTGCCGCTGCTCGTCGCGCTGGCGGGTATCGCCCTCGCGCTCGGCCGGCGCCGGCAGCAGCGGGCGGCGACGGCATGACGCGCAAGCAATTCCTCATTCTGGTTCTGGCGCTGCTGGTGCTGGGCGGCGCGGGTATCGCGGTGTTCCGGCAGGACATAGCGTCCTACCGCGCGAGCGGCGCGAAGATAGGCGCGCCACTCCTGCCGAAGTTCAAGCTGGCGGACGTGGCGCAGGTGAAACTCAAGGACGCCAAGGCGCAGACGACGCTCGTGCGCAGGGAGACCGGCTGGGTCGTGCGCGAGCGCGGCGATTACCCGGCCAATTTCCAGGACATCAGCGACCTCATGGTCAAGCTGGTCGAGCTGAAGGTGACGCAGTCCGAGCAGGTGGGGGCGTCGCTCCTGCCCCGGCTCGACTTGAACGAGCCGGGCAAGGGAGAAGGTGCGGGCGTCCTGGTCGAGTTCGAGGACGCGCAGAACAAGGATCTCGCCCGGCTGGTTCTGGGCAAGATCGTGAAGAAGAAGGATCCGCTGAATCCGCTGCCCAACGCAGTGGACGGCGTGCCGGCGGGCCGTTACGTGCTGCCCGCTTCGGCGAAAGATACCGTCGTCGTGGTATCCGATCCGCTCTCCAAGGCGGACGCGAATCCCGGCAAGTGGCTCAGCAGGGATTTCTTCAAGGCCGACCGCGTGAGGACGCTGTCGGTGGGGCCCGAAGGCGGCGCGCCGTCGTGGAAAATCACGCGTACCGAGGAATGGGGCCAGTGGAAGTTCGCCACCGGCGGCGGAGACCTGGCGGCAGGCCGCGCGGTCGCTGCGGTCAACGCGCTCTCCTCGATGGCCTTCAACGATGTCGCGGTGAACGCGAAGCCCGAGGACGCCGCGAAGCCGGTGGTCATCGTGGCCGAGACGTTCGACAACCTGACCTACACGATCCGGATGGCGAAGCAGAAGTCGGGCGAAGACTATCTCGTGACCGTGGCGGTGGCGGGCGAGCCTCCGCAAGCCCGCGTGCTGGACAAGGACGACAAGGCGGAAAAGGCCGAGCAGAAGGAGCGCCGCGACAAGGACTTCGCCGAAACCCGCAAGCGCCTGGAGGAACGTATCGCGCGCGAGCGTGCGCTGGCGAAGTGGACTTATGTCGTGGCGAAGAAAGACGTTGAGCCTCTCCTGAAGGAGCGATCCGACCTTATCGCAAGGAAGGATGCCAAGGGGGAGAAAGGAATGCCCGGCGGTTTCCCGGGCATGCCGGGGATGCCAATGATGCGGTAATGCGGATTTCCCATACGTGCTCGTGCTACGGCTGGCAGCCGCCGGCGACGGAAGAGTGAGGTGATGAACGATGAAATTCAAACAGGCCCCGAAGTCCCCCGTGTTCCCCGCCGCCAAGACCTGGGAAGTCGAGAAACGCAAGGAGGGCTACGAGTCCGACGTCACCGCCTTGGTCAGGAGCCTGGTGCAGGACGAAACCATCCGCGAGGATCAGCGATGGGCGTGGGAGCGCTGGCGGAACGACGAGAGCAAGCTCAAGAAACCGTGACCGGTGACCAGTGACCAGTGAGGCTGAGAAGCCGGAAGCGCCGGCTTGCGAGTCACGCCGTCTGTGTGGTCGGTCGGTCATTCCTTCCTGCTTCCGCCTTCCTCCTTCCGCCTTGATATTGCTGTGCGGCGCGATACTTGCGCTCGCCACGCCGGTTAACGCACAGCAATATCCCACGCGCCCCGTGCGCTTCGTCGTGCCGTTCCCACCGGGCGGGAGCGTGGACACGCTCGCCCGCACGATCGGGCCGCGGCTTGCCGAGGCGCTCGGCCAGCAGATCGTGGTGGACAATCGCCCGGGCGGCAACGGCAACATCGGCATGGAAGTCGTGGCCCAGGCGCGGCCGGACGGCCACACCCTCGTGCTTGCCTACATCGCCAACCTCGCGATCTTTCCCAGCCTGTCGGCGAAGCTGCCGTTCGACCCGGTGAAGGATTACGCGCCCGTCACCCAGGTTGCTTCCTCGCCGAACGTGCTTACCGCGCATCCGTCCGTTCCGGCAAAGAACCTGAAAGAGCTGGTCGCGCTCGTCAAGGCGAAGCCCGGCCAGGTGAACTTTGCCTCGACCGGCATAGCCAGCGTCGGCCACCTGACCGGCGAGCTGCTCAACAATCTCGCCGGGATGAAGATGACGCACGTGCCCTACAAGGGCGGCGGCCAGGCGATCATCGACCTCGTGGGCGGCCACGTGCAGGTCATGTTCAGCGGCTTCTCGGCCGCGATGCCTCACATCAAGAGCTCCAAGATCAGGGCCCTGGCGGTCACAGGGCCCAAGCGCTCTCCGGCCCTGCCCGACGTGGCTACCATCTCGGAGCAGGGCTTTCCGGGAGTCGAGGCGACGGCCTGGTACGGCGTGCTCGCGCCTGCGAAGACGCCGCAGCCCATAGTCGCGCGGCTGCACGACGAAGTGATCAAGATTCTCAAGGTTCCGGACGTCGTGCAGAAGCTGGACGGGCTGGGTTTCGAGATCGTCGGCTCGCAGCCTGCGGAGTTCGGCGCCTATATCAAGTCCGAGATCAAGAAGTGGGCCAAGGTAGTGCAGGCTTCGGGGGCGAAGGCCGAGTAGAAAAGTAACCAGTGACCGGTGACCAGTGACCGGAGTGGGTAAAGAGTCCCGGACGATCCAGGCAATGACGGTTCCCAGCCACGAGGTGTATGCGATCCGCTACGCCGAGCGCGACGGCCGGAGGACCGCGCATTTCGTCGGTGGCGATCCGCACGATGGACCCATGGCCATGGACTATTTCGTGTGGCTCGTCCGCAACGCCGAACGCACCATCGTGGTGGACACCGGCTTCAGCGCCGAGGTGGCCGCACGGCGCGGGCGGCATTTCCTGCGCTCCGCGGCGCAGGGGCTGGAGCTGCTCGGCGTGCGCGGCGCAGGGGTGCGCGACGTCGTGATCACTCACATGCACAACGATCACGCCGGCACGCTACCCGACTTTCCGGGCGCGACCTTTCACATCCAGGATTCCGAGATGGCGCACGTCACGGGACGGCGCATGCGGCATGCGTTCCTGCAGCGGCCCTACGAAGTCGGCGATGTGACCAACATGGTGCGGATGATTTTCGACGGACGTGTGGCGTTTCACGACGGTGACGAGGAGATCGCACCGGGCGTGAGCCTGCACCACATCGGCGGTCACACGCCGGGCCTGCAATCGGTGCGCGTGCATACCGCGCGCGGCTGGATGGTGCTGGCCTCGGACGCGAGCCACTACTACGAGCATTTCGAGACCGGCCGCGTGTTCCCGGTAACGGTCAACCTGGCGGAAGTGATCGAGGGATACGCCAAGCTCCATCGACTGGCGGAATCCTCGCGCCACATCGTTCCGGGGCACGATCCGCTGGTGATGCAGCGCTACCCGGCCGCTGCCAAGGGCCTGGAAGGAATCGCGGTGCGGCTGGATGCGGACCCGCGATACTGACGCTTCCCGCAACGCAACCGCCGCCCCAAGAGGGGTAGTTGAAGCAAGAATGAACGCAGACAAACGCAGACGAGGGCAGGAATGCTGAGGATTTCCGAGGTTGCAATGGCGGGCGTGGTCCTGGCAGTACTCTCCGCTGCCGCAGGGGCCCAGGACTTTCCCGTCAAGCCGATCCGTCTCATCATCGGATTCCCGCCAGGCGGCTCGAACGACATCGTTGCGCGGCAACTCGCCCCCAAGCTCATCGAGACGCTCGGGGTGCAGGTCGTGGTCGAGAACCGGCCCGGCGCGAACGCAACCATCGCCACCGAGTTCGTGGCGCGCTCGGCGCCCGACGGCTATACCCTGACGCTGGCGAGCGCCAGCCCGCTCGCCATCAGCCCGCATACCTACTCGAAGATCGGCTACGACACGCTCAAGGATTTTGCGGGGATAACCACGGTCGCGATGACTCCCGAACTGGTCGCCGTGCACCCGGCGCTCCCGGTGCGCACGTTGAAAGAGCTGATAGCGCTGGCGAAGGCCCGGCCCGGAAAGCTCAACTTCGCGTCCGCCGGCAACGGCGGGTTGCCGCATCTCGCGATCGAGCTGTTCAAGACGCTCGCGAAAGTGAACGTGCAGCACGTGCCGTA
>DASRJL010000138.1:0-2262 GCA_035649495.1 Burkholderiales bacterium | reverse complement strand
GAAATCGATGGACTTGATGCGCGCGTGCGCGTGCGGCGAGCGCACGACGACGAGCCAGGCCTGGTTGGGCAGGTCGCGATCGTCGCTATAGAGGCCCCTGCCGGTGAGCAGGCGGGCGTCTTCCAGGCGTTTCTGCGAGCGCGACGCGCCGAAATGCGCGGAAGCCGGATCGAACTGGATTTGCGGTTCGTTCATCTCCCGGCAGGATACAAGACGTCTGCGTGGTTAGTGCGCCAGCGCACGGTCCCGTCGCGAGCAAAGGACCACAATCGCCATCCAACAGGAGATCGAACAATGTTCATGAGAAAAGTGTTGCTCTACGCGTCGATTGGCGTGAGCGCGGTCGCGATGCCGGTTGTCGCCCAGCCCAACGTCGTCATTCATGCCCCGCCGCCTCCGCACGTCGTCATTCACGCCCCACCGCCTCCGCACGTCGTAGTGCATGCGGAGCCAGTCCATGCCGGCCCGGCGCCCAAGCGCATCAAAAAGGGCAACAAGGGAAAAGGCTGGGCGAAAGGGCACGATAAATAGGCGCAGCTGACTTTCAGTGCGCCAACGTACCAAAACAGGAGATTGAACAATGTCTATGAGAAAAGCGTTGCTGTATACGTCGATTGCCTTGAGCCCGTTCGCGATGCCGGTTGCGGCCCAGGTTTATGTGAGCCCACCCCGCGTCGCGATTCACCTCCCCATGCCCCCGCCGCCTCCGCACGTCGAAGTGGTCCCGGGGCCGCGCCATGGCTACGCCTGGACGCCAGGGTACTGGGGCTACCACGAGGAACGCCATGTCTGGGTGCCCGGCCGGCATGTACAACAGCGTCCGGGGCATTACTGGGTGGCCGACAGCTGGCACGAGAGAGACGGGCGCCATCACTACAGACCCGGCGGCTGGAAGAAAGGCCATCAGGGCAAGGGAAACAACGGGCATAGAAACAACGAGCATAGATAGGGCATAGATAGCTCTCAAAGGTGAAATCGCTGAAAGCGGCGCTGGCCCTGGTCGGGCTGGCGGCGCTGGCGGCGTTTGCCGCTCTGCCCATTCGAGCCGACTCCGTGCCGCCGGACTTGTCCTGCCCGGCGGCCACTGACGGCCCCCTCGAGGCCCGCACGGAGCCGCCGCTCGAAGGTGAGCAACTAGCGGTGACCGAATACATCGCCAGGCGCTATCGGGTCGCCGACACTGCCGTCGCCCGCTTCGTCGCCACGGCGTATCGCGCCGGCGAGCAGCACTCGGTCGATCCGCTGCTGATCCTCGCCGTGATGGCGGTCGAGTCGGGCTACAACCCGGTCGCCCAGAGCACCGCCGGCGCGCAAGGGCTGATGCAGGTGATTCCCAGGTTCCACCTGGAAAAGCTCATCGACCACGGCGGCGAGCACGCGCTGCTCGAGCCGGAGGTCAACATCGAGGTCGGCGCGCGCATCCTGCGCGAATACCAGCGGCGCTTCGGCGATACCGAGACCGCGCTGCAGATGTATGCCGGCGCACTCGACGAGCCCACCTCGCGATACGCCACCAAGGTGTTCGTCGAGAAGACCCGCCTCGAGTCCCTCGCTAGATAGGTGGCGGAGAGAGAGGGATTCGAACCCCCGGTACCCTCACGGGTACAACAGATTTCGAGTCTGCCGCAATCGACCACTCTGCCATCTCTCCGCGGCAGCGCGAATCTTATCAGGCGCGCTCGAGCTTCTCCGTTCCGCCCATGTGGCCGCGCAGCGCGGCGGGGATCGCCACCGAGCCATCGGCGTTCTGGTAGTTCTCGAGCACGGCGATGAGGGTGCGGCCGACGGCGAGGCCGGAGCCGTTGAGCGTGTGCAGCGGCTCGGTCTTGCCCTTCTCGTTGCGGAAGCGCGCCTGCATGCGCCGCGCCTGGAAGGCCTCGAAGTTGGAGCAGGAGGAGATCTCGCGATAGGCGTTCTGCCCGGGCAGCCAGACCTCGAGGTCGTAGGTCTTGGCGGCGGCGAAGCCCATGTCGCCGGTGCTTAAGGTCACCACGCGGTAGGGCAACTCCAGCTTCTTCAGGATCGTCTCGGCGTGGGCGGTGAGCTCCTCGTGCGCGTCGTAGGACTTCGCCGGGTGCACGATCTGCACCAGCTCCACCTTGTCGAACTGGTGGTTGCGGATCATGCCGCGCGTGTCCTTGCCGGCGGCCCCCGCCTCCGAGCGGAAACAGGGAGAGTGGCACACGAACTTCAGAGGCAGGTTTTTCTCTTCGACGATTTCCTTGCGCACGAAGTTGGTGACCGGGTACTCGGCGGTGGGGA
>DASRJL010000137.1:0-8908 GCA_035649495.1 Burkholderiales bacterium | reverse complement strand
GCCTTTGATCTTCGTTACTTCATGTGCTTCCGTGGCCAGTATTGACCTGGATAACGGCTTGTCGGTCTGAGGCGGAGCCTCGTTAGTACTTGGTTCCCAAGTACCGGGGTTGCTCGTTATTCACGGGGGCTTTCACTTAAGGATTTTGATGGGACGACGTCCCGTCAAAATCCTAGGTCATATCGAGCGAATCGGCTCCCCCCGGCGCCGCGGCCGCGCCCGATGTACCCAGCAGCGCTTCGAGGTTTTTCGTCACCTGTGCCACGTCCGGGCCGTTCCGGCCCAGCATCTGCAGCAGCAGCTTCGCGGGGAAATCCACGAGGCTGTCCGGGTGGTTGCTGCGGATGCGCGACACGGTTTCCAGCGTCGGACGAAAATGCCCGGACTTGAACCCCCGGTTCGAGTTCTCCATGGCATCGATGATCGCGTTCTGGGCGCGCGCGACCCCGAGCAGGAGCTCGGCCAGTTGTTGCGTCGTCACGTTCGACATGGATATTTCCTTTCCTGAGGCTGCACGTCACCGGCGGGTCGCACCGGTCACTGGTCACGCATTTCTAGGCTATTACGCCTTCCATCAGCAGGCGCCATTGCTTCGCCCACAGCTCGACGGGGTCGCGCTTGAATCCGCTCTTTGCGTACTGGTGCCAGCGGCCGGTGACGAAGCACATGAGGACGTTCGCGTGCGCCGTGACATCCACGTCCGCTGCGATCTCCTTCTGCGTCACGCCGAAGCGCAGCGCCTGCTTCAGCACGGCCTCGAGGCGGTCGTGCAGCTGGTTGATGCGGACCTGCAGCTGCGAGTCCTCGTTCACCAGGGCGTCGCCGATCAGCACGCGCGTCATGCCGCGGTTCTTCTGCGCGAAGGCGAGCAGCACGCCGATCACGGCCTCGAGCTGGCGCACGCCGCTCTTCTCCTCGCTGGTGATCCTGTTGATCAAGGCGAATACCGTCTGCTCGATGAACTCGATCAGCCCCTCGAACATCTGCGCCTTGCTGCGGAAGTGGCGGTAGAGCGCCGCCTCGGAGACCTCGATGCGCGCGGCGAGCGCGGCAGTGGTGACTCTCTCTCCGGCGGGGTCCTCCAGCATCTGCGCCAGGACCTGCAGGATCTGGTGCTTGCGCTCCCCGGTCTTCGCCGCCATGCGCCGCCCTTTATTTGAGATATGCCAGCATGCGGGGCAACTGCATGAGGCGCGTTACTTTCACGTCGACGCAGGCCGACGCGCGGGCCGATCTGGTGACCCACACCGTTTTCATGCCCAGGCGCGCCGCCGTGCGCAGGTTCTCGAGCCTGTCTTCGACCATGATACAGCGGCCGGGCCTCAGGTGGTTCGACCGGCACAGCCGCAGGAACCCGTAGGTGTCCGGCTTGGGGCGGAAGCGCGTCTGTTCTATGGAGAACACCCCGTCGAACAGGTCGACGATTCCCAGCATCCCCAGCACCTTCCGCGCGTAATGGACCGGGGCATTGGAAAAAATGAACTTCCTGCCGGGCAGGCGCCGCAGCGTGGCGCGCAACTGCGGCTCGCTGATCAGCATGCGCTCGAGATCGGGGAACTGGTGGGTATGCCACAGGAAATGGTGCGGATCCGTGGCGTGGTGTCTCATCAGCCCCAGGATCGTCGCGCCGTAGCGCCGCCAGTAATGACGCCGCAGCGCCGACGCCGCGTCCGCTTCCAGGCCGAGGTGCCGTTCGATGTACTCGGTCATGGACCGGTCGATGTGCGGCAGGACGTGCGGGGCCGCGTCGTGCAGCGTGTTGTCCAGGTCGAAAATCCAGGTGCGCTTCACCATTCTGAGTTTTGAATTTTGAGTGCTAAGTGTTGAGTTAACCTTTGCGAACTCAGAACTCAACACTCAGAACTCAACACTCGCGGAGCACCATTCTGAGTGCTGAGTTTTGAGTGCTAAGTGTTGAGTGAACCCAGGCGAACTCAGAACTAAACACTTAGAACTCAACACTCGCGGAGCGCTGCCATTCTGAGTGCTGAATTTTGAGTGTTAAGTGTTGAGTTGGTTTTGCGAACTCAGAACTCAACACTCACACCTCAACACTCGCGGAGCGTTAGCGGCGGCGGATGAGGGTACCCACGCCCTCGTCGGTCAGGACCTCCAGCAGGAGCGCGTGGTCCACGCGCCCGTCTATGATGTGGCACGTGTTCACCCCGTTCTTCACGGCGTCGAGCGCGGAGCTGATCTTGGGCAGCATGCCGCCCGAGATCGTGCCGTCGGCGAACAGCTCGTCGATCTTGCGCGCGGACAGGCCCGTCAGCAGGTTGCCGTTCTTGTCGAGGACGCCCGGGGTATTCGTGAGCACGATGAGCTTCTCGGCCTTCAGTATCTCGGCGACCTTGCCGGCGACGAGATCGGCATTGATGTTGTAGGTTTCGCCCTTCTTGCCCACCCCGAGCGGCGCGATGACCGGAATGAAATCGTGGGTGTGCAGGTGATGCACGATCTCGGGATCTATGCTTTCGACCTCGCCCACCTGGCCGATGTCGATCAGCTGGTCGGAATCGTCCGCGCCGCGTATCAGCATCTTCTTGGCCCGTATCAGGCCGCCGTCGGCGCCGGTCAGGCCCACGGCCCGGCCGCCCTGCTGGTTGATGAGGCCGACGATTTCGTTGTTGATCTGTCCGCCGAGCACCATTTCGACCACGTCCATCGTCTCGGCATCGGTCACGCGCATGCCCTGCACGAACTCGCCCTTTTTCCCGAAGCGCTTCAAGAGCTCGTCGATCTGGGGACCGCCGCCGTGCACGACGACCGGGTTCATGCCGACCAGCTTCAGCAGCACCACGTCGCGGGCGAAGCTCTTCTTCAGCCTCTCCTCGGTCATGGCGTTGCCGCCGTACTTGATGACGATCGCCTTGCCGTGAAACTTCTGGATGTACGGCAGCGCCTCGGCGAGGATTTTCGCTCTGTCGGCAGCGGTGGTGCCGGTGAGGGCCATGGATAGCGCGCCTGCGTGCGGGGTTGCGCGCTATTCTACGGTAACCCAAAAGAAAACGGCAGACCTTGCGGCCTGCCGTGTACCTTCCGCGCGTTGAGCGGCGAGTTCGATCCGCCGTTCGAACGCGCGGAGTTAAACCGGCAGCGTTCGCTGTCCGGATTTAACGTTTACTGGATCGTAATGCGCTTCGCCTGGACCGCCGCCTTCTTCGGCAGCGTCAGCTCGAGCACGCCGTCCGCGTACTTCGCCTGGGCGCCGTTTTCCTCGACCGCCTGGCCGAGCGTAAAGGCGCGGTAGAGCTTGCCGTAGTGGCGCTCGGAGCGCAGCACGCGCTCGCCGTCCTTCACTTCCTTCTCGTTCTTGACCTCGGCGGTGATGGCAACCGTGTCGCCGTCGATGCTGACGTTGATGTCGTCCTTCCTGACGCCGGGAAGGTCGCCGCGCAGCACGTACGCATTGTCCCTCTCGGAAATCTCGACGCGGAACGGCGCTGCGGTGTTGTTGCTTTCGAAGCTCACCGGGCGCACGAAAAAGCCGCGAAACAGATCGTCCAGCGTGTCTTCGAACGGGGTAAAGCGGGTAATGCCTGTCATGAGGTATCTCCTTTTGGTCGATCGGGCGTTCCTGCCCTGTCCTCCGAACATGGGCGCCGGCGCCGGGATTTTCAAGAGCGTCCGCCACCAAATATTTGAGTGGAAAGGCCTTCCGGCGCCCTTGGCCGCCGCGGACGCTTCACACCGCGGGTACAGTGAGGGCCCGCCTGGAGAAATCAATGCCCGTCGGCGCAAGGAGAGCCCTCGCCCTCCTGCGGCGCGTGCTCTTATAATCGCCGCTTTCGCCATGCGCTTCGCCGTAATCCCGCTGCTCCTGCTCGCGTCGTCACACCTCCACGCCCAGGCACCTTCTTCGGCGATCCCCGCCGCCCCGGCAATCGCCGCGAAGTCGTGGCTCCTCTACGACTTCGACAGCGGGCAGACGCTCGCGGCCAGCAAACCGCTCGAGCGCGTAGAGCCGGCGTCGCTTACCAAGCTGATGACGGCCTATCTCGTGTTCTCCGCCATCAAGCAGAAGAAGATCGGCGCGGACCAGCAGGCGAAGGTCACCGAGCGCGCTTGGAAAGCCGAAGGCTCGCGCATGTTCATCGAGCCCAACAAGCCGGTTACGGTGGGGGAGCTGATGCGCGGCATGATCGTGCAATCCGGCAACGATGCGTGCATCGCGCTGGCCGAGACGGTCGCCGGCAGCGAGGAGGCGTTCGCGGAGGCGATGAACCGCGAGGCGCAGCGCCTGGGCATGAAGAACACCCATTTCGTCAACTCGACGGGCCTGGCGCATCCCCAGCACTATTCGACCGCCCAGGACCTCGTCGTCCTCGCCGCCGCGGTCATCCGGGACTTTCCGGAGCACTACGCGCTCTACTCCCAGCGGCAGTTCCGCTACAACAACATCACCCAGATGAACCGCAACCGGCTCCTGTGGAGCGATCCGACCGTGGACGGCGTAAAGACGGGATACACGGAGAACGCCGGGTATTGCCTCGTCAGCTCCGCGCGCCGCGGCGAGCGGCGGCTCATCTCGGCCGTGCTTGGCGCCGCCTCCGAGTCGGCGCGGGCGGCCGAGAGCCAGAAATTGCTGAACCACGGGTTCCAGGCATACGACGGCGTGCGCCTCTACGCGGCGAACCACCCGGTAACGACCATCAGGGTCTGGAAAGGCACAGCCAACCAGTTGACGGCCGGCTTCCTCCGCGACTTTCAGGTGGCGCTCCCCAAGGGCGGCAGCGACAAGCTGAAGGCCACCATCGAGAGCGTCCAGCCCCTGCTCGCGCCGGTGCGCGCCGGGGAGCGCGTGGGCACCTTGAAGCTCGCGCTCGACGGCCGGCCGTACGGTGAGTTTCCTGTAGTAGCATTGGAGGACGTACCGGTGGCCGGCATCCTGGGACGCGGCTGGGACGCCATCCGGCTTTTCTTCCAATAAACGGGCTGGTTCGCCCGCCCCCCAGGTCCCTGTGGAGTGTGAGCTATGAGCGAGATCGTCTACCTGAACGGCGAATTCATGCCCGCGGACGAGGCGCGTATACCCGTGCTCGACCGCGGCTTCATCTTCGGAGACGGCGTCTACGAGGTCATACCGGTCTATTCCCGGCGCCCGTTCCGGCTCGTCGAGCATTTCCAGCGCCTGCAGCGCAGCCTCGATGCTGTGCGCATCGCGAATCCCCTGAGCGGGCCCGAATGGGTGCGCCTGATCGACGAGATCGTCGCGCGCAACCCCGGCGAGGACCAGTCGGTGTACCTGCAGGTGACGCGGGGCGTGGCAAAGCGCGATCACGCCTTTCCCAAAGATGCGAAGCAGACGGTCTTCGTGATGAGCGGCCCGCTTTCGACACCGGGCCCGGACAAGATCGAGCACGGGGTCGCCGCCGTGACCACCACCGACTACCGCTGGCTGCGCTGCGACGTGAAGTCGGTGTCGCTGCTCGCGAACTGCCTGCTGCGCCAGCACGCGGTGGACGCCGGCGCGGAAGAGGTGGTGATGCTCCGCGACGGCTACCTGTCGGAAGGCTCGTCGTCGAACGTCTTCGCCGTCAGGAACGGCGTGCTGCTCGCGCCCCCCAAGAATCACCTGGTCCTGCCGGGCATCACCTACGACGTCATTCTGGAGCTGGCCGCCGCGACCCGGCTGCCGGTGGAAGTGCGGGAGATCCCGGAGGCGGAGGTGCGCGGCGCGGACGAGCTGTGGCTGACGTCATCCACCAAGGAGGTACTCGCCATCGCCACCCTGGACGGCAAGCCGGTCGGCTCCGGCCGGCCGGGGGAGGTGTTCAGGATGATGCACGGCGAATTCCAGATCTTCAAGCGCAAGGTCATGCGGGCCGCCGCCTGAAGCAAGGACGTTGCCGAGCCGCCCGATGGAAGAAACGCAATCGCTGATCGAGTATCCCTGCGAATTCCCGATCAAGATACTGGGAGCGACGCAGGCCGGCTTCGCCCAGACGGTGCTCGAAATCGTGCAGCGTCACGCCCCCGATTTCGACGGCGGCACCCTGAGCATGCGAGCGAGCAAGAAAGGGAAGTACCTGAGCGTCACCTGCGTGATCCGCGCCACCTCGCGGGAGCAGCTCGACGGACTCTACCGGGAGCTGTGCGACCACCCGATGGTGACGATGGTGCTGTGAAGGAGTGACACGTGACCGGTGACCCGTGACTCGTCAGAGATCCGGGCGATCAGTTTCTTCTGGTCACATGTCACGAGTCACGAGTCACTTCTTTTTGTTCTTTTTCTTGGGCCTGCCCGGCCGCGTCTTGCCGTAGCTGCCGCGGTAGATCTTGCCTTTTCGCGTTCTCTTGTCCCCTTTGCCCATCGTCGTCTCCGTAGGTGAGTCGTGCGTCGAGAAATGGCCGATCAGGGAAGCACCCCGCACGACGCACTCCTCACAATTGAAAATTCAATGCGGTTTCATTATAGCCGACGTGTCGCAGGCGTGACGCCCTCCCGACCGATTGCCTGGCTGCGACACGTCGGCTAGATCTTGCGCTTGCGTATCGCTTTCAATTCGGCGGCGTAGCGCTTCGGCAGGTCCGCATCCTGTCCTTTGAGATAGTCCGGAAGATCCCTGCACTGCTGGCTGATTTTCTCCCCCGGCTGGGAAAGAAACGCCTTCTTGATGATCTCGAGGTGCTCGAGCACCTCGCCTGCGTACTTGCCGACGTTCTTCGAATAGTCCTTCTGGTCGGTGGAGGCCCGGCGGACCAGCGCGAGGAAGCGCCGCTCCAGCTCGTCGAGCAGGGACTGGTGCTGCTTGCGCCAGGCGCCGTAGGCGGCGGCGTTCGCTTTGCGGGTGTCCGGCTCGGCGCTATCGCACGCTTCCTTGGCGGCGTGGATGAACTGCGCAGCCTCGTATACGCGGCTCAGGTTGGAGGCGTAGGTGCCGCTCTCCTGGGCGGCGGCGAACCCCGACGCGAGCGCGGTTGCCGTCATCAGTGAAATCGAAAATAGTCTTTTCATGAGGTTGCGGCATTTTGCTACCGTTCTTATCATCAAGTCCATGACCGAGTTTGCAGCAACCGCCGTCACTCCGCGCCCGGCAGCGCCCGGGACGCAGGTGCGCCGGCTCGGCCGCACCGAGTACGAACCGACGTGGCGGGCGATGCGGGAATTCACTGCTGCGCGCGTCTCCGGCAGCGCGGACGAGGTGTGGCTTACCGAGCATCCGCCGGTTTACACGCTGGGTGTCGCCGGACGCGCCGAGCATCTGCCGCGCGCGGCGAACGGCATTCCGGTCGTCAAGGTCGATCGCGGCGGACAGATCACTTATCACGGCCCGGGCCAGGTCGTCGCCTACCTGCTGATCGACATGAAGCGCAGGGGGCTCTCCGTGCGGCCGCTGGTGCGGATCATGGAACGCGCCGTGATAGACTGGCTCGCGGAACATGGCGTGGAAGCCGAAGGGCGCGCTGCGGCGCCGGGCGTCTATGTGGGCGGCGCCAAGATCGCGGCGCTGGGACTGCGCGTCACGAACGGCTGCTGCTATCACGGTCTCGCGGTGAACGTGGACATGGACCTCACGCCGTTTCGCGCAATCGACCCCTGCGGCTATCCCGGCCTCGACGTGACCACCGCCCGCGAACTCGGTGTCGTCGAGACGATCGAAGCCACTGGTGAAAAACTGGCGAACAACCTGATGCGGCTATTGGAACCTGTTTCACAACCATGAGCGCTGTCGGCGAAAAGCAGAAAGGCCGGGACAAGACCGCGCGCATCCCGATCAAGGTGGTGCCGGTCGAGCGCCTCGCCAAGCCCGAGTGGATACGCGTGCGCCTGGGCAGCGGGCCGCGCTTTCACGAGATCAAGCGCATCCTGCGTGAACACCGGCTGCATTCCGTTTGCGAGGAGGCTTCCTGCCCGAACATCGGGGAATGCTTCGGCAAAGGCACGGCCACGTTCATGATACTGGGCGACCTCTGCACCCGCCGCTGCCCGTTCTGCGACGTGGCGCACGGCAGGCCGCTGCCGCCGGACGCGGAGGAGCCGGTCAACCTCGCCGTCACCATAGCGGCGCTGCGGCTCACCTATGTCGTCATCACCAGCGTCGACCGCGACGACCTGCGCGACGGCGGCGCCGGTCATTTCGCGGATTGCATACGCGCCGTGCGCGAGCGGTCTCCCGCTACCCGGATAGAGGTGCTGGTGCCCGATTTCAGGGGACGGCTGGAAACCGCGATCGAAATCCTGTCCGGAGCGCCGCCGGACGTGATGAACCACAACCTGGAAACCGTGCCCCGGCTCTACCGGCAGGCGCGGCCCGGCGCCGACTACGCGCACTCGTTGCGACTCCTGAAGGACTTCAAGCAGCGCTTTCCCGACATCCCGACGAAATCGGGGCTGATGGTGGGGCTTGGAGAAACCGACGGGGAAATCGTCGCGGTCATGCGCGACCTGCGCGAGCACGGCGTCACCATGCTGACCATCGGCCAGTACCTGCAACCGAGCAGCCACCATCTCCCGGTGACGCGCTACGTGGAGCCCGCGATATTCGACGAGTTCGCACGCCAGGCAGGCGAGCTGGGCTTCGCGCACGCGGCATGCGGACCGCTGGTGCGCTCGTCCTACCACGCGGATCAGCAGGCGCACGACGCGGGCGTTACGTAATTCTTCACCGCCAAGACGCCAAGGCCGCCAAGAAAATCCTGGAATATTTTCCTGAAATTGGTCGCTGTCATTGATTGACTCACTTGAGGGAGCTGGATGATGCGTCAATTTCTTGTTTGCTTCCTATTTTTCCTCGTCGGCAACGCGGGCGCGGCAAGCATCGCGGATCTCACCAACAGCGACGCCACCAACGGCCTCAAGCAGGCGTTGAACGAAGGCTCGATCGCCGCGGTCGCGAAATTGGGCGCGGAGAACGGTTTCTTCGGCAATCCAAAGGTGAAAATTCCCCTGCCGCCGGCGATGCAG
>DASRJL010000136.1:0-19804 GCA_035649495.1 Burkholderiales bacterium | reverse complement strand
GAGGGACCGCGCATGGCCGATACCCAGACAATCGAAATCGAGGTGCTGCGATATAACCCGGAGAAGGACTCGGAGCCGCATTTCCAGACGTTCAAGGTGCCGTTTACCCACGATACGTCGGTGCTGCAAGGGTTGCAGTACATCAAGGACCATCTCGACGGCAGCCTCACCTTCCGCTGGTCGTGCCGCATGGCGATCTGCGGCAGCTGCGGCAAGATGGTGAACGGCAAGCCGGAGCTTTCCTGTCACACGTTCCTGCGCGATTATTACCCGGGCAAGGTCCGGGTCGAGCCGCTCAGCCACTTCCCGATCGTGCGCGACCTCGTGATCGACCAGCGGGATTTCACGGAGAAGAAGCTGCCCGCGATCAAGCCGTACATAGTGCCCGGCAATCCGCAGCCGCTCTCGGCCGGAACGTACGTCCAGACGCCGCAGCAATTCCACAAGTACTACCAGTATTCGCAGTGCATCAATTGCCTGCTCTGCTATGCCGCCTGCCCGCAGTACGGCCTCAAGCCGGACTTCGCCGGTCCCGCCGTCCTCGCCCTGCTCCACCGCTACAACGCCGACTCGCGCGACCGCGGCTGGGAGGAACGGGCGGAGGTCCTGAACGCCGAGGAAGGCGTATGGGGCTGCACCCTGGTGGGATACTGCTCCGAGGTGTGCCCGAAGGGCGTGGATCCCGCGCACGCCATCAACCAGAACAAGGTCAACAGCACGATGGACTATTTCGGCGTGCTGAAATTCCTCATGCCGCGCGGAGGCTCCTGATGGCGACAGTGAAAACCTACGTTCGCCCCATGCAGGGCTGGTGGCGGCGGAACCCCTACTTCGTGCGCTACATGATCCGCGAGGGCAGCAGCGTGTTCCTCGCGACCTACGCGATCATCCTGCTCGTCGGGCTGCTGCGGCTCACTCAGGGCGAGGCGGCCTGGGACTCCTGGCGCGCGGCATTGACGAGTCCATGGTCGATCCTGTTTCACTGGCTCGCGCTCCTGACCGTCAGCTACCACGCATGGACCTGGTGGAAGGTAGCGCCCAAGACCGCGCCGGACCTGCGCGTCGGCGGCCGCCCCTTGCCCGAAATGCTCATCACGGCCGGCGGCGTGCTCGCAACGCTCGCAACGTCGGTCCTCGTCTACGTCATCGTGCGCTGGATGTGACATGAAACGCTCCCACGAACCCATATTCTGGTCCCTGTTCGGCGCGGGCGGGGTGCTCTCCGCGCTGGTGGCCCCCATCCTCATCTTCATCACCGGCATCATCGCCCCGATCGGGCTGTGGATGCCCCCGCAGGCGCTCGAGTATTCCCGCGTGCTCGGGTTCGCCCAGCACTGGTTCGGCAAGCTCCTCGTGCTTGCAGTGATCTCGCTCTTCCTGTTCCACGCAGCACACCGCATCTACCACGGGCTGCACGACATCGGAGTGCATGCCGGAACCGGAACCATGGCAGCGAGCTATGGGGGAGCGCTGCTCGGCAGCCTGGCTGCCGCCTTTCTGTTGCTCAAAATAGGCTTCTGACGCCGCAGTTCAAGGGGAGAAGAGCATGAACTGGAAAGCCATAGCGCCCATTGCCGTCGCCATCATCATCGCGCTCATTCCGGCTCCCGAAGGCTTGCCGCAGCATGCGTGGTATTTCTTCGCGATCTTCGTCGGCGTCATCGTTGGCCTCATGTTCGAGCCGCTGCCCGGCGGCGCGATCGGACTCATCGGCGTCACGCTGGTGACCGTGCTGTCCCCGTGGGTTTTCTTCAGCCCGGAGCAGCTGGCGAAGCCCGGCTTCAATGACGCCCGCGCCGCGTTGAGCTGGGCGTTGTCCGGGTTTTCCAACACCACGGTGTGGCTGATCTTCGGCGCCTTCATGTTCGCGCTCGGCTACGACAAGACCGGGCTCGGGCGCCGTATCGCGCTGCTCCTCGTCAGGTCGATGGGCCGCAAGACGCTCACGCTGGGATACGCGGTGGTGATTGCGGACCTGCTGCTCGCGCCATTTACGCCATCGAACACGGCACGCAGCGGCGGCACGATCTATCCGGTGATCCGCAATCTGCCTCCGTTATACCAATCCATGCCGAACGATCCGTCGATGCGGCGCATGGGCTCCTACCTGATGTGGGTGGCAATTTCCGCAACCTGCGTTACGAGCTCGATGTTCCTCACCGCGTTCGCGCCTAACCTCCTTGCGACCGAGCTGGTGACGAAGATCGCGAAGGTCGAGTTCGCATGGCTCGACTGGTTCATCTATTTCGCCCCCGTCGGCATTCTGTTGCTTGTGCTGGTCCCCTTGCTCACCTACTGGCTCTATCCGCCGGAGGTGAAGGAGGGGGCGGAAGTCCCGGCGTGGGCAGCCCAGGAGCTCGAGAAGATGGGGCCACTGAGCCGGAAGGAAATCACGCTGGGGATCCTCGTCGTGATCGCCCTGGTGCTTTGGATTTTCGGCGGCGACATCATGGAGGCCACTACCGCCGCCATCGTCGTGATCTCGCTGATGCTGGTGCTCAAGATCGTCACGTGGGACGACATCATCTCCAACAAGTCCGCGTGGAACACGCTGGCGTGGTTCGCGACGCTGGTCGCCCTCGCCGGCGGCCTGAGCCAGGTTGGATTCGTCAAGTGGTTCGCGGAGGTCGTTGGCGGGCAACTGAGCGGCGTGTCGCCCACGATGGCAGTCGTCGCGCTGCTGCTGATCAACTTCTTCGGCCACTACCTGTTTGCGAGCGGTACCGCCCACGTCACCGCCATGATCCCGGTGCTGCTCGCGGTGGCCTCCACGATTCCGGGGGTCAACATGCACACGCTCGCGCTCGGGTTGTGCCTGCAGCTCGGCATCATGGGCATCATCACCCCGTTCGCGAGCGGCCCCAGCCCGGTCTACTACGGTAGCGGGTATCTGCCGGCGGCGGACTACTGGCGCCTGGGCGCAATCTTCGGCTTGATCTTTTTCATCGCGTTCATGGTGATCGGCGTGCCCTGGATCCTGTTCATACGGTGAGCCTCGCACGCTGCGGCGCTCCACGCCGGCTGGCGGCGTAATGCCAGGGTTCGACCTCGCGCAATGAACATCGCCGCCGTTCGCCGCCTCGGCCTGTTCGGCGGGCCGTTGCTGGGACTGCTCTGCTACTACCTGCTGCCCGTCCACTACTCGACCGGCCCGGGAGAGTGGGTCGAGTTCTCGCAGGCGGGGCGCACCACCCTCGGCATGATGGTCTGGATGGCCACGTGGTGGCTCACCGAGGCCGTGGATATCGAGGTCACCGCCCTGCTGCCGATCGTGGCCTTCCCGCTGATGGGCGTTGCGCCGCTTTCGAAGGTCCTGCCGCCCTACGCCGCGGACGTGATCTTTCTCTTCATGGGCGGCTTCATCATCGGGCTCGCCATCGAGCGCTGGGGGCTCGACCGGCGCATTGCGTTCTTCACGCTACGCCTGGTTGGCGCGCGCCCGGGTGCCATCATCGGCGGCTTCATGGCCGTCACCGCGTTCCTGAGCATGTGGGTCTCGAATACCGCGTGCGCGGCCATGATGGTACCGATCGCGCTTTCCGTCATCGACCTCGTGCTGCGCAGCCGTACCGGAATCGGCCTCAAGGAGTCCGGAGGGATACCGCAGGACCGGATTCCCGAGCGCAATTTCGCCACCGGCCTGCTCCTGTGCGTCGCCTACGCGGCTTCGATCGGCGGGATCGCGACCATCATCGGCTCCCCGCCCAACGGCATCGCGGTGCGCTACATCCAGCAGGCGTTCCAGAAGGAAGTGAGCTTCTTCGACTGGCTGCTGATCGGCGGGCCGTTCACGCTCGTTTTCCTGCCGATCGCGTGGTGGATGGTCACCCGCGTGCTGTTCCGCTCCGACATGGGCGAGATCGAGGGGGGCCGGCAGCACTTCGCCGACGAGTACCGCAAGCTGGGTCCGCTCTCCCGCGGCGAGAAGACCGTGCTGGCGGTTTTTTCGGTTACCGCCGCCCTGTGGATATTCAGCCCGCTGCTCAAGCCTATCGCGGTCGCCGGCGTGCGACCGCTCGCCGGGCTCACCGACGCTGGCATCGCCATGCTGGCCGCAATGGCCCTGTTCCTGATCCCGGTGGACCGCACCAAGGGGGTGCGCGCCATGGACTGGGACACGGCCGTGAAGCTTCCCTGGGGCGTGCTGATGCTGTTCGGCGGAGGCCTCACGCTCGCGGCCTCCATTGAAGCGAACGGCGTGTCGGAGTTCATCGGCAACTCGAGTCGCGGCCTCTCCGGGTTGCATCCCCTCCTCCTGCTGCTCGCCATTACGACCATGACGGTGTTCCTGTCGGAGCTCACCTCCAACACTGCGCAGGTCGCGACCATGGTGCCGGTGCTCGCGGCGATGGCGCCGGTACTCGGGATGAATCCCTACGTGCTGATCATCGCGTGCACGCTCGCGGCGAGCAGCGCCTACATGATGCCGGTGGGAACCCCGCCGAACGCGATCGTGTTCGGGACCGGACTGATCCGGATGCCGCAGATGATGAAGGCCGGCTTCTGGCTGAATCTCGTCGGCATACTCGTCATCGTCGCACTCTCCTGGCTGTTCATCACGCCGCTGCTGGGCAACGTGTACTAGGCGCCGGAAGCGCGGAACCGGTGAACCGCCCTGCACGATGCCGCGAGCTCAATCGCGCCGCGCGCGCCACATGCCGTAGATGATCCAGACGCTGTTGACGAAAGCGATCAGATAGCCGGCGAGCCCTAATGTCGTCAGGATCGGGATGCCGAAGAGCGTAGGCCCCTCCGGGACCGACATCACGATCGCCGATCCGATTACCAGCGACGCCGTCATGATCCCCACCGTGCCGCGGTCGAGCGTGCGCTCCATCTGGCTGCCGAACTGGTCGAGCCGCTTGAGGTCCAGGTCGACCCGGGTCTTGCCGCGCCGCGCCTCGCGCAGGAGCCGCGCGAAATCGCGCGGGACGCTGCCCACGAGATTGAGAAATCCGGAGAGCGCCCCCTGCCCCCGGCGCAGCAGCTCCATGGGCTGGTAGCGCTCGTCGAGGGCGTTGCGCAGGAGCGGCGCCAGGTGCTCGATGATGTGGACGTCGGGGTCGTACTGGCGCCCCAGTCCCTCAAGCGTGAGGAGCGCCTTGAACATCATGGACAGGTCGGAGGGCAGCACGATCGAATGCTCGCGCACGATCGCGGCGAAATCGCGCACGACGTTGCCGATGCGGATGTTCTTCAACGGCACGTCCTCGAACTCGAACACCAGCTCGTTCACGTCGGACGCGAGCTTCGCCTCGTCGACGTAGGCGTCTCCCGCCCAGTCGAGCAGCACGTCGAGCATCGGCTCCTGCTCCATGCGCGCGAGCCCGGCGAGGAGATCGATAACCTGGCTGCGCCGCTGCGGCGAGAGCCGGCCCACCATGCCGAAGTCGATGATCACCATGCGGTGGTCCCGCAGGTAGATCACGTTGCCCGGGTGCGGGTCGGCGTGAAAGAAGCCGTGGATCAGGATCTGCGTCAGGAAGAACTGGGTCCCGCGCGCGGCGAGCACCTTGCGATCCAGCCCCGCCGCATCCACCGCCGCCGGATCGGTCGCCGGTATGCCCTCGATGTGCTCCTGGACGAGCAGCGCGTCGCTCGTCCACTCGGGATAGACACGGGGAATGACGATGTGGGGATCGCCGGCGAAATTCTTCGCGAAGCGCTCGATGTTCCGCGTCTCGGTGGCGAAGTCGATCTCGCGTTCGAGCGACCGCGTGAACTGCGCCGCGACCTCCACGGGGCGGTAGCGGCGCGCTTCCGGCATCTCGGACTCGACCAGCTCGGCCACGCGCCGCAGCAGCCGCAGGTCGGCGTCGATCTTGGCGCGCACGCCCGGCCGCCGGATCTTGAGCACGACCGGCGTGCCGTCCTGGAGCTTCGCGCGGTGCACCTGCGCGATCGAAGCCGCCGCGAGCGCCGTCGTCTCGAGATCCCGGAACACCTCGAAGGGCGAGCGCCCGAGCGCGCGCTCCAGCTCCGGCAGCAGCTCGTCGAAGGGCACCGGCGGAACCTGCGCCTGCAGCTTCTCGAATTCGGCGATCCAGCCCGGCGGGAAGAGATCCACGCGCGTCGCCATCACCTGCCCCAGCTTGATGAAGGCAGGTCCGAGCTCCTCGAGCGCCATGCGTATGCGCTGCGGCGGATCGAGCTTGAGCACGTCGCCGGCCTCGCCCCATTGCAGGATGCGGCCGGCGCGCTCGAGCACGCCGGCAATGCCGATCCTCTGCACGAAATCGCCGAGGCCGTGCCGGATCAGGACCGAGGTGATCTCGTGCAGACGCGGCAGCTCGCGCATCATGCCGAGGGTAGAGCGCAGCATCGGCTCCAGGGAAACCCGGAATTAAGGGTTTTTCTTCGTGTCGGCGGAAGATTTGTCGAGGGCGGCCGCCATTCCGCTCAACACGCCACCCGCAATCTGAGCGAAGCGCACGCCGAACTCTCCCGCGACCTCGATACCCGCCAGCGTGACCTTGAGCGAGGTGCCGGCCAGAGTCCGTGTCAACTCGGTCATCGCGGCCACAACCTGGCGCCCGGTGTCGGTTCCCGCCCGCGTCGCCTTGCCAACCACTTCCCGCAGCTCCGGGGCGACGCGCTCACCCGCTGTCTCGGCGACCTGGCTCACGGTAGCGACGAAGTCTTCCTCGACCTTCTGCAGGCCGGCGAGCGCCTGCTGCAGCTCGTGCTCCGAAACGTCGCGCCCGGTATCGAGGATCCGGCGAATCGCCTCCTGGCCCGCCTCCACCGACTTCGCGAGCGCCTGGTCCATGCCGCGGAAAGCTTCAGCAACAGCGTGCCGCGTGCCGCCTGCACGACTGCCCTCGGCGCCAAGGCTTACGCCCTCGGTTACCGTACGGACCGTTTCACGAATGGCTTCGCGGTCGAAGCGCCGGCTCGTCAGCGCGTTGAGCACCAGCTCGCGCACGCGCTCGCGCACTTCCTCGCCATGTCGGATCGAGTCGCTCGCCGCCTTCCTGAGGTCCTCGTCGGACTGCCCGCCGCTCTCAGCCATGGATATATCCTACACCGCTGTCCCGGATTTTTCACGGTGACAGCGTAGCCCGGCCGGGTAAGCCTGCGCGGTGTTACATCCAGCAAAAAACCCGGGAAGACCCGGGCTTTCCGTTGAAGCGGACCGCCGCCTACTTCTTCTTGGAACCCGGCGCCGGCGCGGGTGTCGTTGTCGATGTTTTGACGCCCTTTTCCTTCTTGTAGTGCACCACGACGCGGTCCATCGCCGCCTCTTCGTCCGCGCGCGCCTTCTTGGTCGCGTCCGCGGCCTTCGCCTTGGCTTCTTCCGCCTTGGCCTTCGCCGCATCGTCCATGGGCGGCTGGGGCAGCTTCGCGTAAGTGAGGCCCACCGCGACGGCAAACCCTGCGGCCGCGGCCAGCATATGAGCCCCTCCGATCAGCCATGCCTTTCGTGATTTCATCGCTCCTTCCCTCGGTGCGCGGCCCTCAGGCCGCCTTGATCGCCTGTTCCACCCGATTCCTCACGTCGCCCGGCACTTCGTCCACGGTGTGCTGCCTGGATTTGCCGGCTTTCACTTCCTCGTACCAGATCTCGTGGTGCTCCTTCGCCCATGTCTCGTCCACGTAGCCCGTGGCCATCGCGTCGTACGCGCCCTTCATGCCGACGGTGCCCAGGTAGATGTGGAAGCAGGACATCGCGATAGCGAGCAGGGCGCAGACCGCGTGCACCACGTTGGCCGCCTGCATCATCGCGCGCCCCTGGTCGAAGTTCGGGAACAGCAGGACCGCGCCGGATATGCACAGCGCAACGCTGAAAAAGCACACCAGCCCCCAGAAGAGTGCCTTCTCGCCGGCGTTGAACCGTCCGCTCGGAATGTGGCCGCCGCTCTTCGAGAGCATGCCGCCGAACTTCACGAGCCACTGCACGTCGTACAGGCGCGGCAGGTTGTCGCGAATGAAAAGCACGATGAACAGCGCGAGGCCCACCGCAAAAGCCGGCGCGGCGAAGTTGTGCAGGTTCTTGGCGAGAATTGCGAGCCAGGAAAACAGCGTGTAGCCCAGGACCGGCAGCAGCACGTGCTTCCCGAACGTTATGATCATTCCGGTGATTCCCAGGATCACGAACGTGATCGCCATGGTCCAGTGCGCCACGCGGTCAAGGACCGAGAAACGCTGGATGAACCGGCCGGCGGGCCTGTCGTGCAGGCCGATCGGGCCGCGCCAAAGGTAGTAGCCGAGAAGCCCCAGAAGCGCGACCACGAGAATCAGCCCGCCCGCGAGCGCGAGCACGGGACGCAGTTGACGCCACGTCTCGCCCTGGCTCTGCACGAGAATATTCGTCTCGATGCCGCGCACCTGGGTGGTCTGGTAGGGATTCTCGCCCTTGCGAACGTCCCGCCATACGGGCGCGTTGTTGAGGGGCTGGGTGGCCTGCCGCTCGGCCTGCTGGCCGGCCGTCCCTTCAGCCGCCAGGGCGGGCGGCGCCAATATCAGGGATGCCAGGAATATGAATATCAAACGTGCAATTACTCGCATGTCGCGAATGCGGGCCATGCGCTCCTCCTCGTGATTCTATTGGGGCGTAGGTGTGGCGCGGGTGTACTCGTTCTGGCCGTCGGTTCGTCTCCTGATCGCATTTTCCCAAGCGACCTTGTCCCCCTTGAACTGAGGATTATCCCATGGCTGCGCGTCCGGCTTGCCCTGATATTGCCCCTGCTTGTAGACCGTGACCGGGGGCTTGTCTCCGCAACCGGCCACGCCCCACGCGCACGCCGCGCAGACCGCGATGAAGTAGAGCCGTCTCATGATTTCGTCGCCCCTGGCTGCGGTTGCGGCGTCCCCGGCTTCTGCTCCGGCTTGCCGTACGCCGTCCCCCAGCCCCAGACTTCCGAGCCCTTGCCGCGCTTCAGCACGCGGTTACGGTAGATTTCGGAAATCACGTCGGCGTCGCCGCCCAGCAGCGCCTTGGTGGAGCACATCTCGGCACAGGCCGGGAGCTTGCCTTCGGCGAGGCGGTTGCGGCCGTACTTCTTGAACTCGGCGGCCGAAAAATCGGGCTCGGGACCACCGGCGCAGAACGTGCACTTGTCCATCTTGCCGCGCAGCCCGAAAGCGCCGTCCTGCGGAAACTGCGGCGCGCCGAACGGGCACGCGTAGAAGCAGTAGCCGCAGCCTATGCAGAGATCCTTGTCGTGAAGGACCACGCCCTCGGTGGTCTTGTAGAAGCAGTCCACCGGGCACACCGCCATGCACGGCGCGTCCGAGCAGTGCATGCACGCGACCGAGATCGATTTCTCGCCGGGGATGCCGTCGTTCAGCGTCACCACCCGGCGGCGGTTCACGCCCCACGGCACCTCGTGCTCGTTCTTGCACGCCGTCACGCAGCCGTTGCACTCGATGCAGCGCTCGGCATCACACAGGAATTTCATTCTTGCCATGTTCTATCTCCTGCCCGTATCAAACAAGGATACGGGCCCCGTTGTAGGGGAGCTTGAGGGGAATGTCCCCTCATATCGTTACTCTCATGCCTTCTGAACCTGGCACAGCGAGGTCTTGGTTTCCTGCATCATGGTGACGATGTCGTAACCGTAGGTCATCGCGGTGTTGAGCGCCTCGCCGCGCACGATCGGCGCCGCGCCCTCCGGGTAGTAATTGAGCATGTCCTTGCCCATCCACCAGCCTGCAAAGTGGTAGGGCATGAACACGGTGCCCGGCGCGACGCGCTCCGTCACCAGGGTCTTGACCTTGAGCCGCGCCTTGGTCGGCGTCTCGACCCAGACGTACTCGTCGTTCCTGACCCCGCGATCGTTGGCGTCCTTGGGGTTGATCTCGACGAACATCTCCTGCTGCAGTTCTGCGAGCCACGGATTCGACCGCGTTTCGTCGCCGCCGCCCTCGTACTCGACCAGCCGCCCGCTCGTCATGATCAACGGGTAGCTCTTGACGGCGTCCTTGTTCGCGTCCTGCACCGTCTTGAAGAGCACCGGCACGCGCCAGCGGTTCTTCTGGTCGGCGTGGGTCGGATACTTCTCGATCAGGTCCGGCCGCGGCGTGTAGAGCGCCTCGCGGTGCAGCGGCACGGGGTCCGGAAAATTCCACACCACCGCGCGCGCCTTGGCGTTCCCGAACGGATGGCAGCCGTGCTCCTTCATGACCACCCGCTGGATGCCGCCCGAGAGGTCCGTTTTCCAGTTCTTCCCCTCGGCCGCCTTCTTCTCGTCCTCCGTCAGCTCGTCCCACCAGCCGAGCTTCTTCAAAAGCACGTGATCGAACTCCGGATAGCCCGTGGTGAGCTCGGCCCCCTTGGAATGCGAGCCGTCCTCGGCGAGCAGGTTGACGCCGTCGCGCTCCACGCCGAAATTTGCGCGGAAGTTGCCGCCGCCGTCCATGATGTGCTTCGACGTATCGTAGAGGTTCGGCGAGCCCGGGTGCTTGAGCGCCGCGGTCCCGTAGCACGGCCACGGCAGCCCGTAATAGTCCCCGTCGAGCACGTAACCGGTCTTCGCGTCCTTGCCGCCCTTCGCGCGCAGCGTCTTCACGTCGAACACGTTCTGGTTGCGCATGTGAGCCTGCAGGCGCTCGGGCGACTGCCCGGTATAGCCGATGGTCCACATCGCGCGGTTGATCTCGCGCAGCACGTCCTCGACGTCGGGCTCGTCCATATTGCCCTTGCCCTTCACGAGCTTGATCTTCCCATTGCTCACGAATTCCTTCGCGAACCCGAACTTCTCGGCGAGCTGGTACATGATCATGTGATCGGTGCGCGACTCGAACATCGGCTCGATCACTTTCTCGCGCCACTGGACCGACCGGTTGGAGCAGGTCGCCGAGCCCGCGCATTCCATCTGGGTCGCAGCCGGCAGCAGGTACATGTTGTCCTGCCGCACCATCGCCCCCATCGCCGCGGTCGCGCTCGGATACGGATCGACCACCACGAGAAGATCGAGCTTCTTCATCGCCTCGACCATTTCCTTGCCTCGGTTCTGGCTGTTAGGCGCATGGCCCCAGTAGACCACCGCGCGCAGGTTGGGATCCTGGTCGAGGTTCTCGTTCTTCTCCAGCACGGCGTCTATCCAGCGGGAAACCGTGATGCCCGGCTTCTCCATCATCGCCTGGGACACGAACTGCTTCTTGATCCACTCGTAATCGACGCCCCACACCGCCGCGAAATGCTTCCAGGAGCCGGCCGCGATGCCGTAGTAGCCCGGCAGCGAGTCGGGATTGGGGCCGACGTCGGTCGCGCCCTGCACGTTGTCGTGGCCACGGTAGATGTTGCAGCCGCCGCCGGAAACGCCGACATTCCCGAGCGCAAGCTGGAGGATGCAGGACGCGCGCACGATGGCGTTGCCGTTGGTGTGCTGGGTCTGGCCCATCGCCCAGACGATGGTGCTGGGCTTGTTCTTCGCCATCTTCTCGGCGACGTCGCGTACCTCGGCTTCCTTCAGGCCCGTCACGCGCTCGACCTCTTCCGGTGTCCACTTCGCGGCTTCTTCCCTCACCTTGTCCATGCCGTAGACGCGGGCCTTGATGTAGTCCTTGTCCTCCCACCCGTTCTTGAAGATGTGGTGCACCATGCCCATCAGGAAGGCGACGTCCGTGCCCGAACGGATGCGGTAGTAGGTGTCCGCCTTCGCCGCGGTGCGCGTGAAGCGCGGATCGACCACGATCACCTTGGCGCCGTTCTCCTTGGCAACCAGGGAGAACATCATCGATACCGGGTGCGCTTCGGCCGCGTTGCTGCCGAAGAAGAGGATGCACTTCGAATTCAGCTCGTCGTTGTACGAGTTCGTCATCGCGCCGTAGCCCCAGGTGTTCGCGACCCCCGCCACCGTCGTCGAGTGGCAGATCCGCGCCTGGTGATCCATGTTGTTCGTGCCGAAGAACGACACGAACTTGCGGAAGAGATAGGACTGCTCGTTGTTGTGCTTCGAGGAGCCGATCCAGAAGGTCGCGTCCGGACCGCTCTCCTTCCTGATGGCGAGGAGCTTGTCGCTCACTTCCTTGAGCGCCACGTCCCACGAAATCCGCTGCCATTTGCCGCCGACGAGCTTCATCGGGTATTTCAGGCGATGCGAGTCGTGCGTCATCCCGTGCTCGCGAATGGAGGCGCCCTTGGCGCAGTGCGCGCCGAGGTTGATCGGTGAATCGAACACCGCCTCCTGGCGGATCCACACACCGTTCTGGACCACCGCATCGACCGAGCAGCCAACCGAGCAGTGCGTGCAGACCGTGCGCTTCGTCTCGAGCTTGCCCTCCGCCGCCTTCTCGGCAGCCGGCGCTTCGCCGACGATGTTGAACGGCAGCTGCGATGCGGCGGCGCCTGCGCCGAGCGCGATGCCCGAGCGGCGCAGGAATGCGCGCCGGTCTATCGTGCGGCCGAGCATCCCGGTCACCGGGCGCGTGAGCCTGTTCTGCGTCGAGCCGTTCTGTGCGACGCCCGTCGTTTTCCTGGTGAGCAACATAACGACCCCCCTCACAGTTTGACGGTGTTGTAGTACTTCCGAATGTGTTCCGTGACGTGGTAGCCCTTCCCGCCATTCGCAGCTTCGGCTTTCTTCGGCTGCGCCTGCGGGTTGACCTTAGTGCCGACTGCCGCCGCCGTCGCCACACCACCGGCACCGGCGGCGAGCAGGAAGCGGCGACGGGACAATGTGGATGTTGAGGATTTCATTAGGCCCCTCCTCCTTATCTAAGAATGTGAGGTAGTTAACACCTCTATGAACCGAATTTTGCGCCCTGCGGGGGTGCGAATCAACATAAAGACGAGCAAGATCAAGAATGCGAAGCACTCCCAACGCTATTTTCACCGCTAGATAAGAGTCGTTCTTATTTAGCCGAAATTACGCCGCATCTTCCATTTCGAATGCGACCTTCTCCAGCTCGAAAAACTGCGCGGCGAATTTAGCAACGTGCTGGTAGAACGTCAGGGACGGAGCATTTTGCACTGCAACAAAGAGCGGGATAGCGCCGGGGTACACAAAACTATGGAAAAACGTCCGCTGCTCCGCCAATGGGCGAGTGCCCTCGATGAGCCACCGCATGACATCGCACGCGCCCGAGATATGGTCCTCCACCTCGAACACCGAATCGCGCCGCGCCAGTCCCCAGGCGTCAAGCTGTTCGCGCAGCCTCACCAGGTAACGGTCGGGAGAATGCGGCTCGGCGTAGGCGGACAGATAGGGGGTTACCGCCGCCTTTCCGACGCCGATGAACAGGCCGTCGTATTCCTGCCGCACGACGGGGGGATAGGCGGTGCGACAGACCTTCCGCAGGTCACGCCATGCGGCGGCCAGGTCGTTCTCGCTCCCGCCCTCCTCGTCGTCCGCGTCACCCCGCGCACTGGAGATTTCCGCCAGCAGGTTGGGATCCGCGGGCGCGTAGAAGAAACGGCTCACCAGTCCGTAGAGATTGGCGCGGGCCAACTCCTCGGGCTCCGGCGCCGTCCCGGGCAGCGCTTCGCCGGCATCGCTCATCGGACCAGGTTGCTTTCCCGGATTGAATGTTTCGAGCGCAGGATCATCCCCTGGGAGCGCCATCGAATATGGTGCCGTCCCCGTCCTTCTCGAACATGTCGATCACGCGGCAGTCCTGGCACATCTGCAGGCGCTTCAGGGCGGTGGGCTCGCGGAACATGGAGTGCGTCGCGAGCCGCCCGACCATGTTGTCGATGATGCGCTGATTGGCGAACGGCTTGCCGCAGCGCACGCAGGCGAAGACCTTGTCCTCGTTCACCACGACCGGCTGCGTCGCCTCGGCCGCGAGCAGCAGCCGCGGAACGAGCGAGATCGCGTCCTCCGGGCAGGTCTTCTCGCACAACCCGCACTGCACGCAGTTGCGCTCGATGAATTTGAGCTGCGGCTTGTCCTTGGCGTCGAGCAACGCGCCTTCCGGGCACGCTCCCACGCACGCGAGGCACAGGGTGCATTTCTGCTTGTCTACGACGACCTGCCCGTACGGCGCCCCCGCGGACAGGGGCACCTCGGGCTTGCGCACCGGAGCCTGCCTCAGAAGATGGTCGAAGATGAAATCGAGCGTGACACGCTTCTCGTTCGACAGGTTGAACGCGGCGGGCACCAGGGCGCGCGGTGTTTCGAGCGTCCAAAGCGCCCGTTCGAGCGCGGCGGGGTCGCGCGCTTCAATCAGCCGGAATCGGTCCTCCCCCAGGGCGAGCCCCGTGAGGATCTCCCGCGCGTAACCCATTTGCCGTTCCAGCGCCCGGAGATAGCCGGAAGGCTCGGCGCCTGCGGAGAGGATCGCAAACTGCGCAGCCCCCAGCGCAATGCTCCCGAGCATCAGGTCGAGTCCCAGCGAGGCGATATGCAGCACTTCCAGCGGAATCACGCGCGCGGGCAGGCCTTTTCCACGCCGCGCCAGTCGTGCGATCAGCTCCCGCCCCTCCCCGCCGCTGTGGAGCAGCAGGCACGCGTTCTCTCCTCCCGCCTCGCGGTACACCTGCAGCACGGTCTTCAGCCGCAGCCCCATGTCCGACACACGCGGGTAGGCGTAAGTCATCGCGCCCGATGGGCATACGGTGGCGCAACCGCCGCATCCCATGCACAGATGCGGCTCGACCCTGATGCGCTTCTCGGACAGCTCGCTCGTGATGGCGCGCGTCGAGCAGACGTCGATGCAGCTCGTGCAGCCGGTGATCTCGGAGCGCCCGTGCGCGCAGATCTTCTCCTTGTACTCGAAGAACTTCGGCTTTTCGAACTCTCCCGACATCTGCGCCAGCTCGCGCACGGCGCGCGCCAGCGCTAGCGCGTCGCCGCCCGGAGCGAAGTAGCCCTGCGGCGGCTGCGGCGTATCGATGAGCGGCCCATCGTTCAGATCGAGCACGAGATCGAAGCGCTCGCTGCGGCGGGTCCCGGCGCGCTCGAAATCGATCGCCTTGATGTCGCCGCACGCCGTCACGCACTTCCGGTGCGCCTTGCACTTGTCGAGGTCGATCTGGTACGAGTAGTCGATCGCCTGCTCCGGACACACCCGGATGCAGGCGTTGCAGCGCGTGCACGTTTCGAGGTCGATGGGGTTGGCCTGCTCCCATTCGATCTCGAATGCGCCGAGATAGCCCCTGATCGCGACGGCGCGCCCGGACCACACCGGGTAGCGGCGCTCGGCGGGAAGCTCCTCACCCATCGTCGAGCCGGTCAGCAGCACCGCCACCGTGCGCTCCGCAGTGAGCTGTTCCGCCCACGGCAACGCGCGCGCCGCGGGGCCGACGATCAGCAGCTGTCCTTCGGAGCGGTACGACACGACCGGCACCGGGTCGGGCTCGGGCAGGCCGGCGAGCGCGAGCAATGCCGCGATCTTGGGCGTTGCACGGCCGGATTCGGCCGACCATCCCGCGGTTTCCCGGATGTTGACGAACTGGATCGTCCCGGCGCCTTTCAGCTCGCCGTGCAACTCGGTGAACAATGCCGCCTCCTGCGTGCACGCGACGACGAGATCGCCGCCGGTCTTGACGGCGGCCTCGAACGCGGCGAGATGTCGGCGGCACAACTCGGTATTCACGCGGGGAACGGCGTCGAGCTTCAGCGCGTGCGCGAGGGCCTTGCCGTCGAGCGGCATGGTCCGGTTGCAGTTGCAGATGAGCTTGTCTTTGGCCATTTAGTCTAACGGCGTGACTCGTGACACGTGACTCGTGACACGTTCGAAGCGCGAATCGTGCGAGGCGGAAGGGTAACGAAAAGTCCGGGTGAACGCTACGAACGCGTCGGCTCGCTGGTGGTCGAAGTGCCGGCGGGCGCAGCCTGCGCCGACTTCAAGTCCGGCCCGCTACCGCACTCAGGTCGCGCGTCGGGCAACTCAAGAGACGCCTGTTCCGGAACTTCAGGGGCGGCTTTCCCGGCACCGGCGGCCGCCCTCTCCCGTTCCTCCGTGTCTTCCTTCGCCCACTGAAGAATATTCTGGGCCTGCTTCAGACCGGCAAGCATCGCCGCCGGTATGGGCTCGGTCTTGCTGTAATCGTCTATGTAGACGTCGAGGCCGTCCATCACGTTGAAGCGCGGATCGCTGAAGAGCTTCTTCAAGGCAGTGCGGCGCACGTCCTCCCCTACCTTGGGGTGAAAGAACTGGCGGTAGTCCGAATCGAACGTCAGCGTCTCGGGCGACGGCAGTTCCGGCGCGGGCGCCTGGGGGTCCTTCACCTCGGAAGGCTTCTCGACCGGATGTTCGCGCGCTTCCCGCTTCAATCGCGACCAGCGCCCCACGAACCCTTCGCCATTCTCCGGCTTGGCCACTTCCGGTTGCGCAGGCGATGAGGGCTGTTTCGTGTGGGGTTTATCCACGGAAGCCGACCCCCTTGTCCTTGTTGCTCGCCCAGCGGCCTTTCTTCCTGGGTTCGGGCACGTAATGGCGCTCGACGAACGCGCCTATCCATGACAGCAGATCGACCGGCAGCGCCACCCCGTCGACCGAGGCGCCGCCGTCCATCCAGCGCGCGCCTTCGTTGAAGCTCACGGTGAGCAGTCGCGGACTCGCGATCTCGTCCTCTTCCTCCTTGCGCCACAGCACGAACACTTTCGGCTGGGGCGAAGTGATGTTGAGGAAATAACCTTCGGCTTCGTCCACCCGCAGCTTGAGATCGAAGCCGGGGAACATATATTGGGTAGTACGGTCGTCGTTGAAAATCACGCGCCCGCTCGCCCCGTCGGCCGCGGTATCGTGCACGACGCCCTTCGCCTCCCACTGCTCGGTGCCCCAGCGATCGGCTAGCCTCGCCCGCTCCATGATCACAGCCAGCGTGTACGGGGCCGATGCAGGAGCCGATGCCTCGGGCAGTGACGCCGGCGGCGATTCGGCGAGAGCCCTGGGTGGTGTGCTTTCAGGCATGGCCCATTGTGCGCCCGGTGCCGCGCATGCGCAACGGAAATGGGTCCAAATAGTTGATTTGCCAACAGTGTTTTCCTTGCGGTGGGCTCGGCGCCACGCCATAATCCGCATATGAACGACACTCCAGTACAGCGCGGCGCCGATGGCCAGCCCCGGGACGCGCTCGGGCGCCGGATACATGATTTGCGCATCTCCGTTACCGACCGCTGCAACTTCCGGTGCGTGTATTGCATGCCGAAGGAGGTGTTCGGCAAGGACTACCAGTTCCTGGAGCGCAAGGAGTTGCTCACCTTCGAGGAGATCGTCCGGCTCACGCGGGTGTTCAACGGGCTGGGCGTCGAAAAGATCCGCCTGACCGGCGGGGAGCCGCTCATCCGGCGCAATCTCGAGCAATTGATCGCGAGCCTCGCGGCCATACCCGGGCTCGACCTGACGCTCACCACCAACGGCTCGCTCCTCACGCGCAAGGCGCAGGCGTTGAAGGCTGCCGGACTGCAACGCATCACGGTCAGCCTCGACGCGCTCGATGACGCGGCGTTCCGGCAGATGAACGACGTGGATTTTCCGGTAGCGAAGGTGCTGGAAGGAATCGATGCGGCGGCGGCGGCGGGATTGTCCCCGGTAAAGATCAACATGGTGGTGAAACGCGGCGTGAACGAGGACAGCATTCTGCCGATGGCGCGCCACTTCCGCGGCACCGGTCACATCCTGCGCTTCATCGAGTACATGGACGTCGGCCACACCAACGGCTGGCGCATGGACGAGGTCGTGCCCGCGCGCGAGCTCGTGGACCGGATTTCCGCCGAATTTCCGCTGGAGCCGGTGGAGGCCAACTACCAGGGAGAAGTCGCGGAGCGCTGGCGCTACCGCGACGGTAGCGGCGAAATCGGCGTGATCGCCTCCGTGACGCAGGCTTTCTGCCGCGACTGCACGCGGGCCCGGCTGTCCACCGAGGGGAAGCTCTACACCTGCCTCTTCGCCACGCGGGGTCACGATCTGCGGGCGCTGCTACGCGCAGGCGCCAACGACGAAGAACTGCGCTCGGCCGTCGTCGCGATCTGGACGAAGCGCGCGGACCGCTACTCCGAGCTGCGGAGCGAGCACACGGTCAGGCTCGAGAAGATCGAGATGTCCTACATCGGCGGCTAGCGCCGCCGATCCAAGGATGAAGGCGGAAGGATGAAGGATGACCCGCTTGTGCCGGCTTGAAAAACCAGGTCATCCTTCCACGTTCATCCTTCATCCTTCAGGAGTGCAATGACGTTTCGACCAAAAATCACCCACGCCACCCGCCCCCTGACCTTCGAAGTCGAGGCGCTCAACGAGCGCGGCGAAGCCCTGCCGACTCCGATCGCGGGCGAGCATCCCCTGACGTTGTACGTGGACAAGCGCGAGATCGTCACTCTGATGACGCTCGGGCAGGCGCCCGAAGCCCTTGCCATCGGCTATCTGCGCAACCAGCGGCTGGTCGGATCGGTCGATCAGATCGCAGAGGTCCAGGTCGACTGGGATACCGACGCGGTGGCCGTGACGACGCGCACGCCGCTAAAAGGACTCGACGAGAAGATGCGCAAGCGCACCGTGACGACCGGTTGCGGCCAGGGCACGGTGTTCGGCGATTTGATGGAGGAAATCGACTCGATCCGGCTGCGCGACGACGTGCACCTCTCCGAGGAGACCCTCTACGGGCTCCTCGACACCGTGCGGCGCAACGAGACGGTGTACAAGAGCGCGGGCGCGGTGCACGGCTGCGCGCTCGCGGCCGGCACGGAGATCCTTCACTTCGTCGAGGACGTCGGTCGCCACAACGCGGTGGACGCCATAGCCGGGCTGATGTGGCTGGAAGGTATAGACGGCTCGGACAAGATCTTCTACACCACCGGGCGCCTCACCTCCGAGATGGTCATCAAGGCGGCGCAGATGCGCATCCCCTTTCTCGTCTCGCGCTCGGGCCTGACGCAGATGGGCTACGAGATCGCGAACAAGACCGGTATCACCATGATCGGCCGCGCGGTGAACAAGCACTACTTACTCTTCACCGGCAAACATCGGTTTACGAAGACCGTCATGCCCACCATGCTCGCTTGATGGTCCCACGAAGTGTTGAGTTTTGAATTTTGAGTTTTGAGTTTCCAGCAAGTGGCGGTCGCTAGATGGCTAACTCAACACTAAACACTCAAAACTCAGCACTGATCACCGGCGTGATCCTCGCCGGCGGCCAGGGCCGCCGCATGGGTGGCGTCGACAAGGGGCTGAAGGTCCTGCGCGGCAAGCCGATGGTGGCATGGGTCATCGAGCGTTTCGCGCCGCAGGTCGCCGAGATCCTGATCAACGCCAATCAGAATCTGCCGATCTACGGCGGATTCGGCTACCGCGTCATTCCGGACGAGATTGGCGGCTTCGCCGGGCCGCTTGCGGGGCTGCATCGCGGATTGTCGGAGGCTAAACACGATCTTGTCGCCACGACGCCATGCGACTCGCCATTTCTGCCCGCTGATTTGATCGGGCGGTTGCACGCGGCGCTCGAGACGAACAACGCCGATCTCACGGTGGCGAGGACGGGCGATCAACCGCACCCGGTGTTCTGCCTCTGCCGCAAAAGCGTGCTGCCCGGCCTGACGGATTTTCTCGCCGGCGGCGGACGGAAGATCGATGCGTGGTACTCGAGCCTGAAGATCGTCGAGGTCCTCTTCGACGACAACCCAGGCGCCTTCAGCAATATCAACACCGAAGACGAGCTGCGGGCATTTGAGGCCAAGCCGTCCTAGCAGCTCGATTTCTGCCGAAAGAGTTGCCTTCTAAGGGCCAGCAACGGACCCGATTGGGCAGAAACGTCTTTTCGAACCGATACTTACCGGGGTCAGACCCCAACACCGCCGGCCAGGCGCTCCGCTTCGAGCAGTGCGCCGTAGAGCCCCACCTTGGGATTCATGACCACGTAGACGGGAATCGTCTTCAGCAGATCGCTGAAGCGCCCCTTGTCGGTGAACGCACGCATGAA
>DASRJL010000135.1:0-42161 GCA_035649495.1 Burkholderiales bacterium | reverse complement strand
ATCGGGGCGCTTCACCCATGCCTCCGCGCCGTCTTTCTCACCTTTGTGACAGCCGCTGCAGTTGACGCCGCCCGTGGCGTGAGCGGTCGCTAGCCAGTCGGCGACGGCCTCACGCGACTGCATGAGGTCGGCGGGCGCGTCCGCGGCCGTCTGGGGCTTGAGCGGAAAGCGGTCGACCGGATAGCCGGGCCAGGCGGCGGCGACCTCGCGGAAATTGCGCGCGGGGATCTGCTGGCGCGGATGGTGCGCCGGCTCGTTCAGGTGCTTCGCGAGAAAATCCTCGTAGAGCGCGCGGTTGTCGTGGAACTTGTGGCAGCCCGCCGAGTTGCAGGTATTGAACGCCATGCCCTTGTGGCTGGGACGGTCCTCGGCGATGTCCTTGTGGCAGTGGGCGCAGAAATCGCCCGCAAGGGTGACGCCCATCGTCAGGGTGATCTCGGGACGATGCTCGACGTGACAGGTGACGCACATGGTTGCGTCGAGCTTTTCCGCCAGCTCCGCGTTGCGGGGGTCGGTGAATTTGCTCCGCGGGTGCTTGTCGACCGCGTCCTTCAGCTCCTGGCCGTGGCAGCGCTCGCAGGATTCCTGCAGCGCGTCGCGGCCGCCGAACGGATTGGCGTGGCAGCTCTCGCAGGCCAGCTCGATCTGGTAGTGGCCGTGCGTGGTCTTGCCCGGCAGGAACATCGTGCGCGCCGGCTGGAGCCAGGGATTCCCCGCTGCGCTCTTCATCAGCAGTCCCGCAGTGAGATAACCGCCGACGCCCATGCTCAGCACTCCCCACAAGATCCAGTAGATCTTTCGTCCAGCCGGGTTTGCCATTCCGCCGCCTGGTCAAAAGTAGTAGGTCTTGAACACATGGAGGGCCAGCAGGATCGGAATCGGCCAGAAGAGCAGGATGTGCGTCCACGTCCAGGTGCGCCGCAGGCGCGCCGCGCCCGCGCCCAGGCGGTGTTCGAGCGCGATCATGCCGCCCGCCACGGAGCCCACGGCAACGACACCGAGGAAGGACGCGATCAGGAGGAAGTTCAAGTTGGAGCCGAGGCGCCCGCCCGTGTGCACCGCCAGGCCCGCCAGGGTCAGCGCGCCCAGGACGACGTGCACGACACGCCAGATCGGAAAATCACCCAGCGTGAACCGGCGGATGCGCTTGCGCAGCGACAGGAGCAGGATAAGGACGGAGAGGCCCAGCACCGTGAATCCGCTCGCCTGTTTCCAGAGGCTCTCGCGCCACAGGACGTCCCATTGCCAGGGCACCTGCACCGTGGCCGCGTACGGGATCAGGATGACGAGCGCGAGCGCAATCGCCGCCGGCAGCGCGAAACCGCCTGCGCCGAGCAGCCACTTCCAGCCGCGCTCGGGTCCGGTCGCGGGTTTTCCGCCTGCGAGCTGGGCGAGGAGCGGGCGGCACGAGCCGCATACCGTGGAAGCGCCGGTGCGCGCCGCGAGCGCCTCGACCGTGCAGCAGCCGCCCGCTACCGCTGCGCCGAGTTGCCCGCGCGTGACGCCGGTGCAGTTGCATACCGTAGCCGTCCCCGGCCACGCGACCACGTTTTCCTGCTCCGCCTCCGGCCACGGCGATCCGGTGCGCGCGAAACGCCACAACTGCCACGGCCAGATGCGCCGGCCGCGTATGACGCCTTCCTGCAGGCGACCCAGCTCCGGGCACGGGCCGAGCGCGATGGCGCCGGCGAGACGGCCGCGCCAGGTAACGATCTTGCGGTACACGCCGTTCGCCCGGTAGTGCCATTCGCGGCCCAGGTCGAGACGCTCTTCCTCGGTCACCGGTCCCATGCTGAATACCGGCAGGTCGAGCACTTTCAGGCGGGCGGCGATGAGCGAGCCGCGGTAGTTCGCCTGTCCGCCCGCAATGCCGTGCGCGGCGACGGCGGCCTGCTCCAGGCCGGGCGCGACAAAGCCGTAGACGCGCTTGCGGTGCTCGGCGCATTCCCCGACGGCATGTATGTGCGGGTCGGAAGTGACCATGCGGTCGTCGACGCGTATGCCACGGCCCACGTGCAGCCCGGCTTCGCGCGCCAGCTCGACATTGGGCTGTATGCCGGTGGCAACGATCAGCGTGTCGCACGCCACCACGCGCTCGCTGCGGAGCAGGACGCCCGTCACCGACCTGTCGCCGGTGATCCCCCTCACGCCGTCGCCGAGGACCACGTCGATGCCGAGAGCGCGCACGTGCGCGAGGAGATCGCCCGCTGCCGCCTCATCGAGCTGGCGCATCATGAGCCGCGTAAAGTGCTCGACGACGCAGACTTCCGTGTTGAAGCGCTGCATCGCACGTGCTGCCTCCAGTCCCAGCAGGCCCCCGCCCAGCACGACGGTGCGGCGGCTGCGCACGCGCCTCGCCAGCAAGCGATGCGCGTCGCGCACGTCCCGGAAGGTGTAGACGCCGGGCAGCCTGACGCCGGGAAGATCGGGCACGTAGGGTAGCGAGCCGGTCGCGAGCACGAGCGTGGAATACGGCTGCTCGAAGCCCGAACTGTCGCGCACGCACCGGTTCGCGCGGTCTATTGCGGTGACGGCGTAGCCATAGCGGGTCTCGATGGCGGCATCCGCCGGCAGCGCGAGATCGCGTGTGAGCGCCTGCCAGTCGAGCTCGCCGACCAGGAATGCCGAGAGGCGCACGCGGTTGTACGGCTCCGATTGCTCATCGCCGTAGATGACGATGGGCAGGTCCGGACGCCGCCGCGCAAGCTCCTGCGCGGTGCGGATGCCGACCGGACCGGCGCCGACGATGACGACCGGCGCGGGCTGCGTGTCGGGCACATCTGCGGCGTCCGGCTTTCGTTTATGAGCAGTCGTTGCCAAGCGCATTCCAAAAAAATGCGCCCATACGCCGCGATACATCGCGACACATGGGCGCCATTACCCGTCCCACGGATCCACTCTGGATCCAGCCGAGCGCACCATTGCGCCAGCGGCCTGCCTACGTATCAGCAACCGCCGTGCCAGAGGCCGGTAGATCGGTCTAATTATCTGAATCGACGACTAAATAGGGTGGGTTTGGCCAGCACTGCAACGTCAGCCCTCTGAGGAACCGCCCACTATTGGTGCAGTGCAGCGTAATGGGGCACCAAAAGAGAGTGCGCCCCGAAATCGGGCTAGCCGAGCAACTCGGAGACGGCTATCACCTGCCGCGCGACCTCGGCGATCTGCAGGTTGCGATCCATCGCCTGCTTGCGCAGCGCGCGATAGGCTTCCTCCTCGTTCAACTTCGCGCCTTTCATGAGGATGCCCTTCGCCTTCTCCACGACCTTGCGCTCGGTGAGCTTGATCTTCACCGAGTGCAGCTCGTTCTTCATCGCCTGGAAGACCTCGAAGCGCGCGACGGCGGTATCGAGGATGGGCGTGATGCGCTCCGGCGCGAGGCCGTCCACTACATAGGCGCTTACGCCCGCGCGCACCGCCTTGCGTATCGCTTCACGAGCCGGGTCCTTCGCGAACACGACGACAGGCCGCGGGCAGCTCTCGGTGATGATGCAGAGATTTTCGAGCGCGTCGCGGCTCGGAGAATCCGTGTCGACGATGATCGCGTCGGGGCAGAGCCGCAGCGCTTCATCGTGGAGCTTGCGCGGATCGGATACCTCCGCGACGACGTCGTAGCCGAGTTGCTCCAGCACGGGGCGGAGGCAAAACGCCCGTCGTGGGGTGTCGTCGATGAGCATTACTCGCAGCATGTCCTCGCATGTGCAATTACCGTGCCAGCTGACCGGAGAATGCGTCTCAGATAGGGCGTCTCAGACGAGGCGTCTCGGATAGAGCGTCCCAGAGGAGGCGAAGCACAGTGAAGTTTCCCCTCCTGCCTGAGGGGTGGATGCGAAGCAGAGGGGGTGGTGGGAGGAGGTACTGCGTGCAGTTACCATAGCAATCCGATGCTGACGACCAAATCAGTCTGGACCCCCATCGACCGCAAGCGCGACGGCCTGCGCCTCCTCGTCACCCGCTTTGGCGGTCGCGGCATGCCGACGTCCCGCTACGACGTCTGGATTCCCAGTCTCGGCCCGAGCGAGCGGTTGCTGAGGGATTTCCTGGGCGGAAAGAGTTCGTGGGCGGCGTTTGCGCGCAGCTATCGCAAGGAACTGTTCCTGGACGGCCCGATCGACAGGAAGAGCCGCACGATCAAGAACCACGGCCAGAAGTTCACGCTTCGCCTCATCCGGGAACTCGCGCGCAGGAGCAACGTGACGCTCATGTGCCACTGCGCCGAAGATGAGCGGCATTGCCACCGGCATCTGTTGCGCGCGCTGATTGAGAAGTAACATCTTCGGCCGGTCATCCTTCATCCTTCCACGTTCATCCTTCATCTTCGAGTATGTCGAGCGCGATTCCGGAATTCATCATCCGCGGCGGCGATTACGAGCACACCCTCGGCATGTCCGGCGTGTACGCGGGTGTGTCCCTGGGTTACGAGACCTTGCGGACCCGGGAAATCTTCGAGGACATGCTCGAGCACCGGCGCTACGAGGTGTGCGAGTTCTCCCTGGCGAACTACCTGACGCTGCGGGGGACCGGGCAGGACTGGCTCACCGCCGTCCCGGTGTTTCCCTACCGGGCTTTCCGCCACTCGCTTGCCGCCGTGCGGCGCGAATCGCCGCTACTCAGTCTTTCGCAGCTTGCCGGCAAGCGGGTCGGCGTGGAGGACTACTCGATGACGGCGGCGGTGTGGTTTCGGGGACTGCTCCGGGACGAGTACGGCGTCGATCATCACTCCATCACCTGGGTTACGCGGGAGAAGCAGCGCTTCCCGTTCCCTTCCGGAGCGCGGGTCGAGAAGACCGCGCAGGACCTGGAGGCGCTCCTCAACGACGGCGGTATCGACGCGTTCCTCGGCATGTCGCTCAGGGACTCGGCCTTGCCGGCGGAAGAGCGCCGGCTGAGGCCGCTCGTGCGTGATGTGCAAGTGGAGGAGGAGGCGTACTTCGCGCGCACGGCCATCTATCCCATCCATCACTGCGTGGTCATACGCAACGATGCGCTCGAGCGCGAGCCCGCGCTGGCCGATGCCATTTTCGCCGCCTATGCGGCTGCGAAGGAGCGCGCTTACCGGCGGCAGCTCGGGACGACCCTTGCGCCCTGGGGCAAAGCACACTGGACGAGCACGTTCGAGCGCTTCGGCGGCGACCCGCTGCCGTACGGGCTGACACCGGGAAACCAGCTCGTCATCAAGCGCCTTGCGGGCTACCTGCGGGAGCAGGGCTTCATCGCAACAGAGCCTGCCACGGAAGCCGTCTTTGCCGTGCCGCCTACCCGGGCTTGATGCCCGGGTAACGACTAAGATCCTCGCTGGGCGCCGGGCTTTCCGTCTTCCACCGTCCACGTCGCCAGCGTGCGCACGCCGGTCGCGGAATCGGCGATGCTGCTCACGGTGCGGATGCGGGCGGTGCAGCGGCGGGGCGTCAACTCCATCGTGGTGTAGCCGCGCTGGGTGCCGTTGGCAAAATGGATGTGAGGATTTTCGGCGCGCCAGGCTTCCGTCTGTTTTGCCGTCGGACCCTGTGAGGTAATCGAGCCGCCGACGAACTCGGTCGCAACGACCGGGGAGGCCGGATCGTCGAAGTTGAGTTTGAGGTCGGTGACGGCGTACATGTGGACGTCGCCGCCGATCACGACAGGGTTCGCCACGCGCTGTCCGGAGATCGTCGAGAGCAACCGCTCCCGCGCCCTGGGGTAGCCGTCCCAGCCATCGGTCCAGAACGCCTGCCCCTCGCCCACCTTGCGATCCACCTGCGCCATGATCGTCTGCTGCGCGATCACGTTCCAGCGCGCCCGGGATGCCGCGAGTCCCTCGGCCAGCCACCGCTCCTGCGCGGCGCCGAGCAGCGTGCGCGAAGGATCACGCAGGTCCGGGCAGGTTTCCGGAGGCACGACGTTGCTGCCGCCGCGGCCTTCGCGCGGGCAGACCTGGTGCGAGCGGTACTGCCGGTCGTCGAGCACGTGCAGGGCGGCGAGCGCGCCGTACGCCGCGCGCGTGTAGATGCGCATCTCCCGCCCGCGCGGCCTCATGGTGCCGGGCAGCGGCATGTGCTCGTAGTGGGCCCGGTATGCGGCGGTGCGGCGCTCGAGGAACGCTTCCGCCGGATCGAGAAATTGCGAGCGATCGTCGGCGTAATCGTTCTGCACCTCGTGGTCGTCCCACGTGACGATCCACGGGAAAGCGGCGTGCGCGCTCTTCAGGTCCGCGTCGCTTTTGTAGAGCGCGTAGCGGTTGCGGTACTCCTCCAGCGTCGTCGGCTCGCCCGCGTTGTGTTTGCGCACGTGGTTGCGCCCCCACGAGGACTCGTAGATGTAGTCGCCGAGATGGATGACGAGGTCCAGGTCCTCCTGCGTCATGTGCCGGTAGGCCGGGAAATAGCCCTGCTCGTAGTGCTGGCACGAAGCGAAGGCAAAACGAAAGCGGTCGCCCCCGTCCGTCGCCGGGCCGGTACGCGTTCTACCGACCGGGCTCGTCGCGCCGCCGGCATGAAACCGGTAGAAATACTCGCGTCCGGGCGTGAGGCCGCCGACCTCGGCGTGGACCGAATGCGCCCACTCCGCATCGGCCGACTCCTTTCCGCGGCGCACGATGGTGCGAAAGGCCTGGTCGGTCGCGACTTCCCAGCCAACTTCTACCGCAGCCTGCGGCATGCCCCCGCCCGCGAGGGGGTCGGGCGCGAGTCGCGTCCAGAGAACGACCCCTTCCGGGGTGGGATAGCCCGAGGCAATTCCCAGTGTGAACGGGTCCCGCTCGAAGCGCGTTTGAGCAAGGAGGCGGGGCAGTGGGGCGGCGCCCGCAAAAATCGCGGCGGAGACCAGGAAACTGCGACGGGAGCAGGGCATGCAATCACTATAACGCACGCGAGTTAAGGCCCGTTTACAATGGCGATGTGAATCTCGACGAATTCCGGGAAACCCTCAAGGCGGACCATCCCCCGCGCGGGCTCGCTGCGCCTCTGCGCGCCCTGTGGCACGAGGGCCGGGACGACTGGAAGCGCGCGCACGAGATCGTACAGGCGGAGCGCAGCAAGGCGGCCGAGCGCGTGCACGCCTACCTCCACCGCAAGGAAGGCGATTCTGCGAACGCTGATTATTGGTACAACCGCGCCGGTGCCGAGCGCCCCCGCGGGCGGCTGGAGACGGAGTGGGAGGATCTGGTGATCGGGTTCCTGAATGCTGAAGGCTAGTCGAAGATCAATTTGCCACGGAAAGACACGGAAGTACACGGACGTATAAGAACATCAGATAAAAACCAGCAAATGGAAATTGTGCCGTTGCCGTCTCCCATTTCTTCTTGTACCGCTACATGATGGTTTTGTCCGTGTGTTTCCGTGTGATTCCGTGGCCAGGTTCTTGTCGTTGAAATGAAAACTCTGAACATCATTGGCTCGGGCAGAGTGGGCCGCGCGTGCGGGCGCCTGTGGACGCGGGCGCGAGTGTTCGAGATCCAGGACGTGCTGACGCGCTCGCAGCGCAGCGCTGCCGAGGCGGTCGAGTTCATCGGCGCCGGTCACGCCGTCGCCGGGCTCGCGGACATGCGCGAATCGGACGTGTGGATGATCGCCACTCGCGACGACGCCATCAAGGCGAGCTGCGACACGCTCGCCGCCACGGACAAGATCACCCCGGACGACATCGTGTTCCACGTGAGCGGCGCCACCCCGTCGAGCGCGCTCCAGTCGGCGGCGTCCCGGGGCGCGCTGACGGCGAGCGTGCATCCGATCAAGACCTTTCCCGACGCCGAGCTGGCGGTACAGAGATTCCCGGGTACGTTTTGCGGTGCCGAAGGCCATCCCGACGCCCTGCGGGTGTTGAAGCCCGCGTTCGAAAGCATCGGGGCGACAGTGTTCGAGATCGCCGCCGAGCTGAAGCCGATCTACCACGCCGGCGGCGTATTTTCCTGCAACTACCTCGCCGCGCTGATCGAGACTGCGCTGCGCTCGCATGAGAAGGCGGGCATACCGCGCGCGGCATCGTTGAAGGCGCTCGAGCCGCTCGTGCGCGAGACGGTGGACGCGATTTTCGACAAGGGGCCGGCGCGCGCGCTGACCGGCCCGATCGCACGCGGCGACATCGCGACGGTGAAACACCAGCTTGAGATCGTGGAGGACTGGGACGCCGGCATCGGCGCGCTTTACCGGGGTCTCGGGCTCGTCGCCGTGGCGCTCGCGGAAAGCGATGGCAAGCTCGATGCGCACCGCGTGGCGAAACTGCGAGCCGCGCTAGCGCATGGTGACCAGTGACCGGTGACCAGTGACCAGGAGCACCCCAAAGCAGTGAAAACCAATCGCATGAAGGCGAAGTTGAAGGCCGGCGAGCCCGTGTTCGGCGCGTCGGTCATGATCCCGTCGCCACAGATCGTCGAAATGCTGGGCGCGTTCGGATTCGACTGGGTGCTGCTCGATTGCGAGCACGGCGCGCTCACGCTGGAGAGCGTCGAGCTGATGGCGATGGCAGCGGAGGCGAGCGGAATGACGGCGATCGCGCGCCCCGCGACGCGCAGCGCGGATCACATCCTGCAGGTTCTGGACCGCGGAGTGATGGGCGTGCAGGTGCCTCACGTCAACACCGCGGCGGATGCTCGCGAGGTCGTGGAGGCCGTGAAGTACCACCCCCTCGGCCGGCGCGGCCTCGCGGCCGGGACGCGCGCGGCGATTTACGACGCCCACGGCACCATGGCCGACTACGTGCGCGCGGCGAACGACGCGACGCTCATCGCGATCCAGCTCGAGGAGCGCGAAGCCATCGAAAACCTCGACGAGCTGCTGCGGGTTCCGGACGTGGATGTTTTCTTCATCGGACCCTCGGACCTGTCGCAGTCCATGGGCCATCCCGGCAACCCCAGGGCGCCGGTGGTGGCCGAAGCCATCGGCCGGAGCTTCCAGCGCATCGTCGCCGCCGGCCGCATCCCCGGCACGCCCGCGACGGTGGACAACGTGAAGGACGTGCTCGGCAAGGGCGTGCGCTACATCTACAACCACGTGCCGCGGCTGCTGGCGGCGAGCTCGAAGGCTTACCTCGACAAAGCGAGAGGGTGATGAGCTGCGCGGTGATGAGTTTCACGGTGACGAGCTTCGCGGTGATGAGCTCCGCGGTGTCGTCACCAGCGTAGCGTCGTCACCAACGAAGTGTCGTCACTGCGAAGCTCGTCGCTTGCGGTAATGGCTGGTATACTGTTTATATATACAGCCTGCGCTACCACTAACCCATGCCCCTGAAGACCGTCAGCGGCAAGCACGCCGATCCGCGCAAAGGCCGCGGCGCGGGTATCAATCCCGAAGGACGCTTCGAGAACGAGCAGCGGGAGGCGTTCGACGACGGCTGGGATAAGCAGGAGGAAGACCTTCCACCACTGAAGACGGTGGTGACCGCTGAGCGCGTCTCCAGCATCATCACGCGCAATAACTCTCCCGACATTCCGTTCACGCAGTCGATCAATCCGTACGCGGGATGCGAGCATGGCTGCGTGTACTGCGCGCATGGTGAGACACCGATCCTGATGGCTGACGGCCGAACGCGGCTCCTGGCCGATGTCCGTGCCGGCGACGAGATCTATGGCACTGTTCGCCGTGGATGGTACCGCCGCTATGCGAAGGCGCGCGTGCTTGCACAGTGGAGCGTGATCAAACAGGCCTATCGCATAACGCTGGAAGATGGAACGTCGCTGGTCGTGGGAGGCGATCATCGTTTCCTTACCGAGCGCGGCTGGAAGTTCGTCACCGGCACCATGAACGGGGTCGGGCAGCGGCCGTATCTAACAACCAGCAACAAGCTCATGGGTACCGGGGCTTTCGCCGGACAGGTCACTAAGGATCATGACTACTGCGTTGGGTACCTCTGCGGAATGATACGTGGCGATGGTTTGCTGGCATCGTACCACTACCAACGAGCCGGCAGGATCCATGGAGATCAGCATCAGTTCCGCCTGGCGCTATGCGATACGGAAGCGCTGCAACGAACGCAAGACTATCTTCGAGACTGCCAGATTGCGACACATGGGTTTATATTCCAGAAAGCGGTCGCCGGAAGACAAACTATGCACGCGATCCCCACACATGCTCGTTCGAACGTCGAGCAGATCGGTTCTCTGATTGCGTGGCCCTCGGCGCCGGCGAGTACGTGGATGGCTGGCTTTCTCGCCGGAATATTCGATGCCGAGGGCAGCTACAGCCAGGGAGTCTTGAGAATCCCGAACACCGATCATGAACTTGTCGCCTGGATACGTCGGAGCCTGAAGGCTTTTGATTTTCGATCGGTGCAGGAGCATGTACACCGCGAGCAGACAAAACCGATCGACGTTGTTCGCCTGACTGGAGGATTGCGAGAGCATCTGCGGTTTTTTCACACGGTGGATCCCGCGATCACGCGTAAACGGGATGTCGCTGGACAGGCTGTGAAGAGCGAAGCGCGCTTGAAGGTCGCCAGCATAGAACCGCTGGGCAAGGCGATGCGGCTTTACGACATCACGACCGAAACCGAGGACTTCATTGCAAACGGCGTGGTGAGCCACAACTGCTATGCACGACCCTCACACGCCTACCGCAACCTCTCACCCGGCATCGATTTCGAAACGCGCCTCTTCGCCAAGGTGAACGCCGCGGAGAAGCTGCGCGAAGAGTTGTCGAAACCCGGATATCGCTGCCAGGTCATCTCGCTCGGGGCGAACACCGATCCGTACCAGCCGATCGAGCGCGAATGGAAGATAACCCGCGGCGTGCTGGAAGTGCTCGCGGAGCACGATCACCCGGTCGGCATCGTCACCAAGGGCGCGATGGTGGAGCGCGACCTCGACCTGCTTGCGCCGATGGCGCGGAAGAATCTCGTCAACGTATTCATCTCCGTCAACAACCTGGACCACGACCTCGCCCGCACGCTGGAGCCGCGCTGCTCCGCGCCGGCGCGGCGGCTGCTCGCGATAAAGCGGCTCTCGGAGGCCGGCGTGCCGGTCGGCGTGCTGGTTGCGCCGGTGATTCCGTTTCTCACCGATCACCAGATCGAGCCGGTGCTCGAGGCAGCGTGGGAGAACGGTGCGCGGCAGGCGGGATACACGCTGATGCGGCTGCCGTGGGAGGTCAAGGACCTCTTCAAGGACTGGCTGGAACGTCACTATCCGCTCAAGGCGAAGCACGTGATGAGCCGGGTGCACGCGATGCGCGGCGGGCGCGACAACGACCCGAACTTCGGCAGCCGCATGACGGGTGAAGGAGAACTGGCGAAGCTGCTCGAGCAGCGCTTCCACAGGGCCTGCGCGCGCCTGGGCTTCAACGCGGAGCGCATGCTGCGGAACAGCCGGCAGGATACGACGCTGTTCAAGCCGCCGTCGTCTTCCGGCCAGATGGATCTCTTCTAGAGATGGTGACTGATGACCGGTGACCGGTGACCAGTGATGAGATCAGGAATGCGTCGTTCGCGATACTCGTGGTCGGTCCTGGCCGGTTTGCTCGTGACGGGCATGGCGGCCCAGGCCGCAGACATGACTCCATGGGCGGCGAACTACGACACCGCGACGCGCTTCGTTTCGAAACGCTTCTGCCCACTGACAGGATGTTGCGAAACTAATACGGCTCGGCGCTAGGGATCGAGGATCCGGGATTCGGGACTAGAATGTAACCCTGGCTCTGATACGGCGGGCAAGGAGTTACAGTGAAGAACGAAGTTGCGTTGTACGTGGGTGAATCGCTGGGGAAGTACGGATTTCCCGAAGGCCATCCGTGGGGTCCCGATCGCCAGGACGCGTTCTGGAAGGAGGCGGTGAAGCGGGGGCTCGACCGCCGGGCCGCGATCACCGATCCGCGCATGGCGGCCGCGGAAGAACTGCATCGTTTCCACACCGAGGAGCACGTCGCCTGGGTGCAGGAAAAGTCCCAGGAGGGTCACGGCGCGATCGACTACGGCGACACGCCGGCGTTTCCCGGGGTCTACGAGGCGGCCGCCACCGTCGCTGGCTCGGCAGTACACGGACTCGACACCATCATGAGCGGTGGCGCGCTGCGCACCTTCCAGCCGATTGGGGGCCTGCACCACGCACGCCGCGGCGGTGCGGCGGGCTTCTGCGTTTTCAACGACATCGGCGTCGTCATCGATACATTGCGCAGCCAGTACGGCATCCAGCGCGTGGCGTACGTGGACATCGACGTCCACCACGGCGACGGCCTCTTCTATCCGTACGAGGAGGATCCCGATCTCATCTACGCCGACATCCACCAGGACGGGCGCACCCTGTACCCGGGCACGGGCCACGCGCACGAGACGGGCAAGGGCGCCGCGAAAGGCACCAAGCTCAACATCCCGATGCTGCCGGGCATGGGGGACAAGGATTTCTTCGCGGAATGGGAGGCGGTCGTGCGGCACCTGCGCGCGTTGAAGCCCGAGTTCATCCTCTTCCAGTGCGGCGCCGACAGCCTCGCCGGCGATCCGCTCGCGATGCTCCAGTACTCCCCGGCGGCGCACGCGCACGCGGCGAAATCGCTGTGCGCACTCGCGAACGAGCTGACGGAGGGACGCATCATGGGCTTCGGCGGCGGCGGCTACAACCGCGCCAACCTCGCCGCCGCCTGGTGCGGGGTGCTCGACCAGTTCATCCGCGGCTCCGAGTGACACAAATCAAGCTGAGCGTTCTCGACCAGTCTCCCGTCATCAGCGGGCACACGGCGGCGCAGGCGATCCACGAAACGATACGGCTCGCGCAGGCGGTGGAAGCGCTGGGCTACCACCGCTACTGGCTTGCCGAGCACCATTCGCTCGCCGCGCTGGGCGATCCGTGTCCGGAGATCCTGCTGACGCGGCTCGCCGCGGAGACGAAGCGCATGCGGGTAGGCACCGGCGGGATCCTGCTGCCCTACTACAGCCCGTTCAAGGTCGCAGAGCAGTTCCGGATGCTGGAGGCGCTGTACCCCGGGCGCATGGACCTCGGGATAGGACGCGCGCCGGGTGGCGACCGCATGACGAACCTCGCCATGGGGCAGGGAGAGTACACGGACGCGGACCATTTTCCCGAGCAGGTGCAATACCTCGTCGCCTATCTCGACAACGCGCTCCCGGCCGGGCATCCGTTCGCGAAAGTAAAGGTGATGCCGGAAGTAAGCACCGCGCCGCAGGTGTGGTTGCTCGGCTCTTCGGACTACAGCGGCTCGCTGGCCTGCCAGCTCGGCCTGCGCTTCGCGTTCGCCCATTTCATCAGCGCGGACGGCGGCGACGCCGTGACGCGGGACTACAAGGCGCGCTATTGCCCGTCGCAGCGGGAGCCCGCGCCCCGCGCGCTGGTGTGCGTGTCCGCGATCTGCGCGGAAACCGGGAAGGAAGCGGAACGGCTCGCGGCGAGCATCGATCTGCGCCGCCTGAACTCGGACAAGGGTGTCAATTTACCCGTGCCCAATTACGAGGAGACGCGCGACTATCCGTACACCGAAGCCGACCGCCAGCGTATCGCGTACAACCGGCGCCGGCTGGTGCTGGGCGATCCCGGCACCGTGCGCGACCGGCTGCTGGCGCTGCAGCGGGAATTCGAGGCCGACGAGCTGATGGTGATCACCATCACCGGCGACTACGACAGCCGGTTGAGGTCCTACCAGCTCATCGCGGAGGCGTTCGATCTGAATGCAACCGCAACCGAACGCCGATCAACCTGAATCCGAATCCTGAATCCCGGATCCGGTAGTTAGGTCCGCTCGAACGAAATCACGGTGTCGGAATCGTTCCGACCCTGCGCGAAAATCTCCCGGGTGTTGGGCCGCTCCCAGACGATTTCGAGCAGGTTGTTGTCCGGATCGTGAAAGTAGATGCTCTTCTGGCTGCCGTGGTCGATCGCCCGGTGTATCGGCACGCCGGAATCCTGCAGGGAAAAATACGCCCGTTTCAGCTCCTCCTCGGTCGCCACCGCGAAGGCCGTATGCTTGACGCCGAGGCCTCGCCTGTCGCCCGGCACGGCCTTGGACTGCGGTTGTTCGTCGGGATTCGAGCACGGAAAGAGATCGAGCGTGTTGCCGTGCTCGCCGAGCGACAGGAATACCCCGCCGTGCTCCGGGTCCTGCTCGAGCATCTCGAAACCCAGGATGTTCATATAGAACGCCTTGGATTTCTCGACGTCGCGAACGTTGAGCAGAATGTGGCCGATGCGCTGCAGCTTGATCATGGATGTCCTCCTGGGGCAGCCGATGCTGGACAAATGAGGTTATAACTCCCGGGGACGCATTGCAAATTCCGTGTATCACGCTCGCGAGACATCCACGAGCTCGGCATGACCTTCGTTAACGCTACCCCACCATATCAGTGCCATCAAGTTTAGGGCGTCGGATCGTTACGGTACACGCGGTCGCAAGCAACTGCTCCGCCGGAGAAGGCATGTAACGTGGGATCCGGACGCCCGGCACTTGATGCGTCAAATCAGAGCCTGTAATACTCCGCAGAAGTAAGTGATCCCGAATTTCCTGGTCTGCCGATGCTGCGGTAATCCTGTGGTTGAATTATTTTCATTCCTCGTCCGGCGGGTCGAGCAGCGTCACGCGCCGCGTGATGCGCACGCCGTAGGCGCGCGAGCCGGACACGATTGCCTGACGGGTTGCGACAGGCAGGGCTTCGGGCGGATGGACGCCGGGCCAGTCTCGGGGGAAATGCTTGACGAACAACGCCGCGAGGTGGGCGGTCGCCCAGGCGATCGGCGAGACGTGCATCTCGCGCCGGCGGATCTGGTGCAGGCTGGGAAAAGCCGCGTCCCAGCGGATCACCGCCGGCTGCTCGCCCTTGCGCCCGCTCACGACCACCGCCGCTGCAAAACGCGCGTGAAACAGCACGCCGCCCGCGACCATCCTCTCGACCTGGCGCGGGGTCGGGGTCTGCGGAAAGCGCCCCGCGGCGGGACGGCGCGACTTCCGGAGCTTGCCCTGACGGTACCAGCGGCGCAGGCGCTCGAAGTCGTTGCCGCCGATTTTCGCGTCCATCTCCCGCATGCGGAACATGCGCGGCAGCGTGACAACCTCGTCCTGGGCGGCGAGCACGACGCCGATCGGGCCGATCGGCGGCGGAAAGCGGAATACCTCGCGCTCGCCGAAGCGCCGACCGAACCCGAAGCGGCCGTTCCGGTAGACGCGCGGGCGCGAGATCGCCTCGTCAAACGAGGCCTCGGCGGACCACTGCGAGACCGGGGCGTCGCTCCCCGTGCTCTCGTAGAGGCGCACGTGGACCGCGTCGACCGCGTCGAGCAGGTCGGCGCCGCGCGCGGCGAGGAGATTGGTAAGCCCCGGCGCCACGCCCGCGTTGATGAGCGCGGTGCGGCGTTTGGCGCGAAAGCGCGCCTCGAACGCGAGCTGCTCGGACTTGAACGGGCTGCCCGACATGTGCGAGGCGGTGTCGAGGTAGTGGGCGCGCAGGCGCAGCGCGGCGCGCAGGACGGTCCGGTTGAACACGGAGGGTGAAGCGTTGACCACCAGGTGGCTGCCGCGCGCCGCCTTCACGATGCTCCAGACGTTACGGGCATTCGCCTGCTTGAGCGGTATCGTGGATTTCCTGCCGAGGAAGCGGCGCGCGCGATCAGGATTCGCGTCGCCACACGTCACCTGGTGGCCCTGGCGGACGAGGAGGCGGGCGATCAGCGAGCCCGTCGCGCCTGCCCCTAGGACGAAGATCCGCATATATGTCAGGAGTCGGGATTCAGGAGTCGGGATTCAGGACCCCGAGCCCGGCATTCCTCCAGGCGAAGGAACCCGGGGGCCAAGGCGATTCGTGTTGCGGTTATGCGGCGGCGGCCCGCGCGCGGCCGTCTTCTCCCGCGATGATCGCGGTCATCTCCCGCGCATCGTTCAGGTTCTCGAAGCCCTGTATCGCCGAGTAGAGCCGCCCTGCGCGCTCGGCTGGCAGCGCGCGCCGGGCGCAGTTGTCGAACTTTTCCTTTAGGAGCGAAGCGGGCAGGGGATTCTCGGAAGTCCGGCCGAACGGCTGGTTCACTTTTCCGGACAGGGTCCTGCCCCCGCGCAACGCGACGCTTACTTCCGCACCGTAATGGTTCTCGGCGGGAAACTGCGCCGTCGTGTAGGGCGCGGCGTGCACGCGCGCGAGCAGCTTGCGGACCGCCGGTTGATCGAAGGCCTCGTGCTCGAAATGCTCGATGGCGATGGTGCGGTCGAGAAACGCGCGGGCCATGCAGTATTGCACGCTGAACTTGGCGTCGAGGTCGCTCTTCGGATCGGGCCGGTTGGTGTGCTCCAGCCGCCGGGTATGCGTCCAGACGTCGATCCGCTCGATGTCCTCGGCGGCGGGCTTGTGCTCGCGAGCGAGCTTCAGCGCGGCATCGAGCGCCGAATGCGTGCTGCCGCAGCACGGATACTGCTTGACCGCGATGCCGGGACTCACGATGTCGAGCGGAGCGGCCCAGGCAGGCAATATCTTCGCGGCGTCGTAGTTGCCCGCGCCATTGAAGACGTTGAAAAACCCCTGCTTGTGCTCGAACGCGCCCTGGTTCGCCGTGAATCCGTCGCGCGCGAGCAGCGCCGCGAAGAGACCGTTGCGGCTGCAATGGCCGACGTGCAGCGGCTTCACCATCGTCCCGAAGTTGGCCTTGATGCCCGAAGCGAGCGAGGCGGCGATCGCCAATGCCGTGGCGATTTTTTCCTCGGACAGGTTCATGAGCCTCGCGCACGCCGCGGCGCTGCCGAAAACGCCCAGGGTGGCGGTCGGATGCCAGCCGTGCGTGTAGTGATACAAATGGACGCCCAGCCCGAGCTTGCACTCGGTCTCGAATCCGGCAACGAAGGCGGCGATGAAGTTGCGCCCGGTCGCGCCGGTTTCGTCGGCGAGCGCGATGAGCGCCGGGAGTATCGGCGCCGAGGGATGCCCGCCGAGGTTGTTGGTCATGTCGTCGAAGTCGAGAGCGTGCGCGGCGGTGCCGTTCACGAGCGCCGCATCGAGCGCGCTCGTCCGGGTGCTTCCGCCGAAGACGAGCGACGTGCCGCCGCCGGCGCCGCGCAGGAGGACCTGCGCCGGGATCCGGGTCGTGTCCTCGCTGGCGCCGGCGAGTGTGACGCCGACCAGGTCGAGTATCCCGATCTTTGCCGCCTGCACTGCTTCAACGGGCAGGCTGTCGTAGGAGAGCGCGTTGATACGTTTCGCGAGTTCCCGGGCTAACGTCATGGGCGGTCCGTATGGATGCAAAGTAGAATGTCCGGTCGATGATAACACCGCATGGAGAACCATATGATGTTCGCGCGTTTTTTCGGGTGGATGCTCGCGGGACTATCTCTGAGCGCTGCCATATCGCATGCCGCGGAGTATCCCGCCCGGAACGTCGAGCTGGTGGTGGCGGGCAATCCCGGAGGCGGGCTCGACCTGGTGGCGCGGGAGCTGGACAACACGCTGCGCGACGCGAAGCTCGCCCGGCAGCCATTCGTGATCAAGAACATGGGTGGCGCCGCCGGCAATCTTGCGAAGAGCTACGTGCACCAGAAGAAGGGCGACGCGCACGTGCTGTACCTCGAGTCGAACCGCATCTTCGTCAACCGCATCGTGGGCACCACGGACCTGACCTACACCGATGTGACACCGGTCGCGCGCGTCATGACGGAATACCTGGCGTGGGGCGTGCGCGCCGACTCGCCCTACAAGACCGCGAAGGATCTCCTCGATAAAGCCAAGGCCAACCCGGCTTCGATCGTCTTCGGCATCGGCACGCTGCCGGGCAACGACCACATGAACATCGTGCGCGCCGCGATGGCGTACGGCATCGACGCGAAGAAAATCCAGATCGTCGCATTCAAGAGCAGCGCCGATGCAACCATACAGGTGCTGGGCGGGCACTCGCCGGTGGTTTCCTCGGGGCTCTCGGAGCTGCTGGAGCACGTGCGCGCAGGGAGGATGAGACTCGTTGCCATATCGGCGCCGTCGCCGCTCTCCGGCGAGCTGGCGTCGGTGCCGACCTGGCGGTCCATGGGCATAGACATCGCGATCCTGCACTGGCGCGGTCTGTTCGGTCCGCCCGGAATGCCGGCGGAAGCCGTCAAGTACTGGGAGCAGACGGTGGGGCGCCTCGGGAAGACGGACGCCTGGAAGAAAGCCCTGGAGCGCCACCTGTGGTTCGACGGCTATGCGGACGCCGCGAACTTCCGCCGGGATATGGAGCGGGAGAACAAGGAGTACACGGAGGTGCTGACCGAGCTGGGGCTGGCCAAGGGACTCGAGAAAAAGTGACTGGTCACTGGTCTACATCCGCACGATGCCGACGTTCTCCTTGATCTCGACCCGCGTGCCGAGCAGTTTTGACAAACGCTGGTAGCGCTCGAGGATTTCCTGCGCGACTTCGCCCTCGGCGAGCATTGGACGGCCCTGCTGCCAGCGCGGCTTCCCGTAGCCGACGTCCACGGGGAAGATCCGGATTTCCTTCAACTTCCCGCCCTCGAATTTCACGCGGTGCATGCCGCTCTGCCAGTTGTACGGCGTGACGCTTTGCCCCTTGGTGGCTGTGCCCGGCTTACCCGGGCCAACACCCTCGTATCCCGCGCGGTGATCGTAGAAATCTGCCGGGGTGCTGTTCCAGGGGAGTCCGCTAAACTCGTAGTGCTCCTGCGGCTCCAGCAGCACGGTGTCGTTCTGCAGGATGAAATCGCCGAGCCCGTAGAAGATCGGTCGCCCCTTGTAGATCTCGATTCCGCGGTCCTGGTGCGGGCCTGTGCCCACGAGGATGTCGGCGCCGGCGTCGATCATCGCGCGGAACATGGTCATGCCGTGCTCCTGCGGCTCGTCGCCCGGGATGTCCTGGTTGTGCATGGCGACGACGACCCATTGCGCCATGCGCCGGGCGTCGTGGATCCGCTCCAGCATGCCGTCCAGATCCGGTTTGTACGGATAGTGTCGCCGTTCGATCTTGTCGCCGAGGGTGATCTTCAGGTAGTTGTGCGGCGGGTTGGCGTACCCGGTGAGGTGCAGCGTGGTGGCCGTGTCGGGCGGTGAAACATGGCCGAGCGGGCGGTGCGCGCCGGGCTTGTGCAGCATCCCGAGCTGGGCGCCTATGCGCTGCAGGTGCTCGAAGGTCGCCTTGTCGACGGTGTATTCCACGATGTGCCGCAGCAGGTTGGCGCCGGGCCGTCCCTGGAAATCGCGGCGCTGGTCGCCCGCCCGGCCCCACGGGAACAACGTGGTGGTGCCGGAGAGGAGGGCCACGCGTCCCTTCGCCGTTTCGAGGTACGCGGGGGCGCGCGCTTCGGCGAGATTGCGCCCGCTGCCGGCGTGCACCACGCCGTGCTTGTTCAGGTTCTCGATGTTCTTGAGGATCCCGCCTTCCCCGAAGTCGATCGAATGGTTGTGCGCCGTCGACATCATCTGGAATCCCATCCACTTGAGATCCTCGATGAACTTCGGGTCGCAGCGCATGAACGTGCCGGAACGCTTGTCGGTCGGCGCATGCTCGTAATCGTGGAAGAGCATCTCCAGGTGAACGTAACGCGCATCGGCGGCGCGAATGTGCTCCACCAGCTCGAGGTAGCGCGGCTCCGTGTACATGCTGAGGCCCTGGCTGATCAGCGCCTCGCCGGCCAGCGCTATGTCGATATCGTTCTTTTCCGAGGCGTACAGCGTGCGGTCATAGCTGCGTGTGGATTTGGCTTCCATGAGACCTCCTCTTCCGTGATCGATCACTAAGAGAGACCAGGGACCCGAGACTCGAGACTGGACATTCCAGTCCCCAGTCCCTGGCCAGTTTTCCCGCGGATGCCCGGAAAACTGGCGGAAGAGAGTGGGAGTCGAACCCACGAAGGACTGCCAGCAGCCCCAACCGGGTTTGAAGTCCGGCCGCCCCACCGGGGGCGATTCCCTTCCGTACCTGCTCAATCAAGTACTTAGCGCCATTGTAACGCGTAGGGGAATGGTGAGTGCAATCCGTATCCCTCACCAGTTCGCGGTTCAGAAGTGCGATTTCTCACCGCTTCTCTGTCGCGCGTCGCATACGTGTGAATTTCTCTCATCCGGGACGTGGCGTATGCCGTCGCGGAAGCGACCGCTGCCCTCGACAATGGGATCCATCGGAGAGGCACTTGCCATGCAGCAACCAACGAGAGAGAACATGCTTACTGAGATATCGATTGTGAGCTTCGCCTGGCTCATCAGGATCGTTGTGCTGCCCATCGTGGTCGTCGTGCTGTTGTGGAATGCGGTAACCGGCGGGCGAGCCGACAACGGGCGGTAGTTCCCACTCGGGCTGATTCGGGCGCGAAGGAAGGCAGAAAACGAGTCACGCGTCACCGGTCATCCCTTCAACCGCGCGACCGCACCCTCCGCTGCGCGCCTGGCTTCCGCGGCGGCATCCTTGAGCAGACCGCTATAGCCGCTCCGCACCGCGCCTGCCGCCCATATGCCCTTGACCGACGTCTCGAAGGCGTCGCCGGTCACGACACCGCCGTGCCCGTCGCGCTTCACTTCCTGCGGCAGGAAATCCGAGTTGGGCGTGAGCCCGATGTTCACGAACACGCCCGCGCACGGCATCTCCCGCGCCTGGTTGTCCTGCGTCCCGTGGATGCGGATTTTCTCGACCATCTTGCCGCCCAGTATCGCATCGAGGACGGTGTTGTGCACGATCGAAATCTTCGGCTCTGCGGAAACCAGGTCCACGAAGTGCTGCCGGGCGCGCAGCCGCTCGCCGCGATTCAACACGTGGACCTTTCCGCAGTACTTCGCGAGCACGAGCGCTTCCTGCAGCGCCGCGTCGCCGCCGCCCACCACCGCCACTTCCTCGTTCTGGAACATCGGCCCGTCGCAGTCCGCGCATTGCGAGACGCCGCGCCCCTCGTATTCGGCTTCACCCGGGACCCCGATCTTCTTCAACCGCGCACCAGACGCCGCCACTACCTGCCGCGCGGCATAGCGCGCGCCGCCGGTTTTCACCTCGAAGCCGCTGCCCGCCGCGTTCACGGACGTGACCGGCTCCTGCACGCTGTCGATGTTGAGACCGCCATTCGCCTCCACCAGCTCGGAAGCGAATTCGGCGCCGGAAGTCTGGCGGTCTTCGGGATAGCCCTCGAGCTCGTTGATGTTGATAACCAGCCCGCCGAACAGGTTTGACTCGAACGTCGCCACCTTGAGCCCCGCCCGCGCGGCGTGATTCGCGCAGGTAAGCCCGGAGATGCCTTCGCCGATCACGATGAGATCGTAGTTTGACTGTGCCATGGTGTCGTTCCTTGGTTGTTCAGTATCGCCGCGTCGGCGGCGGCTTTCCGCCCGGGCGGTTCGATGGGGCCTGTGCTCCCGTCGCCTGGCCGGGAGCTTTGGCGATGGCCTTGAACGGGGCGGCGGCACCCAGCACCACCGTGGGATCCTTGCGCATCTTGCGCGCGTCGCCCAGGCGCTGGGTGATGCCGAGCCCGTCGAGGACTTCCAGGATCTGGATCGCGAGTCCGCGGCCCGTGCCCGTCGCGTCACGGTACTGCGCGGCGGTGAACAGGCCGTTGGTGCTCGCTTTCGCGACCTCGGCCGCGGTGGCGGCGAGCGCAGCGAGCGTCGCGCGCGGGTAGAAGCGATCGGGCGGGACGCGCAACGGGTCGCCGCCGCGGCTCTTGCGGTGCAGGAAATCCTTGAGCGTCGCTTCCTTCAGCTTCAAAGCGACGGCGAGCTCGGTTACCGTCGGCGGGGAGGCGCCTCCCGCCTGCAGCGCCGGCAGCACGATCTGCCACAGCTTCTCGTCTTCGGGGTTCGACGTGGCGTTGTGCCCGGTGAGGCGCGCCGTCGAGCTGGCAAGCTCCAGCTTGCGCTCGTCCGCGAGGGCGCGCAGAAGCGACTGGTACGCCTCGGCCGCTAGACGCGGGGCGATGCTCTTGCGCAGCGCTTCGGTCTCCATGCCGAGCGCCTGCGGCTGCGAGCGGTGGAAATCCGCGAGCGCGGCGAGCGTGCGCTCGCGCAACTCGCCGTAGCGATCCTGCCTGAGAGCGATGCGGCGCTCTTTCCCCAACACCGCGATGCCGGCTTTCCCATATACGCCCTGGGCGTAGGCAGGCGTCGCGTTGAACACGCGCTCGAGGCGGGCGAGGTCCACGCCCGTCTCCGCCGTATCCAGCAGCGTCCCGAGCGCGCCCTCCAGGGTGCCCGATTCGAACGCGGGCAGCTCAGCCTGGCGTGTACGAGCGGCACGCCGGGCGGAAGGCGCAAACGGATCGAGCACCACGCCGCCTCCCAGCGTCCGGCGGGCTGACTGGTCCCGCAGGATGAAGCGGTCCCCGTTCAGCGCGCCCACCGGCTTGTCGAGGACGAGCTGAGCGAGCGCGGACTCGCCGGGCGCTATGGTGGCGCCCTTGGGTATCGCGATGCGCGCCGTAACGTCCGCGGTTGCGAGATGGAGGTGCAAGGGGGTCCAGTGCTCCAGCGGCTCTCCCGCGAGCAGGGTCACGCGCGCGTCCAGCCGCTGCGTCGGCGCGTGTATCGCCTCGGCCAGCGCCCAGTCGCCGCGCGCGACCGTTTCGAGATCGCTTCCCGCGAGATTGAGGGCGCAACGCTCGCCGGCGTGCGCGCGCGCGGCGGCGACCCCGCGTATCTGTATGCTGCGCACCCGCACCGCCGCGCCCTTCGGCGAGATCACGAGCCTGTCCCCGGTCGCTACGCTGCCGTTGAACACCGTGCCGGTCACCACCGTGCCGCTGCCGGCGATCGTGAAAGCGCGGTCGATTGCAAACCGGAAGTGCTGGCCCTCGGTAGCGCGCGCCGCCCGCGCGCGTGCCGCCGCGACCAGCCGCTCGCGCAAGGTCGCGATGCCCGCCTGTGTTACCGCGGAGACCGGCAGTACCGGTATGCCGGCAAGCACCGTGCCCTCCAGCAGCGCGGCGACTTCCCGTTCCACCTGCTGCGCCCGCTCGGCGGGAACGCGGTCGATCTTGGTGATGACGGCCGAGCCCTCGCGCACGCCCAGGAGATCGAGTATGTGCAGGTGCTCTATGGTCTGGGGCATGACCCCGTCGTCGGCGGCGACGACCAGCAGCGCGTAATCGATGCCGCACACGCCGGCCAGCATGTTGCGTATGAAGCGCTCGTGCCCTGGCACGTCCACGAAGCCGATCAGCCCGCCGCCGTCGAGCGGGAGATAGGCGAAGCCCAGGTCGATGGAGATGCCGCGCGCCTTCTCCTCCGGCAGGCGGTCGGTATCCACGCCCGTCAGCGTCTTCACGAGGAGCGTCTTGCCGTGATCTATATGTCCGGCGGTGGCGACTATCATGCGGGAACGGCGTGACACGTGACACGTGACACGTGACCCGACATCTTCTTCCTGAGGTCTTTACGAGTCACGAGTCACCGGTCACGAGTCACTTCTCAATTGTCTTTCAAGTCGAGATGCTGCAGCTGCTCCACGAACTCCTGCTCGTGCACGAGACATCGTAAATCCATTATGAACGCCCCGTCCTTGACGCGGCCGATGATCGGAACCGGCAGGGCACGGAACGCGCTCGAAATGACCGCGGCCAGCGCGCCGCGGCGCTTGCCGGGCGCGGTGATCGCGATGCCCGCGCTCGGCAGCAGGTCCACGGGCAGCGAGCCGCTGCCGATCTGGCTCATGCAGGAAACGGGCGCGGCCTCGGCTTTCCCGGATACCGCAGCCGCGACCGCGGGCAGCAGCCTGCGGGCCTGCGCTTCGATCTCGGCTGCCGGACGCGTGAGGAAATTCAGTGTCGGCAGCTCGCGGCGCAGACGCTCCGGGTCGCTGTAGAGCCCGAGCACCGCGTCGAGCGCGGCAAGAGTCATCTTGTCCACGCGCAGGGCGCGCTTGAGGGGATTCCTGCGCAGGCGCTCGATCAGGTCCTTCCGGCCGATGACGAGACCGGCCTGCGGCCCGCCGAGCAGCTTGTCGCCGCTGAACGTCACCACGTCGGCGCCGGCGGTGAGCGCTTCGCGCGGCGTGGGCTCGTGCGGCAGCCCGTAATCCTCGAGGTTCACCAGCATGCCGCTGCCCAGGTCCGTAATGAGCGGCAGCTTGTGCTCGTGCGCCAGCCTGGCGAGCTTCTCCTCGGATACCGCGGCCGTAAATCCCTGGACCGCGTAGTTGCTGGTGTGCACCTTCATCAGGGCAGCGGTCCGCGGGGTGATGGCGCCGGCGTAGTCCTTGAGGTGCGTGCGATTGGTGGTGCCGATCTCGACCATCTTCACCCCCGCGCGCGCCATGATGTCCGGCATGCGGAAGGCGCCGCCGATCTCGATCAGCTCGCCGCGCGATACCGGTACCTCCCTGCGCAGGGCCAGCGTGTTGAGCGTGAGATATACCGCGGCGGCGTTGTTGTTGACGACCAGCGCTGCTTCGGCGCCCGTCAACCGGGTCAACCGGCGCTCGACGTGCGAGTCGCGCTCCCCCCGGTCGCCGCCTTCGAGATCGAACTCCAGGTTCACCGGGTGTGTCATCGCCTGCGCGACCGCGCGTGCCGCGGCTTCGGGCATGATCGCGCGGCCCAGGTTCGTGTGCAGCACCGTGCCCGTCAGGTTGATGACGGGTCGGAGCGAGGGCTGCGCGTCACGGGCGAGTCGCGCGGCGCAATCGCCGACGAATCGCTCCTCGTCAAAGGAAGCTGCCGCGGGCGCCTGCGAGCCGAGCGCTCCACGCAGCTCGACGAGCAGCGCACGGGCGGTATCGGTTACCGACGCGCGGCCGTAACGCGCAACGAGCGCGTCGATTGCCGGAAGCCTGAGGAGGCGGTCGAGAGCGGGGATCGCGCGACGCGCGGATGACGCGCCATTCAGCATGGCGGTGCCGCTCCCGGCTGGGCAGCGAACGGCGTGGGACGCGGTGCGAGCAATGAACGCATGCGGGGCTGACAGTCTAGCGCAAACGAAAAAGCCGCGCATCGCGCGGCTTTTTACCAGTCACTGGTCACCGGTCACGGATCACTCGAAAAGTCTTTCCGGCAGCGGCAGCCCCGCCAGATCCTCCGGAGTGAGCCGCCCGTTGGGCTCGATGCCGAAGCGCTCGAGCACGTGTATCAACTGCCGCGAGTGCTGGGCCGAATGCCAGGTCGAGCGCTCGAACACCATGTGCATCGGCTGCATGCCGTAGTAGGTCTTGATCTCGTTCTTGAGCGACTTGTCCGGCACCTGGTCCCACCACTTGCGCAGCCGGCCGATGACTTCCTCGCCGTAGCCCGCGATCTGGTCGCCGGTGGTGAAGGTTCCGTCCGCCGGCGCCTTGTTGGCGTGTGCGATGGCGTATTCCTTGCCTTGAGTCGCGGACTCCAGGAAGGCCTCGCCGATACGAAAGATATGGTGGCTCATCAGCCGGATCGAGCGCGGCCGGTTCGGGATCACGAGCTCTTCGAGGCGCTCGGTGGGCATCTGGCGCACGTAGCGCTGGGCCGCGCGCAGCGCGATTTCCCACTTCCGGATGAGCTCGGTGGGCGGCAGCGGCTTGTGGCCCGTGCCCTGCAGCCCGACGAATTCCGCGACGTCTTCCAGGTTCTGGCCGAAGACGTAGCTCTTGCCCTTCGCGACGACCGGAACGTTGCGGAGTCCCAGGGCGAGCAGCTTCTCACGGCCGCCGGGATCGTTCGCCACATCGATGACGACGTGGTCTATCTGTTTTTTCGAAAGAAACTCTTTCGCTCTGAGGCAGCTGCTTCACCCAGGCTGGAGAAACAGGATGAATTTTTCGGCTGGTGCGTTCATGTTGGCTCCGGAATGTTGAAAGGAAAGGAATTACTCGCCGGCTAGCGTACTACCCGCGTCGAAGCAGCGTCAAGCCCGAGGATACCCGCGGATTTTCTGGCCGCGCGATTGGGCGATGCTATAATGGCGCCCGCTTTTCTTTTCCGCCAGTCCACCAGATGAAGCTCATCGGAACGCCCTCCAGCCCCTTCACACGCAAGGTGCGGATCGTTCTGACCGAGAAGCGCATCGAGTACGAATTCGTGGTGGATGCTCCGGGCGACGCCGACACCAAGGTTCCCGAATACAACCCGCTCGGCAAGGTGCCCGTTCTCATCACCGACGACGGCACGACGATCTTCGATTCGCGGGTGATCGTGGAATACCTCGACAGCGCAAGCCCGGTGGCACGGCTGATCCCCGACGACATACGCCAGCGCATCCAGGTCCGGCGCTGGGAGGCGCTCGCGGACGGCTGCACCGACGCCATCGTGGCGCTTGTCGCCGAGAAGCGACGGGCGGCCACCCAGCAGCTGGCGCGGAATATCGCCCGGCAACAGGGCAAGATCGATCGGGCGCTCGCCACCATGTCGGAAGATCTTGGCGCACGCAATTGGTGCGGAGAGGCGTACAGCCTGTCCGACATCGCCGTCGCCTGCTCGCTCGGCTACCTGGACCTGCGGCTTCCGGATCTCAACTGGCGCAAGGCCTATCCCAACCTCCAGAAGCTGACGGATCGTCTCGCGCAGCGCCCGTCGTTCAAGGATACCGCGCCGCCCAGCGCCTGACGGCGCAACCTAGTGCCGTGGTCCGGCCGGGCCCGGCGCGCTGGAAGGCTCGCGTATTTCCTGTGCCTCTACCGCCAGCAAGCGGGCGATGTCGGCGGCGGGGAGGGGCTTGCTGAAGAGATAGCCCTGTGCCGCGTCGCAGCGCAGGAGCTTCAGCAGGCGCGACTGCTCTCCGGTTTCGACCCCCTCTGCAGTCACTTTGAGATTCAGGCAATGTGCGAGGGCGATGATCGTCGTCACGATGGCCATGTCGTGGGGTCCGCCCGCCATGCCCATGATGAACGAGCGGTCGATCTTGACCGAGTTGATCGGCAGGCGCGCGATGTAGCTCAGTGACGAATAGCCGGTGCCGAAATCGTCCATCGCGATCGGTACTCCCCGCTCGCGCACGGCGGAGAGCTTGGTGATGCTCGCCTGGACGTCCTTCATGAGCAGGCTCTCGGTGACCTCCACTTCCAGCGCATCGGCGCCGCCGTCCTCTCGCACGGCGGCGATCACCATGTCCGAGAAATCGCGTTGTTGAAGCTGCAACGCCGAGACGTTGACCGCGATACGCGGCGGGACCAGACCCTGGCCGCGCCATTCGCCGCGCTGGGACAGCGCGCGCCGGATGGCCCACCGCCCGACCTCCAGGATCATTCCCGTTTCTTCGAGCAGCGGAATGAACTGCATGGGCGGCACCAGGCCCGTCTCCGGGTCGTTCCAGCGTATCAGCGCCTCCAGGCCGCAGATCTCGTCGGTCACCAGGTCGATCTTGGGCTGGTAGTGCAGCACGAACTGCTGGTCCTGGACCGCCTTGCGCAGGCGGGTCTCCAGCGACAGCGCATGCGCGGCGCGCGCGTTCATCTCCGCGGCGTAGAACAGGTGCTGCTCGCCGGACTCCCGGGCCTTCTTCAGCGCCGCCTCGGCGTTCTTGAACAGCGTATCGGCGTCCTCGCCGTCGACCGGGTATATCGCGATGCCGGCTCGCGCCGCGACCCTCAGCTCCGTGCCCTGCAGGCCGAACGGCTCCCGGAAGCAGCCGAGGAGCTGGTTTTCCACGACGTGCACGAGGGCGGGGATGTCGCGCAAACCACGCACCACTACGCCGAACGTATCGGCGCCCAGGCGCGCGAGATAGTCTTTTCCCTGGAACGCGTGCTCGAGCCGGCGGGCGACCACCTTCAGCAGCTCGTCGCCCCCGTGGCGCCCGAACGTCTCGTTGATGTTGCGGAAACGCTCGAGATTGACGAGGACGAGGGCGACCATCAGCGCTTCGCCGCTGCGTGCGCGCATCTGCTGGCGGGCGCGGTCGATGAACAGCGTGCCGTTGGGCAGGTCGGTGAGAGCATCGTAATAGGAGAGGTAGTCGAGCTTCTCGCGGCGCGCGATGGCTTCCAGCGCGAACGAGATGTCGTCGGCGAGCGCCGTCAGGAGCTTCATCTCCTCGTCGGTGAAGAATCCCGCCTCGCGCGCCAGAAGCGAGAGCGTTCCCGCCACCCGGTCCTCGACCAGCAGCGGCAGCGCGACCTCCGAGTGAAAGCCCAGCCGAAGCGCTACCTGCCGTGTCCCTGCGTCGACCGAGGGATCCGCGGCGAGGTCGTTCTCGTGCACCGGTCGGCGCTCGCGGATCGCGCGACCTATCGTTCCCTGGCCTTGCGGAACGTCCCCGCGCGCGCTGCCCGTCAGGTGCGTTATCTCGCCGGTAGCGAGTCCCGCCCAGGCGACCGGCGCCACTTCGAGCGTCGCGGGGTCCAGCAGTCCGATCCAGGCCACTCCGAGGTTTCCGTCCTCCACGGCGATGCGGCACGCCTCGCCGAACAGCTCCTGCCGGTCCCGCGTGCGCCCGATGGCGGAGTTGATCCCGGAGAGCACGGCATGGATCCGGGAGAGGCGCGCGATGCGCTGCTCCTGGAGCTTGCCTGCGGTGATATCCACGCTCGTTCCGATGACGCGCACAGCGCGCCCGTCGCCCGCTCTTTCGACGACCTTGCCGCGGCTCAATACCCATCGCCATTCGCCGTTCCTTGCGGCGACGCGGTACTCCACGTCGTAGCTCGCGCGGCGCCCCCGGACGATGTCCACCGAATGATCGAGGAGCACCTGCCGGTCCTCGGGATGCGCGAGCTCCGCCAGCTCGGGAACCGTCGTTACCGTTGCCCGCGCGTCGTACCCCAGCATCCGTGCCCAGTGCTCGCTCAGGTAGACGCGCCCCGACGTGACGTCGATGTCCCACAGCGCTACGCCGGAGGCTTCCAGCGCGAGGTCGAGGCGCTCCTTGGCCCTGAGTATCTCCGTCTCGTCCCGGCGCTTTTCGAGCGCGATGCGGGCGATGTGCGTCGCGGATGCCGCGAGCTCCAGCTCCGAGTGAGACGGCTCGCGCGGGACCCGGAAGTAATTGGCGAAGGTGCCGAGCAGGGTGCCGTCGCGGGAGAGTATCGGCGTCGACCAGCACGCGCGCAATCCGTGGGCGGCCGCCAGATCGCGGTAGTCCTTCCACAGCGGATCGGTGGCGATATCGGCCACGATTACCTGCTCCCCGCGCCAGGCCGCCGTGCCGCAGGAGCCGACCGCCGGGCCTACGGGCATCCCGTCGACGGCGCGGTTGTACGCCTCCGGGAGGCTCGGCGCGGCGCTCGTGCGCAGGCGCGTGCCGTCCGTGTTGAGCAGCAGTATGGAGCACAGCATCCCCGGGCTCTGGGACTCCATCGCCAGCACGAGCTGGCGCAGCGATTCCGCCAGGAGAGCGCCGGTCGCGATCGACTCGAGGATCCGGTTCTGGCCGTCGCGCCACAGCTCGGCGCGCCGCAGCGCCACGCGCTCGTCCGCTTCCTGCAGGGCGCGCAGGACGACCGGCACCAGGCGGTTCAGGCGGTCCTTCACCACGTAATCGGTGGCGCCGCGCCGCAGGGCGTCGATCGCGCGGTCCTCGCCGATAGTGCCCGAGACGAAGACGAACGGGACGCCGGGAGCATGCTCGCGCGCGAGGTCGAGTGCCATCAGCCCGTCGAAGGCGTGCGGCATGCTGAAGTCGGAGAGGATGATATCCGGGCGGAACTCCACCAGCGCGCGCAGGAAGTCGTCGTGGGTCTCGACGCGCCGGAATTCCAGCGCGCGCCGCAACTGCCGCAGCTCGCGCAATTCCAGCTCGGCATCGCTCTTCAGATCCTCGAGCATGAGGACTCGCAGCGGCTCGGTCATGAGCGCCGCGCCGGGCCGGCAGGCATGTGGCGGATGGTCATGCGCTGCGCGCGATTCCGCAATTCACCAGGCGCGAGATCGCGGGGATGAGCTCGCTGCCGATCGCGCGTTTGGACACGAATTCCCTCGCGCCCGCCTTGCGCGCGGCGGAGCGATGGCTGGTGTCGTCGAGGCCCGAGACCATGACGACGGGCGTGCCGGGCGAGCGCTCGAGCACCATGCGCGTCCCGTCTACCCCGTCCATGCCCGGCAGCCGGAAATCCATGAGGACGATGTCCACTTTTTCCGTCTCGACGATCTTCAGCGCCTCAACCACGCTGCCCGCCTCGCGGAAGCGGAACTGGGCGAACGAGGCCTGGATGCGGTCGCACAGGGCCCGCCGGACGGCGTCGTGATCCTCCACCACCAATGCGACGGGGTTCTGCAAGGTATCCGTGTTCATCGGTCACCCTCCTTCGGTAAACGCTTGCGCGCGGGTTCCGCGCCGCGGCGTGGCGCCGGAACGCGGGAGATCCGCTCCAATGTACCGAAGGATGTGAAACCGACGCTGTCGGGCGCTGCTGACAACCGGCGTCGGGGATTCCCTGACAGGCGGAGGCGCCCGTTTCCTGCTACTCCAGCGGCGTGATGCCGTGCTGGATCGCGAACCTGACCAGGGTGGCGAAATCGTGGATCTCGAGCTTTTCCATCATCCGCGCGCGATAGGTTTCCACGGTCTTGGGCGACAGCGAAAGTGTGACGGCGATATGGGCGACCGGATGCCCTTCCGCGAGCAGTTGCAGCACCTGGCGCTCGCGGGAGCTCAGGCGTTCCAGCGGGTCTTCGGAGGCCGCCTTGTGCGCGACCTGATCGAGCACGACCTCGACCAGCTCCTTGCTGAGATAGCGCTCGCCCTTGTGCACGGCCCTGATCGCCTCGACCACCTCCTTCGCGGCCGATTTCTTGACGACGTAGCCGCTCGCGCCGGCTTGCAGCGCGCGCAGGACGTGCACGCGATTGGAGTACATCGAAAGGATGATTACGTGGGTTTCGGGACAACGCTCACGGATCAAATGGGTCGCCTCGGCGCCGTTCAGGAGCGGCATCGCGTGATCGATCAGGACGATGTCCGGGCGTCTCTCTATCGAGAGCCGCACGGCCTCGCGGCTGTCCTGGACGCAGGCGATGACTTCCATGTCCGCCTGCGCCTCGACGATGAACTTGAGCCCGTCGGCGACGACGCCGTGGTCATCCGCGATGAGAACCCGGATAGTCATGTGCGGGGAATACGCACTACCACGCGGGTTCCCCCGCCGGTCACGCTGGCGATCTCGAACCGTCCGCCGGCGGACTGCGTCCGTTCCCTCATGGTCACCATTCCCAATCCCTGTCGCCGTCCCGCCACGGGTGCGGCGCCGGACTCCAGTCCGACGCCGTCGTCCCGTATCGAGAGTGTAAACCCTGTGTCCGTATGCTCGAGGCCGATTTCAACGCGTGTCGCGTGGGCGTGCTTCGCCACATTGGTGAGCGCCTCCTGCGTGATTCTGAAAAGCGCGATCTCGCTGGCCTGCGGCAGGCGCTCCATGCCCTCGTCGCCGTGCACCTTGACCTCGATGCCGGTGCGACCTGAGAATTCCGCGGCGTACCACTGCAACGCCGGTAGCAGTCCGTAGTCGTCGAGCATCGGCGGCCGGAGCTCCGACATCACGTTTTCGATGGTGCCGGCCGTCGCATCGAGCAGCGCGGCCGCGTCGTCTATGCGCGAGCGCATCGCTTCGCCGCTCTTGTCGGGGAGCTGCGTCCTCAATATATCGAGGCTGATGCTGAGCGCCGTGAGGTCCTGGCCCACCCGGTCGTGAAGCTCGCGCGCAAGCTCCCTGCGTTCGGATTCCTGCACCTCCACGAGGCGTCGCGACAGCGCCTGCAGCTGCTCGGCGGACGCGCGCAATTCTTCCTCGCTCGCACGCAGATCCTTGGTTATTTCATTGGCGATATCGACCGCTCTGCTGCGAGAGGATGCCAGGAAGTAGAGCACGCCGAACACCAGCAAGCTGAACAGAATGCCGCCCGTCAATACTGCGGGCGGCAGCAGCCGGTCGATATCGCTGATGATCGCGTTCTTGGGCGCGCTATATTGGAAATTCCAGACCCGGCCGGCAATCTCGACCGGCAGCACGTGAACGAACTCGGCCCCGGGAGGACCAATCTCGGCTCCGCCGGATCCGCGGCCACTCAATCGAAAGCTGTCGAAGAGAAGCCGTGGTTCTCCCGGGGGGGCGGGATCGCGCTGCCCGCCCGATGCCCCGGCGTCGTACAGCCTGAGGCGCATGTAGCGGAGCATCTCGTCGTTGAGCGCTTCTCTCATCAGATATTCCACGTCGAACGCGGCACCGACCGAGCCGATGTAGGCGGCCCGCCGCTGCTCCACGGTGTTGCTCGGCATCCCCTGACGGTAGACGGCGAGTCGCATCGCAAGGTAGATTGCTTCGCTCCGCTGCTTGACCCGCAACGGCTGAGCCGACGCGCTCAGGTTCCCGCTGTCCCGATGCAAGTTGACGGCTTCCGCCACTTTTTCCGGCTCCCTGGCCATCGGGTTCGCCCCGAGGTCCAGGCCAAAGGCGAACTCGTATCCCTGCATCGGCTCCAGATACACGAGCACGAAATACTCCGGGCGCTCGCCCGGAGGCTTGATGGCGAATTGGGGATAGCCCCGGTGATCGAGGCTTGAATCGATCCGCACGGCTTCCTCGAAGCGCTTCCTGTCCGGGGCGCGCACGTGCGCGGCATAGTTGAGCGACAGGAAGCCGGGATACCGCTGTTTCAGGTCGAGCGACGTCACGAAACGATGAAAGCGCACCCGGCCGACCGGCTCCTCGCTCGAGAACAGGGCCCGCAGCGCGTAGAGGACGTCGCTGTACGAGCGGAGCCGTCCATCGATGATGGCGTTCGCGTCGTTTGCCTCTCGCTCGAACCGCAGGCGGGCGACATTCTCGACGGAACCCTTGATGAGCGTGAACAGCAGGAACGAGGCAGGGATTCCGACGGCGAGAATCAGCCACGGCAGCGCGGCCGGCTGAAAGAACCGCCGCGCGGCCTTGGCGGCGGCAGGAGCAGCGGCTGTTGTCACATCGTCATCCTGTTGCGTCCGGGCTTCCCCTGAACCCCGGAGCTGGCTCCGCGATGGCGGAAAGGACCACAGCAGGTAATTATGCAACATTGGTTGGTGTGGAATCGCTCTCCGCGCTCGGGCCGAAAAAAAGGCCGGATTTCTCCGGCCTTGGCAATGTCCGCCTGCAAGTGAAAGCTATGCCCGGGCGACCGCGCTGTGCCTTGCCGCGCTGCCGTCACGGAGGCCTACGTTCGACATCGCAGCGTGCTCCGGAAGGATCGCCGCATTCGACATGGCGGCGTTTTCCGCCCGGAACGAGACGTTGGACATGGCGGCAGCTTCCGCGCGAATCGCGGCATTGGACATTGCCGCCGCGTCCGCTCGAATAGCGGCATTGGACATGACGGCGTGCCTGGAGCGGATCGCCGCATTCGACATGGCGGCGTTTTCCGCCCGGAACGAGACGTTGGACATGGCGGCTGCGCCCGCGCGAATCGCGGCATTGGACATTGCCGCCGCTCCCGCACGAATGGCGGCGTTGGACATGGCGGCGCGCTCGGAGCGGATCGCCACATTCGACATGGCGGCATCTTCCGCGTGCAGTCCGACATTGGACATTGCCGCCGCTCCGGCCTGGATCGAATTCCCCGACCAGGCGGCGACGGCATCCAGTTCACCGCCAAATTCCCGCTCGTACAGCTGCCGGGTCTTCTCGGCCTGCTTCGCCCTGTGCTGGTGGTCGGCGGCGGTAACTTCGCCGACGTGCGGCGAGTGGTGCAGGAACTGGCCGAACACGCTCTCGCAGTCATCGGCATACTTCATCGTCTGCAGAATATGCGTATGCCAGAATTCATCCACATCCTTGCTGAGTAGAATGTCCTCCGCGCAATCCGGATACTTCACGAGCATCGTCAGGTAGGTCCTGTAGGCGGCCTCGACGCTGTCGGCATATTCGCGCGTCCAGCCTTCTCCCAGATCGGCGTCCATTATCCTGACCTTGACCGATTCGAGATTGAGAGCGTGGATCGCGGCAATGACGTCGTGCACGGGCCTGGTTGTGATTCTTGCTTGCATGTGAGCCTCCATGATCCTCAAAAACGTGGGTTGGCCGCTCGGCGGGTTGCGCCGTTGAGCGCGGGTGCTTCTCTCGGTGAGTTTGTTACGAAGGTCGTGCCGCTGGTTTCGTGGAAATCCGATCACCTCCTCGTTATGATGGTTGTGCGGCCGGCGCGGGGCGCCTCCTTTGAAACTACCTACAGTAGGGAAAAGGAGGCAGTCGGGTGAAGCCGACAATTGCTGTAAGGGGATCCCCTACAGCGGGTTTGCGGCGAGGACTCTGTCGTCGCCTCATCGCCATCGAGAATTCCGAATGCATGTATCCGTAAACGGTGTGCAGCTCTTCTTCGACGTGGAGGGAGCGCAACTTGTGCCGGACGGACCCGCCATGCGTGAGAAGCCGACGCTTCTGCTGCTTCATGGCGGACCGGGCGTCGACCACACCACCTACAAGCCGCGGTTTTCGCAGCTCGCCGACATCGCGCAGGTCGTTTACCTGGACCACCGCGGCTGTGGACGCAGCGACCGCGGATCGCGCGAGAGGTGGAACCTGGGCCAGTGGGGTGACGACGTATGGGCGTTCTGCAATGCGGTCGGAATAACGCGACCGATCGTTCTCGGCACGTCCTTCGGCGGCATGGTCGCTCTGGCTTACGCCACCCGGCACCCGGAACATCCCGGGCGGCTGATTCTGATCAGCACTGAAGCGGCAGGCGGCTCGCATATCGCCGAGCGGGTTGCGCTCTTCGAGAAGCTCGGCGGGCCCGAGGTCGGCGCGCTTGCCCGGCGCCGGTTCTACGGGGGCGAGCTCGATGAGGCGTTGCTGGACGAGTGGGTCCGCCTTGCCTTTCCCGTCTACACCCGTCGGCCGCGCGATCAGGCGTTCGTTCAGCGCGCGATCCTCCGCCCCGATGTCCACATATGGTTCATGCGCACAGGTGGAGAGGGGCTCAACTTCGATTTCTTCCCGGTCTTGAGCCGCATCCAATGCCCTACGCTGGTGCTCGGCGGCGAGGACGATCCGATGATACCGATCGCCTGTCAGGAGGAGATCGCCGGTGCCCTGCCACGGGAGTTAGCGCGCTGCGAGCGCTTTCCCGGGTGCGGGCACGGCGTGATCGCGGACGCACCGGAGCAGGCGATGGCGGTGATACGCGAGTTCATCGCCTCCTGATCGGATGCGATCACGGTGACCGGTGGCATGCGCTTTATTGTTGGGGCTATGGGGAATGCGCGATAATCCGCGCTTCGTGCCGGGATGGCGGAATTGGTAGACGCACGGGACTCAAAATCCCGCGGTGGCAACACCATGAGAGTTCGATTCTCTCTCCCGGCACCATCTCATTGCGGCACCGCACGATATCTTTGCTAACACGCCGGCTTCCCGGTCACTGGTCACTGGTCACGCCTCTTATAATGCGGCGATGCGCCGGGACGACTTCGACTACGAGCTGCCGCAGGAGTTGATCGCGCAGTTTCCCCCTGCGGAGCGCGGCGCGAGCCGGTTGTTGCATCTCGACGGCGTTACCGGCGGATGCACCGACCTGCGGTTTCGCGACCTCGCCGGCCTCGTCGCGCGCGGCGACGTCGTTGTACTGAACGACACCCGCGTCATCAACGCGCGCCTCGCCGGGCGCAAGAGAACGGGCGGTCGCGTCGAGGTCATGGTCGAGCGCGTGCTGGGGCCGGACGAGGTGCTCGCGCAGGTGGGGGTGAACCACGCGCCGAAGCCGGGGAGCGCGCTCGAGCTGGCGGACGGGATCGAAGCGCGCGTGATCGAGCGCGATGGCGAGCTGTACCGGCTGCGCTTCGAGGGGTGCAACGACGTGTACGCGCTGCTCGAGCGCCACGGATCGGTGCCGCTGCCGCTGTACGTGTCGCGCGCCGCGGACGAGCGGGACGCGGAGCGCTACCAGACCGTCTATGCGCGCGAGGCGGGGGCGGTTGCCGCGCCGACGGCAGGACTGCACTTCGACAAGGCGCTGCTCGAGGAGCTGGAGCGGCGCGGCGCCGGACTCGCGTACCTGACCCTGCACGTGGGGGCGGGCACGTTCCAGCCGGTGCGTTCGCAGGACCTTGCCGCGCATCGCATGCACCGTGAGCGCTATCGTGTCCCGCAGGCCGCGGTCGACGCCATCGCGCGCGCCAGGGCGGTCGGCGGGCGGGTGCTCGCGGTGGGCACGACGACGTTGAGGGCGCTGGAGTCGGCGGCCGCGGGCGGAACGCTCGCCGCGGGAGACGGCGACACCAGCCTCTTCATACTCCCGGGCTACCGCTTCCGGGTGGTCGACCGGCTCCTCACCAATTTCCACCTCCCGAAGTCGACGCTGCTCATGCTGGTATCGGCATTCGGCGGCATGGAGAATATCCGCGCCGCCTACCGGCGCGCGATCGAGAGCGGTTATCGTTTCTTCAGCTACGGGGACGCGATGCTGATCGAAAGGCAGTGACCTGTGACCTGTGACCTGTGACCAGTGACCAGTGACCAGTGACCAGTGACCAGTGACCAGTGACCAGTGACCAGTGACGGGACAAGCGATGTCAATCGGCGTTCAGCGGCGGTTTCATTGAAGTTCGAGGTGCTTGCGACCGACGGCCCCGCGCGCCGCGGCGTGCTGACGCTGCCTCACGGGCGCGTGGACACGCCCGCCTTCATGCCGGTGGGCACCTACGGCACGGTGAAGGCGATGAGCCCGAGCGAGCTGGAGCAGATCGGCGCGCAGATCGTACTGGGCAACACGTTTCACCTGTGGCTGCGGCCCGGGGTCGACGTGATCGAGGCGCACGGCGGGCTCAACCGCTTCATGGGCTGGAACGGCCCGATCCTCACCGATTCCGGCGGCTTCCAGGTATGGAGCCTCGGCGCCTTGCGCAGGATCTCGGAAGAAGGCGTGCGCTTCCAGTCTCCCGTGAACGGCGATCCGTGCTTTCTCACGCCGGAAGAGTCCGTTCGTATCCAGCGCGCGCTCGAGTCCGATATCGCGATGGTCTTCGACGAGTGCACCGCGCATCCGTCCACGCTGGAGGAGACGCGCGACTCCATGCGGCTGTCCCTGCGCTGGGCGGAACGCTCCCGCCGCGCCCACGAAGGGAGCGCGAACGCGCTCTTCGGGATAGTGCAGGGAGGCATGCACGAGACGTTGCGCGAGGAGTCCATCGCCGGCCTGACGGCGATCGGTTTCGACGGGTACGCGATCGGGGGATTGTCGGTCGGCGAGCCGAAGGACGAGATGATGCGCGTCATGCGGCACACCGTCCCCCTCCTGCCCGCCGACCGGCCGCGCTACCTGATGGGTGTCGGGACGCCGCTCGACATCGCAGCGGCCGTCGCCGCGGGCGTGGACATGTTCGACTGCGTGCTGCCGACGCGCAACGCGCGCAACGGATGGGTCTACACGCGGCGCGGCGTGGTGAAGCTGAGAAACGCGCGCTACCGGACCGATCTCGATCCGCTCGACCCGGATTGCGCCTGCCACACCTGCCGCCATTTCACGCGCGCCTACCTGCATCACCTGCAGCGCGTGAACGAAATCCTCGGCGCGCGGTTGAATACCCTGCACAACCTCCACTACTACCAGGAGCTGATGCAGGGCTTGCGCGCGGCGATCGAGACCCGGCGTCTCGCCGATTTCGTATCCGATCTGACGGTGCAAGCCGCGGATTTATGACGCAGATGCACGGAGAATCGTGATAAAATTCCCGCCTTTTCAGAGACCTGCCTCGTAGGCAGATTCCCCGGAGCCACCACCCCATGTTGATCAGTCCAGCCTATGCCCAAGCCGCCGGCGGCGCCATGGGCGGCGGTTTCGAAAGCATGATCCTCATCCTGCTCATGTTCGGCGTCCTCTACTTCATGATGATACGGCCCCAGATGAAGCGGGCGAAGGAGCAGAAAGCGATGATCGAAGCCCTGCAGAAGGGCGACGAGGTGATCACGGCGGGCGGGCTTCTCGGCCGCATCACGAAACTCTCCGAAGGCTACATCACGCTGGAGATCGCGAACAACGTGGAAGTCCAGGTGCAGCGCCCGGCAATATCGCTGGTGCTGCCGAAGGGAACGATCAAGAATCTCTAGGATGAACCGCTACCCGCTCTGGAAATACGCCCTCATCGGCTTCACGCTGCTGGTGGCGTTCGTCTACACGCTGCCGAACTTCTACGGCGAGGTGCCGGCGGTGCAGGTCTCGCCGCTCCGGGCGACCCTCAAGTCCGACGCCGCGCTCCTGGCGCGCGTGGAGAAGACGCTCAAGGAGGGCGGCATATCCGCCAACGGCATCTTTCTCGATGCCCACGGCGTCAAGGCACGGCTCGCCGACAGTGAAACGCAGTTGAGGGCCAAGGACCTCCTGCAGGCCCAGTTCGGCGAGGACTACGTGGTCGCACTGAACCTCCTCTCCAACAGTCCGGTCTGGATGACGGCGATCGGCGCGCTGCCGATGTACCTCGGGCTCGACCTGCGCGGGGGCGTGCACTTCCTCCTGCAGGTGGACATGCGGGGCGCGCTGGCCAAGAAGATGGAGGCGGTCAGCAACGACATGCGTACCGGCCTGCGCGACAAGCGGATCCAGTACAGCGGTGTAACTCGCGAAGGACCGGGGATCTCGGTGCGGTTCCGCGATCGCGCGATGCGCGACCGGGCGCTAGACGAGATTACGCGGACCATGTCCGACCTGGAGTTGAGGAGCGTCGAGGACGGGGCCGAGTCGCGCATAGTGGCGACGTTGAAGCCCGAGGCGCAGCGGCGCGCCAACGACCTCGCGCTGCAGCAGAACATCACCACGCTGCGCAAGCGCGTCGACGAGCTGGGAGTGGCCGAGCCCATCGTCCAGCAGCAGGGAGGGGACCGCATCGTCGTGCAACTGCCCGGCGTGCAGGACACCGCCAAGGCAAAGGACATACTCGGCCGCACCGCGACGCTCGAGGTGCGCATGGTCGAGGACGAGGCGATGAGCAACCCGGCGGTTCTGCAGGCGGCGCTGGCCGGGCAGCTGCCCTTCAACACCGAGCTCTACACCGAGCGCGAAGGCCAGCCCATCATCGTGAAGAAGCAGGTCGTCCTGACCGGCGACCGGATCAACGACGCGCAGCCCGGTTTCGACAACCAGACCGGCGAGCCGGCAGTGCACATCAACCTCGACGGGACCGGCGCGCGCATCTTCCAGCAGGTAACGCGCGAGAACGTGGGCAAGCGCATGGCGATCCTGCTGTTCGAGAAGGGCAAAGGCGAGGTGGTGACGGCGCCCGTGATCCGCACCGAGATCGGCGGCGGGCGCGTCCAGATCAGCGGCCGCATGAGCACGCAGGAGGCGCACGACGTGGCGCTGCTCCTGCGGGCGGGCGCGCTCGCGGCGCCGATGGAAATCATCGAGGAGCGCACCGTCGGGCCCTCGTTGGGCGCCGAGAACATCCGCCTCGGTTTTCACTCGATGTGGTATGGATTCGGCGCGATTTCCCTGTTCATGATTCTCTACTACGGTGCTTTCGGCGTAATCTCGGTTATCGCGCTGGCCGCCAACCTGCTCTTCCTGGTGGCGCTGCTTTCGATGCTGCAGGCGACGCTGACCTTGCCCGGCATCGCGGCGATCGCGCTGACGCTCGGCATGGCGATCGACGCGAACGTGCTCATCAACGAGCGCGTCAGGGAAGAGCTGCGCAACGGCAACACGCCGCAGGCCGCCATCTACGCCGGCTACGACCGCGCCTGGGGCACCATACTGGATTCGAACGTGACCACGCTGATCGCGGGCGTGTTCCTGTTCCTGCTCGGCTCCGGGCCCGTGAAAGGGTTTGCCGTCGTGCACTGTCTCGGGATACTGACCTCCATGTACAGCGCCGTGATGGTGTCGCGCGCCATGGTGAACCTGTATTACGGGCGCCAGCGCAAGCTCGAAAAGGTGTCGATCGGGCAGGTATGGCGGCCGGAGGCGGCCGCCAAAGGATGAACGTGGAAGGTGGAAGGATGACCAGCAGGGTTAAACAGCCGAAGGCGGAGAGCGGGGGGCAGGTCATCCTTCATCACTCATCCTTCATCCTTCAGGGGCGATAGGACCGAATATGGAATTCTTCCGCATCACGCGCGACATCCCGTTCATGCGCCACGCGCTGATCTTCAACGTGATCTCGTTGATCACGTTCCTGGTCGCAGTGGGCTCGCTCGCGACCAGGGGGCTCCATTTCGGCGTCGACTTCACCGGTGGCACGGTGATGGAGTTCAACTACCAGCAGCCGCCTGACCTCGGCAAGATCCGCGAGGCGATGGTCCGGCTCGGCTTCACCGATGCTTCCGTGCAGAACTTCGGCACCGCGCGCGACGTCCTGATCCGCCTCCCCCTCAAGGAGGGCGTGACGAGCGCAAAGCTCTCCGAGCAGGTGCTGGCGGAGCTGAAGCAGGCGGACGCGTCGGTGGAGAGGCGCCGCGTGGAGTTCGTCGGGCCGCAGGTGGGGAAGGAGCTGTTCGAAGCCGCGGCGCTGGCGCTCCTCTTCGTCTCGCTCGGCATCGTCGCGTATCTCGCGCTGCGCTTCGAATGGAAGTTCGGGGTGTCGGCGATCATCGCGAACCTGCACGACGTCGTGATCATCCTCGGCTGCTTCTCGCTCTTCCAGTGGGAGTTTTCGCTGCCGGTGCTTGCCGCGGTGCTGGCGGTGCTCGGCTACTCGGTCAACGAGTCCGTGGTGGTCATGGACCGGGTGCGAGAATGCTTCCGCAACCGCCGCTTCCGCAGCATGTCGACGCCGCAGGTCATCGACCACGCGATCACCGCGACGCTGTCGCGCACCATCATTACGCACGGTTGCACGCAGCTCATGGTGTGCTCCATGCTGATTTTCGGGGGCGAGACGCTCTTCTACTTCGCGCTCGCGCTCACCATCGGCATCTGCTTCGGCATCTACTCCTCGGTGCTGGTGGGGAGCCCCCTCCTCATGTGGCTCGGCCTGCGGCGCGAGGACCTGGTCAAGCCCGAAGCTGAAAAGAAACCCGCGGCCGGGACGATCTAGGCGGCTGGCCCCGTTTCTTTTTTGCCACAGGGGACACAGAGTTCACGGAGAAGGATACCGACGACCTGCGTTTTTCCTCTGTGGTCTCTGTGATCTCTGTGGCTAACTGCGGTTTTTAGGCTCTCCGCTTGGAACTCGTCAGCACCTTCCTCGACATCGTCCTGCACCTCGACCGCCACCTCCAGTGGGTGGTGGCGAACTACGGCGTCTGGATTTACGCGATACTCTTCGCGATCATCTATTGCGAGACGGGGTTTGTGGTGACGCCGTTTCTTCCCGGCGATTCCCTGCTGTTCGTGGCGGGCACGCTCGCCGCGGCCGGCGACATGTACGTGCACGGCCTGTTCGTGGTGCTCGCGTCGGCCTCGTTCCTCGGCGACAACACCAACTACTGGGTCGGCCGCTACGCCGGCCCCCGGGTCTTTTCGCGGCAGAAGTCGCGGCTTTTCAATCCCGAGCACCTGCGCCGCACCGAGCGCTTCTACGAGAAGTACGGAGCGAAGACGATATTCCTCGCGCGGTTCATGCCCATCGTCCGCACCTTCGCGCCCTTCGTGGCCGGGATCGGGCGTATGCGCTACCCGACGTTCCTTTTCTACAGCTTCGCGGGCAGCATCGCGTGGGTGAGCTCGCTTACCTACGCCGGCTTCTACTTCGGGAACGTGCCGGTGGTGAAGCAGAACCTCACGCTGGTGATCCTCGCCATCGTGCTGCTGTCGATTTCGCCGGCGATCGTCGAATACCTGCGCCATCGCTCCGCGAAGGTGGAAAAGCGATAGACGAAAGGAGAGAGGAGAGAGGCGACACGGCGATGGGCCCCTCCGGTTTGACCCCTCTCTTCTATCCCTTCTCTCCTCTCGCCGTTGAGGCGCCATGAACCTCTACCTGCGCCTGCTCTACGTGCTGTGGAAGATCTGGCGCCTGCCGGTGAAAGGGGTCCTCGACGAGTCGCGCGTGCCGTTCCGCGTGCTGCCTACCGACTGCGACCTCAACCTGCACATGAACAACGGGCGCTATCTCTCGCTCATGGACCTGGGAAGGGTGCACATGGTCGCGCAGATCGGATTGCTCCCTATCATCGCGCGGAAGCGCTGGATGCCGGTGCTCGCGGCGGCGGAGATCAACTTCATCCGGCAGCTCGCGCCGTTCCAGAGATTCGAGCTTGTCACGCGGCTCGTGACCTGGGACGACAAGTACGCCTACATGGAGCAGCGCTTCGAATCGGACGGGACGCTATGCGCGCATGCCTTCGTGAAGGGGTTGTTTCTGGACCGAGGCGGGCGGGTCGCCAACCCGGCGGTCCTGGCCGAGCTGGGCTACACGGGCGAGGCCCCGCCGTTTCCCGAGGAGCTGCGGATCTGGGCGGAGATGGGCAACGTCAAGAAGCAGAATGCGTGACTGATACGGCGGTGCAGATACGGCGGTGCAGATACGGCGGTGCAGATACGGCGGTGCAGCCGCGTTACCTGGCCCGCTTCATATGAACC
>DASRJL010000134.1:0-2405 GCA_035649495.1 Burkholderiales bacterium | reverse complement strand
GGCGCAACGATAGCGGGCGCCCGCCGGGAAAGCCTTGCGGCAAGCTTGATTTGTCCTTGCAAGGGGCTTGATTATCCGTCCAGAAGGGGCGCGCCTGGCGCGCGCTCGGGGCGGGCACGAGGCTGAATTTGCTCATCCTTTTCGGAGATTTCGACCTCGACACCGATCGCCGGGAGCTCAAGCGTCACGGCGAGCTGATCCCGCTCGAGCCGCAGGTCTTCGACCTCTTGGTCCATCTCGTTGCGAACCGCGACCGCGTGGTGAGCAAGGACGATCTCATCGCCTCGGTCTGGGGCGGACGGATCGTGTCGGAATCGACGCTGACCAGCCGCATCAACTCGCTGCGCCGGGCGGTCGGCGACAGCGGCGAGCGCCAGCAGCTCGTCCGCACGATCGCGCGCAAGGGCGTCCGCTTTGTCGGCGAGGTGCGCGAGCAGCGGCCCCCCGACCCCGGCAATGCGACCGCGCTTGCGCTCCCCGACCGGCCGTCGATCGCCGTCCTGCCGTTCACCGACATGAGCGGCGGCTCCGAGCCGGACTATTTCGGCGACGGCATGACCGAGGAAATCATCACCGCGCTGTCCCGGGTGCGCTGGTTCTTCGTCATCGCGCGGCATTCCACCTTCGCCTACCGGAACAAGGGAATGGACGCCAAGCAGATCGCGCGCGAGCTCGGCGTGCGCTACGTGCTGGCGGGCAGCGTGCGGCGCGCCGACGATCGCATTCGCGTCAGCGCCCAGCTCGTCGAGGGCGCCAGCGGCAACAACGTCTGGGCGCGCAGCTATGACCGCGCGTTGTCCGACATCTTCGTCGTGCAGGACGAGATGACCCAGACGCTCGTCGGCGCGATCGAGCCGGAGCTGGGCCGCGCCGAGCGTGAACGGGCGCGCGTCAAGGCGCGCGACAATCTCGATGCCTGGAGCATCTATCAGCGCGGCATGTTTCACCTCTACCGCTGCACGCGCGAGGATCTGTTGGAGGCGCGACGGCTGTTCCGGCAGGCGATCGCGATCGACCCCGAGCTCGGCCCCGCCTATTCGGGAGAGGCGGAGGCCTACTACTACGAGGTGGTCTACGGCTTTGCGCAATCCAACGAGGAGAACCGCGAAAAGGCGATCGGGCCCGCGCACCGCGCCGTGACGCTCGATGCCGAGGATGCCGGCGCGCACTGCACGCTGGGACGCGTTCGTTACCTGCGGCGTGAATATCCGCAGGCCATTTCCGAGTTGGAGACCGCGCTGGAGCTCAACCCCAGCCTGGCGCTGGCGCACTACGGCCTGGGAGCGACGCTGGTGTTCTCCGGCCGCCCGGCGGAATCGCTGTCCCATCTCAAGGCGGCGATTCGCCTGAGCCCGCACGATCCGAACATGGGCTCGTTCCTGGTGCGCATCGCGGATGCCCACTACTTCGCCGCCGACTACGAGGGCGCAGTCACGTTCGCGCTCAAGGCGCTGGGCCAGCCGAATTTCCAGTGGTCGCGCTACGCGGTCCTGATCGCCGCGCTCGGGCAGTTGGGACGCCTCGACGAGGCGCGGCGCTACCTCGAGGAGCTGACCCGCCAGCGGCCCGACTTTTCCATCGCGTTCGTGCAAGGCACGCATCTGTTCGGCGAGCAGAGCCTCATGGCGCAATATTGCGAGGGCCTGCGCAAGGCAGGCGTGCCGGACCGGGCGTGATTCCTACCGTCCCTCCGGCACCGTGATCGGCTTGCCGCTCTCCGCCACGATGACGGCGAGCACCTTGGCGGGCTCGGTCTGGCTGGCATTGGCCGACACCGCGTGCAGTTGGCCGGGCGCCTCGTAGAAGGTCTGGCCCTTGGTGAGGATGGTTTCCGGGCCCTGATCGAGCTTGAGCTTGTAGCTGCCTTCCAGCACGTAGCCGAAAATGTGATGGCCGGGGTGGCGATGCGGCTGCGAGCCGCCGCCGGGCGGGATGTCGAGCGTCACCATCACGACCTCGCGGCCGGGAAAGTCCGCCAACACCTGCTTCATCAGCGCGGTGACCTTGGTGGCGGACGCCGGCTGCTGCGACCAGGCGGGCGCCGTCGCGCCCAACATCACGATCAGCGCGAAGAGTGTTTGGGCTAAGCTTCGCATGATTGTCTCCACCTTTGTCCGCGTTGTTGATCGGAAAAGGACCTCGCCGCGTGCCGGTCCCCTTCCGGGGTGTCTCCGTCCCCACATTGGGGGACCTCGAATTTTTTTCAAAGGGGGGCTTTTAAGGATTGACATCCTAATCCTAGGATCGTATGAAAGTCATATCCTCGCTCGGGTGACGGGCGTTTCTCGAGACGGTCCTTGAAGCGGAGCGGGGAGTGGCGTCCTGCGGCGGCGGCTCGTAACCGCGCGCCCCGGGAGGCACGGGACCCCGCCCGCCAGGCACTATGACCTGTGCTGCGAGGAGCT
>DASRJL010000133.1:0-2346 GCA_035649495.1 Burkholderiales bacterium | reverse complement strand
TCGCCATGGCGACGATCGGACACTGGGTCAATGGCCGGATGGATCACGAATGGCTGTTTTGGGACAATCAGGAGTTCTACAAGCAGATCGGCTTGGGCAAATGAGGCAGCGTCGTGATCAGCGGCGTTCGTCCTCCTGGTTTTCGACGAATGCCTTGAGTCGTGCAGCTGCCGAGTCCCATTGCGCGGCGACATGGTCCAGATACTGTCGTGCGATCTCGAGCCGCTTCGCGTTCAGGTCCCAGATCTGCTCGCGTCCCTTGCGCGCGCGGCGTACCAGCCCGACGTCGCCCAGCGCGTAAAGGTGCCGCGTGATCGCCTGGCGGGTCACGCGCGTCCCCTTGCTGAGCCGCGTGATCGACAGCGGCCCCTCGACGGACAGCCGGCGCAGCAGCCGCAGCCGTGTGGTGTCCGCCAACGCGGCGAACACCGGCACGGCTTGCGCGTCCTTGAGTACCGCGGCGGCGCCGCTACGCGACATACCGCTCGAGATTCTTGATCTGACCGTTCCAGCCGCCGTCGTTCATGCGGTACGCCTCGGCGCGCCGCGCGAGCGGGATCCGGTCAAATCCGGACTCGACAATCGTCAGGGCCGTCCCCTCAGCGGCTTCCTCTAAAGTGAATTCGACGAGCGTGGTCGGCTCGGTGGAATAATCCACCTTCGGGTCCATCGGGTAGGGGTGCCAGCGATACGCGAAATAGCGCTCCGGCTCGATGCGCTGCACCTGCATCTCGATCTTGAGGTGCTCGTACCCCTTTTCGGTGATCTGGCCGTGCGTGGATCTGCCCTCGACGAACCCACTATCGAGCTTCACGCGGAACCAGGTAGCGAACTGCGATGCGTCCGAGATCGCGCGCCACACACGCGTGCGGGGGGCGCGGAGCACGACGCGCTTTTCGATGCGGTCGGTGCTCGCCCCTGCTCGGCTCTCTCGAGTCTTGGCGGTCATGTCCAGATGTCCTCTCCGTGGGTGTCCGGTGCCCGGGAACAATTATGCAACCGATACGTTGCATATTCTACAACCGGGGCCCGATATGCGCAACATGCAGGTTGCGTATTGGAAAACAGGCCCGGCAACGCAGGTTCTGGAGGACACCATGGTGGACATCATTCACAGGATCGGAATCAAGGCGCCCCTCGCGAAGGTCTATGAGGCCGTTTCGACCGCCAAGGGCATAGCGGGCTGGTGGTCCGAGACGACAACGGGAGAGTCCAAGCTCGGCGGGGCGATCACGAGCGTGTTTCACGCTCCCGACGGCAAGGAGATCGGGAGAATGGTCTTCGAGCTGGTGAAGCTCGAGCCGGGCAAGAAAGTGCAGTGGCGCTTCACGGCGGGACCCGAGGAATGGGTCGGCACCGACTTGACGTTCGAGCTATCACGGGACGGCGATCAGACGCTGATCGTGTTCGGGCACCGGAACTGGCGCGAGGCCGTCGAATTCATGGCTCATTGCAGCATGAAGTGGGCGACCTTCCTCCTGAGTCTGCGAGAGCTCGCCGAAACCGGCACTGGCCGGCCGTCGCCCGATGATCTCAAGATCGATAACTGGAACTAGAGGAGAGACCCAATGCTGCTCGAAAACAAGAACGCCGTGATTTATGGGGGCGGCGGCGCCATCGGTGGCGCCGTCGCTCGGGTCTTCGCGCGGGAGGGCGCACGGGTGTTCCTCGCCGGGCGGACGCAGTCGAAGCTCGATGCCGTGGCCGCCGACATAGCGGCTGCGGGTGGTCGGGCGGAGACTGCGCGGCTGGACGTATTCGATGAACTCGCGGTGGCGCGGCACGCCGACGCGGTCGCGGCACGGGCGGGCAGCATCGACATCGCCCTCAACGCCGTGAGCATCATGCACGACCAGGGGACCACGCTGGCGGACCTCTCGCTCGACGAGTTCATGCGGCCGATCGACGGTTGCATGCGCACGCTGTTCATCACGAGCAAGGCGGTAGCTCGGCACATGGGGGGGGGCGGCGTGATCCTGACGCTGTCCGAGCCAGGTTCCAGGTTGGCGGTGCCCGGCATCCTGGGGCATAGCGCATCTGGTGCCGCCAGGGAGGCATTCTCACGGGTTCTGGCCGCCGAGCTGGCGCCCCGGAACATCCGCGTCATCTGCATCCGTCCCCACGCCATCAGCGACGCTCCCGCGGCGGGTTCCTACACGAAGGAGCTGTTCGGCGAGCCCCTCGATGAAGCGATGGCGGGTATGGCAAAGGGCACGCTCTTGAAACGTCTGCCAACGCTTTCCGAAGTCGCGGAGACCGCGGCGTTCCTGGCCTCGAGTCGGGCCGGAGCGATGACCGGAACCGTCGTCAACCTGTCCGGTGGGGCTTTAGTAGACTGACCAGACA
>DASRJL010000132.1:0-15189 GCA_035649495.1 Burkholderiales bacterium | reverse complement strand
GTGGAGCAGAAACCCGGCTTGGCGCTCGGACAGGCGGGATTTGTCCGCATCCGGGCCTCTGGCGGGCGCCGTGCAGCCCGCGCCCGCGAGGCCGAGCAGGAGGGTGAGCGCGACGATCCTTACGGCAATCACGGATTCCTCCGCGTCGCCGACGGCTAGCCTTTTCGCCAGAGGCCCGCGAAGGCGCCGACGGTGGCATCCACGTCGGCCGGCGAGATGTGCCGGTGCGTAACGAAGCGCAGCGAATGGACGTCGCAAGGCGCGACTACCACGCCCTTCTGTTTCAGGTCCGCCGACCACTCCGCGGCCCGGCGGCCGCTCTTCCTCACTTCCACGCGCACGAGGTTGGAATCGACCTCGTTCGGATCGACGAGGCTTGCGTCGATGCGATTGAGCCCTTCCGCGAGACGCTTTGCCGTGGCGTGGTCCTCGGCGAGGCGGTCCACCATGGTTTCGAGCGCGACGATGCCGGCGGCGGCCACGGGCCCTGCCTGCCGCATGTTGCCCCCCACCATGCGCCGGTAGGCGCGGGCGCGCTCGATGAAATCCTTCGTTCCGCACAAAATCGAGCCGACCGGCGCCGACAATCCCTTGGATACGCAGAAACACGCCGAATCAGCATACTTCGCGACCTCGCTCGGCTGCACCTTGAGCGCTGTCGCGGCATTGAAGATGCGGGCGCCGTCCAGGTGCACCGGTACGCCCTTTTCCCGCGCGATATTCGACACCGCTTCCATGTAGGCGAGCGGCAGCACCGACCCGCCGGAGCGGTTGTGCGTGTTCTCCATCCAGACGAGCGCCGTGCCCATCTGGTTGCGCGAGGTAGGCCGGACGGCTTCGCGCAGCAGGTCGAGGTCCATCGCGCCGCGCTTGCCGGGTATGCCGTGGTAGAACAACCCCGCAAGGGTCGCGATGCCGCCCAGCTCGGCGTTCAGAGTGTGCGAGCCGTCCTCCAGCGTCACCTCGCCGCCGCGGCCGCCGTGCGTGAGCATCGCCACCAGGTTGGTCATCGTGCCGCTGGGCATGAACGCGCCGGCTTCCTTGCCGAGGCGCTCCGCGGCCATGGCTTCGAGCTTCTGGACGGTCTCGTCGCCGTCGCGCGAATCGTCGCCGAAAGTGGCTTCGCGCATGGATTCGAGCATTGCTTCGGTGGGACGGGTGAGGGTGTCGCTTCTGAGATCAATCATGCCGTTACCTCGTTATTCAATAGGAAAAACTGAACCGCCAAGACGCCAAGGCACCCAAGAGAAGCAGAATCTTAAACCACAAACGCCGTAACAGGCTTCTAGCGGGTTCTCAACGCGCGGAGAGGAGAGCGTCGACCACCTCGCAAAACCCTGCGCCCGCCTCCGCCGTCGTGATGTAGGCCGGCTCGTGGTCGAGGCGGCCTGCGAAGGCCTCGACGTTCGCCACGCCGACCGCGTGCGGGAAGTGCGCGAACATGGGGGCGTCGTTGGGCGAGTCGCCGACGAAAACGTACTCGCGTAGCGCGGCATCGAGATCGATGGCCAGGACTTCGCGCATGAGGGTCTTCGTCATGGCGAGCTTGTCGTAGGTCCCGAACCAGCCGTTCACGTGGATGGAGCTCACTTTCGCGGTGAGTCCGCGCGCCCGCATGGCCGCGGCGATGCGCTCGGCCGTCGCCAGGGGCAGGGGCGGCACGTCCTCGCAGTAGTCGATCGCGAGATCGGTCTCGCGGTAAGCCTGGTCGGTCGCAATCGCCGCGCCGGGAATCCCCGAAATGATGCTCGCTCCGATCTGCAGAAGGCGTTCACGCTGGACAGCGCGCGTCGTATCGTCGTGGACGTAGCGGCGGACCATCCTGCGCGCTGTCCAGTCGTACCGGAAATAGAACGCGCCGTTTTCTCCGACCACGCCGGAAACCGGCCACATCCGGGCGATGTGATCGCACCATCCCGCCGGGCGGCCGGTGATCGGGACGGCGGCGAGTCCCGCGCGCTGCAGCCGCTCCATGGCGCCATACGCGTGCGCGGTCAGCCGGCCGGCGGTGGTGAGGGTGTCGTCGATATCAAACAACACTCCGCGGATCGATGCTCGCGCAGCAGCGGGGAATTCAGCGAGTGGCTTCATGATTCGTGACTGGTGACCGGTGACCAGTGACTGGCGGGGACTCGAAGGCTTCGTTCCTGGTCACTGGTCACGGATCACTGGTCACTGCCCTTGGGAGGCTGCGGGTCGCGCACGAACCCGAATCGCGCGGGGACGTCGCCGGAACGGATCGAATCGACCTTCACGCTGCGTTCCCTGAACCCGAGCCAGAGGGGGACCGCGCGCTGCTGCGCGGCCAGCTCCATCAGCTCGTCGAGAACGGCTTCCGGGAGCGGAGTGCCGTTGGCGTCCACGAACGAGGTTTCGAGCCGCGGCAGATCGCGGTCATCGATGAGGCCCGGCCCGAGATCCGTGGAGAGGATGAGCGAGCCGTCCTCGTCCAGCCACGCCCCTTCGATCGCGGCCGCTCTCTTCCCGGTATGCGCCTCGAACTCGAGCGCGATGCCCTCCGCGCCGGCGACGCGCAACACCAGGGGGGCGTAGTCGAGCTGTACGAACACGCGCTGGGGCCCGTTCTGAAAGAACCAGCAGCCGCGCCCGTCGCGCTCGTAGTTGCGCCCGATGAACGCGGTGACGGTCGGATTGGATATCCGCTCGCCCTTGATGAGCCACTGCCCGCGCCGGTCGAGAGAGAGCCAGCCGTAAACTGCGGGTACATTCGGCCATCTGGCCATCCCGCGGAGAACGATGTCGTCCATCCCAGCGGTCAGGCGTCAAGCGTCATGCGTCAGGCGCATGAAGACCATGACCAGCTACGCATGACCCCTGACCCCTGACGCCTGACGTCTTACTCCTCCTCGGCTTGCGCCGTCTTTGCATGCGCCGCCATGAGGTCCTTCTGCACATTGGGCGGCACCGGGTCGTAGTGCGAGAACTCCATGGTGTACGAGCCCTGGCCGGCCGTCACGGATTTCAATCGCGCCTGGTAGTTGTTCAACTCCGACAGCGGTACCTTGCCCTTGATGACGAGCGTGCCGGGACCCATCGAATCGGTCCCGGAGAGCTGGCCGCGCCGGGAGGAGATGTCGCCCGCGATGTCGCCCATGTTGGCCTCGGGCGCCGTGACCTCGATGTTGACCACGGGCTCGAGCATGATGGCGCGCGCCTTGCCGATCGCATCCATGAACGCGCGCTTGCCGGCGGTAATGAACGCGATTTCCTTCGAATCGACGTCGTGGTACTTGCCGTCGTAGACGATTACCCGCACGTCGTGCACCGGGTAGCCCGCGAGCGGGCCGATCTCCAGCACCTGCCGCACGCCCTTTTCCACCGCGGGAATGAACTGGCTCGGTATCGTGCCGCCCTTCACCTGGTCCACGAACTCGAAGCCCGAGCCGCGCCGCAGCGGCTCCACCTTCAGAAAGACCTCGCCGAACTGGCCTGCGCCCCCGGTCTGCTTCTTGTGGCGGTGGTGGCCCTCGGCCCTGGCCGTGATGGTTTCGCGGTACGGGATGCGCACCGGCTTGGTGGTGACCTCGACGTGGTACTGGCTGCCCATGCGGTCGAGGATATAGCGCATGTGCAAGTCACCCAGCCCGCTCATGATCGTCTGGTTGATCGTGGCGTTGTGCTCCACGCGGAACGTCGGGTCCTCGGCGGAGAGCTTGTGCAGGGCTTCGGAGATCTTCTGCTCGTCGCCGCGGCGCTTGGGCTCGATCGCGAGGCTGTGCATGGGCGTCGGGAATTCGAGCGGCACGTAATGAATGTGGTCCTCGTCGTGCGAATCCTGCAGCACGGCGTCGAAGTGGATTTCCTCGACCTTGGCGACCGCGCCGACGTCGCCGGGCACGAGCGCATCGGTCTCGACGAAATCCTTGCCCCGCAGCAGGTACGGGTGCGCGACCCTGAACGCCTTCTTCCCCTCGCCGATGAAGAGCTGCGAGTCCTTGGTGATCGTCCCCTGGTGCACGCGGAAGACGCCGACCTTGCCGACGAACGGATCGATCATCACCTTGAAGACGTGAGCAAGGACGTGCTTCTTCGGGTCGGGCTCGGCGCGCACCGGCTGAGCCTTGTCGCCCTCGCCCTTCATGATCTGTGGCGCGTTGCCTTCGGTGGGATTGGGCATGAGCTTCACGAAGACGTCGAGCAGCTCGGCCACGCCGGCGCCGTTGCGCGCCGACACGAAGCACACCGGGATCAGATGGCCTTCGCGCAGCGCCTTCTCGAAGGGCGCGTGCAGATCTTCGGGCGCGACCTCGCCTTTTTCGAGGTAGGCGGCCATCAGCTCCTCGTCCACCTCCACGACCTGGTCGACGAGCGCGCTGTGCGCTTCATCGACGGAGGAGAAGTCCGCCTCGCCCGAGGGGTTGAAGAAGCAGTCCACGACCTTTTTGCCCCCATCGGCAGGCAGGTTGATCGGCAGGCACTCCTTGCCGAACGACGCCTGGAGCCTGGCGAGCAGACCGGGCAGGTCCACGTTCTCGGCATCGATCTTGTTCACGATGATCATGCGGCACAGATCGCGCTTCTTCGCCCACTGCATCATGCGGTTCGTGATCATCTCGATGCCGTTCTGGGCGTTCACGACCATGGCCGCGGTCTCCACCGCGGGCAGGGCGCCGATCGCGCGCCCGATGAAATCCGGCAACCCCGGCGTGTCCACCAGGTGCAGGCGCGTCCCCTGGTGCTCCAGGTGCACGACCGAGGCGTTGAGCGAATGCTGGTATTGCTTCTCCAGCGCGTCGAAATCGCACACGGTGGTGCCTTTCTCGACGGTCCCGGGAACCTGAATCACTCCCGTCTTCGCAAGAAGCGCCTCGGCGAGCGTGGTCTTGCCCGAGCCGCCGTGGCCGACGAGCGCGATGGTGCGAATCGCTTCCGGGGAAAATTTGGGCATCCGATCCTCCGACCCTCTTGTGTTACCGGAGAAATCCACCGGAACCGCCCGGCGAATTCCTAGGGGGTTCGTCGAGTATATCCGCCGCTTTTGGACCGTTCAAGCTAACCCCTTTGCGCCCCGGCGGCCGTTTAAAGAGTGGCATCGGATTGATGCGCAACCCTGAGGTGTAGTCCATGAAACGCAACACGATGGCAGCGCTGGCCCTGTGGGGGATTCTGACGGGATCCGCGGGGGCGGTGGGCAATACCGCGGACGTCACAGTCCACGATCGCGCGGAGAACCGGACCCTGCCGGTGTATCAGCATCAAGGCCGCCATTACGTCGTCGGCAGGCCGGGCAGTGAGTACCAGGTACGCGTGCGTAACCGCAGCGGATCGGACATCCTCGCCGTGGTATCGGTCGACGGCGTCAATGCCGTGAGCGGAGAGACGGCCGACTGGAGCCAGAGCGGCTACGTGCTCGCGCCCGGTCAGGGATTCGACATCAAGGGCTGGAGGAAGAGCCTGCAGCGCGTGGCCGCGTTCTTCTTCACCGAGCATCAGAACTCCTACGCCGCCCGCACCGGCCGCCCGGACAACGTCGGGGTGATCGGCGTGGCGGTGTTCCGCAGAAAATACGAGCCCGACGTGCGCATCCTGCGCGATCGGCTGTCGGGGGAGCGCCGCGAGAGTCCAGCCGAGCCCCAGGGCGGGGCGGGCGCATCCGCGGACGATGCGCCGCGTGGCGCGGAAAGCGATGCCAGGCGCCAGGCGCCCTCGACGGTGGAAAAATCCACGTCACTGGGCACCGGCCACGGCCGCAGCGAGACATCGCGCGTCACCTACACGCAGTTCGAGCGCGCGACCCCGCACCCCGAGGAGGTGATCGCGATCCACTACGACACGCACGCCAATCTCGTGGCGATGGGCGTGATCAGGGGACCGCGGATTGCGACGCCGTCGCCGTTCCCGGGGCAGTTCGTCCCGGACCCGCGGTAAAGCGGGTCCGGGGAGAGGCGACAAGGGAGAGCAGAGAGGTGTCAACCAATGTGCTCCTCTCTCCTCTCGTCTCTCTGCTCTCGCTTTTCTGCCGTAATGGGCGCCCGGTTGCGGGCCGGGCGTCCATTGCGCATACTGCCAACCCGCTATGCCCTGGGGAGCGGACTCCAGCGATGAGGATCTCATGCTCTGCTATCGCGACGGCGACGCAGGCGCATTCGATGCCCTTTACGCCCGTCACAAGGGCGGGCTGTACCGCTACCTGTTGCGGCAGTGCCGGGAGCCCGGGGCGGCGGAGGAGTTGTTCCAGGACGTCTGGATGAACCTGATCCGCTCGCGCGCGGGCTATACCGTTCAGGCGAAATTCACCACCTATCTGTACCGGCTCGCGCATAACCGGTTGATAGATCACTACCGCAAGCACGGACAGGCCGTCGTGACCTCCCTGGATGCGGAGGACGGGCCCGTCGTGGAGGATCTGGTGGACGAGAGCCGGCAGCCGCCGGATACCGCGTACGACCTCAAGCGCCAGGCCGTGGAGCTGCTCCGGCTGGTTGCCGAGCTGCCCGCCCCGCAGCGCGAGGCCTTCCTGTTGCAGCAGGAGGGCGGCATGAGCGTCGAGGCTATCGCTGCGGCCACGGGCGTATCGCGCGAGACTGCGAAGAGCCGCCTGCGTTACGCTCTCGCCAAGCTGCGGCAGGGGATGAGCAAATGGCACTGACCGAGCACGATACGGCTGCGAGCCCGGATCAGCCACGCGATCCGGTCCTCGACCGTGCTTATGCCGCGGGAGCGAGCCAGGAGCCGCCGGCCCACCTCGATGCCGCGATCCTGGCCGCGGCCCGGCGTGAGGTTGGCGCGCGGCCGCGGCGTCCGGGTCCCCTGCTGCGGGCATGGCGTACGCCCGTGGCCATCGCTGCAGTACTGGTTCTGAGCGTGAGCGTGGTGTTGTTGATGCGCGAAGAGGGCGCGGATCGTCTCGACCAGGCTCCACCCCCGATGGCGGCGCCTTCGTCCACAGCCGATAGCCCGCCTCCGGCCGATGAAGCGCGCGCAGCCAACGACGCGCGCACGGCGCAACCGACAGCGCCTCGCGACAAGGCAGAGGCGTCGTCGCGCGCGGCTCCGGAGGGCGAGGTCATCTCACGGCGTCGAGACGCACCGGCAACGGCGCCGCCGGCTCAGCCTGAGCAAGACCGCAACCGCAGAGCGGAGGCCCAGCCTGAGCCGAGACAGGAGGCGCCCCGGGTCCTCGAAGCCCCACGGCCGGCGCCCCGGCCGTTTGCTGACCCGCCAGCCGCTTCTTCCGAGGCGAGGCGCGGCCCGCCGGAGACGCTGCCGCCCCAAACCGACACCTTGGCGAAGCAGGCTGAGTTGGGCGCCGCCGCCCAAGCGCGGGCGAAGGAGCGCGCGGAAGCGGAGCAGCAGGCAGCCAAACGAGCGCCTGCCCCACCAGCAGCGGCCGCGTCCCCCGACGCCGCCGCCGGCGTGTTGGAGCCGCCGCCCGCCAAGCTGATGGCGAGACCCGGCGTGCCCGAGAGCAGGGCCCGGATCGAGCCGCGTAACGACGCTGCCGTAGGACCCCGGCCGGTCTGGCAGGGATACGAGAATCAACCCCCGGAGAAGTGGCTTGAACGGGTGGAGGAGCTGTTCCGGGCCGGCCGTGACGCGGAAGCGCGCGAAATGCTGATGGAATTCCGCAAGCGGTTCCCGCAGCACCCGGTGCCGCCGGCCCTGAACCGATGACCGCAGCCGATTCCAGGCCGGTGTCACCCCGGGAGCCTTTGCCCGAGGATTGCTGCGGGGGCGGGTGCGCAAACTGCGTATACATTCGCTATGGCGTGGCCTTGGAGCGGTATCGCGAGGCCCTTCGCGAATGGCAGTTGCGTCACCCGGATTGCGGAAATTCGTCCTCGTCGCAGGATAATCAATAACCTATTGATATACATCGAAAAATATGAAGCAGTGAACCCGTTTCACGCTCCTCCAGTCAAATCTCCGAAAATGCTTGACCGCGGTGCATCAATCGCGTAGTCCAATCGAGAAAGTTTTTGGCATAAACCGATAAGAAACAATATAATACGGTCTCATCAGGCTTCCTGAAATCTGGTCTCGCAAGCAACCGGAATTGAGAAGTAAGGGTGCAGCTGCCGCGGCACTGCCGGCACCCGGATTCACCGCATCACCCTGCCGTCATAAGAGAAGGGTTGTCGTTCGCGTGAGCCAGGTTATGCCTTCATTACAAGGGGAGACGGGCTGGGGTCGTATTGCGCGTCGTTCGCGCCGGGCCGTGTCCGTCGTGGTGCTGGCCGCCAGCCTCGCGGCGCTCGTGCTGGTCGTCCACAATCATCAGGCGTTCTGGTTCGGGCATGTCGGCGATGGCGCGCTGCCGGATGAGTTCACCGTAGACGAGGGACGGGACGGCCGTGGAGACCCCGCCATCAACCCTGCCGAGGACAACCGCTATCGCGCCCTGTCCGATTCCGTTGCCAGGCGCTACCGGGTTTCCCAGGAAATGGCCTACGACCTGGTGCAGCTGGCGCATACCGTAGGGCAGCAGCATGGGCTTGACCCCCTCCTCATCATCGCGGTGATCGCCATAGAATCCCGCTTCAACCCGATTGCCGAGAGCATCAACGGTGCCCGGGGCCTGATGCAGGTCATCCCCAAGTACCACGCGGCCAAGCTGGCGGAATACGGCGGTGAGAAGGCGCTCTTCGATCCGGTAGCCAACGTCAAGATCGGCTCCCGTATCCTCAAGGATTACATACGCCTCACCGGCAACCTCGGGATTGCCTTGCAGATGTACGGGGGGGCGTTGAGCGACGGGGAAGACCAGTACTCCACGAAGGTGATGAACGAGCAGCAGCGGCTGAAACAGGCGTTGTCGCCCACCTCCCGCGTGTCATCCTCCTCCAATACGTCTGCCGCCTCTCCCCGTCCCGCCAGCCTTACCTCCCAGTAGGACCTGATCCGCTCCGCTACGCGGCATAGCGTGAAAGCGCGCGCTAACTTCCCGACGCTATAGGGAATTTCATCCCTATAATAGCCGCATCACCACGCGGGGAAGGGGAGAGCGCAATGGCCGATACACCGGGATTGCCCAAGGACATGTTCGAGTTCATGCAGAAGATGTGGAATCCCATGTCTTTCCCCCTGCCCGGCATGATCGCGCCGACCATCGATCCCAATGAGATCGAAAGGAAGATCAATGAACTGAAGGCGGTCGAGACCTGGCTCACCCTGAACGTCGGCTTCGTCCAGATGACGATCAGGACGCTGGAGATGCAGAAGGCTGCGCTGGAATCGCTGGCCGCGGCCCAGCCCAAGTCGCCGTGAGCCCAATCGGCGGTATGATTTGGTAGCAGGAGGCAATCCATGGCTTCTCCCTACATCGTTCGCAAGACGGCGTACTTCAGCATGAAGACACCCAACCGCCCGGGCCAGGGCGCCCGCATCCTGAGCGGGCTGGCCGCCCACGGCGTCAACCTCGTTGCGTTTACCGGTTTTCCGAACGCCGGCCGGGCCCAGGTGGACTTCATGCCGTACAACCCCGGGAAATTCGTCGAGGCCGCGCGCAAGCTGGGCTACAAGGTAAGCGCGAAGAAGACCGTGTTCCTCGCGACGGGCAAGGACAGAACGGGCGCCATCGCGTCCATCTGCAGCAAGCTCGCCGCGGCGGGAATCAACATGGTGGCCATGGACGCGGTCGCTTCGGGCGCCGGGCGCTTCGGGGCAATCTTCTGGGTCAAGCCCGGCGACGTCGCGAAGGCGTCCCGGGTGCTCAATGCAAACTGAGCGCAAGCTGGAATCCATCCAAACCGGAACGGGCGAATGAGCAAACCCGCCACGCTGCGGGAATACGTCGACGGGTTCATCGAAGATACCCTCGACCGGTGCACGCGCTGCGGGCGCTGCTTCGAGGCGTGTCCGATGACGCCGTACTCGGAGCGGCTCGCGCAAGCTGACGGGCCTGCGGTGGTCGCCGACCTGCTCGAGGTGCTGCGGCACAATGCGGCGTCGCCCCAGGCGCTCGACTGGATCAAGGTCTGCACGCAGTCCGCAACGTGCATCAAGGCCTGTCCCGAAAACATCAACGCCATGATCATGCTGCGCGTCGCGCGCATGGGAGCGATGGGTTCCCTGGGGGGCCCGCGCCAGATGGGCGGGCGGGACGATCCGCTGTTTTTCCGTCGCATCACCGCGTTCGCCGAGACGCAGTTCACCGACGACGAGCTGAAGGAGTGGCACCGCTAAAGGCAAGGATGAAGGCGGAAGGATGAAGGATGAAGGAGAGCGGCAGACAATCAGATCATCCTTCCACGTTCATCCTGCATCCTTTGATTGATTCGTGTGTTGATGTTGGAGCTGTCGAGAGCATATGAGTACTGAGCGCGTAGTGTTCTGGTACGGCTGCAACGCCGTGCGCCATGGCGACATCATCCACCACGCCATCGATCTCCTGCGCGCGGCCGGCGTGGAGCCGGAACCGGCCGGCGGTCCGAGCTACTGCTGCGGGACGCAGAAGGACGACAAGCTGCACGCCGCGGAGGGCATGGCGAAGCGCACGGTGGGGAAGTTCAACGCGTTCGAAACGGGCAAGGTCGTGAGCTGGTGCCCGTCGTGCTATCGCCACATGAATTCCTTCATGGGCCAGTACAACGACGCCAATTTCTCGATCTCGCACTTCGTGCAGATTCTGCACGCGAACCGCGAGCGGCTCGCGGCGGCCTTCACCCATCCGGTGCCGCGGCGGGTGCTGTTGCACAAGCACGTCGGATTCACGGAAGTGCCGGAGACGAATCGGTATGTCGCCGACCTGCTGCGCCTCGTGCCCGGGTTGACGCTCGTCGAGACCGACTACCTGGCGCCCGGGCACATGTGCTCGGCGCTGGCCTCGGTGCCGGCCGCCGGACGCGACGTGGCGCGCCGCCTGTGCGAGGACGCCCGCGCTGAAGGCGTGGACGAGGTCGCCACGGTGTTCCACTCCTGCCAGCGCCTGCTTTGCGCGCTGGAAGAGAGCGAGCCGTTCCGGATCGTCAATTACGTCGCGCTGCTGGGCGCCGCCATGGGCCGCGCCTACCCGGACGAGTACAAGGACTGGAAGCTCGCCGGGAGCGAGGCGGAAATCCGCGAGCGCGTCGGCGCCGAGCGCATCGCCCGGATGGGCGAGCACCTGTTCGAGACCGGGCTCCTGCCCGAGTTGAAGCGTCGTCCGGAAAAATAGCGGCCGGTTTTTCTCCGCGCCTCTGCGTCCCTGCGGTTCAACAAAAAGGAGTTTGGCAAATGCCACATGCAATCCGTATCCACGAGCACGGCAGCGCCGAAAAGCTCAAGTGGGAGGAAGTCCAGGTCGGAGACCCCGGTCCCGGACAGGTCCGGGTGCGCAATACCGCGATCGGGTTGAACTTCATCGATACCTACCAGCGGAGCGGCCTCTACCCGATGCAGCTGCCGTTCACGTGCGGCTCGGAAGGGGCGGGCGTCGTGGAGGCCGTCGGTCCCCGGGTCAGGGAGTTCAAGGCCGGCGACCGCGTGGCCTATGCGGGCCCGCTCGGCGCCTACGCGCAAGTGCTGCTGCGTCCGGCGGACCGGCTGGTGAAGATCCCCGCCGGGGTGGACGACAAGGTGGCCGCGGCGATGATGCTGAAGGGGATGACGACGCAGTACCTCATCCGCAGCATTTTCCGCGTGAAGAAAGGCGACACCATCCTGATGCACGCCGCGGCGGGCGGCGTGGGCCTCATCCTGTGCCAGTGGGCGAAGAAGCTGGGCGCGACCGTGATCGGCACCGTGGGCAGCGACGACAAGATGGATGCAGCGAAAAAGGCCGGCTGCAAGCACGTCATCGTGACTTCCCGCGAGCGCTTCTTCGATCGCGTGAAGGAGATCACGAAGGGCAAGGGCGTGCCGGTGGTCTACGACGGCGTGGGCAAGGACACCTTCATGGATTCGCTCGACTGCCTGTCGCCGCGGGGTCTTATGGTGAGCTTCGGCAACGCCTCCGGCGCGGTTCCGCCGTTCAATCCCGCGATACTGGCGGGAAAAGGCTCGCTGTTCCTGACCCGCCCGACGCTCGCCACCTACACCGCATCGCGCGCCGACCTGGTCAAATCCGCGCAGGAGCTGTTCTCGGTGGTGAAGAGTGGGGCGGTCAAGATCAGGATCAATCAGACCTATCCGCTGCGCGAAGCCGCGCAGGCGCATGCCGATCTCGAGGCCAGGAAGACCACCGGATCGACCGTGTTGATACCGTAGGGTGACGAGCTCCGCAGTGACGAGTTTCACGGTGACGACACTTCGTTGGTGACGAGCTTCGCGGAGTCGTCACCAGCGGGGCGCGCGTCGTCACCAGCGGCGGAGGAGCATCGTCACTAGCGACGCGAGGAGCGGCGTCACCGCGCAGCTCAATAGCCCAGCTTCCTGTCCACCACCGTCTCCAGCGGCTCGCCCGCGAGAAACCGCCGCGCGTTGGCGACGAATACTTCGGCAACGCCCGCGTCGCGGGCGGGGTGCCCGCCGCCGATGTGCGGCAGCACCACGATTCCCTCGGTCTGCCAGAACGGGTGCTCGGCGGGCAGCGGCTCCTTGCGGTGCACGTCGAGCACCGCGCCGGCGATGGTTTTCGACCGCACTGCCTCGATGAGGTCGTCGTCGACGATCAGCGCGCCGCGCGCAAAGTTGAGAAGCCACGCGCTCTTCTTCATGGCGCGAAAGCGCCGCGCGTCCATGAAGTTCTCGGTGTCGGCGGTCGAAGGCAGCAGCAGCAGGACGAAATCGGACGCGCCGAGGACTTCGTCGGTCGCCTCGGGCGGGTAGACCTTTGCCACGTGCGCGAGCGGCGCGGGACGGCGCTTGGTGCCGATGACCTTGATTTCGAGCGCCGCGGCCTTGCGCGCCAGCTCGTGTCCGATCGCACCCAGACCGAGGATGCCGAGGGTCTTGCCGGCGAGGGGCTCCGAGACGCGCTTCACCCAGCGGCTCTCGCGCTGGCTCAACGCGCACTGCATCAGGGGCTTCGTCAGGAAGAACAGCGCGCCGAGGATGTTCTCCGGCATCTGCACGCGGTGGGAGCCACGGGCGCAGGCGAGCACGGTGCTCTCGCGCACGTCGGGATTCCTCAACCAGTGGTCCATGCCGGCCGTGGAGCCCTGGATCCAGCGCAGGCGCGGCATCCCGGCCAGCGTACCCGGCGCCGGGCGCCAGCTCACCAGGACTTCGCAGCGGGCCGCCAACTCGGGCGGGATGGTCTGATCGGGCCGGAAGCCGTGGAATTCCATACGGTCGGCGAGACCGGCGCTCGCCAGCGCGCGCTCGTAAACGGTCGGTTCGTTCATCCACACCACGCAGACGGGTTTACTCATCGTAAGGGTTCCTGAAACAGGATAACGCCCGAATCTACCAAACTATCGCGATGACGTCCCCGGCTGCCGCGGCTCGTGGTCGCTCGTGAGTTTCCGGTAGCGGTGCGTGGAGATCTCGATCAAGCCCCAGTCGATGGAGCCGGTGCTGCCGTAGAGCTTCACCGAGACGTCCGGCAGCTCCCAGTCGGCGAATTGCGCGGGAATGCGCGAGAGAGGCTGCTTCTGCTCGCGGGTGCGGGTCGGCTTGCCGTACTGGCTTACGAGCGCCGCGAGTACCCCGTCCTGGCCCTGGATGCCCCACGTTCCGATCTCCACGGACTCCACCATGCCCTTGACCGTGACGACCTTGATCTCGCCGCGGACGTAGGACGGCGTGCCCGCAATCGGCAGCGCGACGTGGTACTCCTCCGCTCCCCAGGGCTTGCGCACCGGCGGGACGCCGTTCACGCAGGCCCTGGACGTGACAGCGCCGCCTCCGGCGCCGCATTCCGGCAGCAGAAACCGCGCTCCCAGCTCGATGCCGAGCACATTTCTTGTCTGCGCGGGGGAATTTGAGATGCACAGCAGTACACAGGCAGCGAGTAGAGATTTGACAGCGGCCTTCACACCGCGATGATACGCAAGGCAATAGGAGGCAGTTAGAGGCATCCCGAGTTTCTCGAAAGGGTGTATCCGATCCGCGCATTCACAGGCATGCGCGCTTCAGAAGCGCGGCGCGCGCTACCGGTATCAGAGAGTGTCGCATGAGCCGAGAAAGCCCGGCGACGGTCGGTGCCACGTTCGCGCGTTGAATCTCTTAGAACACCCATATTGCCGGTAGAAACGGGATTCTAAGTCTTCTCAAGGCCATTTTTAATGGGATATGTATGCCCTGATTCAGTGAATTGTTCAGGTCCGACGCCAGTCAGGATGGGGCCGAGTGCATCGGGTTGGGGGTTATACTTCGGACCGAGATGGTACAGCGAGCGGAAATATTCGAGCTCGAATCGCTGGAGCACTTTCCCGAGTTCGCCTATCGAGAGGGGTGGACCGACGGGCTGCCGGTGTATCCCCCGACGCGCAAGGCAGTGCAGGCGATCCTCGACTACCTGGCGCGGGATCCTGCCGAGGTGCTCGGCACGGTCTTTCCCGGCGACGGGGAGGCGACGATCGAGAACGTCGCGGCGAATTGCGTAATGGCAGGCTGCCTGCCGGAGTACGTGCCGGTGGTGCTCGCAGCCGTCGAGTGCATCGTGGATCCGTCGCTCATCATCACGACCACGCAATCCACGGGCTCGGCGTCCATCTGCGCGCTCGTCACCGGACCTCTCGTCGGTGCGCTCGGGTTTCACACGCGCGAGTGGATCTTCGGGCCCAACGGGGGACGCGCCAACGCGACGATAGGCCGCGCCATCCGCCTCGTCCTGTGGAACATCGGGCGTGCGCATCCCGGCAAGCTCATCAAGGGCACGATGGGGCATCCGGCCTCGTGGAGCTACTGCATAGGCGAGGACCAGGAGCTGAACCCGTGGGGGCCGATGCATGTCGATCTGGGCATTCCCGCGCGGGCGAGCGCGGTGACCGTAATGAAGGCGGGCGAGCACTCGCAGCTCGCGGTTCCGTTGAATTCCGTGGGTCTCAACGAATGCATCACGCTCCTCGCCCGCGGCATAGGCCGGCTGGGTGTTACCTCGAGCGGAGGCGAGCGGGGCTTCCTCTTCGTGCTCAATCCGACGCTCGCGCAGGCCTTCGCGCAGGCAGGCTATTCGCGGGAAAAGCTGCGGGATGCCATCGCGGGGCGGGCCTGGAAGTATTCGTACGACTGGCAGAACGACCGCAAGCAGGGTGACGCGGTCCCGTTTCCCGAGACCGGGACCAGAACGCCCAGTGAGCGCGGCGTGGTCGTGGCGCCGATCGCGCCCGACGAGATCTTCATCACGGTCGGCGGCGGCATCGC
>DASRJL010000131.1:0-39341 GCA_035649495.1 Burkholderiales bacterium | reverse complement strand
CGCTGTCCACGCGTATGGTGCCGCTGTGGTTGATGAGCCCCGCGTAGATCCCCACCCGCCCCGCCTCGGCCACGATATCCCCGAGATTTCGCGCCTCATTGCCCGGCGCCGCGATCTCCACCCGCAGGTTCGGCGTGCCCGCACTCACCAGCTCCACCGAATTGCCCGCCGCCAGCACCACTTCGCCCTTGGGCGTCGTGATCAGGCCGTTGTTCGTCACACTCGCGCCCACGAGGTAGACGCTGCCGCCCTCCCTCGCGTTGATCCCGGCGTTCGGATAGTCCGTCGTCGGCCGCGCATCGTTCACCACGCTGCCCGCCCCGGCGCCATCCGTGAAACGCAGCCGGTTCGCCAGGAAGTCCGTATCGGACAAACGCAGCGTGGAAGCCACCAGCCCCGCCACGTCGACCTGCGCGCCCGCCCCGAACACGATCCCACTCGGATTGATCAGGAACACCCGCCCGTTCGACTGCAATGCTCCCAGGATCGACGACGGATCGATCTTGCCATTCACGCCCGTCACCCGGTTCAGGATCGCGCTGCTCGCCCCAAGCTGCTGTATGTCGACCTTGGCCCCGCTGCCGATGGAGAACGTCTGCCAGTTGACGATCGACCGGTTCGCATTGGTCGTCACGGTCATCGTGCTGTTGGCCGTGTTGATGCCGGCGATACCGGTCATCGTGTGCGCGCCGGTAGGCAACTGGGCGTACGCCGTGCCGGTCGCGAAGCATGAAGCCACCGCGAGCGAAATCAGCCTCGGAGTGAAGCGGGTGCGCTCGGTTTTACCGGCCATATGCTCTCGATCCCTATGCGGTCGTCATCCAACATTCAACGCAGCGTGACGGCAATGCGTACACAGGGCTGCCGCCTCGCCACGAGGCCGCTCCGTCGCTCATTATCTACGTCGCTCATTATATATCCCCCGGTTCTTCCCTACGAATGCCAGTTCGTCATTGGATTTCGAATTGGCTCCTGCCGGTTAGGACAAATAGCTCACTTCGCACCTGTTTTTCCGCGCTGCCTGCGTGTTTCAGAGAGACAAATGCCCGCTGTCACCGAGACGTTGAGACTTGTGACCGTACCGAGCATGGGAACGCGGGCGAGCTCGTCGCAATGCTCCCGGGTGAGGCGGCGCATGCCTTCCCCTTCCGCGCCGAGCACCCAGCCAATCGGTCCCGCCAGGCGCACCGAGTAGAGATCGGTTTCCGCGCCCTCCTCGGCGCCGATCAGCCAGATCCCGCGTTCCTTCAGCTCGCGCATCGTGCGGGCGAGATTGGTCACCGCGAGGAAGGGCACGGTCTCCGCCGCGCCGCTCGCGACCTTCGCGACCGTGGGATTGATGCCCGCGGCCCGATCCTTGGGCGCGATCACGGCGTGCACCCCCATGCCGTCGGCCACGCGCAGGCACGCTCCAAGGTTATGCGGGTCCGTGACGCCGTCGAGGATGAGGAGCAACGCCGGCTCCGTGAGCCCGGTGAGCACGCCGTCCAGGTCCCGCGCCAGCTCCACCGCCTCGACGCGCGCGACGACGCCCTGGTGCCGTGCGTGCTGCGTCATTCCGTCCAGGCGCGCGCCCTCGACCAGCAGCAGCCGCACCCCGTGTCCCCGCGCGAACCCGGCAAGCTCGCGGGCCCGCGCGTCGCTCCGCGCGCGATCGAGATAGACCTCCTTTACGCTCGCCGGGTCCTGGCGCAGCCGGCTCACGACGGCGTGGAAGCCGTAGATCAGCGATGTCGTTGCCATCGGCTATGGGCTAGCTTCATTGGGCTCACAGCTCATGGCGCGTAGCTCGCAGCGCGTAGCCAGCGGCTACGCCAGGGTGAAGTCTATCCTCGCCGTATCCAGGTCCACGCGCACCAGCTTGACCCGCATGCGGTCGCCGAGCCGGAAGCGTTTGCGGGTGCGCTCGCCCATCAACTGGTGCTTCGCGGCGTCGAAGTGAAAGTAGTCGGTGCCGAGCTCCGACACGTGCACCAGCCCTTCGACGTAGGCCTGGTCGAGGGCCACGAACACCCCGAACGACGCGACTCCGCTCGCGCTGCCGTCGAAGGTCTCGCCGATCCGGTCCTTCATGTAGTAGCACTTGAGCCAGGCGGCAACGTCGCGCGTGGCCTCGTCGGCGCGCCGCTCGGTCGTGGAGCAGTGCAATCCCAGCTCGCGCCAGTTCCCGGGCTCGTAGCGGCGCCGGTGCAGGGCCGCCTTGATGGCGCGATGCACGAGGAGATCCGGGTAGCGGCGGATCGGCGAGGTGAAGTGCGTATAGGACTCGTAGGCGAGCCCGAAGTGACCGGCGTTCTCGGGGCTGTAGACCGCCTGCTGGAGCGAGCGCAGCATCACCGTCTGCAGGAGAAGCGCGTCCGGACGCGCCTTCGTTTTCTCGAGCAGCTTTGCATAGTCGGCCGCATGGGGCTTGTCCCCGCCGGTCAACGCGAGCCCGAAGCCCTTGAGGAACTCGCGCAACGCCGCGAGCTTGTCGGGCGTGGGGCCCTCGTGCACGCGGTACAGCATGGGGTGATCGTGCCCGTGCAGGAAACCGGAGGCGCACACGTTGGCCGCCAGCATGCACTCCTCGATCAGCCGATGCGCGTCGTTGCGCCTCACCGGCACGATGCGCTCGATCTTGCCGTTCGCATCGAACACCATCTCGGTCTCGATGGTCTCGAAGTCGATCGCGCCGCGGCGCGCGCGCGCCTGCAAGAGGATTCCGTACAGGCGGTGCAGGTTGCGGATGTGCGGCAGGAGCGCGCGATGGCGGCGCGCGGCCTCTCCCGCTTCGTCCTCGAGCATCGCTGCAACCTCGGTGTACGTGAGGCGCGCGCGCGAGCGGAACACCGCGGGATAGAACTTGTAGGAATCGATCCCGCCATGGGCATCGATGCGCATGTCGCAGACCATCGCGAGCCGCTCCACCGCCGGGTTGAGCGAGCACAGGCCGTTCGAGAGCTTCTCCGGCAGCATCGGAATGACGCGCCGCGGAAAATAGACCGAGTTGCCGCGGTCGCGGGCCTCGCGGTCGAGCGCGTCGCCGTGCTTCACGTAGTGGCTGACGTCGGCGATGGCGACCACGAGCCGGAATCCCGCAGCGCCTTCCCGCTTTTTCCTCGACTGCCGGCTCGCCGGGACGGAAAGGATTTCGCAGTAGACCGCGTCGTCGAAGTCCTTCGCCGTCTCGCCGTCTATCGTCACCAGCGGCAGGTCCGTGAGATCGATGCGCTGTTCACGGTCCTCGTCCCGGACGGCGTCCGGCAGGCTCTCGCACAGGCTCTCCGCTTCCCGCGAAAATACATGGGGCAGCGCGTGCTTGCGCAAGGCGATCTCGATCTCCATGCCGGAATCCGCGTAGTTCCCGAGCACTTCCACCACGCGCGCCACCGGTTGCGCGTGCCTCGAGGGTTGCGCGAGTATTTCCACCATCACGACCTGCCCCGGCTGCGCGCCGCCCGCCGCGTCCGCCGGGACCAGGAACTCGTGGCTGATGCGCCGCTCCTCGGCCCGCACGAAAAGAATGCCGTGCTCGCGGTGCAGCCGCCCGACGAGCCGCTGGTGCGCGTGCTCCAGCACTTCCACGATCTTGCCTTCGGGGCGGCCGCGCCGGTCGCTACCCGCGATGCGCGCGACCACGCGATCGCCGTGCATCGTCTTGCGCATCTCGGCGGGCCCCAGAAAGAGATCCGGGCCGCGGTCGTCGCGCACGAGAAATCCGAATCCGTCGGGATGCCCCTGCACGCGGCCGCGCAGCAGGTCCACCCGGGCTGTGATGAGTATGGCGTTGCGGCGGTTACGGATGATCTCTCCGTCCCGCTCCATGCGGGCAAGCCGCTCGTGCAGCGCCTGCAGGTGCTCCGGCGCAGTGTGCAGCGCCTTGGCCAGCGCGTCTTCCGTGACCGGGATGCCCTGCCTGTCCAGCGACTGGAAGATTTCCTCGCGGGAGGGAGCGTCGTCGCCGCGCGCCCGCGCGCGGGCGCCGCGGCGCGTGGAAAATTTCGGGCTTCTCATCTCTGCTTCATTTGATCGACGCGGGACCTTCCGCTAGAATTCCGCCCTCACGCCCAGGTGGCGGAATTGGTAGACGCACCAGGTTCAGGTCCTGGCGCCAGCAATGGTGTGGGGGTTCGAATCCCTTCCTGGGCACCACAATTCAGTGTTGAGTGTTGAGTGCTGAGTTTTGAGTGATTCTCGGCCACGCTGCAACTCAACACTAAACACTCAGAACTCATCACTGTTATTCAAACGGGTGGCGCCGCACTATCGTATGCTCCCGGTCCGGCCCGGTTGAGATGAGATCGATCGGCACGCCGCAGATCTCCTCGATGCGCCTCAGGTAGGCACGCGCCGCGGCCGGCAGCTGGTCCAGGTGCGTCAGGGCGACCGTGCTCTCCTTCCAGCCCGGCACCTCCTCGTAGATCGGCTCGCATCCTTCGAGTTCCTCCGCTCCTACCGGCAGGATGTCGCTCACCTGCCCGTTCAGCCGGTAGCCGACGCCGATTCTCACCGCCTCCATACCGTCCATCACGTCGAGCTTGGTGATCCCGAGACCCGACACGCCGTTGATCTGGATGGAGCGCTTCAAAGCCGCCGCGTCGAACCAGCCGCAGCGGCGCGGCCGCCCGGTGGTGGAACCGAACTCGTTACCGCGGCTCGCCAGCTGTTTCCCGAGCTCGTCGTCCAGCTCCGTCGGGAACGGCCCCGAGCCCACGCGCGTAGTGTAGGCCTTGGTGATGCCGAGGACGTAGTGCAGGCAGTGCGGCCCGACACCGGCTCCTGCCGCCGCCGCGCCGGCCACGCAGTTGCTCGAGGTCACGTAGGGGTAGGTCCCGTGGTCTATGTCGAGCAGCGTGCCCTGCGCGCCTTCGAAGAGCAGGTTGTGACCGGCGCGCTGCGCCTCGAAGAGAAGCCGCGGCACGTCCGCAACCAGCGGCTTGATCTCTTCGGCGAGCCGCATGGTGTCGTCGAGGGACTTCGCGTAATCCACCGTCGGGGCGTGAAAATAGTTCGCGAGCACGAAGTTGTGGTAATCGAGCACCTCCTTCAGCTTCAGCGCGAAACGCTCGGGGTGAAAAAGGTCCTGCAGGCGGAGCGCGCGGCGCGCGACCTTGTCCTCGTACGCGGGCCCGATGCCGCGACCGGTCGTGCCGATCTTGAAATCGCCCTTGGCGTTCTCGCGGGCGAGATCGAGCGCCGCGTGATGGGGCAGGATCAGGGGACAGGCCTCGCTGATCCTCAGCCACGGGCGCACGTCCGCGCCGGCGGCCTCCAGCGTGGCGATCTCCTCGACCAGGGCCTGCGGCGAGAGCACGACGCCGTTGCCGATGTAGCAGGCGACGTCCCCGCGCAGTATGCCGGAGGGTATGAGGTGGAGCACCGTCTTCCTGCCGCCGATGACGAGCGTGTGCCCGGCGTTGTGCCCGCCCTGGAAGCGCACGACGCCCCGCGCGTGATCGGTGAGCCAATCGACGATCTTGCCTTTGCCCTCGTCACCCCACTGGGTGCCGACGACGACTACGTTCTTTGCCATGGGCAAACCCTGAATCTCACCGGCTTCATCTCAGTTTCTGAACAACCCACTTCCCGCTGCGTTTTACCAGGAGGCGGTCGCAGTTCAACTCGCCGCGCGTGCCCGCGTGCCCGGGGAGGTCCGTGATGACCACGACTCCCCGCGCGCGCAACGCGCTGACGGCGCGTGCGAGGCGCGCATCGCGCGGCGCGTGCGGCGCGAGGACGGCCGAACGGCCAGCGCCTCCCGGCACCGACTGGACGAGCTCGCGCAGGTCCATGCTGAAACCGGTCGCCGGGCGCGCGCGTCCGAATGCCTTGCCGACCTCGTCGTAGCGCCCGCCGAGCGCCAGCGCGTTGGCCGAGCCCCCGGCGTACGCGGCGAACACGACCCCGCTGTGGTAATGGTAGCCGCGGAGTTCCGCAAGGTCGAAGCAGCGGATACGCGCCACGTCGCTGAGCTCACGGGACAGCGCCTCGAGGCAGGCAAGCGCGGCGCGGATCTCGGCATGCTCGGGCAGCTTTCTCCTCGCGGCGACGAGAACCTCGGGACCGCCGTAGAGCTCCGGCAGCGCGGCGAGAGCAGCTCCGGTGCGATGGTCGAGCTTGCGCGCCAGCATCCTCAGGGCCGGGACGTCCTTGGCCTGCATCGCGCGGAACAGCTCGCCCTCCCGCTCCGGGGCGAGCCCGGCGCGGCGCACGAGCGAGCGGAAGATTCCCACGTGGCCGATGTCGAGATAGGCGTCGCGCACGCCGGCGATCGCCAGCGCCCTCATCATCAGCCGCTGGATCTCGGCGTCGCTCTCGATCCCGGCGTGACCGTAGAGCTCGGCGCCGATCTGCAGAGGCTCGCGCGTCCGGTTCATGCCGCGCGGCAGAGTCTGCAGCACGCTGCCCGTATAGCATAGCCGCGTGACTCCTTGCCGGTTGAGGAGGTGGGCGTCGATGCGCGCGACTTGCGGCGCGATATCCGCGCGCACCCCCAGCATGCGCCCCGAGAGCTGATCCACCAGCTTGAACGTCTGGAGGTCGAGATCGTGCCCCGTCCCGGTCAGCAGCGACTCCAGGTGCTCGATCATCGGCGGCATCACCAGCTCGAAGCCGTGCACGACGAAGAGATCCAGAATGTCCCGGCGCAACCGCTCGATCCTGGCGGCCTCGGCCGGCAGGATGTCCTCGATGTACTCGGGCAGGATCCAGGTGCGCATGATTCGTGAAGCGTCAGGGGTGAAGGGTCAGGCGGATTATAGAGGAACGGCATCGCTCGACGTCTCACGCTTCACGCCTGACGCCTGACGGATTTTCAGCGCCGGGCGATGAACAGCAGCAGCAACCCGGCGAGCATGGAGGTCAGCCCGATGAAGCGGATCTGACCGTCGGACATCTCGGTCAGGCGCCGGAAGGTCTCGCGCCACAGGACCGGCAGCAGAAACGGCAGCACGCCCTCGATGATGAGCATCAGTGCGAAGGCCGTGAGCAGGATGTTTCCCATTCCGCGCGCATCGTCGAACCGCGCCCGGCGCACTACTTACCGGGCCTGCCGGTCGACTTGAAGTACTTGAAGAAATCGGAATTGGGCTCGAGAACCAGGACGTCGTTCCGGTTCTTGAAACTCTGCTTGTACGCCTCCAGGCTGCGGTAGAAGGCGTAGAACTCGGGATTGGCATTGTAGGCGCCCGCGTAGATCGCGGCGGACTTCGCGTCGCCTTCGCCCTTGATGCGCTGCGCCTCGCGGTAGGCTTCTGCGATGATGACGTCCCGCTGGCGGTCCGCGTCCGCCCTTATTCTTTCGGACTCCGCAGCCCCCGTGGATCGCAGCTGGGTCGCCGCCTGCTTGCGCTCGGTCGCCATCCGGTTGTAGACCGACTGGCTCACTTCCTTGGGCAGATCGACGCGCTTCAGCCGCACGTCCAGGACTTCCACGCCGATCTTGACGGCGTCCTCGTTCGCTTTCTGCCGCATGAGCTCCATGATCTTGTCGCGCTCGCCGGATACCACGTCGTGCACCGTGCGATTGCCGAACTCCGCGCGCAATCCGTCGTTGATGGTCTGCAGGAGCCGCGTCTGCGCCTGCATTTCCCCGCCGCCGCCCTGCACGATACTGCGGTAGTACTGGAGCACGTCGGTGATGCGCCATTTGACGAACAGGTCCACGAGCACGTTCTTCTTTTCCGAGGTCAGGAAGTGCTCGGGCTCGGCGGTGTCTATGGTGAGGATGCGGATGTCGAAATAACGCACGTTGTCGACCAGCGGCACCTTGAAGTAGAGGCCCGGCGTGGTTTCGACATTCACCACCTGGCCCAGCCGGAGCACCATGGCGTTCTGGCGCTGGTCGACCACGAAAAGAGAAAGCGACGCGAGGATCAGCAGGATCACCGCGCCGACGAGCACCGTGCCGACGGAGGGCTTCATCGCGGCTCCCGTTCGCGCGAGCGGAAGGCGTCGCGCGAGCGCGAGGTGGATTGCTCGGGAGGCGCGACCGGCTCGCTCTTGGCCGCGGGCTCCGCGGGCCGCGCGGGGCTCATCTGCATGATCCTGTCGAGGGGCAGGTACGTGAGGTTGCCACCCTTCTGGTCGATGATCACCTTCGTCGTGTTGCTCAGGACCTGCTCCACGGTTTCGATGTAGAGCCGGTCGCGCGTTACCTGCGGCGCCTTGGCGTACTCCACCACGAGCTGGCGGAAACGCGCGGCATCACCCTCCGACTGCTCGATCACTTTCTGCCGGTAGCCTTCCGCTTCCTGGAGCAGCCGTGACGCCATGCCGCGCGCCTTCGGGATCACGTCGTTGGCGTAGGTCTGGCCCTCGTTCTTCTGCCGCTCGCGATCCTGCCCCGCCTCCACCGCGTCGTTGAACGCGGCCTGCACCTGCTGTGGCGGTTGCGCGTCCTGCATCGTCACCTTGCTGATGCTGATGCCGGTCTCGTAGCGGTCCAGGATCTCCTGCATCAGCTTGTGCGCGCGGGCCGCAACATCGGCGCGGCCCTCGTAGAGCACGAAGTCCATGCTGCTCTTGCCGACGATCTCGCGGATCGCCGTCTCCGCGGCCTGCAGCACGGAGTCGTCCGGCGAGCGGTTCCTGAACAGGTAATCGGTGGGACTCTTCAGGATGTATTGCACCCCGAACTGGACGTCGACGATGTTCTCATCGTCGGTCAGCATCAGGGATTCCTTCTCGACCTTGCTCTTGACGTTGTTGCGGTAGCCGACTTCCACCTGCCGGACCTGGGTCAGGTTGACGATTTCCGCGCTCTCGACGGGATACGGAAGATGCCAGCGCGGCCCCGGCTGCGTGGTCTCGGAGAGCTTGCCGAACCTGAGCACGATGCCCCGCTGGCCTTCATACACGATATAGAAGCCGCTCGCGAGCCAGACCGCGATGATAAGGGCAAGGAGCAATCCCGCGCCGCCGCCCCACCGCCGCGGCTCGGGCGCGTCGGCACCGTCGCCTCCGCCGCCGCGGCGGCCGAAGAGGCCGCTCAGCTTGCGGTTGAAATCACGCCACAGCTCGTCGAGATCGGGCGGCCCCTGGCCCGGGCGCCGGCCCCACTGCGGATCGTTGAGCGACATCAGCACCCCAAGGGCGCGCGCGCAAGCATCCCGCAGGCGGCCGCGAATGGTCCCCATCATGACTCGCGCCGGATCATGACTCGCGCCAAGCACGACGCGCGCTTCGTTGCGGTGGAGATTCTCGACAGGCCGGTCATGGAAGTGAAATGAAGTGGGATGGACACCAGGACTCACGCCGCGGCGAAATTCCTGGCCCCCTCGCTGCGCGCCGCCGCACCGCGTTCTTCGAGCGCCGTGCGGACGAATTCGACTCCTTCACCCGATTGCGCGCTCACCCAGACGCGCGAAATCTTACCATACTCGTCGCGCTCGACCCGCGGCGGCAACGGCGTGCGATCGATCTTGTTCAGCACGATCAACTGCGGAATCCGGTCGGCGCCGATCTCGGCCAGCACCGCGTTGACGGCGGCGATCTGGGCGTCGCGGTCCGGGCTGCTCGCGTCCACCACGTGCAGCAGCAGGGCAGCGTGTATCGTTTCCTCCAGCGTCGCCCGGAACGCGGCCACGAGCGTGTGCGGAAGCTCGCGGATGAAGCCTACCGTATCGGAGAGCACGACGCCGCCCGCGGCCGTGTGCACGCGCCGCGTGGTCGTGTCCAGGGTCGCAAAGAGCTTGTCCGCGGCATACACGCCCGCGCGCGTCAGCTGGTTGAAAAGGGTCGACTTGCCTGCGTTGGTATAGCCGACCAGCGAGGCCGTGAACACGTTGCCGCGGGTGCGGGAACGCCGCTGGGTAGCCCGCTGCGACTGCACCTTCACGAGCTTGTCCTTCAACGCCTTGACGCGCTTGCCGAGGAGCTGCCGGTCGGTTTCGAGCTGGGATTCACCGGGCCCCCGCATGCCGATCCCGCCTTTCTGGCGCTCGAGGTGGGTCCAGCCGCGCACCAGCCGCGGCGCGAGGTGCTCGAGCTGCGCGAGCTCGACCTGCAGCTTGCCCTCGTGCGACTGCGCGCGCTGTGCGAAGATATCCAGGATGAGGCTTACGCGGTCCACCACGCGGCAGTTGAGGGTGCGCTCAAGATTGCGCTCCTGCACCGGGGAGAGCTCGTGGTTGAATATCGCAAGGCCTGCCCCGGTTGCGGCGACGTTCCGCGCCACTTCCTCTACCTTGCCCTTGCCGGCGAAGAGCGCGGGATCGGGGCGATGGCGACGACCCTGGACGAGCGCGCGCGTCCTGACGCCGGCGCTGGTGGCTAGCCGCTGGATCTCGTCGAGGCTGTCGGCATAACCGGCCTCGCCGAGGTCGAGGCTGACCAGTACGGCGTCGGTGGCGTTACCGGGACGCTGGTACATCAAGTCAGGAATCGGAACCCTGGTCGAGCTGGAGGTTGACCGGGCGCGCGGGCACGACGGTCGAGATGGCGTGCTTGTACACCATCTGGGTGACCGTGTTCTTGAGCAGGACGACGTACTGGTCGAAGGAATCGATCTGCCCCTGCAGCTTGATGCCGTTCACGAGGTAGATCGACACCGGGATGTGTTCCTTGCGCAAAGTATTGAGGAACGGGTCTTGTAGCAGCTGGCCCTTGTTGCTCATGGTGACCCTCGCTCTTGTCATTATTAGAATTACTTCCACAACTTACCATCGCGCCGCGCCAAGCGGAAGCAGGCAAGATGCTTATGGCAACTCTACTAGGTTTTTCGGTGTTACGCCATAGGCTTACCGTCGCCTGCCGGCCCCGGCTGCATAGGGATTCGGCCCAGTTCGGAACTCGACGCGCAACGGTGTGCCCTGCAGTTTGAAAGCTTCCCGGAAAAATCGTTCCAGGTACCTGCGGTAGGTCTCCGGCACGTGGTCCAGGCTGGTGCCGTGCACGATGACACGGGGCGGGTTTGCTCCACCCTGGTGCGCGTAGCGCAGCTTGGGGCGGCTCGCACCGGCCCGAGGCGGCGCCTGCTGCTGCACGGCGGCGGCCAGTACCCGGGACAGCCGGGGCGTGGGCAGCCGCGCCATGGCAGCCGCATAAGCCTCGTCCACGGACCTCATCAGGGGCGCCAGGCCCTGGCTTTCGAGCGCGGAGATGAAGTGCAGCCGGGCGAAGCTCAGGAAGGCGAGCTTGCGCACCAGCACGCGCTTCACGAGATCGCGCTCGGCGGCGGGCAGGCGCTCCCACTTGTTGACTGCGACCACGAGCGCGCGCCCGGCTTCGAGTATGTACCCCGCCACGTGCGCATCCTGCTCCGAGATGTCCTGTCGGGCATCGAGCACCAGGATCACGACGTTCGCGTCCTCTATGGCCTGCAGGGCCTTCACCACCGACACGTGCTCGGTCGTTTCGGTCACTCGCCCGCGGCGGCGCATGCCGGCGGTATCGATCAGGGTGTAGGGCCGCCCGGCGCGCTCGAACTCGACGTAGATCGAATCGCGCGTCGTGCCGGGCTGATCGAACACGACGACGCGCTCCTCGCCCAGGAGTGCGTTCACCAGCGTGGACTTGCCGACGTTGGGCCGGCCGACGACCGCGATCGCCGGATGCCCGTGGTCGCGGGCATCCGCCTCCCCGGCGTCCGGCAACTGGGCGAGGACCAGGTCCATAAGGTCCGCGACGTTTTCCCCGTGCTCGGCGGACACTGCCAGCGGCTCGCCCATGCCGAGCGCGTGAAACTCCGCGCCGGCCACCTCCCGTCTCATGCCCTCCGCCTTGTTGACGACGAGGTACGCCTTGCGGCCGGTCTTGCGCAGATCCTCCGCCACGGCGCGGTCCTGCGGGGAAAGGCCCGCGCGCGCATCCACGACAAACAATATGGCGTCCGATTCGTCGATCGCCTGCCGCGTCTGGCGGGCCATCTCGAGGTACACGCCTTCCGCCCCTACCGGCTCGAAGCCGCCGGTATCCACAACGAGATGCGGCTTGCCGCCCAGGCGCCCGCGGCCGTAGTGCCGGTCACGGGTCAATCCCGGCACGTCGGCGACGATCGCGTCCCGGGTGCGCGTCAGGCGGTTGAATAGCGTCGACTTGCCGACGTTGGGCCGGCCGACGATGGCGATGACGGGAAGCATCACTGGACGGTGATCGCGTAGACGCCGCCATTCCGGGTCTGGACCAGGAAGCTCGACAGGTCCAGCGCGACCGGCGGAGCGCTGATGCCGCTGCCGTCGGTGGCGATGCGCGCCGCGAACGAGCCGTCCTCGCGCGAGAGGAAGTGCACGTAGCCCTCGTAGTCGCCCACCACGACGTAGCGGCCAAAGGCGAGAGGGCCGCTCACGCGCCGCCCCGCCATCTTGTCCTGCTTCCAGATGCTCGCGCCGCTCGCTTTGTCGAGTGCGACGATGGCATCCTTGTCGTCGGTGACGTAAAGGTATCGCGCGTCGAGCGCCAACCCTGCGACGCTGGACATGTCCCGCGCCCAGAGGACAGCGCCTCTCGACGGATCGAAGCAGGAAACCCTCCCCTGGAACGCGACGGCGCACACCCGCTGGCCGTCGAGCGCGGGCGGGCTCGTCACGTCGGCCACGCGCTCGAGTTCGGTCGCGCCGCGCGGCGTAGCGACTATGCCCTCCCAGGCGACGTTGCCGTTCGCCAGAGCCAGCGCCACGAGCCGCCCGCCTGCGAATCCGGCGAACACGGCGCCGCGATCGATGAGGAGACCGGCATGAGTGCGCACCGTCAACGGCACCTGGGTCGGTCGCTGGTAGACCCAGCGCCGCTTGCCGGTCGCGGTATCGAGTCCGTAGATCCGTCCGTCGCCGGAACGCGCTACCACCACGCCGTCCTGCGCCGACGGCGGCGCCAGCACTTCGCCGGTGAGCTGCGCCTTCCACACCGCTTTGCCCTGCGGCTCGAAGGCGAGCACTTCACCGCGCGTGGTGCCGGCAAATACCAGGCCGCCCCCCGCACCGACTCCGCCGGAGATTCGCTGGCCGGCCGTGAACTTCGCGACCGCACCGCCTTTCATTGCGTCGAAGCCGGTGATTTCCCCGGCGGCATTGGCGGCGTACACCACGTTGCCCACCGGCGCCGGGTAGAAAATATTCTTGTCGCTCGAGCCCGCGCCGCCCTGCCATAGGATTTTCGGCGTGGCGGTGGGCTTGATCGCGACCAGCTCCGATGGCGGCGTCGCCGGCTTGCCGCTGGAGAACATCCGGTCGTAGGTGTCGGATACGGTCTGGCAGCCGGCGCTGGCGGCCGCGGTCAGCATCCAAAGCGCGCGAAGAAGTGTTCTGCGGATCATTTGACTGAGGCTGCGGGCCGCGGGCTACAGGCCACGAGCTATGACCTTAGACGCGGACGAACCACCAGGTTCCTGCTCACGGGTCACGGGTCACTGGTCACTGTTTAGATACCGGCTCGCCCAGCGCGTCCATCTTCAATTGCACGGTCGCCCGGTACGTGCTGCCGCCTTCGCTCTTGTCGAGTGCGAGCTGGTAGGCGTTGCGCGCTTCCGCGGCCTTGCCCTGCGCCACCAGGATATCGCCCTTCAGTTCCGCGTAGAGCCCGGCGAGGCTGTCGCCTGCCTTGGTCTCCACCAGCGCCAGCGCCTCCGGGTAGGTCTTCTCGTCGAGCAGCACGCCCGCGAGGCGCAGCCGGGCCAGGTCCCGGGTGTCCTCGTCACGCGCATTTTCCATGACCCATTTCAACTGGGTCTTCGCACCCGCAAGATCGCCCCCTGCGACGGCGAGCCGTGCGCTCGTCAGCGCCGCCATGACCGCATACGGCGTTGCTCCGTAGCGGCTCACGATTTGCGCGGCGATGTCGATCGCCTTTTTCTGCTCGCCCCCCCGCTGCGCGCGCTCGAGCTGCTCGTACAGCGAGAGCGCGGACATGGTCTGAGTACCGCGGTAGTAACGCCAGCCCTGGTACGCCGCGATCGTCAGCAGCGCCGCCGTCGCCGCGAGCATGACCATGTTGCCGTACTGCTGCCACCACGCCTTGATCGACGCGAGCTGTTCCTGTTCCTCGAGGTCGTATGCCATTGCTTTCCTAGTCTGGGACGTCTTTCTTGATGAGGCGAATCGCCTCATCAAGCCCGACGCGCACCTGTTGCGCATCCTCGCGCAGGGGCTTGACGCTCACCGTCTCCGTGCCCGCCTCGTCGTCGCCGACGATCACCGCGTAGCGCGCTCCGCTCGCGTCGGCCCTCTTCATCTGTGACTTGAAACCGCCGGCGCCCGAATGCAGCACGACCGAGAGGCCCGCGTTGCGCAGATCCTCCGCGGCGCGGGCGGCAAACCGGGCGGCGGTCTCGCCCTGCCGCACCAGGTAAGCGTCGGGGCCGTCCGCCGGCAGCGCCACGTTCTCCAGCAGCAGCAGGACACGCTCGACGCCGATGCCGAACCCGCAGCACGGTGTCGGCTTGCCGCCCAGCTGCTCGAAAAGCCCGTCGTAACGACCGCCCGAGCATATCGCGTTCTGCGCGCCCAGCCGGCTTGCAACCCATTCGAACACGGTGAGATTGTAATAGTCGAGGCCGCGCACCAGGCGCGTGTTGATCGTGTACGCGATGCCTGCGTCCTTGAGACCGGCCTGTACAGCGTCGAAGTTGGCCCGCGTTGCCTCTCCGACGGCATCGATCAGCTTCGGCGCCGATTCGATCACGGGCTGCATGGCCGGGTTCTTGCTGTCCAGCAGCCGCAGCGGGTTCACGTGCAGCCTGCGGCGGGCGTCCTCGTCCAGAACGCTCTCGTGGCGCTCGAAATGCGCGATCAACTGCGCGCGGAACGCGCGCCGCTCTTCGGCACTGCCGATGGTATTCACCTGCAGCTCCACGCCCTCGATGCCCAGCTGCCGCCACAGCCGCCGCGCCATCACGAGCAGCTCGACGTCGATGTCGGGGTCGGCGTACCCGAGCGCTTCCGCCCCGAACGTATGGTACTGGCGGTAGCGTCCCTTCTGGGGCCGCTCGTGCCGGAACAACGGGCCGCCGTACCACAGCCGCTGCGGCCCGTGGTAGAGCAGGTTGTGCTCCAGCGCGGCGCGCACGGTGGGCGCCGTGCCTTCCGGACGCAGCGAGAGCTGCTCGCCGTTCATCGAGTCGACGAAGGAGTACATCTCCTTCTCGACCACGTCGGTGGCTTCGCCTACCCCGCGCACGAACAGATCCGTCCGCTCGATGATGGGCGTACGGATCTGGCGGTAGCCGTACTGCTCGAGCACCGCGCGCGCCGTCTCCTCGAAAAAGCGCCAGCGGTGCGCCTCGTCCGGCAGGACATCGTTCATCCCGCGGATCGCCTGTATCCGTTCTGACGCCATCAGGTGATCGGCTGCGGCTGCGGCCTGTCTTCGGTTCGCGCGGGATATTTGACGGCGACGTACTGCTCGACGATCTGCTGGAACTCCGCCGCGATGTTCTCGCCTTTCAGCGTCACCGTCTTCACGCCGTCCACGTAGACCGGCGCGACCGGGTTCTCCCCCGAGCCCGGCAGGCTGATCCCGACGTTGGCGTGCTTGCTCTCCCCCGGCCCGTTCACCACGCAACCCATCACCGCAACGTGCATGCCTTCCACGCCCGGGTGGCGCGCGCGCCAGACCGGCATCTGCGCGCGGAGATAGCTCTGGATCCGGTCCGCCAACTCCTGGAAAAAGGTGCTGGTGGTGCGCCCGCAGCCGGGGCAGGCGATCACGAGCGGCGCGAACGATCGCAAGCCCACCGTCTGCAGCAGCTCCTGCGCGACGACGACTTCCCGCGTGCGGTCGCCGCCCGGCTCCGGCGTGAGGGAGATGCGGATGGTGTCGCCTATGCCCTCCTGCAGCAGCACCGCCAGCGCGGCGGCGGAGGCGACGATGCCCTTCGAGCCCATCCCGGCCTCGGTCAACCCCAGGTGCAGCGCGTAATCGCAACGCGCGGCGAGGTCGCGGTAGACCGCGATCAAATCCTGCACGCCGCTCACCTTGCACGAGAGCACGATCTTCCCGCGCGGGAGCCCGAGCGCTTCGGCCTGGCGCGCGCTCTCCAGCGCGGAGGCAACGAGCGCCCGGCGCGTGACCACCGTCGCTTCCTGTGGCTCGGGCAGAGCCGCGTTCTCATCCATCATCCGGGCGAGCAGCTCCTGATCGAGGCTGCCCCAGTTGACCCCGATGCGCACCGGCTTGTCGTAACGGCAGGCGAACTCGATCAGGATGGCGAACTGGTCGTCGCGCTTCGAGCCGCGGCCGACGTTGCCGGGATTGATCCTCAGCTTGGCGAGCGCTTCCGCGCATGCAGGATGCTGGGTGAGGAGCCGATGGCCGTTGAAATGGAAATCCCCGACGAGCGGCACTTCGACCCCGGCCCGGTCGAGCTGCTCGCGAATGCGAGGAACTGCGGCAGCAGCTTCCGCGTTGTTCACGGTGACGCGAACGAGTTCCGAGCCGGCGCGCGCCAGCTCCGCCACCTGGCGGACGGTTGCAGCGATGTCCGCGGTGTCGGTATTGGTCATCGACTGGACGACGATGGGAGCGGAGCCGCCGATCACGACCGGCCCGACCGCGACGGCGACGCTCTCGCGGCGCTCGCCCGGACCGTATTCCGGATAGCAATTCATTGGAGCGTCAGCCGGGCAACGTCGACTTTCGTATGGACCGAAAGATTGACGGGCCGTTCGTCGTAGGTGAGCTTGACGCCGTGTGCATTGCCGACCACCACGGCGAGCGGCGGCCGTCCGTTCACGCGCTGCTCGGTACCCGGCGGATTCAGCTGCGAGAAGATGGCCTTGCCGCTGCGGTCGCGGATCTCGACCCAGGACGCCTGCGCGAATACCAGGTGCACCTGGCGCTCGCCGGGCCCGGGCGTCGCTTCCTCTTCGCGCGCCGCGCTCTTTGCGGCCGCGGGCGGCGGATTCTGCGCGGCGGGCGCGCCGGCAGCGACCTGGGCCGCGCTCTGCGCGCCATCGGCGGCGCCGGTTCCCGCCTGCGGCCCGGGCTGAACGGTTCCCGGACGGACCCGCGCCTCAGCCTTCGCCTCGTTCGATGCGCCGGCTGCCGATGGTCCCGCCATCGCTTCGGGCGCGGACGCGCCACCCGTGCCTGCCGCGGGAGGCGCAGCGGGCTCCGACGCAGGCGCGGCAACGACCGGTTCCTTGGACGGAGGCTCGGATGTCGTCGTCGGGGAAAACTCGTACGCGGCGAGAGCGGCCACGACCGCAGCCGCCGCCAGGGCGTAGACACGCCAGCGCCGCGGTGGGGTGGCGGGAAAGGGAATGTCCTGCGACGGCGGTGCGGCCGGTCGCGGCTCCTCCCGCGGCAGGCCGGCCTCGACCTGCCGCAGCAGCGCCTCCGCATCGAGTCTCAACAGGCGCGCGTAGTTCCGGGTAAAGCCGCGCACGAAGACCGGCCCCGGCAGGCGCTCGAAATCGCCGGCTTCGAGCGCCTCGACCTGGTTTATCGAGAGCTTCAGCTGGCGCGCGACGTCGGCAACGCCGAGGTTCTGCGCCAGGCGCGCGGCGCGCAGAGCCGCGCCCGGCGTCTCGCCCCTGCGGTCGCTGGTTTGTGTCGCGTTCGATGTCATGACCACTGGTTCAATTCTCGCCGGATGCCAGGGCGCGCGCTTCCTTGGAATCCGGAAAGCTGTTCCGGAGCTGCGCGGCATAGCTCGCCTCGGAGTTGCGGTCGCCCAGCCTGCGCTCGACGCGCACGCCGAGCCACAGCACCTCGGCGTTCGGTTGGGAAACCTTCGTAAGGCGGGCGAGATAGCCCCTGGCGCCCGCGAAGTCGCCCCTCGTATACGAGATCTCCGCCATGTTGTAGAGCGCCTGCGGCTGGCTGGGGCGGGTCTTCAGCGCCATCTGGAAATAACCCTCCGCGGCCGCCATGTCGCCCCGCCGGCGCGCGCATACCCCGGCATTGGTATAGGAGCGGTCGGGACCCTGGTACAGGGGATTCTTCACCGCCGCCAGGAAATGCCCTATCCCCTCGTCTTCGCGCTTGCGCTGGCACAGGAACTGGCCGTAGTTATGGTTGGCGTCGGAATCGAGCGGGTTCAACTGGAGCGCGCGCCGGAAGCTTTCCTCGGCCAGCCGGTCCTCTTTCAGCGTCGCATACAACAACCCCATGATGTTGTGGGCGGGGCCGTAGTTCGCATCGGCTCGCAAAGCCTCCTTTGTCTCCTCGAGTGCCACCGGGATATTGCCCAGCTCGAAGTAGCTCGAAGCAAGCTCCGTGTGCACGCGCGCACGCAAGCGGTCCGGAGCTTCGTCACCCATCGTCGAGTTCGAGGGCTTGAGCCCCGAACCGGAATCGCTCCTTTGACTAACACAGCCCGTCAGCGCGACCCAGACGACGGCGATCGCCAAGCCGATGACAGTCCGCAACCTCATGCTGCCTCCTCTGTCACGTCTACGCCGATTCCAATGCCATCGCGTCGGCGGCCGGCGTCCTTCGCGGGTGCCGCTGCGACTCGGTGTGCGCAGCAGGGTGCGGGAGCAGCGAGCGGCCCCGACATGTGGAAGCGTTCGACGCAGCGGCTCGCGCCCCGTCCCGCACCACCGTGCCGGAGACCGAGGCCGGGGCGCGTCCCCAATCGGGGCCCTAGTGCTCCGCCGCTCATGCCGCCTCCTCGCGGCGCCGGCGCTCCTTGCGCCGGGTGCGATCCTGCACCTGGCCTGCCAGCTGCCCGCACGCGGCGGCGATATCATCGCCCCGCGTCTTGCGGACGGTCGTGATGAGACCCGCCTGCATCAACGTCTCGCGGAAGCGCTCGACCGCGGCCGGGCCCGACTTCGCGTAGCGGGTGCCGGGAAACGGGTTGAACGGAATCAGGTTGATCTTGCACGGGATGTCCTTCACGAGGACGGCGAGCTCGCGTGCCTGCGCGACGCCGTCGTTGATCCCGTCGAGCAGGACGTATTCGAACATGACGAAATCGCGCGGTGCTTTTTCGCTGTAGCGCACGCACGCGGCGAGCAGCTCCCGGAGCGGATACTTCCGGTTGATCGGCACCAGCTCGTCGCGGAGCCGGTCGTTCGGCGCGTGCAGCGAAACGGCCAGCGCGACCGGGCAGGTATCGCGCAGGCGGTCGATACCGGGCACGAGGCCCGCGGTGGACAGGGTCACGCGCCGCCGCGACAGCCCGTAGGCGAAATCATCGAGCATCAGCCGCAGGGCGGGCACGACGTTCTCGAAATTATGCAACGGCTCGCCCATGCCCATCATCACGACGTTCGTCACCGGCCGCTCGGCGCCGGTCTCGCGGGTGAGCAGCCGGTTTGCGATCCAGAGCTGGCCGATAATCTCGTCCGTAGCGAGGTTGCGGTTGAAACCCTGGTGGCCGGTCGAGCAGAACGTGCACGCGAGCGCGCAGCCGGCCTGGGACGAGATGCAGAGCGTTCCCCGGTCGGGTTCGGGGATGAACACGGACTCGATCGCGTTTCCGGTGCCCACGTCCAGCAGCCACTTGCGAGTGCCGTCCGGCGCGGTCGTATCGAGGAGCACGGGCGGCGCCGCCACGACCGCCTCCCGCGCAAGGCGCTCGCGCAGCGGCCTGGATACGTCAGTCATGGCGCCGAAATCGTCGACGCCCGCGTGGTGCATCCAGCGCATCAGCTGCCGCGCCCGGAACGGCCGCTCGCCGAGTGTGGCGCAGTAAGCGTGCAGTCCGCCGCTGTCGAGGCCGAGCAGATTGGTCGCCATGGCAGTCGCAGTCGCTCAGCGCGCGTGGATTTCCTGCCTGGGGAAGAAATAAGCGATTTCGGTCGCGGCGGTCTCCGGGGAGTCCGAGCCGTGCACCGCGTTGGCGTCGATGCTGTCCGCGAAATCCGCCCGTATCGTGCCCTTGGCGGCTTTTTTCGGGTCCGTAGCGCCCATGAGATCGCGATTTTTCTGGATGGCGTCCTCCCCCTCCAGTATCTGCACCATCACCGGCCCGGAAATCATGAAGTCGACGAGATCCTTGAAGAACGGCCGCTCCTTGTGCACGGCATAAAAACCTTCGGCCTGGGCGCGCGAGAGCCGCAGCATGCGCGCCGCGACAATAATGAGCCCGGCCTGCTCGAAGCGGCCGTAAATCTGGCCGATCACGTTCTTGGCCACTGCATCGGGCTTGATGATGGACAACGTCCGTTCCACTGCCATGCAGCCAGTCCCAGTTTTAGATTAACCCCGAAGAATACCATGGTAAGGCTTTGAAATAAAGAGATTTCCCGAAACTGTCAACGCAGAGGGCGCTGAGGACACAGAGGTAAATCAGAAGGGGCGGCGCGGCGCAATCCTCCGCGTCCGCTGCGTCCCCTGCGACGAGAGGTTATGCGTTCCGCCGCGGTCAGCCGCCGGGATGCCACGACGGGGAAACGGAACGTTCCCCGGGCGCCGCCTGGTACGCGCAGTCGATGCCGATCGCGGGCACCCACGCGAGATCGCCACCGCAGAACACCAGCGGCAGCCGCTCGCGCTCCCAGGGCGGGATGCGCGCCTCCTGCATGAGATTCTTCAGCGTGCGGCGCGGCCGGCGGCGATCGGGCTGCAACCGCTCGCCACCCCCGCGCGCATGGATCGCCACCGGCTGCTCGCGCAGCCGGGCGAGGCTCAGGCCCGTCCCCAGTGACGGCGCCATCACGAGTACCCCGCCCAGTTCCGGAACGCGCAGTTCACGCTCGCCTCGCCACCGCTTGAGGTAACCGGGGCGCGGCGCCGCTTGCCGGGACACGACGTGCAGGCGTCCTTCGAATTGCCGCAGCTCGCACGCACCCAGGTCGATGGCAACGCGCGCGTCCTGCCCTGCGGTAAGAACCTGCCTCAACGCTTCATCGAGGCGTGCCGCGTTGGGCATCGTCACCTCCCGGGCCGCGAGAAAGTGGCGCAGGAGATTGCGGGCACGCGCGGGCGAAAGCTGTCGCAGCGCGGCGGCAGCGAGCGTTCCGTCAGTCAGCGCGCCCGCGCCGTCGGCGACTGCCATCTCCTCGAGCAGCGCCGCGGTTTCTGCAAGATGCCGCGCTGTTCGCGAGATAGTCGTGCGGTACGCGGGAAAGCGGTTCGCTATGCCCGGCAGGATCTCGTGCCGGAGGAAATTGCGCTGGAAATAAAGGTCGGCGTTGGAGTCGTCCTCCACCCACTTCAGGCGACGCGCCCTCGCGTACGCGTCGATCTCGGCACGGGTAATATCGAGGAGAGGACGAAGAATTGAAGGATGAAGGATGAAGGATGAAGGATGACCTGTTTTGCTCTTCCCTTCCGTCTTCCGTCTTCCGCCTTCCGCCTTCCGGATGAGCGGCATCGCCGCGAGTCCCTTCGCCCCCGCCCCCCGCAGCAACTGCAACAGCAGCGTTTCCACCTGGTCGTCCTGGTGGTGGGCGAGGACGATGTAGTCGCAGGGCTCACGGGAAAAGACCTCGTAACGGGCGGTGCGCGCGGCGGCTTCGAGGCTGTCACCCCGCGAAACCGTCACCTTCACGCTTCGAAAAGGAATGCCGCGGGCGCGGCAGACGCGGCGGCAGAATGCCGACCAGCGCGTCGCGCGCGGGCTCAGCTGGTGATTCACATGCAGCGCGGAGAGACGAATGTGCAGTCGCGCGCGCAGGCGGTGCAGGATATCCAGCAGGACCACCGAATCGATCCCGCCGCTCAACGCCGCCGTGACCCGATCCCCGGGCTGCACTACTCCGGCGAGCTGCGCGGCGACCTGCCGGACCACATCCCCCCGAAAGGGGGGCTGAGGGGGGTTATTGCTGCGCTTCCTTGAACTTGCCATAACCGATCAGCTTCTCCAGGCGCGCTTCCAGCAGCTCGTCGATCGGTTTGTCCTTCAGCTGGCGCCAGACTTCCTGGAGCGCCTTGCGCAGGTTCTGCAGCATCGCATCGTGGTCGCGATGGGCCCCGCCGGGCGGCTCGTTGACGATGCGGTCGACGAGGCCGAGCGTCTTCAGCCGGGTGGCCGTGATGCCGAGCGTCTCCGCGGCTTCCGCGGCGTAGTCCGCGCTCTTCCACAAGATCGCCGCGCAGCCTTCGGGCGAAATCACCGAGTAGGTCGCATACTGCAGCATCAAGGTCACGTCGCCCACCGCTATCGCCAGCGCGCCGCCCGAGCCGCCTTCGCCGATGACCGTGCAGATCACCGGCACCTTGAGCTCAGCCATCGCGTAAATGTTGCGCCCGATAGCCTCGGACTGTCCGCGCTCTTCAGCGCCCACGCCGGGATACGCTCCGGGCGTATCCACGAAGGAAAAAAGAGGGACGCCGAATTTTTCCGCGAGCTTCATGAGCCGCAGCGCCTTGCGAAAGCCCTCCGGCTTGGACATCCCGAAGTTTCGGTGAAGCTTCTCCTTGGTGTCGCGCCCTTTCTGGTGGCCGAGGACCACGCAGCTCTCGCCGCCGAAGCGCGCGAGCCCGCCGACGATCGCGGGATCGTCCCCGAACGCCCGGTCGCCGTGCAGCTCCTCGAAGTCGGTGAAAATGCCGTTGACGTAGTCGAGCGTGTACGGGCGCTGCGGATGGCGCGCGACCTGCGCGATCTGCCACGCGTCGAGCTTGCCGTAGATTTCCTTGGTGAGCGTCTGGCTCTTCTTCTGCAGCCGCGCGATCTCCTCGGAGATGTCGAGCGCGGAATCGTCCTGCACGAAGCGCAGCTCCTCGATCTTCGCCTCCAGCTCGGCGATGGGCTGCTCGAAATCAAGAAAAGTGGTCTTCACAAGGATTCATCATATCGGAGAAAGCGGTCCCTTGATTTTTCACACCGACCAACGGCAGCTCCCTCTTGACTATTGCGCATCGAAGGATCCGATGGCGCCCGGTATTGCCCACATTCGGGCTTCCATATCGGTGCCATCAAGTTTGGAGCATCGCTTCGCCCCGATAGGCGTGATCGCAAGTAACCTATTGAGAACGCGTGGAACGTGGAATCCGTGATACACAAAACTTGATGCGTTGAATCAAGACCCGGGATGGACCTGAGCAGCCGAGTGGTCCCGCATGCCCGTGCATTGCGTCGGCGCAGTGTTCATCATCCTGGTATTTCCTTTCCAAGTGACAACTCGAATTCTCAGTACCAACCGACGTCTTCGCCACGAGGGTCATTTGCAGATTGAGCGATTCCGGTCGCCTTCGACTTGAACACGAGCTGCATGTTGCCCCACGCCCGTCCCGTCGGCTGCAGGCGGTGCCCCATCGCCTCCAGCGCCGCGCGCCACTCCGGCGGAAACGCCCCGGGCTCGATCTCGACGCGGTCCGGCCACCATTGATGGTGATAGCGCGGCGCCCGCACGATGCGTTCCAGGTCCAGGCTCCCCTGTGACGTCTCCAGGTAGTCGAGTATCGCGAGCAGCACCTGGCTCACGATGCGCGGTCCGCCGGGTGCGCCGAGCACGAGCACGCCTTTGCTATCCTCGACGAAGGCCGGCGTCATGCTGGAGAGCGGCCGCTTCCCCGGCGCAACCGCATTGGCGTGGCTGCCGTGCAGCCGGTACGAATTCGGGACGTCCGGATCGAAGGAGAAGTCGTCCATCTCGTTGTTGAGCAGCACGCCGGTCGTCCCCGCGACGATGCCGGAGCCGAACAGCCAGTTGACGGTAAGCGTCGCGGCCACGCGATTGCCATCGGCGTCGATCACCGACAGGTGCGTGGTATTGAAGCTTCCCGGGAGAGCGATCCGCTCCTCGCCCAACGCGTCGCTGGGAGTAGCCGATGCCGGGTTGATGCCTGCCGCTCGGCGCCGGGCGTAGTCCTTGCTCACCAGCCGGTCCACCGGCACCGGGACGAAATCCGGATCACCGAGGAAGCGCGCGCGGTCGTGAAACGCGCGCCTCATCGCCTCGATCACGTAGTGAGCAGCACCGGGAGCGCGCGCATCGCCCGGCGTATAGCGCTCGAGCATGTTGAGCGTCTGCGCCAGCGCGATTCCCCCGGCCGAAGGAAGCGCCGCAGCGGTAATCGTCGCGCCGCGGTATTGAAATCGCACCGGTGCCCGCTCGACCACGCGGTACTCGGCCAGATCGGAAAGCTGCCACACACCGCCGTTACCATTGACCGACTCGACCAGCGCTCGCGCCACCGCTCCGTCGTAGAACCCGCCGGCCCCCGCTGCTGCCAGCTGCGCCAGAGTCCCGCCCAGTTCCGGCTGGCGCAGCACGTGGCCCGCCATCGGGGCGCGCCCGTCCACGAGAAATATGCGCGCGGTGTCGGGGTGGGACTGCAATCGGCGCTCGCGCAACGTGGCGATGCGCACGTAACGCGGATCCGCCGGAAAGCCCTCGCGCGCGTAGCGGATCGCGGGCGCGAGACTGGCCGCGAGCGGCAACCTGCCGTAGGTCCGCGCGACGTGCGCGAGGGCGGCGGGCGTGCCAGGAATTGCGGCCGCCTTGCCGCTCTCGGCGATAGCCGCGTTACCGGGCTTGCCGCTGGCGTCGAGAAAGATCTCCCGCACCGCCTGGCGCGGAGCGGTCTCGCGCCCGTCGACCATCACCTCGAATCCGTCGCGCGCCCGGTGCAGCAGCCAGAACCCGCCGCCACCGAGCCCGGACGAGTACGGCTCGACGACGGCGAGCGCGGCTGCAACCGCTACGGCGGCATCGAAGGCGTTGCCGCCCTGCTTCAGGATCTCGTGCCCGGCCGCAGTCGCCAGCGGGTGCGCCGAGGCTATCGCCGCGCCGCCGGCCTGTTGCGCCGCAACCCCCGGACCGCAAATCAGCAGCGCCGCGCTCAACAGCGCGGCCAGCAGGACTTGTCGGCGATTCGAGGAAGCTGGGCTCATCGTGGACGACGAATGATACTCCGGGACGCGACACTGGAGATTCCCAGTCACCGGTCACTCGTCTTAGTCGAGCGTCTCGCGGTAGCGCGCCAGGGCGATGGCCGAGACGACCAGCAGGAAAACCGCCATCGGCCACAGGTTGGGCAGGATCTCGGCGAGATCGTTGCCCTTCAACAATATGCCGCGCACGATGCGCAGGAAGTGGGTAAGCGGCAACACTTCGCCCAGCCACTGCGCCCACTCGGGCATGCCGCGGAACGGGAACATGAATCCGGAGAGCAGCAATGAAGGCAGGAAGAAGAAAAACGTCATCTGCATCGCCTGCATCTGGCTCTTCGCGAGCGTCGAGAAGGTGAAGCCGACCGCGAGATTCGCCGCGATGAACACCACGACCACCATCGAGAGAAGCGCCAGGCTGCCCGCTATCGGCACCGCGAACAGCAGTTTCGCCGCGAGCAGGATGATCGTGACCTGCACGTAGCCGACGATGATGTACGGCACGATCTTGCCCGCCATGACCTCGATCGGGCGGACCGGGGTCGCCAGGAGATTCTCCATGGTTCCGCGCTCGTGCTCGCGCGTCATCGCGAGCGCGGTCATCATGATCATCGTCATCGTCAGCACGACCCCTATCAACCCGGGCACGATGTTGTACTGGGTGACGCCCTCCGGGTTGTAGCGGCGATGCACGCTCACGTCGAACGCGGGCGGCGCCCCGCGCAGGTGCTCCAGGCTACCGGCAAGATCGCGCGTCAGCGCCGTGTGAGTGAGCGCCGTGAGCGCCGCCAGCGCGTTGCTGGTCGCCGCGGGATCGCTGGCATCGGCTTCCAGCAGGAGCACCGGGCGCTCGCCGCGCACCAGCTTGCGCGAGAAGTTCTCCGGGATGCTGAGCACGAACTGGACCTCGCCCGTCGCCAGCGCGCGCTCGGCCTCCGCTTCGGACGCCAACTGTTTTACGACGCGGAAGTAGCCGCTGTTCTCCATCGCGCGCACGAAACTGCGCGCGAACGGGCTCGTATCGGCGCTCAGCACGGCAGTCGGCAGCGACTTGGGATCGGAGTTGATGGCGTACCCGAAGAGGATCAGCTGGAGGATGGGGATGCCGACCATCATCGCGAACGTCAGGCGATCGCGCCGCATCTGGACGAACTCCTTCACCAGCACGGCGGTGAACCTCCGCCACGAGAAGACGTTCACCGGAAGTTGTCCTGCGCGTTGCGCATGAAGTGAATGAAGGCGTCCTCCAGACCCGGCGCGGTGTGGCGCCACGTCAGGCCGGGCCGCCCGCGATAGCTTTCGACAGTGGTCTCGAGCGCGCCGGCGTCGACGCCGCTCACGTGCAGAACGTTGCCGAACGGCACGACCATCGCCACGCCGGGCTTGTCCTTCAGTTCCTGCGCCAGGTCGAACAGGGCCGGACCGCTCACCGCCCAGGTGGCGAGGCCGGTGCGCGCCACCACCTCCTCCGCGGTGCCCGTGACGAGCAGCTTTCCGTACGCGATGTAGGCCAGCTCGTGGCAGCGCTCCGCCTCGTCCATGTAATGGGTCGATACGAGCACGGTGATCCCGCCCGCCGCCAGTCCGTGTATCTGGTCCCAGAACTCGCGGCGCGCATTGGGATCCACTCCGGCCGTGGGCTCGTCGAGCAGAAGCAGCTGCGGGTCGTGTAGCAGGCACGCCGCGAGCGCGAGCCGCTGCTTCCAGCCGCCCGAGAGCTCTCCCGCAAGCTGCGCGCCCCGATTCGTGAGACCGAGCTTTTCGAGCGCCGCGGCTACGGCGCGCGGCCGGTCCGGCACGGCGTACACGCGCGCTACGAAATCGAGATTCTCCCGCAGCGACAGGTCCTCGTACAGGCTGAAGCGCTGCGTCATGTAGCCGACGCGCCGCTTGATCTCGCCCGATTCGCGCAATATGTCCAGACCGAGGCACGTCCCGCTGCCGGCGTCGGGTTTCAGCAGGCCGCACAGAAGCCGTATGGTGGTGGTCTTGCCGCTGCCGTTGGGGCCGAGGAAACCGCAGATCCTGCCGCGCTCGACCCGGATCGACACGTCGTCCACCACGCGGCGGCCGCCGAAGCTCTTCGACAGCCCCTTCACGTCGATGACGAGCGCGTCGGCGCTCATTCCGGCCTGACGTCGACCGGCTGCCCGGGATGCAGCTTCACCGCGTCCTCCGGCGACGAGCGCGCTTCCACGAGATACAGGAGCTTGGCGCGTTCCTGCCGGCTGTAAATCACGGGCGGCGTGTATTCCGCCTGGGAGGAGATAAACGTCACTTGTGCTGCGACGGGCGCAGGACAGGCGTCGCAGGTCACGCTCACTTTTTGACCGACGCGGATCGCACCAAGCAATTTCTCCTCCACGAAGAAGCGCACCTTGATGTTCCGGGGCGGCAGGAGGGAGACGACCGGCTGGTTCGCGTTGATCCATTCGCCGGTCACGAAGAAGGTGTCCTGCACGAGTCCGGTAACCGGGGAGGCTACCGATCGCTGCCCGAGCTTCCACTCGGCCTGGGCCAGCGCAGCCCGCGCGGCCTCCACGCTGTACTCCGCGGCTTTGATTTCGTCGGGACGCGCGGCGAGCTTCGCAGTTACCAGCTGGGCCTTCAGTTCCGCGACCCGCTGCCGGTCGCGGTCGTAGTTGCTCCGAACTTCGTCCAGGCTTTCCCTGGACACGAAGTTGCGTGCGACGAGATCCTCGCGGCGCTTCAGCTGGGCCGCCGAAAACTTGAGAGCCGCCTCCGCTTGCGCAAGCTGCGCGACGATCGTGTCCAGCTCGGGCTGGCGCCGGCCCTTCGTGAGGTTGGCGAGCTGCGCCTCGGCGTTCTTGAGCCGCTCCTCGGCTTCGCGCCTGGCAGCCGCTTCGTTTTCCCGCTCCAGGGCGAAGAGCGCGTCGCCGGCCTTCACCTCCTCGCCGCGCTTGACAGCCAGCGACTGAAGCATGCCCGCGTACGGCGCCGCCACCCTCACGTATTCGCCTTCGGCGTAACCCTGGAAGCCGCGCGGTCCCTGATCCGTGCACCCACCCAGAACAACCAGCACCGACAGGATCGCCCCGGACAACGGGCTGCATGGAGTCTTCATCGGAGTGTGTTTATCATAGCATCAGCCTTCCGCGAATCCGATCGCCGTGATCCGGTTTCCCCTCCGCGCCGATGATGCCCCTTCGCGACGAGCGTTGTGGTGGCGAATCGCGTGGATAGCCGTCGCTCTCGCTTATGCCGCCCTGGTAACGTACTTCGCTTACGGCCGCCTGATCGACGTCTCGCAGCGAGCGCGGGAGCGGCTCATCATCGAATACCGGCTCTGGGAGCTGCATCCCGAGTACCGGGGCACGCCGCAGGCGTGGACGCGCTTCGCAGCGCGGTTGTTGACCGACGACCAGCTGCTGCGCCGGGTACGGCTGGTGCAACGCGATGTCGCCACGGACATCGAGCTCGACTACCACCGCGATCTCGCCATTGCCCGGAGCGAGGTCGTGCTGGCCGCGGTGGCAGCGTGGGCGGCTCCGCTGGGTCTCATCTACGGGATCGGATACCTGGTCGCACGGCGCCGTCGCCCCGCTCCCGAGCCGGAACCGCCGAGACCGGCTTACTCGGAAGCGAAATACCGGCCTGAGTGGGAGAAGCGTGACCCGTGAGCCGTGGGCTGCGTGCCGTGAGTTGTGAACCCCCGCTTTGCTACAATCGATTCACGGATCACGCCGTTCCATAAAGCGGAGGCAATAATGGCAACACCAACCACTTCGAAGGCCATTGTTCACGACACGCCGGTGCGCTCCCGGGAGAGCGCGGATTTCTGGGGCAGCGATGCGATCGCAGGGGTGTTGCGCGAAATGGGCGTACGCTACATCGCGTTGAATCCCGGCGCGAGCTACCGCGGATTCCACGACAGCATCGTCAACTATCTCGGCAACCGCGACCCGCAGATGATCCTGTCGATACACGACGAGAACGCGGTCGCCATCGCCCACGGCTACTGGAAAGCATCGGGCGAAATGATGGCCGCGGCGCTGCATTCGAACGTCGGGTTGATGCACGCGACCATGGGAATCTTCGATGCATGGTGCGACCGCGCGCCCATCCTGGTCATGGGCGCGACCGGACCGTGGGACGCGATGAAGCGCCGTCCCTGGATCGACTGGATCCATACCACCTCCGACCAGGGCGCGTTGGTCCGGGACTACACCAAGTGGGACAACCAGCCCGGGTCGGTGGGCGCCGCCATCGAAGCGGTGCTGCGCGGCTCGCAGATCGCGCAGACCGCGCCGCGCGGTCCCGTTTACATCAACCTCGACAACGCGATGCAGGAGGAAAAGATCGGGCCCCTCCCGTCCATGCCGGACGTCTCTCGGTACGCCGCGCCGCCCGCAGTGCGCCCCGACCTGGAGACCGTCGCCGCCGCGGCGCGCCTGCTCTCCGGCGCGAAGAATCCGCTCATGCTCGCCGGCCGCTGCTCGCGCAGCATCGACGGCTGGAACGCGCGCGTGGCGCTCGCCGAAAAGCTCAACCTGCGGGTCATGACCAACCTCAAGATGGCCGCGGCGTTTCCGACGGATCACCGCCTGCACCTGGGGCCATCGGGCAACCGGCTCTCGGCGGATCTGCAGAAGATGCTGGCCGACGCGGACGTGATCCTCTCGCTCGACTGGCTGGACCTCGCCGGGACGCTCAAGCAGGCGTACGGCGCAAAACCCGTCACCGCGAAGATCATCCAGGTCTCGTGCGACGCGCACAGCCATCGCGGCTGGTGCGCGGACTACCAGGCACTTCCCCCGGTGGACGCCTACCTCATGTGCGAGCCCGAGGCGGCCGTACCGCTCCTGATGGAGGCCGCGAAGGGGCGCACGGCGAGCGTTCCGCCCGCCCCGGAGATGAAATTGCCGCCCGTCTCGGCCGATGTCCTGACTCTGCGCGGCGTCAGCGATGCCCTCAAGGCCGCCACGAAAGGAATCGACGTCTGCTACACGCACCTGCCGATCGGCTGGCACGGCGGCTACACCACGTTCCGGCATCCCCTCGACTACCTCGGCGCCGAGGGCGGCGGCGGAGTGGGCGCGGGACCGGGGATCACGGTGGGCGCGGCGCTGGCGTTGAAGGGCACGGGGCGGCTGCCGATCGGTTTGCTCGGCGACGGCGATTTCCTCATGGGCAACACGGCGCTCTGGACCGCCGCGCACTACCAGATGCCCTGCCTCGTGATCGTCTGCAACAACCGCTCGTTCTTCAACGACGAGCTGCACCAGGAGCGCGTGGCGATCGCGCGCGGCCGCCCGCCGGAGAACCGCTGGATCGGGCAGCGCATAGGCGACCCCGACATCGATCTCGCCGCGATGGCGAAGGCGCAAGGCGCGATCGGCATCGGGCCGGTGACGAAAACGGCCGAGATCGAAGCTGCCATCAGGCAGGGAATCGAGGCCGTGCAGGCAGGCGGCGTGTGCCTGATCGATGCGCGGGTGCTGCCGGGCTACGATGCGGAGTAACCGCGTCGAAGGATGAACGAGGAAGGATGAAGGATGACCCGGTTTAACTACAGGTCATCCTTCCACGTTCCACACCTCATCCTTAAAGCTTCTCTATTGCCAAGGCAATAGAGAAGCGTGGATCACGTCGGGCACGCCCTTCCCTCCTACCGACTTGATCGCGAGGTCCACGTCCTTCAGGCCGAAGCGGTGGGTGGTGACCTTCTCCAGCGGGAAGCGCTTCGACGCGAGCTGCGCCAGCGCCAGCTCGCACGCCTTGTAGCTGTGGCCGCGCGCGCTCTTGATGGTAATGAATTTGACCGTTACCTTCTCCAGCGGGAAATTCGGGAACTCCTTCATCTCGCCCTGCACCACGATCGTGCCGGCCTTGCGTTTGAGGGCGTCCACGCCCAGCAGGATCGGCGTCGTGCCGGCACCTGCCGTGCAATCGAGCGCGACGTCGACGCCCTTGCCGCCCGTGATTTCCATGATGCGCGGGAGCGGGTCCTCTTTTTGCACGTCGATCACGTAGTCAGCGCCGAGCGCCTTCGCGACCTCCAGCCGCGCGCCGTCCTTGGCCGTGCCGGTGACGATGATGAGCGAGGCGCCCGCCTGCTTGCAGATCACGGTCTGTGACAGCCCCTGCTGGCCCGGGCCCTGGATCAGCACCGTGGAGTTGTAGCCCACACCGCCGTCCATCAGGGACCATTCGACCCCGTTCGCCATCGGTGTCACAAGTCCCGCCAGTTCCGGCGTCACGCCTTTCGGCACGGCGTGAACGACGGCGTTCCACGGAAGATAGACGTATTGGGCGAAGCCCCCCCACAGGTGTGGCGGCCTCTCGTCCGAGGTGTAGCCGTAGCGGATGGCGTCGGGATTGGTGCGCCAGTTGGTGTTCTCGCAGTGCCGGTACTGGCCGGCGTGGCACCACTCGCACTTGCCGCAGCTCACGTAGTGCTCGACGAACACGAGGTCGCCTTCCTTGAAGCCCTTGCGCCGCGTGAACTCGCGCCCCGCCCTGGCGATGTAGCCGATGTTCTCGTGGCCCATGATGGTGGGCTTGTCGTTTGGCGGATGCGCGTAGAGCTTGACGTCCGTGCCGCAAATCCCGGCCACCTCCATCTTGAGGAGCGCGCTGTCCTCCGCCACGTCCGGCATCGGGTATTCCCGGATCTCGGTCCGGCTCGGACCGGTCCGTACCGCCGCCTGCACTTTTTCCGCCACGGTTCTCCTCCACTCACAAGGGCACTGCACAGCCAGGCGCCTATTTTCCCACGCATTACGCCCGCGCTCCTACCCTTTGCGGCCGGCGTTCCGGGGACTCCGCCCTCGTCTTGACGATGAGGCGCCGGCTGGCCCATCCTGTGCCCGACGCCCGTCATATAAACAGGGGAGATCACCATGGAACGCGCGTACCTCATCATCGCAGCGCTGATCGCCGCGGGCCTGACCGTGTTCGGCTGCGCGACGACCGGCGGAGGGAGCTGGATCACGCTCATCGACGGGGACAAGGGCCTCGAAAACTTCGACCGCGTCGGGGACGCCAACTGGCGGGCGGAAGGCGGGGCGATCGTGGCAGACAAGGGCAAGGGCGGCTACCTCGTCTCGAAGCAGTCCTACGCCAACTTCGAGATCCGGGCGGAATTCTGGGCTGGTCACGATGCAAACAGCGGCATCTTCGTGCGCTGTGCCGACCCCAACAAGATCACCGACAGGACCTGCTACGAGGCGAACATCTTCGACTCGCGCCCGGATCCTACATTCGGCACGGGCGCCCTCCAGCATCTCGTAAGGGCGTCACCCATGCTCAAGGTCGGCGGTCAATGGAGCACCTATGTGATTACCGTCAAGGACACGCACGTGCGCCTCGTGCTGAACGGCGTGGAAACTGCCACGGGCTACGACAGCCAGCTCGCCAGCGGGCCAGTCGCACTCCAGTTCGGCAATCGCGGCAAGGAGCCGGGCGGCGTCATCAAGTGGCGCAAGGTCGAGATCAGGCCGCTGTAATTTTCACGGAGGACATCATGGCCACTACGGAAACCAGGACCAAGCCCCAGGTCGCGATCATGAACGCGGTCCACGATCTGCCCGTGCTGGTCGCCCGCGACAAGGGATACTTCAGGGACGAGGGGCTCGACATCGAGTTCGTGACCACCCCGGGCATGGCGCAGGTCACGACCTCGCACTCGGTCAAGTTCGACTCCGTCTTCGACCGCCCGCTCGACTCGGTCTACAACGACGGCGGCATCGACCAGTACCGCATGTGCGAATGGGGGATCATGAAGCGCGCCGTTGAGGCGGAATCCAGCGGGCTGCGCCGGCGCAGGATCGTGGCCCTCGGCGCCTCGATGTCGAAGTTCGCCATCGCGGTTGCACCCGACTCCAGGATTTACGAGCCGGAGATGCTCAAGGACCGGGATATCGCGGTGACGCCGAACAACGGCTCGCATTTCACGACACTCAAGATGATGGAGGGTTTCCTCAAGCCGGAGCACGTCAGGACGACTACCGCGGGATCGATGCCCAAGCGCATCGAGGCGTTGAAGCAGGGCAAGGTCGCCGCGGTCAGTCTCATGGAGCCCTGGATCAGCGTGGCGCAGAAGATGGGCCTGCGCATTCTCATCGAATCGCACTCCACCCGCAGCGAGGCGGCAAGCGATGACCTCGACGCCGGGACGCTCGCGGCGATGTTCCGCGCCCAGGCGCGGGCGGTCGAGGACATCGAAAAGGACCCCACGCCCTACGTCCACTACTTCACCCGGGAAACCGGCGGCCTGCTGGAACCCCACGAGTTCCAGACCTGGCGGCTGCTGCACGCCGCGCCCCAGCCCTACACGCGCGAGCGCTGGGACGACACCTACAACTGGTCCGTCAGATGGAACATGACGGTGCCGGGCGCCACTTACGAGAACATCGTCGACAACCGCGCCTGGAAGTAAGATAGGGATTCCCGAGGGAGGGGCATATGCTGCGACTTTCCATCGCGACCACGGACTACGATCATTTCCGTGATCTGCGTTTCGGCCTGGTGAAAGCCGAGGGGATCGAGCTCACCTGGCTCAATCTCGGCCACCACGAATGCTTCGCGCGCTTCACGGCGAATCGTGAATTCGACCTCTCCGAGCTGTCTCTGGCGAAGTTCTCGACGCAGGTGACGCGCGAGGACAGCGACATCATCGGGCTCCCCGTCGTCTGCTCGCGCCTGTTCCGCTTCAGCTCCTTCTACGTGAACCGGAAGAGCGGGATCAAGACCGTGAAGGATCTCAAGGGGAAGAAGATCGGCTCTCCGGAATGGGCGCATTCGGCGGCAGTCTACATGCGCGGCTGGATGCACAACGACATGGGCGTGAAGTTGACGGACGTGCATTGGTACCAGGCCGGCGCGAACGCGTCCGGCCGCAACGAGAAGGTGGAATTGAACCTGCCGGCCGGAATGAAGCTCACGCGCGTCGCCGACAGGTCCCTGAGCGAGATGCTGGCCACGGGCGAGATCGACTGCGCCATCATCGCGCGCCCGCCGAACTGCTTCCTCGAGGGCCATCCCGACGTGGAGCGCCTGTTCCCGAACTATCACGAGATGGAAGAGGAATACTACGAGCGCACCCGGGTCTGGCCGATCATGCACATCATCGCGATGAAGAGGCAGATCCTGGACGAGCATCCCTGGGTGGCGCGCAATCTCTACAACGCGTTCCAGGAATCGAAGCGGCGCAGCATCGAGCGCCTGCTCGACCCGGCCGTCTCGCGCTACCCGCTCGCCTGGCTCCCGACCTACGCCAGGACCATGCGCGACACGTTCGGCAGCGATCCGTTTCCCTACGGCATCGAGGAGAACCGCGCGACCTGGGAGCAGATGGCGCTCTACTGCCACCAGCAGGGCATCGCGCACCGGCAGTACAAGGCCGAGGAGATCTTTCCCCGCGGGATGATGACCAAGGTGGTCATCTGACGACAAGGATGAACGTGCAACGTGGAAGGATGACCTGTTCTTCATTCCCGCACTGCGGGGGTCATCCTTCATCCTTCATCCTTCATCCTTCGAGGAGCGTTCCATGAACGCTCCGAAGTCGGGCGGCACTCTGCCGACCGATCTGCTCGCGGACCTCGCCGCGGCGAGCCGCATCCTCGTCGCCCAGGGCGTCGTGGACGGATTCGGACACGTCTCGGTGCGCCATCCCTCGGCGCCCGACCGCTACCTGCTCCCGCGCTCGATCGCGCCGGCGCTGGTGACGCCCGAGGACATCATCGAGTACGACCTCGACGGCAATCCGTTGAATGCCGGCGGCCGCGGCAGCTTTCTCGAGCGCTTCATCCACGGCGAGATCTACCGGGCGCGGCCCGACATCATGTCGGTCGTGCACAGCCATTCTCCGTCGGTGATACCGTTCGGGTTGGTGGGCGTGCCGATGCGGGCGATGTTCCACAACGCCGCTTTCATCGCCGAGGGCGTGCCCGTGTTCGACATCCGCGATAAATTCGGGGCCACCGACATGCTGGTCGGCAACGGGGACAAGGGTATCGCGCTCGCGGAGGCCATGGGCCGGAAGGACATCGTGCTCATGCGTGCGCACGGGTCCGTCGCCTGCGGACCGACCTTGCAGACGGCGGTGTTCCGCGCGGTCTACACCGAGGTCAACGCGCGCATCCAGCACTGGACCACGGCGCTGGGAGGCGGCGCGAAGGTAGCGGCGCTCGACGCCGAAGAAGGCCGGCTCGCCGACGCGGTCAATCAGACCGCGGGCAGGCGGGCGTGGGATCTCTGGCGCACGCAGGTACGTAGCCAGGTGAATTGGTAATCGACGACAGGAGCAGGCCATGCCAGATACTCCGATGAAGGACCAGAAAGACGCCTCGTCCGTTGACATGAAGCAGCAGCTCGTGGATTGCATCCGCATGCTCGAGCAATCCGACATCATCGACTACAACGGCCATGCCAGCATCCGCACCGGCGACAACCGCCTGCTGATCAACATCGGCTCGTGCCAGCGGGCCAGCCTCACGGTCGCGGACATCTGCACGATCGACATGGAAGGCAACGTGATCGAGGGCAACGGCAAGCCGCCGCTGGAATTTCACCTGCATGCCGGCGTCTACCGGGCGCGGCCCGACGTCAAGGCCGTCGTGCACGCGCATCCGAAGTGGTCGACGTTTCTGACCATGGTCGGCCAGAGCTACCAGCCGGTGTACGCGCAGGGCTCGCTGGTCTATCCGATGCCGGTGCTCGACTCGCCGAACTCGATCAACAACAAGGTGATGGCCGACCGGCTCGCCGCCACGCTGGGCGACCGTCCCGCGGCGATGATGAAGTCGCACGGCGCCGTGACTGTGGGCAAGAGCATCGTCGAGGCATTCGTGCTCGCCAACTACCTCGAGGAGAACGCCTACCGGCAATACATGGCGCTCCAGATCGGCAAGCCCTATTCCTTCACCCCGGAGGAAGTCGCGGCATGCCGCGAGAAGCTCTGGACCGAGAGCCTCTTCAAGCGTACGTGGGACCACTTCCGCGCCAAGCTTGACTGAGCGCGGGAACGCTCACGACGCGGCCTCCCGCCACGAATCCGGCGATTCCCAGCCGAGCAGATAATCTACTTTCGACGGGCGCCCGACGACCCGCGCTCCCAGCGCCTCCAGAAACGAGACGGCGGCAAGCGGCGAAATGCCGTAGCGCTCGTTGCTTTCGTTCTGCTCGACGAGAACCAAGGGCAGATTGCGCCGGAGCGTAGCCACGCTTCCCCGCAGCACGAACAGCTCGTAGCCTTCGACGTCGATCTTGATGAAATCGACGTCGATGAACGCGAATTCATCGAGCCGGCGCAGCGGTACTTCACCCGAGGCGGACTCCACCACGTGAGAGGTGCCGGTGTTCTCGGCCCCCAGGTTAATCGCGACGGCGCCATTGCGATCGCCCAGCGCGCACCCGTGCACCGTGAGGTTGGCGGCGTCCACGTTGGCGTGGAGGCATTCCCGCAGCAAAGCATGCGGCTCGAACGCGTCGACGTGCTCGAAGTGAGCGGCGAGCCAGCGGCTCCAGAACCCGATATGGGCGCCGATATCGAGCGCGCGACGCCTGCCTGCGGTTTGAGCCAGGCACGCCTCCAGCACGGAGCCAGCCCACGTTGGCCGGCCGAGCAGGATCCTGGAATACGGCAGCTGGGTGTGAAAGAACGTATCGCACCCCGGCAGGATCCAGTCGCAGACGCGGCGCAGGCGCGGCAGGTACGGTGCGCATAGCTGCAGACGCATCGCCTCGGATTGCCGGCTCAGACCCGGACTCAAAGGCCATTCGTCTGCCGCCCGCTGCACGATGCGCGCTGCGCCACCCCGGTCCTGCTCGTTCCTGCAGGCCGCAGACAGCGCGATCTGATCGAGCTGCCGGGGAGCGATCCCCTTGCGCAGGAAGTGCGCGATATACCGCGCCACCAGTTCGGCAAATGCAATGCCGGGAGCCGTCGGCCGGACCAGCAGCGGGCTCGGAGCTATCCGGTTCCAATCGTCGCTCCCCGATCCCGCCGTCAACACGACGTCGGCCTCCGTGTCTTTCGCCACCAGTGCGTCGAGAGGGCCTTCGACCAGCGAATCGAGATCGAGCGCCAGAACCGGCACCCGGTAACGTCTCAGCAATGCAGGCAACTGAAAAAAGTGCGCGCTGGCGAACAACGTAAAAACCCCGTCTCCGGTCAGACCGGATTCGGTTCGCAGACCTGACAGCTCGCGACAGGCGATCGGAAGCGAGGAAACCGCGGCGCGCAGCGCCTCCGCTTCCCCGGCGATCCAGCGGTCCGCCCCGATGACGTGTAACTCCACGGCACAATCGAGGCTGCCGTTACGCGCCAGCGAAGCTGCAAACGGGAGAACGAAATAGCGGAAGGAGATCGGCGCGCAACCGGCCAGCACGATGCATGACGGGCTGCGCGAGGCGGGCCCGCCCATCGCGTCATCGTCCAGCAAGCGCGGCAACGGTTCCGCGCGCAAGCCTGCGAGAAACCCGGCAGTCGTATTGACGGCGAGGCGTGGATCATCGGCTTCGGCGGAGATATTTCGCGAGTCCGCTCCTGCCGCTCGGGCACCCCGGCCGGGACCGCGGGAAAGCAGGCTACGCAGGAGTCTCAACAGCACGGGCTGGTCGCCGGGAGTGCACTTGGCGATGACGTTCGCGCCGCTCCGTCCCGCTCAACCCAGGCTGCGTTCCAGCAGGTGGCGGAGCTCCAGCGTGACCTCGGGCTCGATGCCGAACCAGCGCTGCCACGCCGGCCGGCCCTGGTGCAGGAGCATGCCGAGACCGTTGATGGTCCTGTTGCCGCGCGCTCTCGCCGCCGCGAGAAACGGCGTCTCGAGCGGCGTATAGATGATGTCGGCCGCGAGAGCGGTTTTCGGGAGCTTGTCGAGAGCGATATCGAGCGCGGGCTGGCCGGTCATGCCCTGGCTCGTGGTGTTGACGGCCATCGCCACGCCCTCCAGCGCATCGTTGCGCCGCTCCCACGGCAGCACTTTGATCGGTCCTCCGAATTCCCGTGCTATCGCTTCCGCGCGCGCCGGCGTGCGGTTTAACAGGCGGATCTCCCGCGCGCCCTCCTCGAGAAGCCCATGGCAGACCGCCCGCGAGCCGCCGCCCGCCCCGAGCACCGCGACCGGCCCGGCGTCCGCCCGCCAGTCCGGCTGCTCCTGCTTCAGCATATGCACGAAGCCGTACCAGTCGTTGTTGATGCCGGCGAGCGTCCCGTTGGGCCTGACGATGACGCAGCTGATCGCGCCAATGCGCCGCGCGGTCGCGTCGACTTCGTCCACGATCGTCATCGCGTGCTGCTTCAGGGGCAGCGTCAGGTTGCAGCCGGCGAAGTTGAGCGGAGCCAGCGCGCGCAACGCCGCCGCCAGGCCCTCCGGCCTGATCGCGAGCGGCACATAGGTTCCCGCGAGATCGTATTTCCGCAGCCAGTAGTTGTGGAGAAGCGGCGAGCGCGAATGCGAGATGGGCCAGCCCATGACGCAGGCAAGCAGAAACCGCTCGGGATGGGCCATAGGCTGGAGATAGTAGCAGATGTATCATCTCCGTCATCCGCCATCCCCGAATGGAATTGCATATGGCCACCCGTCTCAAGACCCTCCTCGGCGATTACCCCACGACCCAGGCGCTGCGCAGAGGCGAGCTGACCTCGCCCCGGGTCGCGCTCGACTTCGCCGACGTCAAGCAGGTCGCCAATGCGTTCAAGCGTGTGGTGCGCGACCTCGAGTTCGATGTCTCCGAGCTCGCGCTCACCACCTACCTGATGGCGAAGGCGCACGGCAAGCCGTACGTGCTGATGCCGGCGGTGGTGCTCGGCCGCTTCCAGCACCCGTTCATCGTCTACAACTCCGCGCGCGGCGAGCTGCGCCCCGGCGACCTGAAGGGCGGGCGCGTCGGCATCCGCGCCTACTCGGTGACGACGAGCATGTGGTTGCGCGGCATCCTCGCCAATGATTACGGGCTGGACATCGATTCCGTCCGCTGGGTGACGTTCGAGGAAGCGCACGTGGCGGAATTCAAGGACCCGCCCACGGTCGAGCGCGCGCCCGAGGGTAGCGACTTGCTCGCGATGCTGCTGGCCGGCGAGGTGGACGCCGCGGTGCTGAGGGACACCACTCTGACGGACCCGCGCCTGAAGCGCCTGATCCCCGACCCCGATCAGGCGGCGCGCGACTGGCAAGTGAAATACCGCGCGATACAGATCAACCACATGGTGGTGGTCAGGGACTCGCTCTCGAAATCCGACCCCGACGCGGTGCGCGAGGTCTACCGCCTGCTCCGTGAATCCAAGCGCCTCGCCCCTGCGCCCGCCCCGGGCGCGACCGACATGACCCCCTTCGGTCTGGAAGCGAACCGGCGCAACCTCGAAGTCGCGATCGATTACGTCCACCAGCAGCGCCTCATCCCGAAGCGCTACACCGTGGACGAGCTGTTCGACGACGTGACGCGGAAGCTCGACGCGTGAATATCAACACGAAACGGGCGACGGGCTCTCTTCTTGGCGCATGCGATGTCCTTTGATCCGGTAGCGCGCGCCGTGCTTCTGAAGCGCGCATGCTTGAGAGGGCGCAAGTCGGATAAATAAAGAGAAGTGGTCGGTCAGCCCTTGATCTGCCTGCCGGAACGCACGTCGCTTACCAGCGCCGTGAAGGCTTCGAGGCTCAACCTGGCCGTGTTGGCATAGGTATCCGTCGTGGAATCAATCCACTTCGCCCCGTAGCCGATGGCG